>JARGGH010000019.1 GCA_029210945.1 Anaerolineales bacterium
GGCTAGCGGTTCGTCGGATCAACGCCCGAAGAGGACTCTCACCTCCTAGCTATCGCCCATGCCGGGCGTACAAGCAAACCGGGCGCTGATTTTGCGCCCGGTGATTTTCTGGCCTTTGAGCTATTCTTGGGAACCTTCAGGTTCCTGTTCCTCACCCGGGTCCGGGCTTACTCCTTCAGGTTCAGGCGGCAGATCAGTCTGCGGTTCAGCACCTTCCTCGAGTTCGAGGCTCACCTCCAGCTCTTCCTGCGGCTCTTCCGCATCTGGGCTCTCATCAGCCGGGGTAACTTCGATCCCGTCGATTGCTTCCGCCTCGATATCCTCCATCGCCGTACGCCAATCGACATCAGCAAATTCAGCCGAATCAACCTGCTTGAGGCTCAATCCGATGCGACGGCGCTCGTCATCGATCTTGATCAAGCGCATCGCCACATCCTGGCCTTCCTGAAGGACTTCACGCGGGTGCTCGATATGATCATCCGATAGCTCGGAAATGTGGATCAACCCCTCGATCTCGTACTCTTCCGTGCCCTTCAGCGCTGCAAACGCACCGAACTTGGTGAGTTTGGTGATCGTGCCCTCCACCAGCTGCCCTTCTTCGAACCCCTTCATCACCTTGTCCCAGGGGTCACTTGCCAGATCACGCAGTGACAGGCTAATGCGCTTGCGCTCTGCATCGACATTGAGAACCTTGACGTCGATCTCTTGCCCGACCTCGAGGATCTCGGAGGGGTTTTCAATGCGCTTCCAGGAAAGTTCGGAGATATGGATCAAGCCATCCGCGCCGCCGATATCCACAAAAGCTCCAAAATCTGCCAGGCTGATCACCGTCCCCTGGCGAACCTCTCCGGGCTGCAGTTCTGAAATCAGGCGTTCCTTCAAAGCATCGCGGGCCTCGCGCGAAGCGGCACGTTCAGAAAGGATCAGCCGGTTTCTGCGCTGATCAACCTCGATCACACGCGTGATGATCGGCTCACCGACCATGTCGCCCCAGCGGTCGTCCGGGGTTTCACCGTCTGAACGGCGCCGGCGGGAGATGCTCACCTGGGACGCGGGCACGAAGCCGCGCAGCCGGCCAAGCTTCACGATCAAGCCGCCCTTGTTGTAGCCATCGATCAAGCCTTCGTACGGCTCCTGGCTTTCCATGTACTCTTCGGCCTGCTGCCAGTCTTGTTCTTCTTCGGCGCGCGAAATCGACAACAATATCGTCCCATCGCGATCGGCGGAACGGACGACATACACTTGAATCTCATCGCCAACCTCAAACCCGGAGCGTTCCTCCTCAGAGAGACGGTCGAGTTCACGGCCGAGGATGATGCCTTCCGATTTTGCCCCGACGTCAACAAGGATGTCATTTTCGCTCACCCGCGCGATCGTGCCGGTGCGAATCTCACCACGTTGAGGGGTTTCCAGTTCGTAGGATTCGGCATCCAGCAGCGCATGCATCGGATGCTCACCTATTTCGGGCCTCTCGCCAGGCATAGTTGAACCCGTTGCGAGTTTGTCATTCTGATCCATAAATATATCGGTCTCCACTTGATGAATTGCTGGGCATTATAAAAGCGAACACACGCGAAGTAAACCTTTCACTTATACCTGTTCAGCGATACGGTATAATCCTCGCCGGGAGCAATCACACATGGCTGAAGTGTATCCATTCACCGCAATCGTCGGACAGGAGCGCATGTTGCGCGCCCTGATCCTGAACGCCGTCAATCCGCGCATCGGGGGTGTCTTGATCCGGGGAGAGCGCGGAACCGCAAAATCCACCGCCGCGCGCGCGCTGGCGGCGCTGCTGCCAGATGTCGAAGTGGTCGCCGATTGCCGTTTTGGCTGTGACCCCCATGACCCGGCATCGTGGTGCACGGAATGTAAGGAACGCGTGTCGCACCACGAATCACTCCCAATAGAAACCCGCAAAACATCCTTTGTTGACCTTCCCGTTTCCGCAACCGAAGACCGTGTCGTCGGCACGCTCGATATCGAGCGCGCCATTAAAGAAGGCGAACGGCACTTTGAGCCAGGTGTGCTCGCCTCTGCAAACCGGGGGCTGCTCTACATCGATGAAGTGAACCTGCTCGATGACCACGTCGTCGATTTGCTGCTCGACTCCGCCGCGCTCGGCATGAACATCGTCGAACGTGAGGGGATCTCCTTCAGCCATCCATCACGCTACATCCTCGTCGGTACGATGAACCCCGAGGAGGGCGACTTGCGCCCTCAACTTCTGGACCGCTTTGCACTGTCCGTTCAGATACACGGCCTGCATGACGCCTACCAGAGGGTCGCGATCATGGAGCGCAACCTGGCTTACGAGAGCGATCCCGAAGGCTTCCGGGCAGCCTGGCTCGATAAGGAACGCAAACTTTCCAACGAGATCAAATCCGCGCAGGACATCCTCCAGGATGTGACCTATACAAAACGCGATCTGCTCTCGATCGCGGCGCTTACCGCAGCAATGCATGTTGACGGACACCGTGCCGACCTGGTGATTTTGAAGTCGGCCCGTGCCCACGCAGCCTTCGAAGGACGCACCGAAATTTCCGATCGCGACATCGCCATCGCCGCCGAACTCGCACTTCCCCACCGCATCAAACGCGGACCTTTTCAGCAAGCCGATGTTGGTCTGGAGGAGATACAGAATCTCATCGAGCAATTCCAACAAGATTTCAACAACGATGAACAGTTGATGGATTCACCCGGCGGCGAAGACGATCCGGATATTAAAAAAAAAGCTCCCAACCAAGCCTGAGCGAAGATGACGCCGAGCTCTCCGAAGAGCGCGGCGACGCCGATCCCATCCGCCAGAGCCCACCCGATTCGCTGAATGCACGCTGGTGGGAGGGCGGCGATAAGGTCAAGATCGGTGAAGATTTCGTCCCCAGAAAAATCGAGGGGAATATCGACCGGCTAAGCCGCAAACAAGGCGGCCGACGAACTCGCACCCGCACCGACCGTAAACGTGGACGGTATATTCAGTCGCGCCCGGCGCATGAGAAAACCAGCGATATTGCCTTCGACGCAACCTTGCGGGCAGCCGCACCTTTCCAGCGCGACCGTGAAGAGCAGCGCGAGAAGGTTGCCTTTTCAATTCTGCCTTCTGACCTGCAGCGTAAAGTCCGTGTGCGACGGGCCGCGAACCTGATCCTGTTTGTCGTCGACGCGTCGTGGTCGATGGCCGTCGCTGAACGGATGTCTGCGACCAAGGGCGCCATCCTCTCTCTGCTCACCGACGCATACCAGCGTAGAGACCGTGTGGGGCTGATCGTGTTTCAAAAAGATCGCGCCATCACCGTTTTGCCACCGACCAATTCCGTGCAGCTTGCGCAGCGCGCCCTTACCGATATACCGGTTGGCGGCAAGACCCCGCTCTCGGCCGGCCTACACCTGGCCTATGAGATCTTCCGCAAAGAAAAGGTCCTGCACCCGGACGTGCTCCCGCTGCTGATCTTGCTCACGGATGGCGCCGGAAACGTCTCGATGGGCGATCTGCCTCCGCAGGAGGAAGCGCTCCGAATGGCCGATCGCATCCAGGAGGCGGACATCCGCTCGGTTGTCATCAACATGGAACATGCCGCCTTTGATCAAGGCCTGGCACAAAATCTGGCCGAGCACCTCGGTGGACCGTGCTACACGCTTCACAAACTGAAAGCCGAACACCTTTACCAGGCGGTGCGCAGCGAGTTGGACGACAACCACGGCGCGGCGTGAACCACAGCAAAGGCACACCTCGCCGCAGCCGCGCGCCAGGAGGTCCTGCAATGACAGAAAATCTTTCCTTAACGGTCATCTTACGATCCGACTTCGACTCCGCTCTGGAGCGCGTGGTCGCGGCGTTGAAAGCCCAGGGCTTTGGTGTACTTACCCGCATCGATGTCCGTGCGACGATGAAGGAGAAATTAGGGATCGACTTCAGACCGTACGTGATCCTGGGTGCCTGCAATCCCCCTCTCGCGCATAGAGCGCTCACCAGCGACCCCGCGATCGGCATCATGCTGCCGTGCAATGTCACGCTCGAGCAAGTCGAAGAAGATGAAGTCATCGTCTCGCTAGTTAATCCGGCAGCCATGCTGACCGCCGGGAGATTTGGCGAAAGTGAAGAACTTCTATCGGTCGGCGAAGAAGCGCGCACACGCATCCAGAACGTGGTCGCGCAGCTCGAGGATTAGTTCACAACAAGGGGAACTTCTGGAGTGACCGCAGGATCGCAGCCTAAGCGTGCTCCAATTTCCGGGTAATGCGGCGGAGGCGATGTTCAATCTGATCCCACATTTGCTCCCGGCGCCAGCCTGCCGGCCAATGGGATAGACACAAGAGGGCTTCCCGCGCCCATCCTCTCGCCTGCTCTAAATCATCCGCATGCCATTCATAGTACATCGCGAGCTCAATGCAAGGCCGGGGATCAGCAGCAGCCAGGTCGTGCCAGAGCTCCCAGCTTGAGATCGCTTCCTCCCGGCGATCTTCACGTTTCAAGTGCAGCGTGTAATGGCGCAGGGCTTCAACCTTCACATCAGCATCATCGCCCTCAAGCGCAGCCCGGTATGCCGTCCGGGCTTCTTCGCTTCTGCCGGCCCCGTGATGCCAGCGCGCTAAACCCAACGCTTCCCCTGGCTCCAGCGCTGGGACCCCACCTTGATCATGCTTCTGCAGGATCTCAGCCGTCAAACCGACCAGGCTGAGGATGTCGACGGCGTTGTGGTAAACCACCTTGCGCATTTCGGTCACATCCCCGCTGCGCAGGTAATCCAGATACAAGCCGGGGATCAATTCGCCGGGGACATCCTCATCCGTCCGCCGCACGTCGAGTACCTGCTGCTCGATCGTCCCGAGACGGCAGTTTGGGAGCGTCCGGCGCCATAAACGCCGTGCGGGGTAGAGCAAGTCGAAGTGCGGCCACTGACTGAGCTGCCATCGTTTTCGCGCCCCGATGCTGTAGCGCATCTCCAGCAGCGGCACGTCAAACGCACGCCCGTTGAACGTCACAAATGCCGCCCGGCTGAGCAGATCCTGCTCCAGCGCGAGCAGCATGCTGCGCTCTTCCCCGGGATCACGCAGAAAATATTGGCGCAGTTCAAAGCCGCTGTCCGAGAAGAAACCAATGCCAACCAGAAAAGCGATCGTCCCTGCACCGCCCACCAGTCCGGTTGTTTCGGTGTCCAGAAAGACGAGATCGGACAGGCCCACACCACCGAGCGCGGGATCCTTGGCCACTTGCGCGGCGAATGAAGGGTGAAACCCGGAAAGGTCGCTCAGCTGACGATGACCGTGCTGGTAAGTGAATGGGTAATCAATTTCAATCCTGAAAGCAAAGCCAGCAGGGGTTTCGATCTCCCGCCCCGGCAGCTCCGTTCGCGGCGCGGAGGCCTTTCTAACAAGCCCGGGTGTGGGGCGAGCGGTCTTACGCTGACCCAGCCGGTTAAGGCGCTTACGCAGCTTTTCGCGATCATCCATCGTCAGATCAAACCTCTGCTCGAAGTGGGATCATCCAGTCAAGAGCATCCATATCATAATCAGAAACCAATCGCGGATCGTGAGGATGCCCCGATCCGGTGAGCCACACGGATCCACTCCACGGCACCAATTTTCCCGACGCCGGTTGGTGGACTAATGTCACCCTGGCTGAATGACCTTCTGCAATACCTTCACCCATGTCGGGAGAGTATTATAACGATCGGAGACGAGAGACGGGGCACCCCTAATGCTCATCGCTGTCTCCTCCTTTGGCGAAGGCCTCCGCCGGGTTTACCCCCCTCACCGCCCCGGCGGAGGCATCTTTTAACCCCAAGTGCGCAGGCCGGGCCTGCGCACTTGATCTTGAACATCACCTCGATCAACCGGAAATCGCCGGCAGGACAACCGTGAACTTTGTGCCTTCCCCGATTTGCGAATCGACCCAGATCCTTCCCTGGTGCTGCTCCACAATCGACTTGACAATCGAAAGCCCCAAACCGGTTCCAGCCAGATCCCGGGGCACATTGCTCGCCCGAAAAAATTTATCAAAAAGGTACGGTTGATCCGAAGCCGGGATGCCTGGGCCGGTGTCGCTGACCTGCAGAATCACCTGGTCGTCTTCTGCCTCGGTGACCAGCACCACCCTTCCACCTTCCGGAGTGTACTTGATCGCGTTATCCAGCAAATTACTGATCATCTGCCTCAAGCGCACTGGATCTCCGTATACGGCCGGAAGCGCATCTGCGATCTGCACCTGCAGCTCAACCTTGCTCGTCCTGGCCGTCGAACGCAGTCCATCCAGAGCATAGTGCGCAAGCTTTGCCAGATCGGCTTGCTCCTTGGAAGTGTCGAGGCCCGACTCGATCCTGCCGAGATCCAGCAGGTTGGTCACCAGCGCGGTGATCTGCTCCACGCTCATGAGGACACGCTCAACGAATCCGGTTTGGGCTTCGTTTAGTGGACCCGCTTGCTCGATGAGCTCGATATAACCCAGGATCGCCGTGAGCGGTGAACGCAGATCATGCGAAACGGTGGTGACGAACTCAGACTTGATCCGATCTAACTCTTTGAAATGAGTGATGTCGTGCAGCACCACGGCCTGGCCGATATTCCGGATCGGTGAGCGAACAACATTGAACACGCGACCATCCTCGAGTTCCAATTCGTCCTTGTATGATCCGTGTTGGTCGAAGCGTAAAAACTCGAGCAAACGTTCGTGATCGAACACCTCGGCTGCGGAGAGCCCCTCGTAATCTCCGCGCACGCCAAAGATCCGCTCGGCTGAGCTGTTAATCATCACAACTCGATTGTCCTCATCGACGACAATGACGCCGTTCTCAGTCTGAGCGAGAATCGTTTCAAGCTTGCTGCGCTCCTCTTCAGAGGCCTGGAACAGTTGCGCGTTATCAATTGCGATCGCGGCGTAGTCTGCCAATGCGGTCATCACGGCGACATCGTGCTGCTCCAATAACCGCCCGGCCTTACGGTTGTCCACCCCGAGCACACCGATGATCTTGCCGCGTGCCCGCAGAGGGACATAGATTAGCGAATGCACCAGGTAGGCAGTCTTAATTTTTTGCGGCGAACCTTCATCGAGCAGGATCGGCTTGCCGGTTTCGATGACCTGACCGGCCAGCGAATCGCGCACGCGCAGACGGAAGGTCTTCACAAAATCTTCATCGAAATTTTTTGAGGCGCGCATGTACAGATCGCCGCCCTCAGCGTCAAGCAGAAGTAAGCTGCCCTCTTCGGCGTCAGTCAATTGAACCGCAGCTTCAACGACACGCATCAGAGTCTCATCCAGATCAAGAACTTCCGTCACCGTACGACCGATGCGGATCAAGGTTTCAAGTTCACGGACGCGCCGGCCCGATTCACTGCTGGGCCTGGTTTGGGTTTCCGGAAAAGATGGTTCTCCCTCAAGTACCGACTGAACTGCGCGCATGAGCGTATCTTGATCGAATGGTTTGATCAGGAAATCCGCCGCGCCAGAACGCATCGCCTCCACGACGAGCAGCTCCGAACGCTCGGAGGACATCATGATCACCGGCAATCCAGGCGTACGCTGCTGGATGCGCTGCAGCAATTCCAAACCATTAAGTTGTGGCATGTGGTAATCGGTGATCACCAGATCGGGGTCGTGCTGCTCGAGGTATTCCACCGCCTGGATACCATGCTTTACGCTGTGGACCTGGTAGCCTGCCGGGGAAAGCAAACTCTCCTCAATGAACTCGCGAATATCTTCATTATCCTCAACGACCAGAATTAAAGCATCGGCCATGACTTCCATCCGTTGACGTCCATTTCTTCATTTTGGATCGATTTCGCATGCTCAATCGCGGGGGCGCGATTCGGGACGAGTCTCAGCCCAGTCCGGTGTCCTCATCTTGATCTGCAATCACTGCTGCGAGCTTGGAAATGACTGCTTCCAGATCCTGCGAAACAGTCTGCAGCGCCGGACCCGATGACGACTGGTCCTCATCCCGGAGCAACTGGATCTCTCCGCGTGCGGCGCGCAAATTGCGATGGATATCCTCCAGCCAATCCGTGTCAACCTGAATTCCGCCGATTGAGTGTCGGATTTGCTGCTCTAGCCGGTGCGCACGACTTTCCAGAGCCTGGAACAAGCGGGCGTTTACAAGCGATATGGAAGCGTAATCCGCGACCGCTTCCAGCATCACCAGCTGCCGTTCGCTGAAGGGATTTTGTGCGGTCCGGGCGACGCAAAGTACGCCGATCGGCTGATCCTTAACCCGGATCGGCGCAATCAATGCCGCCGACGCAAATGTAGAGAGTTTGAATTTCGAAATACCTTCACCGTGGATCGCGAGCGCCTCACCCGAAAGCATGACCAGAGAACTCACGCCATCATCCCAGGGCTCAGAAATTCGTGTGCGCAGTTTCTGCGGGAGGTTCTTCTCGGCGCGCAGGAACAGATCGTCCGAACCTTCCTTACGCACCAGCACCCAGCCCATGTCCGCTTCCGTCACGTAAAGGCTGCCTTCGATAAGCTTGGCAAAGAGCTGCCCTTGATGTGTCGTTGAGGTGACCGTCTTGCCGAGACCAAACAGCGTGGTCAGCTCACGCACCCGGCGTTCTAGCTGTCGATTGCTCTCTGCCAATTGTTGCGCCAGCTGCCGGTGTTCCCTGCGCAGCCTGATTTCCTTGATCACCCGTTCCAGCGCAGCGACGACTTCCGCCTCACGCAACGGTTTAACCAGGTAGTCATGCGCTCCCAGACGGAACGCTTGAATGGCATCCGCCTCCATACCTGCAGGGGCGGTGACGAGCATGGGTACATCGGTCCCCTGCGAACGCAGCGCGACGAGCAAATCTTTACCGCTTAATCCGGGGAGGGTCAGGCTGGCGATGATCAGATCGGGGCCAAATTGAAGTGCCTGCTGGATGGCTGAACCCGCATCTCCTGCCGTTGCAACCCGGTAACCCATCGGTTTGAGGATCTCACGCGCCATCTGATCAAGCACATCAGGATCCTCGTCGACGACCAGCACTCGCTCCAGGTTAATCCTGTTCATCATAGGGTAATGATAGCACGGTTTGTGCCTTGCTTACATTGCCTGAAGGTGCCACAACCCCCACATTTGGCTCGCGTTGGTGTTAGAATTTCTTAAGCAGCGGGGGCAACAGCTTAAAAGCTATAATGAAGCATACTTTTCGACAGAACAAAGACTAAAGAGATGGAATATAAGGATTACTACAAAATTCTGGGCGTCGATCGCAACGCCAGCGATGAAGAGATTAAAAAGACCTACCGTAAGCTTGCGCTGAAATATCACCCCGACAAAAATCCAGATGATGCTTCCGCCGAAGCGCGCTTCAAGGAGATCAACGAAGCGTATGAGGTGCTGGGGGATTCAAAGAAGCGCGCCAAATACGATCAGCTCGGTTCTTCGTTCAAGGCCTGGGAACGCACCGGCCGTGATCCGGGCAACTTTGATTGGTCCCAATGGGCCTCCGGGTTTCCGGGAGGTGGAAATGTGCACGTCGAGGTCGGCGATCTCGGTGACATGTTCGGAGGCGGGGGTTTTTCAGATTTCTTCAACGCCATTTTCGGCGGCGGCGCGGCACAGGCCGCGGGAGGATTCGGGCGTCAGGCGCGAACCGCGCGGCGCGGCCGTGATATCGAACAGCCAATCGCGATCAGCCTGACCGAAGCGTATTCGGGCACCAAACGGACCATCCAGCGCGACGGGCGCAGGCTTGAAGTATCGATCCCCCCCGGATCCCGGACCGGGACGCGCGTGCGGGTAAGCGGCAAAGGCGAACTTGGAGCCGCCGGCTCGGGCGACCTATATCTTCGTGTAAAGGTGGAAGACGACCCGCGCTTCAAGCGCCAGAGGGACGACCTGCGGACGAAGGTCAACGTCGACCTCTACACTGCGGTTCTGGGCGGTGAAGTGGAGCTCCCTACGCTTGGCGGCGATGTGATCCTTACCGTACCGCCCGGCAGCCAGCCTGGACAGACGTTCCGCCTCAAAGGGCGGGGCATGCCGAGCTTGAAGAATCCCTCAAAAAGAGGGGATTTGTTCGCCGAACTTATCGTCAATCTGCCCGAACGCCTGAGCGATCGTGAACGCGAATTATTTGAAGAGCTTGCCGCGTTGAAAAGAAAATGAATTTCTTTTCAGCGCACCGGTGTCTGAAGAATGGGTAGGTGCGGATGGTAAACCGAAGGTTTTTTCTCTCGCTGGCAGCTTTGACATTGCTGCTGGCGACGATCGCCTGCGGGTTGGAGCTTGTGCCCCCCACCAGAGCGGAAGCGACGCTGCCGCCGGCGACTCAAC
Source organism: Anaerolineales bacterium (assembly GCA_029210945.1). Lineage (GTDB taxonomy): Bacteria > Chloroflexota > Anaerolineae > Anaerolineales > E44-bin32 > E44-bin32. The sequence goes on from JARGGH010000019.1 coordinate 10,257, forward strand.
TGCCCGCTGTGACCTCACCTGCAGTGAACCTCAGCACGCCCCCCCTCAGCAACCTGGGCGAGTTAACCCGAGGCGACCTGATTTCCCTCTACACAAATGTCAGCCCCGGAGTGGTCACGATCTGGACTTTCGATGATATCAGTGCCGGTTTAACGACGACACTACCCACGGGACAGGGATCCGGCTTCGCGATCGACGACCAGGGCCATATCATCACCAATCACCACGTCATCGCCGGCGCCGATGAGATTGAGGTCGATTTCCCATCCGGCGCCAAAGCCTGGGCGGACCTGATCGGAACCGATCCGGATTCCGACCTGGCCGTCCTGAAAGTCGAAATCGATGGCGAGTTTTTTACCCCGCTCCCGTTGGGCGACTCGGATGACGTTCGGGTCGGCGAATTCGTGGTGGCCATCGGCAACCCGTTCGGGCTGCGCGGCACGATGACCGTCGGGATCATATCCGCGATAGGCCGGACGCTCGAATCAGAACGAACAACCGCGAGCGGTCTGCGCTTTTCTGCGGGGGATCTGATCCAGACCGATGCAGCGATCAATCCCGGCAACTCCGGCGGACCTCTGCTCAACATGAACGGCGAAGTCATCGGCGTGAATCGGGCGATCCAGACCGAATCATTCACGGTCGAGGGCGACGCCGCGAATTCTGGTGTCGGTTTCGCGATCCCGATCAACATCGTCCGGCGCGTGGCTCCGGGCATTATCCAGAATGGCGAATACCGTTACCCCTACCTGGGGATCTCCAGCCTCGACGATGATCTCTGGAATCTGAAGACTATCCAGGCGCTGGGCTTTAACGCGCTTTCAAACGGTGCCTATATCACCGCAGTCGTGCCCGGCAGCCCTGCCGATCAAGCCGGATTGCAGGGCGGCACGTCCGAGACCGAGATCCCCAATATGCGCCGCGGTGGTGATTTGATCGTGGCGATCGACAAACAGCCTGTCTACAATTTCGCCGGACTGCTCTCATATTTATTCAAATACACCGAGGTTGGCCAGGACGTGACGCTTACCGTTTTACGTGATAATGAGGAGGTGGAAATACCACTCACCATCGGCGCTCGCCCCTGAGGTTGCGGGATTCCCCGAACCTCCCCAGCGGAGGAAAACAGCTATGTTGCGCGAGAAAGATCTCCAAGAACTTCTCGAGTTCGAGTTCACGCACCCTGTCTTAAGCGTTTATCTGAACTTCGACCCCTCGCGGACCACCACCGAAAAAGCAAAGCTGCACACCCGCCAGATGCTGAAACCGTACAGTGATCAGAACGCAGATGACGTTGAAAAGATTCAGTCTTATCTCGAACACGAGTACGACGGCTCCGGTCAGGGACTGGTTCTCTTTTCCTGTTCAGGCGAAAATTTCTTCAAAACGATCTCTCTTCCCATTCCGGTTCGAAATCGCGCCCGCTTGCTGCCGAAACCCTATGTAAAGCCGCTGGCTGCATTGCTCGATCATTTCGGGCATTACGGGGTTGCGATCGTCGACAAGCAGGGGCTGCGCGCCTTCCACTTCCATCTCGGTGAACTCAACGAGCAGGAAGGGATCGTGGGTGAAGACGTGCGTCATACCAAAAGCGGTGGGTCACAGGTTGCCGGACGGCGTGGCGGCATCACCAGTCAGACGGGATACGCGGAGGAATTGGTGGAACGGAATTTACGCGAGTCGGTTGAATTCGCCGCCCGGTTCTTTGATCAGAACAATATCCGGCGCGTCCTCATCGGCGGTACGGAGGCGATCACGCAGCGCTTTATCGAACTGCTTCCCAAACGCTGGCAATCCCTCGTCCTGGGAACGTTTCCAATAGAGAAGACCGCCGGTCATGCCCAGGTGCTTGAGAGAGCAATGCAGGTTGCCGAAGAGACCAAAGAGAGACAGGAACAGGATTTAATCAAAACCGTCATCACCGCTGCAGCAAAAGACCGGGGAACCACAGGATTGCAAGATACGTTGCAGGCGGTCTACGCCGGGAACGTCCAGACACTGGTCATCGAGGAAGGTTTCCGGGCGCCAGGATTTCGCTGCACAAACTGTGGCTTCTTGTCCGCCTCATCCATTCCAGAATGTCCATTCTGCGGCAGCTCCTTCGAGCAGATCGAGGATGCCGTCGAAATGGCCGTGCAGAAAGCGCTGCTCGACGGAAGTGATGTGGAGGTCGTCAATCCGAGTCCGGATTTGAAAACGGTTGGCAGCATCGCCGCTATGTCCCGTTACTAAGCCGGTGACGCGATGACCGGTGGAAATCAGCCGAGCGCGGAGGTAGATTCTGCGGATCCTTTCGCTTATTGTCCGCTCTGCGGCTCTGCCCTCCAGCCCTATCAGGATCTCGATCGCTTGCGCAAAGAATGCCCCACCTGCGGTTGAATTCGATATCGCAATCCTACCGTCGGGGTTGCGTTTCTGATGGTCGAGGACGATCAAGTACTGCTGGGTCAGCGCAGGGATGGTAGTTGGTGCATCCCCTGCGGCCACGTGGAATGGGACGAAGACATTCGGGAGGCGGCGCATCGAGAAGCCTTAGAGGAGCTTGGTGTTAAAATTTCCATTGGCGAAATATTCGCGGTGCACTCAAATTTCCACGATCCTGACCAGCATACCGTTGGCATATGGTTCACTGCCGAACCAGCATCGAAAGACAAGATGACGGCCGGGGGAGATCTGAACGAGATTAAATTTTTTCCCATCGATGACCTTCCCGCACTTTCTTTCCCGACCGACCATCTGGTATTGGATAAACTGCGTTCTCAAGCGTAACTAAAAGCCCCCGCTTGGATCCGGGGGCTTTCTTGTATCAGCAAATCAACAGCCAGTATCACTCACCAAACAGAAGCTTTTCGAGTGCGATGAGATTGTTCGCCAGGATCTCCAGATCGCGGCGGGCTGCGAACTCATCGGTCTCGAGTTCCTCCTGCGCCAGCGCCAGCCGCTCGCTCATCCCGCGTACCGTTGTTTCAGCATCGTCGGCACTTAACCGCTCCTGAAGCTGCTGCAGTCGCTCAACGGTGCCCTGCAGCGCATTCTCGGCCGCGATCGGATTCTCCTCAACCAGCGCGATCTGCGCCTTGGATACGTCGACGAGGACATCCAGGAGGAAGATATGACTTTCTAACTGTGCAACCTGCTCTTCGAGCGCTTCGTTCTGAGCTTCAAGCGGCTGCAAACGTTCAACCTCACTGGAAAGCGATTCCACACGCTGCCAGGCATCAGCCAGATCTGTGCGCAGCGACCGGTTCTCCTCACGCATCGGCTGAATTTGAAGAAACCATGCAGCGACGACACCCAGTGCGAAGAGCACCAGCAGTCCCACCGTCCAGAACAGGAAACGCCGCAGGCGGCGCGGCTCCTCATCCGCCTCCACGGGCTCCTCTGGATCTGTCACGTGTGGCTCTTCTGCCGGCACCTCAGCTTCCGGAGCAGTTGACTCCTGGTTTTCATCTTCAAGATATTCTGCTCCCTGTTCTTCCTCTTGCATCGCTATACTCCCTCCTCGGCTAGCACGCTCAACCCGCTCAAGGTGCTGTTGCCTCAATCAACAATTTCCAGACAACTTCCAGTTCCTCTTCGGCAAGTGCCGGATCGGTCCTGGTCGTCTCTAAAGCAAGTGTAAGCCGTTCCGTGATCTCCGGCAATTGATCGCCGGCCTCATCGCCTGTTTCTTCAAGAGCGGTCAGCGATTGCATGATTTCCAACGCCGCCTCAATATCTTCGCTTGCCAGACCAAAGTTGTCCTGCTCAATCCACAGGCGCGCCCTGGTCAATATATTCATCACCCGCATTAACTGGAGCCGGTGCTCTACCTGCGCTGCGGGAAGCTCACCCGCTTCGACAAGTTCGGCCAATGCGGCCAGCTTCTCATCCGTCGAGGCCAGGTCCTCTTCAATCTGATCCATGTTGTCGCGGAGATCGGTTATTGCGCCAAGGGCTTCATCCTGGTTCTTGGCTTGCAGTTCGATCCGGGAGATTTGTGCGGACATTGTTGCCAGCTCTTCAGCCTGAACAGCCAGCCTGCCCTGGAGATCGGCGATCTGCCCTGAAAAGCTGCTTCTCTCCTCCCGCACATCTTCGCTCAAGTCCGACACCCCGGATTCCACTTCGCGCATACGTTGATCCAAGGTTTGCAGCGGCTCGATCGCATCACGGTAAAAACTGCGGGCGCCATAAAAAATCCCCGCACCTAACGCCACACCGAGCAGAATCGCCACGAGCATTCGAAAGACCCAGCGGACGGCGCGAGCTGCAAAAGACGGCTCAGACGAGGCGACCGACTTTGCTTGAGGAACCGGCTTGCTCTCAACACTTGCTGCCGGTTTGCTCTTTTCGGGTTCACTCTCAGTCGTTTTCTGCTCTTCCATCATTGTGCACTCTCCTCCTGTGGTCCGCCGAACACATCGATCAGCAAATCTTGCAGCCCTTCAAAGAAGCTTGACTGACTCTTTGCCTGGCGCGCCAACCCTTCTATCTCCAGCGAAATTTCCTCGACGCGCGTGCGCATCTGTTGAACCTGTGTCTGCGCACTTTGGACATCTGTTTGCAAGTCTGTGTTCGCGGCCTCCAAGTCTGTCATGCGACCGCTCAACCCCTGCAGCGCCCCCAACCGCCGATCGATGCCTTCAAGCTCTGTGTCAATCGCCCCTAACCGGTCCTCGATCCGGTTGACATTGCTGCTCAACTCGCGGAACGCTGAATGGCGGGAATAATCCAGGGTCCTGTTTATCCCGATCAGGATCGAGATCATCAACAGGATCGACACGACCGCACTGCCTGCCGCGACCGCCGCGCTGATGCCTAGAACCTGTGACCTGGTCATGTATTCAGGTTGTGGCGCATCCACCGGCTGTCTCCCGGTTTCTGCCTCGACCGACACTTCGTCGACCTGCTCGTCTCCGTCAATGGCGGGGACTTGCGACCCTTCCTGCGCACCGAAGTCGATCATCGGCTGCATGTGTTCGAGGGTACTTTTTCCCACACCGGGAACCCGACGCAGATCTTCGAGCGAAGTAAAAGGACGCCGTTCAATGATCCGGGCTGCCAGCGCTTCGCCCACGCCAGGCAGGAGGGTCAGTTCCTCTAAATCGGCTGTATTCGGATCTATCGTCTGGTTGAATTCGCTCATCGGATTGTCCTTTTTCCCATTTTAACATCGATGGCCCGCAGCAAGATCAGCCTGGCCAGTTCTCGCCCTGGTGGAAGGCGACATCAAGCCGCTCAGGCCGGGCAAACGCTCGTACCAGCACCAACCCGGTTACAAAGCCCCCGATATGAGCCCACCACGCGATCCCGCTCATCGCCTGTCCAATCATCAACCCGTTTGCCACCTGTGAGAAAAACCAGATGCCGAGATAAATAAATGCCGGTATTTGCACGAACCAGGGGAAGAAGAATACAGGGATGAATGTGACGACCCTGGATCGGGGAAACAGCAGAAAATAGGCGCCCAACACACCCGCGACTGCGCCGCTGGCTCCGACGGTTGGCTGCTGCAGATCAGGGGTAAAGAAAATATGTGTTGCTGCCGCCACTCCGCCTGCCAGCAAATAGAAAATCAGATACCGCCCGGATCCCATCCGGTCTTCGACGTTATCGCCGAAGATGTAGAGCGTCCACATATTGCTGATCAGGTGGAACCAGCCGCCGTGCATGAACATCGACGAGAAGATCGTGAAGATTTCGAATGGATTCGAGATCGAAAATTGCGCCGGCACGAGACCATATGTCTCGATAATGCGGATGAACCCCTGCTCGCCGAGCGAAGATTGGTAGAGAAAAACGAGAGTGTTTGCCGCAATCAGTACCAGATTGACCGGAGGAAAGGACTTTGAACGGATCGTGTCCCTGATCGGAAACATGCTTTCCTCGCCTTTTGTGTTAAACGATAATGGGCGGCTCTCGCCGCCCATTGTACCGCAGTTATCCTGACAGCTGCCTACGCTTTGACCGTGATGGTCTTCGGTCGTGCTTCCTCAGCCTTCGGCAAACGAAGCCATAAGAGGCCATTCTCGATTTTCGCCTCAGCCCCCTCAATATCCAATGCATCGGGGAGCCGCAAGCGACGCTCGAACGAAACCGGTCCGCGTTCGCGAAGCAGGACGTGCTCGTCGCCTTCTTCCGTCTCGATCTCGGCCCGCAGTGTGATGATATCTTCCAGGATCTCAATCTTGAGGTCATCGGCCGTCAATCCGGGGACCTCGGCCGTAATCTCGTAAGCCTCATCGTCGACGCGCACATCGATCGGTAAACGGCGCCCACCATTAAAGCCGGTCGGCTGATAACGGTGCATCCTGCGATAACCACATGGTGCCATGTAATATGTTGACATTCGTAATCCTCCGTTGGATTGTTCTTACCCAGTCAAACGTTACGTGAGTTAACAGTACCTCCACCGTGTAAGAAGTTTGCATATAGGACATTTGAAATCTATTAACTCGTTTGCAAACCTTCCTTTAACGCCCCTCAAATGCGGCTCATATGTGCACTTCTTATAATCGCTACACGACCTGCAATGAAACTGATCAAATGAAATAAAGCGCGTGACTGAGGTGATGTTATGAATTTGGAGCGCTATACACAGAAAGCACAGGCCGGGTTAGTGGACGCGCAGTCCATCGCCCGCGAATATGGACATGCAAGCATCGAACCCGCCCATATCTTGCTGGCGCTCGTCCGCCAGCCTGAAGGCGTGGTCAACGCAATCGTCACACAGCTCGCAGGAGGCACTGGCCGCCTAGTCGCTGCGTTGGAAGACGATCTGTCCGGGCGCCCCAGCATGCAGGGCGGCACAGGCCAGCCCGGACTCTCTCGCCGCGCCTCGGACGCCTTAGCCGTCGCCGAGAAGCAAGCAGGCTCGATGAAGGACGAATACGTATCGACCGAACACATTCTGCTCGCGCTCGCAGGCGGACCCGAAGCCGATCGCTTGAAGTCTTTCGGGATCACCCCCGAGGCGATTCTCAACGTGCTCACATCGATCCGCGGCTCGCAGCGTGTGGTTACTCCCAACCCCGAAGATACATTTCAGGCATTGGAGAAGTATGGACGGGATCTCACGCAGCTGGCGCGGCGCGGCAAGCTCGATCCGGTCATTGGCCGCGATGAGGAAATTCGCCGCGTGATCCAGGTGATCTCACGCCGGACGAAGAACAATCCGGCGTTAATCGGCGAACCCGGTGTGGGCAAAACCGCAATCGTGGAAGGCCTGGCACAGCGCATCGTCAACGGTGACGTTCCGGAAGGTCTGAAGAACCGGCGTTTAGTCCAGTTGGATATGGGTGCGCTTGTCGCCGGCTCCAAATACCGGGGCGAGTTTGAAGAGCGATTGAAGGCTGTGCTGAAGGAAATTACCGATTCGGCCGGCGAGATCATCCTCTTCCTCGATGAGATGCACACAGTTGTCGGCGCGGGAGCCGCCGAAGGCGCCATGGATGCCGGTAATATACTGAAGCCAATGCTGGCGCGCGGTGAACTGCACTTGATCGGCGCGACGACGCTTGATGAATACCGCAAACACATCGAGAAAGACGCCGCTCTCGAGCGGCGCTTCCAACCGGTCTTCATCGCGGAACCCAGCGTGGAAGATACGATCAGCATCCTGCGCGGATTGAAGGATCGCTACGAAGTGCACCACGGTGTCCGGATCCAGGACAGCGCCGTGATCGCCGCTGCGACGCTCTCGCATCGCTATATTTCAGATCGCTTCCTGCCGGACAAGGCGATCGATTTGATCGACGAATCGGCAGCCCGGCTCCGCACGGAGATCGATTCAAAACCCCAGGCGCTTGACGAGGTCGACCGGCAGATCATGCAGTTGGAAATCGAACGCGAGGCGCTTAAGAAAGAGAAGGACGAAGCCTCCCGCGAGCGATTGCGGCGCATTGAAAGCGAACTGGCTGATTTGCGTGAGGAATCCAACCAGCTTACGGCGCGCTGGCAAGCGGAGAAGGATGTCATCCACGAACTGCGCGCGACCAAAGAGCGCATTGAGGATACACGCTTACAGATCGAGCGCGCCGAACGCAGCTCGGATCTTGAGGAAGCCGCTCGCCTTCGCTATGGCACGCTGCGCGAACTTGAACAACAGGTCGCCGAACACGAACGGCGTCTGAAGGAGATCCAGGGCGATACACCGCTGCTCAAGGAAGAAGTTGATGCTGAAGATATCGCCGGCGTGGTGTCACGCTGGACCGGCATTCCGGTTTCAAAACTGCTCGAAGGCGAGATGCAGAAGCTGCTCCAGATGGAACAACGCATCCACCGGCGTGTGATCGGACAGGACGAAGCGATCAAGGCCGTGGCGAACGCCGTCCGCCGCTCTCGATCCGGGCTTCAGGATCCAAATCGTCCAATCGGATCGTTCATCTTCCTGGGCCCGACCGGGGTCGGCAAGACCGAATTAGCGCGTGCGCTGGCTGAATTCTTATTCGATGACGAATCTGCGATGGTGCGCATCGACATGGGCGAGTACCAGGAGAAACACACCGTATCGCGCTTGATCGGAGCGCCACCCGGATATGTCGGATATGAAGAGGGTGGACAACTGACCGAAGCCATCCGCCGCCGGCCGTACAGCGTGATCTTGCTTGACGAGATCGAAAAAGCCCACCACGAAGTTTTCAACGTGCTGCTTCAGCTTCTCGATGACGGTCGTCTGACGGATGGGCAAGGACGCACGGTTGACTTTCGCAACGCGGTTGTCATCATGACCAGCAACCTGGGGACGGAGCTATGGGACAACCAGGAAGGTCCCAGCGACACAACAGAACGTGAAGTGCGCGATCTGTTGACCCGGCATTTCCGCCCTGAATTCCTCAACCGTGTCGACGAAATCGTCGTCTTCCATCGGCTTACCAGGGCAGACCTTAAAGAGATCGTCGACATCCAGCTGCAGCACGTTCGCAACCGTCTGCAGGAACAGGGTTATCAACTGGAGGTCAGCGAGGCTGCAAAAGCCTACCTGGCTGAGGTCGGCTACGAACCGGTTTACGGCGCACGCCCGCTGAAGCGCGCCATTCAGCGCGAGCTCCAGGATCCGCTTGCGATGGAGATGCTGGCCGGCGAGGTCAAAGCCGGCGACATAATCCGGGTCGATCGTGGCGAAGCGGGGCTCACATTTCACCCCCCTTCGAGCTTCGGAGGCCCTCGAAGCAGCCTGAACCCGGGCAAATGACAAATACGCCGGCTCGTATGGGCCGGCGTATTCCTTTTATTCCGGTCAATCCAAATTACCAGTGCGATGTGAGGTAGACGAGCATCTCACCGATTAACTGTTCCCATGTCGCCCCTTCGTGCCCGCCAGGGACGGTCGTGTAGCGGTGCGCTGCCCCGCGTTCTGTAAGGACTGCATGCAAACGCTGTGTTTCAGCGGCGGACGAATCAACATCCCCGCTGGCCAGAAAAATATGTTCGGGAAGTTCATCCTTGCTCGCCGCCAGCTCGATCGGATCGTAGGCCAGCCGCGCATCATTAACTTCGAGCGCCGGGCTTAACCCACCCACTCCATCGAACGCCTCCGGGTGGGTAAAAGCAATTTCCAGCGCCCAAACACCACCACGCGAGATGCCGGCGATCGAGCGCGCCTCTGGACGGGTGCTGATCGCGTAACGCGATTCGATAACAGGAACCAGCGCCGATAAAAACTCGCCCTCATACGATCCGGGCCCACCATCGGTCTGGCTGAAGAGCGGTTCAGGTTGCTGGGGCATCACCAACACCAGTTCTGCGAGTTCTCCGGTCTGGATTCTTTCATCCACGAACTGGTCGACGCCTAAGATCGTCCAGTGCTTTTCATCTTGTGGCTTGCCGTGAAGCAGAAAGAGCACTGGATACTCACCCCGGTCAGGATAACAAGGGGGCAGGTAGACCAGCACCGGGATGTATTCACCCAGCAGCTGGCTCGAATATTCGGTTCGCTCAACGCGACCACTCGCCTCTTCACATGCCGGAAATCCTGTCTGCCCCGTGCTTCCAGGGGTCACAGCAGGAGCTTGGGTTGATGCAGGCGGTGAGCCTACGCCCCTATTGTCAAGTCCAGGATCGACGTTCGCGCCTGGCGAAGCCGTTGGAACTGCCCGCAAGGGGGGTTCCGCAGGCAGTTTTCCAAAAGTACAGGAAGCGAGTGAAAGCAGCGTCGCAATGAGCACAACTCGATTGCTTCGCAGGGATCGGGCGGGTGATTGCAGCAAGCGCATGGAGAACGTATGCTCCTTGAAACGAAGAGGCTGCTACAGGCCATCAATGCAATCATACTCGAAGACCACCGCCGGATGAACGGGCCAGAAGTACGAGGTGCTGTAGAATCAGATTGACCATGTGGCGCATCAACACACGTCTGACCTCGGGGATCGTCCTGATCTCAGCCGCCAGTCTGGCATACGAGATCACCCTCACCCGGCTATTCGCGGTGCAGCAGTTCTATCATTTCGCGTTCGTTGTCATCAGCATCGCTACGATGGGGTTTGCAGCAAGCGGGTTACTGCTTTCCATGCGCAAAACCCAGCCTGCCCCGTCTCTGCTCGCGTTCTGTTTTTCGGGCGCCGTCCTGATTGCATACATCACGATTAACAAACTGCCGTTTGATTCGTTCAGCATTGCCTGGGATGCCCGCCAGTGGTGGGTTTTGCTGCTTTATTTCTCGGTATCAGGAACTCCTTTTCTGGCAGCGGGATGGGCGATCGGGGCTGCACTCGATGCTGCCGGCACCGATGCCTATCGCCCGTATGCAGCCAACATGATCGGGGCTGCAGCCGGATGCCCGCTCGCTCTGGCGGCGATCGACCAACTGGGAGGCGAGGGCGCCGTTGGGCTTGTCATCTCGATCGGCATCCTCGCCGGCAGCCTGCTGCTCGACAGGAAACACGATGCCATCCCTCTCATCCTGCTGGCGATCTTGATCGTGGCCATATTCAGTATCCCGATCCAACCCCTCCGGCTGGCGCTCTCTCCGTACAAACCGCTGAGCAGCGCACGTCTTGCCAACGACGCGAGGCTCAGCGTCACAGACTGGGGACCGACCGCTCGTCTCGACATCGTGGAGAGCCCGGGCATTCACAGCTTCCCGGGTCTGAGCCTCAACACAACAGCCGACCTGCCCGAGCAGGCAGGTGCGTTTCTGGATGGCGAAGGGCCGCTTCCGGTCACACATCTCGCTCCCGATGATCCCCTCGCCACTGAGATCAACGAGCGGCTTCCCTCCTCCATCGCATACTCGCTGCGTTCGAGCCAGACCGCACTCATCCTCGATTGGGGAGCAGGGACGCCTGCTCTGTTTGCGCTCACCCGACCGGGGATAAGCGTCTGGCTTCCGGAGGATCAACCCATGCTGACGGATTTTCTGCGGGATGAATACGCAGCCTACAACTTCGAACTCTTCGCTCATGAAAATCTGTTTGTGATTGAGCGTGCCAGTCGCAGCGTTCTGGCTGATCGAGCGCGCAGCTATGACGTCATCGAGTTCGCCCTCAGCGACATGTTTCAACCAGTCACCTCAGGGGCGTTCAGCCTTGGAGAAGACTACCTGCTCACCGTCGATGCCTTCACCGACGCGTGGAACCGCCTGAACGCCGACGGGGTGCTCGTGATCACGCGCTGGATTGGAACGCCACCGAGCGAATCGGCGCGCACCTGGAACACAGTGCTCACAGCCCTCCGTCACGCCTGCGTTGACGACATCGAGGAACATGTCATCGCGTTCCGCGGCATTCGCACAGCCACCATGATCGTTTCACCGCAAGAGTTCAGCGCCGCTGAACTCTATCACATGCGGCGGTTTCTCGAACGCAATGCGTTTGACCCTCTGATCCTTCCAGACCTGGATCCCGGTGAGGTCAACCAGTTCAACCGGCTCCCGGAACCTGTTTACCATGAACTTTTCACGGCCTTACTTAACGAGCCAGGAGAAACGGTGAGCAAGTATGCGTTTCGATTGGACGCGCCCGGAGATGACAAGCCTTATTTCAATCATTTCTTCCGCTGGGGACAAACGCCGGAGGTGCTCGCCTCGCTAGGTCTTTTCTGGCAGCCGTTCGGCGGCAGCGGCTATTTCGTGCTTCTGGTCCTGATGGGATTGATGCTTTTCCTGGCGGCTCTCCTGATCGTCTTCTCACTGCTGTCCGGGAGCCGTACTCACGTTGCTCAGCGGCCCGATATGCAAGCGCTGCTCTACTTCGCAGCGCTGGGATCGGGCTACCTGCTGGTCGAAATTCCCCTCATCCAGCGATTTACGCTGCTGCTGGACCACCCGGCACAAGCGCTGGCGGGTGTGCTCTTCGTGCTTCTCTTCGGCTCAGGGATCGGCAGTTGGCTCTCGCCCCGCCTTAGCCTGAAGCGCGCGCTGCTCGCATTGCTCATCTACCTCGGATTCATTTTGTCGTTTAGCTCGGATCTGATCGACCTGTTGCTGCCCGCGCCAGCACTGGTCAGATGGAGTGCGCTGGTCTTGATCTTGCTCCCGCTGGGCACCCTGATGGGAGTCCCATTCGCCGCAGGCCTGCAGCGCCTGGAGAACAACCATCCCGGTTGGATCCCCTGGGCCTGGGCGGTCAACGGGGCTTTTTCAGGCATCAGCGGTGTCGCTGCGGCGATGATCGCCCTGGATGCTGGGTTTCGGGCCACCCTCGCTGCAGGATGGATCGCCTATGCGCTGGCGGCCAAGTCCCGCAATCTGCAATCCAACGGACTCCGAGGTGGTATCGATGAAAACATCGCTGTAAAACAAAAATACCCCGGCGGGAACCGGGATACGATCAGTTAAACGCCATCGCCTATCGCCAGCTAATCTACATCTTCAGCCCGCGTAAAAGGCACAAAGCGCACACCACCGAGACTCTCAGATTGGACTTCCTCCTCGGAAATTCGCGTAATGCGCCATAACTCCTGATAGCCTCCAACCGGGCCGACCGGGATGACCATCACAGCGCCAACTTTGAGTTGCTCCAATAGTGGCTGGGGGACATGATCCGGCGCAGCGGTTACAAGGATCCCGTCAAATGGAGCCTGCTCGGGCCACCCGAAGTACCCATCCGCATTCCGGACCGAAACCTGGTCGTAGCCCAGATCATCCAGGCTTTCGCGGGCTCGTTCGGCCAACGGCTCGATGATTTCGATGGAATACACTTCCATGCCCATCTCCGCCAGCACCGCAGCCTGGTATCCGGAACCGGTCCCGATTTCGAGCACCTTCTCGCCCGGACTCACACCAAGTTCCTGTGACATCAGCGCCACGATGTAGGGCTGCGAAATCGTCTGGCCAAAGCCGATCGGAAGCGGGTGGTTGGCATAGGATTGGTCGAGGTATTCATCCGGCACAAATTCATGCCGGGGCGTTGTACGCATCGCATCAATGACCAAGTCTGATTCGATGCCATAGCCGATGACGCCCTGCCGGACCATCCTCTCTCGCTCTTCCTGAAATGAATCTCCGCTCGGCCCGCCGACCCCATTCGCAGAGGAAGGTGTCAGGGCTGCAGGTGCAGGCGCACAACCCGCGAGCAGGGTTGTCCAGAGAATCAAAAAGAGGGTGGTGTGTCTGGTAAACATCGCGACATCCACCCTCTATTGTAGTGCAAGATGCTGCTACACTCGGACGCGCTCCATCCTGATTGTGTTAATGTTGAAATCCGGCGGGGTTTCGAAATGCTTTTTCACGGCGCACAACTCCGCCGAGCGGACAAGTGAGTCGCGATATTTCTCTGGAAAATCCTCAGGGACTTCGATCTCCAGATCGATTTGCGCCACCATCCCGGTGACTGGATTGCTGTGCATTCGCTGCCGGATGCGAATGCCATCGGTTGGCAGTCCGCGCTGACGCAGGAAACCCAGGACGTAGATGCCGGCACAGGTGCCGATCGAAGCCAGGAAAACCGCGAACGGCGTGGGCGCCGAACCCTCACCACCACCCATCGGAGGTTGGTCGGTTCGGACAGTATAGGGTCCGAATTGTGCGTCTACGCGCGCGCCGCCGGGGAAAGTAATATCCATCTCCACAAGCAGTAACTCCTTCTGATTATGACTCGTTGATAGTCATTCGATGCGTCGATAGACGAGAGGTTACATCTGAGGGAGGATAAGTCAGAGCAGAGGCAGCTTCAAGCAAAACGGGCGGCCGGTCGCCGCCCGTCGATAAGTGTTGGCATGCTCGCTTCGTCGTTTAATAGAACCCGAGGAAGCGCAGCGGAGCGTAGAGGACATCCGGGTAAACGGCGTCCATGAACCATAAGACACCGCCGCAAGCCAGGATCAGGACAAAGCAGCCGATCCCGGCGAGCATCCAGGGTGAACGGCGTTTCTTTTCCACGGACGCGGCCGGAGGTGCAGGTTGAGGGCTTCCCGGGACGGGTGCCTGTGGTGCAGGGCGCGCTTGAGCCTCGCGCACCGTCGCGGGCGATTCGGCTGCCGGGCTGGCGACCGTCGCCGCTGCTTCTGGTGCCACCGCGTCGAACGTGATCGTCACGGTCTCACCAAACGCGATCAGGTCACCGGGGTTCAGGATGCGCGGTGTCGTCAGGCGCTCACCGTTGACAAACGTCCCATTGGTCGAACCCAGATCCTCCAGGACATAGCCCCCGGGCGTGCGCGTAATCCGGGCGTGCTGTCTGGAAACCTCGGCATCCCCGATGACGACGTCGTTCGTCACATCGCGTCCAATCAGACTGACTTCCTTGGTTAATTCGGTGACGGTACCCGGGTTTGGACCGGTTCGGACGATTATACGAAAGGCAGATGATGTCATGATGCCTCCTGACTGACTCGGCGCAAGTGTACATTTTCAGAGTACATGAGTCAACTGGGCAGATTGTCCTTCCGCTCCACTTCCAGACGCAAACCCTCCACCGCGACGACCACGATCTCCGTATCTGCGGGGATCCTCTCGCCCTTGCTCGCCTTCGCATTCCAGAGTTCACCCGCGACATGTACCAAGCCCGTCGGCGCGAGGTCAACACGGGTCGTTCCAGAACGTCCCACGAGCGATTCCACACCGACCTCAGGGCGTTTCATCTGGGCGCGGATAGCAAATGTGATGATCGTCATGAAAAATGCCGCCGTCACCAGCCCCGTCCCCAGAACGAGCGGCACCGAGACCCGAAAGAAGCTCGGTGTGGAAGGAGTGTTAAACAGAACCAGCGCACCCACGATGAACGAAGCCAGGCCCGCAATCGTCAACGCACCGTGTGTAGGCGCCTTGATCTCCAGGAGGAATAAGACGAATGAGGTCGCCATAAATACCAGACCGAACCAGTTCACCGGCAGAATCCCAAGGCCATAGATACCCAGTGCAAGGCAAGCCACCCCGATAAAGCCGGCCACCCAGCCTCCGGGGCTCGAGAGCTCAATCAACACCGCTTGCACGCCGACGGTGATCAGTAGAAAAACGATGTTCGGATTGGTCAGCACCTGCAGGAAGCGCTCAATGAAGCGCTGGGGAATTTCCGTGACCTGCGCGCCGTCAGTCTCTAACACGCGGCCACCCAGGCCGGCGATCTCGTAACCATGCAGCGCCCGCAGCAGCTCATCGACATCGCTGGCGATGAAGTCAATTAAGCCAGCCTGTAATGCTTCTTCAGCTGAGACCGCCCTGGCGCTTTCAATCGTTTCCTCGGCCAGCGCCACAGCCGATTCTCCGCGCCGCTCCGCCAGCCCACGGATGGTCGCTTTCAGGATCTCCTTCTGCTTGACCTCGATCGTCTCTCCCAGATCTTCCCCTTGCCCGCCCACCGGGCTTGCGGCGCCAATCGCCGTCTCGGGTGCCATCGCCGCAACATGCCCCGCCAGGGTGATGACGGTGCCAGCACTGCCCGCGATGGCACCGCGCGGTGCAACGTACACGATAACTGGGACATCGCTTGCACGGATCGCCTGCACCATGCGGTTCATCAAATCGACAGATCCGCCGGGCGTGTCAATCTGAAAGATCAACGCTTCCGCGTTCTCTTCCTCGGCCGTTGAGATACCACGCGAGAGGTATTCAACCATTGCAGGGGTCAGCGGTCCCTGAGTCTCGAGCAGCAGCACGGTCGAATCGCTTTGAGCACCCACCTGTGTCGGAAGGACAAACAGCAGCAGAGCGAAAGAGACATAAACCCAGAAAAACGGTTTCATGATCTTCATCAGGTTAAATTATAGCCGTAATTTCCCGGCCGCTTGCCGTTTGTCCTGCCCGGCGTCTGCTTTATAATGACCTGTAAGCGATTTACATGCTCCGATAAAAGAAAGCTTATGAGACGTAAGGATTTTTCAGAATTTATCGACGATCAGGGTGAGATCAGCCTGGAAAACCGGATTCGAGCAACTTTCGAACACGGTTTTGGCTGGTACGGGGATATGCAAGCCCTGCAGCGAGCTGTCAACCGGCTCGAAAAAAACCTCGACCGCTCATTCTATGCTCTGACCAACCTGCCGATCCCTGGCACATCGACGATCCTGCCGATGGTCCTTCTCAGCCCGCAGGGTGTCCGGCTGATTATCCCGACTGCTGTAAAGGGCGTCTTCCGGGCGAAAGGTGAAGAATGGCTGAAAATCGGCGGGGGCAGCTCGCGTAAATTCACCGCCGCAAAACCCAACCTGCAGCAGCGCGCCATGAACATGGCCGACGACCTGCTCAACTATTTGCGGGAACAGGGCTTCGGTCTCCCGGAGGTCGAGCCGGTGTTAATTTTCACAGACCCACGGACGCACGTCGATTCGCTTCAATCGAAAGTCCACGTCGTCCATGCGGACGCGATCGACCATTTCGCCGCTAACCTGCAGGAATACCAACCAATCATGGACAACGATGATATCCGTGAGATCGCTCAAGTCCTGACAGAACCACCCCGGCCCGAGATTGAAGAAGAAGAACCACGCCCGGTTGAACAAAAGCCAAGACCTGATGCACCTGTCGATCTTCCCGAAATTGGCGGTGAGGAACGGGGTTTACTTTACGCTGAGGAGGCACCGGCACTCACACCGCGCCAGGAGCGGTCTCTGCGTGAGCGGCGCATTCCGCTCTCCCGCCGCCAACTCATCTTGCTCGGCGCGATGGCGATTGTCGAACTTTTCATTATCGGCATATTCGCGATCCTGATCCTCGCCAACACGATCTAGGGAAAGCTGCCCATCCACCTGGAGCGCCGCGTGCCGCCACTGCTTTCGATCATCATCCCTGCCTACAACGAAGAGCTCCGGCTGCCTGGAAGCCTCGAAAACATCATCTCATTTCTAGGATCACAGCCGTACGAATACGAAGTCTTGATCGTAGAAAACGGCAGCCAGGATCGTACATACGAAATCGCCCAGGATTTCGAAAGGCGTTACCCATTCGTACGCGCCCTCTCTGAACCAAAGGCGGGCAAGGGGCTCGCCGTAAGGCGGGGCATGCTGGCCGCAGAAGGTGAGTACCGCTTCATCGCCGACGCCGATCTTTCGATGCCCATCGAAGAGGTCGCGCTCTTCCTGCCGCCAAACGCACCCGAGTTCGACATCGCAATCGCCTCGCGTGAAGCGCCAGGAGCAGTGCGCATCGGCGAACCCATTCATCGCCATTGGATCGGGCGTATGTTTAATCTGCTCGTTCGATTGTTGGTATTACCCGGCATTCAGGACACACAGTGTGGATTCAAGTGTTTCCGGTCGGGCGCCGCCGGAGAATTGTTCAAAGAACAGACGCTGGATGGCTGGACGTTTGATGTTGAAATTCTCTACATCGCCAGAAAACGCGGCTACCGCATCATCGAAATCCCGATTCATTGGCACTTTAACCCCGGCAGCCGGGTCCACATCCTGCGCGATTCGATCTCTATGTTTCTGGATTTAATCCGCATCCGGCTTAACGACCTGCGCGGCTTGTATAAGAGCAGCAACGGCAATGGATGAGCGCCCTGACCTTCGACTCGAGATTGAATTGCACCGGAGCGGCTACAAACTGATCGCTGGCCTCGATGAGGCCGGTCGCGGCGCCTGGGCCGGTCCGGTCGCGGCCGGCGCGATCATCTTACCCGTAGACCGATTCGACCTGGCAAACCGCCTCGATGGCGTACGTGATTCCAAAACGCTTTCTGTACAAAAGAGACAATTCTGGGACAATGCATTAAAAAAGATCGCCCTGAGTTGGGGTGTCGGCATGGTCAGCGCGCACAGAGTGGACACGATCGGATTGATCGCAGCCACACGCCTGGCGATGCAGCGCGCAATCGAACGTCTCGATCTGCACCCGGAATACTTGCTCATCGATCACCTGCTCCTGCCCGAGAACTCGCTGCCACAAACTGCACTCCCGCGCGGCGATGCTTCCGTGCTATCGATCTCGTCCGCCTCCATTCTGGCTAAAGTCGCCCGCGACCTCAGAATGATCGAATACGAAGACCGTTACCCCGGATACGGGTTCTCACGCCATAAGGGCTACGGCACACCCCAACATCGACAAGAACTGAAAAGGCTAGGACTTTCGCCAATCCACAGGAAATCTTTTCAACCTGTGGCAGAGATGGAACTTTTATAGCCCGTCTCCAACCCTGAAACTATTTCTCCCTCGGTCTATTACAATGAGAGTGTCTGCATTAATACGATATCTATCCCTCCATCCAGTGATGCTCGTCTCTGTGCGCTGACACTTGCAAGAGGGTACACTACGGAAGTCATCTATCCTGGGAGATTTGATTGTGTCGCTTGAAGCCTTTTTTAAACCCGCTGCAGTCGCCGTTATCGGCGCTTCAACCAATCCAGAGAAGTTAGGCTACGCCGTCCTTGACAATCTGGTTAATGGCGGATACTACGCGGACGGTCGACAGGTATACCCAATTAACCCGGGCGCCGAGTCTATCCTCGGGTTGAGAGCCTATCCGGCGGTCACCGACGTTGAAGATCCAATCGATCTCGCCGTGATTGTGATCCCTTACCCTTTCGTCCCTGACGCGCTGCGCACGTGTGGTCAGAAAAATATCCCGGCGGTAATTGTCATCAGCGCCGGTTTCAGAGAAGCCGGCATGGAAGGGTTGGAGCGCGAACGAGAACTGATCGACATCGCTGAAGAGTATGGCATCCGTTTGATCGGCCCCAACTGCCTCGGGGTGATCGATACATTCACCCCGATGAACGCTAGTTTTTCTGCGGATATGCCGCCGCGCGGGCCGATGGGATTTATGTCTCAATCGGGTGCGCTGGGGACGGCGATCCTGGACTGGGCTCAGGCTGGCCGGTTGGGTCTCAGCAAATTCGTGTCGTTGGGAAACAAAGCCGATGTCGACGAGATCGACTTGCTGGGCGCATGGCAAAACGACGACACCTCAAAGGTGCTGCTCTGCTATATCGAGGGGCTTAACGACGGGCAGGAATTCATTCGTGTGGCGCGCAATGTCACCAAGACCAAACCGATCGTTGCACTCAAGTCAGGCGTCACCCAGGCCGGGTCGCGCGCCGTCAGCTCACACACCGGTTCGTTGGCCGGCTCCGAGCAAGCCTATCAAGCGGCTTTCCGCCAGGCGGGTGTCATCCGGGCACAATCGCTGCAGGATCTGTTCGACTACGCCATCGCGTTCGGCTACCTGCCTGAGCTGCGCGGTGATCGCATCGCCATCGTCACCAACGCCGGTGGCCCAGGCATCCTCGCCACCGACGCGATCGAGCGTTCTGGCCTCCAGTTATCACGCTTTGAATCGACGGTCATCCAGGCCCTGGAAGAATTCCTGCCTGACGCTGCCAGCGCTGCCAACCCGGTGGATGTGCTCGGTGATGCGCGCGCCGACCGCTATCGCTTTGCGCTCGAAAAGGTGGCCAAAGACCCGAACGTCGACGGCGTGCTCGTGATCCTTACCCCCCAGGCGATGACCGAGATCGTCGAAACTGCCCAGGTGATTGCGGAGATTGCCGCTGAAGTTGAGATCCCCGTTCTGGGTTGTTTCATGGGCGAGGCGCGCGTCGAAGCCGGTGCCAAAGTGCTCGAAGCGCATAACGTCCCCAATTTTGGCTTCCCGGAACGAGCCGCCATGGTCCTCGAGGCGATGATCCGTTTCCGCCGCCACAAAGAAAAACCCCTGCCAACTTATGAAAGCTTCGAGGTCGATAAACAAACCGTTCAGGAAATCATCGACAGCGTACTTTCTGAGGGCAGGGTGTCGATCGGCGACGCCGAAGCGCGTTCTATCCTGACCGCCTACGGCCTGACGATCCCGCCCTCTGAACTGGCAGAAAGCGCCGATCAAGCCGTCGATATTGCCAACGAAATGGGTTATCCCGTTGTTCTAAAGATTGCATCACCCGACATCTTGCATAAGACGGACGTCGGCGGTGTGAAGGTGAACCTTGAAACTCCCACCGACGTGCGCGATGCCTTCGACCTGATCACCTACCGGGCCCAGCGCTATTTGCCGGAAGCGCGCATCTGGGGGTGCCTGGTCCAGAAGATGGTCCCGGAGGGTCTCGAAGTTCTGATCGGCATGAACCGGGACCCTCAGTTCGGTCCGCTGATCACCTTCGGTCTGGGCGGCATTTATGTTGAGATATTGAAGGATGTCTCATTCCGTGTAGCCCCGTTCTCCGCAGCGGAAGCCCGCCAGATGATCAAAGAGATCCGCGCCAGCGCCCTGCTGGAAGGGGTGCGCGGGAAACCACCTGTCGATCAGGACATCTTGGTAGACGCGATACTGCGAATTGCACAGCTGGTACAAGATTTTCCGATCATCGCCGAGTTGGATATCAACCCCTTCATCGTCTATGAAGAAGGTCAGGGTGGCATCGCCATCGACATGCGCCTGATTCTCGAATCGGGCGAGAAATCCAAGCACCATTCTGAAAATGTGGATTCAGGGAGTAGCTCATGAAATCGCTCTATATAACTTCGGTCGAACCCTTTTCAGGGAAAACCGCGGTTTGCCTTGCCCTCGGCCTTATCCTGCAGGCCGATGGCTACAAAGTCGGCTACATGAAACCGGTCAGCACACAACCGTGGCGGACGCCGGAGGGCAAGCTTGCGGATGAGGATGCAGTCTTCGTGCACAACTCGCTCGCGCTGGAGGGCGATCCGATTGAAGCGGCCCCGATCATCGTAACCCCCTCGACGCTCCGCAACCGTTTAAAGGGTCTCGATGACCAGGATCTGATCAATGTGATCGAGGAGCGGGCCGAATCCGCCAGCAAGGATAAGGACGTTTTGCTGCTTGAAGGCGGCGCCAGCCTGAGGGAAGGCTATGCAATGGGCCTTTCAAACCTGCACGTCGCACAGGTTCTTGGCGCACCGGCTTTGGTGATCGTACCCTACCGTGGTGAGATGCGGCTGGTCGACGATGTACTCACGGCGCGCTTCCGTCTGGGCGAACAATTGATGGGTGTTATTTTAAATCTTGTCCCTGAGGAGGGGCGCGAGTTTATCAGCGATTACGCGCTGCCATTCCTCGAGGCCAAGGGGATCACTGTCCTCGGATCGCTGCCGAGTGTCCCGCGCTTGTCCGCTTTGAGCGTCGGAGAACTCGTCGACCTGCTGGATGCAGAGGTCCTGACCCAGAATATGGACCCCGATGCGCTAGCCGAATCGCTCACCGTCGGTGCCATGACTGCTGAAGCGGCGCTATCACGGTTCCGGCGCTACCAGAACAAGGCCGTGATAACCGGCGGCGACCGGACGGATATTCAACTCGCCGCGCTGGAAACCTCAACCGTGGCGCTGATTCTCACCGGCAATCTGCGCCCCAGCCCGTTGATCATAAAGCAATCGGAACAGTTAGGGGTGCCGATCTTGCTGGTCAAAGAGAACACGATGGAAACCGTCAACCTGATTGAAGAGGCGCATGGCAAAACCAGGCTCGGACAGCCCGAAAAGCTGGCGACCTTCCTCAAGTTGTTGAAAGAGAATATTGAACTCAGCGAGATCTACGGAGCCCTGCAATTGAACTAGCCAAGATGGCTATGGACGACCCGCTTCCTGCTGGTTGATCGGCAGCCAGATCGTGAAGGTGCTCCCCTCACCCGGCTCGCTTTCTAGAGTGATCCGGCCCTGATGCCGTTCGAGGATTTCCTTGCAAATTGAAAGCCCCAAACCGGTCCCCGGCGTGCCGGTTTGCCGCGTGATGCTCCCACGGAAGAAACGGTCAAAAACTCGCTCACGCTCAGAATCCGGGATCCCCAGCCCGTCATCGACGACCGAGAGCGTGGACCAACTCCGGCCATCCTCCCCGTGTCGTGCTGTGCGGACCTCGACGTGCCCGCCTTGCGGAGTGTAGTTGAGGGCATTGGTCATCAGATTGGCAACCACCTGAGAGATCATCTTCTCGTCCGCCTGGACAGCGGGCAGGTCGGGCTCCAGATCCAGCCTCAGCTCAAGATTTCGATCGAAGTATAAGCGTGAACGATCCTGCGCCAGCGCTTCGGCGATCTTGTTAAGATGAAGCGTCTTTGCGTCCGGCATGCTCGTCCCCGCATCAAGACTCGAGATTGCCAGCAAATCCTCAATGAGCGCGACCAGACGATTGGTCTCGCGATCGAGCGTCTGTAAATAGCTGTCGAAGCGCCCCTCGGGTCCTCGACGCAGCAGGTCCAGATACAACCGGATATTGCTCAAGGGTGTGCGCAATTCATGCGAAACATCCGATACGAACATCGTCTTTAGCTGATCAGCTGCCCGAGCCTTATTGAGCGCGTCGGCCAATTCGGCAGTGCGCTCCGCCACCATCATCTCGAGTGCATCTGCGTGCTCCCGCAGCCGATCGTAGAGCGCCGCGTTTTCCAACGCAATCGAAATTTGGTCTGCAAGGACATTAAGCAGGTGAACGTCATCTTCAGTCAGACCATAGACGACCGGCGATTCGACATTGAGCACCCCGACAACCACATCCTTTTTGCGCAGCGGGACAGCGATTTCCGATCGCGTTAGCTCCCAGCCTTCCACATAATCCGGATCTTCTTTCACGTCCGGCAAGTAAACCGGCTCTCCTGAACGAGCAACCTTTCCAAGTGTCCCCTCGGTCATCAGATAGCTTATTTCAGTGTCCATCGGACCGCCGTGCGCAGCTCTCATGACCATCCGGGGTCCATCTACCAGGTAAATCTCAACGATCGGATAGCCTAAAACCTCTCCGACTTGATGGACGACTTCTTCGAGCAAACTCTGCATCTCAAGTCTTTGATTCACAACTTGAACGACTTCCCGGACGACCGACAATTCCGCAACCCGGCGCTCGAGCGCTTCGTAGCGGCGGGCATTTGAAATCGCCAAACTGACCTGGCGTGCGATCGCTTCGAGCAGCTGCAAGTGATCCTGGTTGAAACCTCCGACTTCCGTCTGAAAAACACCCATGACCCCCATAAAGATCCCCCCTGAAATCAGCGGGGTGGCGACCGCCGTGCGAACGGCTTCGTCAATACCTTCGAAAATCACCCAGCGATCATCCACACGTACATCCGGAACCAGAACCGATTGGCGCTGCAGCGCGACCCAGCCCATCAAGCCGTGCCCCATCGTCAACCTGAAAGGTTCCGCCATCTCCATCAGTTTGAGGCCATCCCGGCGGGAGGAAGCCCTCAACTGCAGCCTCTCTGAATTTTCTTCAACCAGGAAGATCTCCCCTGAATGAGCTTGCAGATGTTGGACCGTCGAGGCCAGTGCCCGTTCCAGAATTTCGTCCTGATTGAAGCTGTTGGCCAGCTCCTGGGCGACCTCGTAAACCAATTCTACATTGCGCCGTTCTTTTACGACCCGCTCAAAAAGGCGCGCGTTCTGGATCATGATCGCAGCTTGATCGGCCAACAATTGCAGGCCGCGCAGCTCCGCTTCGTCGAACTCATGTGGGTGCATCAATGCGATGTTCATCACCCCGACAACCCGGTCGCCGATCTTCAGAGGCAGTCCTGCAATCGCGCCACCCCATTGCCAATCGGCGAAGAGAGGATGCTCATCAACGTTAGGAATGACTATCCGCTTACCATCGCACGCAACTGCATAAGTCAGGCCATGCTCACGCGGATTTGAATAAGGACCAATTGCACGATCATCCGCCCTGCAAGCAGCGCCAAACACCAACTTCCCATCGTCATAGAGGAAGATATGCGCATCATCCGCAGCGGTCAGTTCGAGTGTGCTTTCTAAAATTGAATCGAGCACTGTCTCCAGATCAAGATTCGAGGTCAGCCCAAGACTCGCCCGTCGCAGCCCCTCCAGTTCACTGTTTCTACGACGCTCACCTTCGAGCGCCTGCAACTTGGAGACGGCCAATGACACCTGGCCGACAACCTGTTCGTAGAACAGGGCCTCGGTCTCGGAGAGGGGCTTCGTCCCCTCCTGAAGCAGGACGATGCTGCCCAACCATTCTTCACCGACAGAGAGCGGGATGGCGATCGCCCCTTCGAGTCTGACCCCCTCTCCCTTCTCGGTCGATATGACGATCTCCCGGTCCTCAAGAGCGAACATCATAGGCTTGCCGTGCTCTAAGACTGCTTCACTCAGTCCCGGGGCTGCGGAATTGGCCTCCATTTGTGAAAAGAAACCGGTAAGTTGAATGGATTCAAAAATTAAACGTGGCTCCCTGTTTCTGCCATCCCAAATAGAAGCATAACCGCCATAAGCACCTGCGATGGCGACCAGATGCAGCGTGGCTTCCTTTAGCAGGTCGCCTAGATCGGGGGCCTGCAGGGTTGCAAGGGTCAGCGTGTTTAAGTCGTGTAAATCAGGAGACGGTCTGCGATAGTTATCCGGGGGGTGAGTGTGTTTTGCTTGCATAAGCCTTATTCGACCGGGAAAGTCATCCTTAATGGTGCCTCTAGCTCAGGTTTCATCTTGTGGGGCGGCAATCTCGGTGCTGATCAGATCATACTTGAGAATCGTTCCGGATGGCCTGTCTTCCGGACATTCAGAGTAATGGTGCACAATCCGGGCCGCACCCAATAGTGTACAACCTCGATGGCCGGTATCGACTGGGAAATTCGTCCGGCTCAGTAGCTGGTGAACGAACAGGCTCCTGGCAAGTGTAAACAAAAGAACGGCCAAAACACGGCTGCCTTCGATTATACTCTCGAGTAAGAAACCACAAAGCGATTGATGGAAGAAGTGGAGTTTTCGGAGATGCTTGACCCATTCAATGCCAGAACAACAATGGAAACCGATGACGGGAAGCTCACGATCTACCGCCTTGCCGCGCTGGAAGAAGCGGGTCTCACGGAGCTTACCCGCTTGCCATTCTCCATCCGTGTGCTTCTTGAATCCGTCCTGCGCCAGGTCGATGAGCGCGGGGTCCGAGCGGAGGATGTCGAAAACCTGGCAGCCTGGAAACCCCGAAGCGAAAAGCGCACAGATGTCCCTTTCAAGCCTGCACGTGTGATCATGCAGGACTTCACGGGTGTTCCAGCTGTTGTGGATCTCGCCGCAATGCGATCAGCCTTAGCCCGCCTGGGCGGCGATCCCGCAAAGATCAATCCAAGAGTGCCCGTTGATCTAATTATCGATCACTCGGTTCAGGTCGATTTCTTCGCTACACCAGAAGCATTGCAGCGCAACGCCGAGATCGAATTCCAGCGCAATCAAGAGCGCTATGAATTCTTGCGCTGGGGCCAGGACGCGTTCAAAGCATTCCGCGTCGTACCCCCGGCGACGGGTATCGTCCATCAGGTCAACCTGGAATATTTGGCTGAGGTCGTGCTCACCAAGCAGCAGAACGATACAACGCTTGCCTTCCCCGACACACTGGTTGGTACCGATTCCCACACAACCATGATCAACGGTCTGGGGGTCCTCGGTTGGGGCGTGGGCGGGATTGAAGCCGAAGCCGCAATCCTCGGGAAGCCACTGGTCATGCTGGCGCCCGACGTGATCGGATTCCGACTCTCAGGACAACTCTCCGAAGGAGTCACCGCAACCGATCTCGTCCTGACCGTGACGCAAATTCTGAGAAAGCATGGCGTCGTGGGTAAATTTGTGGAATTTTTCGGCCCCGGCCTAGACCATCTATCCCTGCCTGACCGGGCGACGATCGCCAATATGTCGCCCGAATACGGCGCTACGATGGGCTTCTTCCCCGTCGACGATGTTACGCTGGATTACCTTCGCCTTACCGGCCGACCGGAAAACTTGATCGACCGGGTTGAGCGCTATACAAAAACCCAGGGACTGTTCCGCACCGCAGACATGGATGAGCCGGACTACACCGATTTGCTCGAGTTGGACCTCGGTACGGTTGAAACAAGTCTTGCCGGCCCGCGACTACCTCACGTGCGGATCCCGCTTTCGGAGATGAAGACCACCTTCCGCGAGGCGATGAACCGGCGTCGCTTAGAAGGTGGTTTCGGCAAGACAGACGTGGAAACCAACCAACAGACTCAGGTCCGCTCGAACGGCAGCGTCGACTCGATCAGCCACGGCGCGCTCGTCATCGCCGCGATCACATCGTGCACGAACACCTCCAATCCAAGCGTCATGATCGGCGCGGGGCTGGTCGCAAGGAAGGCGGTTGAAAAAGGGCTCAAGGTCAAGCCTTTCGTGAAGACCAGCCTGGCCCCAGGATCGCAGGTCGTGTCGGAATATCTTTCTGATTCCGGGTTATTAGAGCCCCTCGCCGAGCTCGGATTCAACATCGTCGGCTACGGCTGCACGACCTGCATCGGAAACAGCGGCCCGCTGCCGGGAGAGGTCATCAGAGCGATCAACGAGGTCGATCTGGTCTCTGCGGCCGTTCTGTCCGGCAATCGCAATTTTGAAGGTCGTATCAACCCTCATGTTCAGGCGAATTACCTGGCGTCCCCACCGCTGGTGGTGGCCTACGCGCTCGCCGGCACTGTTGACATCGACTTGCGCAACGATCCTCTCGGAACCGACTCGCAGGGAGAGCCCGTTTACCTGCGCGACATCTGGCCGACCAATCAAGAAATTCAATCCACGATCGATGCGACCATCTCACCCGATATGTTCCGCAAACGTTACGGCGACGTATTCACAGGCAACCAAACCTGGAATGAGATTCCCACACGCGGCGGCGAGCTCTACGAATGGGACCCCGAATCCACCTACATTCAGGAACCGCCCTTTTTCCTCGATCTCACCGCCGACATCCCTTCCATCACGGAGATTCACGCGGCGCGCGTGTTGGCGCTGTTGGGCGACTCGGTAACCACCGATCACATCTCCCCTGCAGGGGCTATTCCAGTCGAAAGCCCGGCGGGTGAGTACCTGATGGCACACGATGTAGAACCCAGGGAATTCAATTCCTACGGCTCACGCCGCGGAAACGACCGGGTGATGACGCGCGGCACATTCGGCAACATCCGTTTGAAGAATCTGCTCGTTCCGGGTGTCGAGGGTGGCGTCACGCGCTATCTTCCCGACGATCAGCAAATGAGCATCTACGATGCAGCCGCGAAGTATCGAGAGGACGGAACCCCGCTGATCGTGATCGCCGGTAAACAATACGGATCGGGCTCATCCCGGGACTGGGCCGCAAAAGGGACCTTGCTGCTCGGCGTCAAAGCGGTCATTGCAGAATCCTACGAGCGCATTCACCGGTCAAATTTAATCGGCATGGGTGTCCTACCGCTGCAGTTCAAACCAGGTCAAAGCGCGGCGAACCTCGGCCTGACCGGTGAAGAGACTTTCAGCATTCTCGGTTTAGACGACGAACTGAAGACTGGCCAGGAGATCACCGTGGTTGCTCAGAATGATGTCGGTCAGAAGATCGAGTTTCAGGTGATTGCCCGACTCGATACCCCGATTGAAGTCGAGTATTATCGCAACGGCGGTATCCTGCATACCGTCCTGCGCCAGATGCTCACGGCGTAGCAGAGCTGGCACGAATGGATAACCAGCAGGGGCACGGCATGCCGTGCCCCCACACAATCTAGTTAATCATCGTAGGGGCGACCGGCCGGTCGCCTCTACGGCGTTAGTTATCAATTCTCGAGAGTATTATTCTGAGGGCTAACTCAAAGATGCCAGCTCGGCCTCCATCTTTGCGATGTCAGCCTTCAACCGATCGGCCATTTCCTGAAGCAGATCGCGATCTTGTTGGGCGTTGATGCTCACCTCAAGCATCAGCTTGACAGTGTGCGAATTGATCAATTCTTTCAATGTGCGTTCCAGGTTTCGAATGACCTGGTCCAGACGCCGGATCTCCTGATAAATATCTGCGACTTGCTGCTCGCGCGTCTTCTCGACGTGCTCGACCGGGCGATCAGGACGATCGGCGAACTTCTGCAAGGCAAGCATATCCTGGGCAGCGTAGGCTTCGTTGAT
This sequence comes from Anaerolineales bacterium, assembly GCA_029210945.1. Taxonomy (GTDB): domain Bacteria; phylum Chloroflexota; class Anaerolineae; order Anaerolineales; family E44-bin32; genus E44-bin32. The sequence goes on from JARGGH010000019.1 coordinate 38,437, forward strand.
CTGCGCCATGATGTCCTGCCGCCAAAGTTTGATTTTGGGGTCGGTTACCAGGTCAGGATGGAAACGCTTTGCTAACGTCCTGAAAATGGTCTTCATCTGCTCTTTGGATGCACTGTCCACATCAGGCGTTGGGGGCGCTTCCGGGGGTTTCTCGCGCGGCGTCCACGTTTTGCGGAACTGCTCCAGGACATCAACCGGTTGGTCATCCGAATCGAGGCGTTCACCCCACTGCGCCCTTCGCTCCGATCGTATGCGCGCTTGCTCGAGATCCGCCTCGAGTTCTTCAACACGCCTCTCCAGGGGACCGAGTCTGGCCTCGTAGGTGTTTTCAAAGCGTGAAAGATCGGCGCGGGTATCTGCCAGCTCGAACTCCAGCTGGGCGACTCGCTCCTGGCGAAGGCTGAGCTCCTCTTGCAGTTCGCGCAGCTCACCGTCCCCGGCTTGTTCTAGAGCTCTCTTGAGCGAACCTCGCCGACCTTGAAACATCAATGATTCTCTTCCTCGTTGTAAACAGGTGATGGGTCTATCCGCTGCCCACAACCATAGCTTGGCCAGTGCCAATGCAGACCCAACGAATCATTGGCAAGCCCGATCTCACAACGGCTCACACCCACCATCAACACCATTTTCAGTAAGGATGGATTATCGAAGGGAGGATGGTGTCCGTCGCGACATGCGTGACGCATAATATGCCAAACCCCCGGCAGCGACCAACAGGATCACACCGACCAAACCAAGCAAGGTCGACCTTCCGCCGCCTTGATCGCCGTTCGAACCGCCGAGGGCTGAATTGGGCTGAGCGCCAAACTGCAGGTACTTGATCTCGCCAGGGTTGAGCGTCACCGGAACATTCAGCCCCGTTGTAGCGTTGTGGTTCGGTGGAACCGCTGCGCTGACGTTGTAATCTCCGTTCGAGAGCTCTTCGAAACAGTAGCCGTCCGGTGCAAGCTCGAGATCCAGGGCTTCAGTCGTGTATTCACCAACCAGATCCCCGGTCAGTGCAACCACGCTGACCTGGCCTCCCTGCAGCGCCGGTTCGCCCTCATCGAGCCGGCCGTTGCCGTTGGCATCTTCAAACAACAGGACGCAGATGTCTCCAGTTCCGACGATTGGGGTCGGCGTAAGCGGGACATCCGTCGGCTCCGCCTGGGGATCCTGTCCACCTGCATCCACGCCGCCCGGGCTCGCTGATCCAAGAAACAACTCGGTTCCCGGAGTTAGAAAGTCACCCGGTTGAACACCATTCAATGCCATCAGCTCTTCCAGGGTTATTCCTGCAATTGCCGCGATGCGCCAGAGCGTGTCATCTTGCTGCACAATGTAGACGATGCGACCGTCCGGGCGAGGGGTAGGCGTCAGGAACGCGGTTGGCTGAGCTAACGGCCGGTTATCAGATTCCGCATGGCCGGTCAGCAAGGCCGCTTGAGCTCCTGTCACAAAGAGCGCGAGCGCTAACAACCCCGTTACGAGCAGCTTATACGTGCGATCAGGTTTCGTCTTCATGGTCGACCCGATTATAGCGCCTTCAAGGCCCTGCGAGTAGTATGAGCCCAGCTACAGCACCCGGGCATCTGAACCGGAGTAAGAACTGACGCGCTATGCTATACTCGTCTCGGAGGCCAAAATGGCATTAGACCTGATCATCGGCGCACAGTGGGGGGATGAGGGCAAGGGTCGCATAACAGACCTGCTCGCCGAACAAGCAAACATCGTCGCTCGGTTCAGCGGCGGGGATAACGCCGGCCACAGCGTGACCGTCGGCGATCAACTTTTTAAGCTCCACCTCATACCTTCCGGGGTCATCCAGCCCGGGACAACCTGCTGTCTTGGCTCGGGGATGGTCATTAACCCGGGAAAACTGATCGAGGAACTTGACCAGCTCGCGGGGTTCGGCATCGACGTATCCCCTCAGCGCATCCAGCTCTCCAGCTCAGCACACCTGATAACCCCTGCCCATATCTTTCTCGATGGTGCCCGGGAAACCCAGCGTGGTGAAGATCAGATCGGCACGACGAAACGCGGCATCGGCCCAGCATACACGGATAAAACAGCCCGCAGCGGCATCCGGGTTGAAGCGATGCTTGATCCAATCTCTTTTGAAGAAAAAATGCGCCGCCATCTGACCGAGGCCAAAGACCTGCTCGAGCGCGTCTACGCCTCTGAAGCACCGCCGATCGACGAGACGATTGAACTCTACCTCGAGTACGCCGAGCGGCTGCGCCCTCATATCAGCGATGTGGGTGCGCTCATCGCCCGGGCACTAAGCGCAGGTCAGAGCGTGCTCGCCGAAGGTGCCCAGGGCACGCTGCTTGACCTCGATTACGGCACCTATCCGTATGTCACCAGCTCCCATCCGACCACCCCCGGCGCTCTGCTTGGCCTGGGCGTCGGCCCCGGCTATCTGCAGCGGATTGTCGGCGTGACGAAGGCTTTTCAAACACGCGTCGGTGAAGGACCTTTCCCGACCGAGCTGGACGGGCATCTGGCCGACCAACTCCGGGGCAGCGGGGAGAACCCCTGGGATGAGTTCGGCACAACCACGGGCAGGCCCCGCCGGGTGGGCTGGCTGGATGGCGTGCTGCTGCGCTACGCCCAGCGTGTCAATGGTTTCACCGAACTGGCGATCACCAAGCTTGATATCCTGTCCGGCCTGGAGTCGATCCAGTTCTGCAAGGCTTATTCAGCCCGGTCTCAGACGTTTGATAACCTGCCGTTCGGACCTGCAGATTTGTCTCCCTACGAACCCGTTTTCGAGGAGCTTCCGGGTTGGAAAACAGACATCACAGCTGTCAAGCGGTGGTCCCAGCTGCCTGCCGAGGCGCAGGGCTACATCGAACATATCGAGGCTTACTGCGGCCTTCCGGCCAGATTGATCTCCGTCGGACCTGAACGCGATCAAATTATCCGGCGGGACTAACCAGATCCCCGGGAATGTCCCGATAACAATTCTTCACTTCGGTATAATTCCGCCATGTTAAATCAACCTGCCGGTCGATTATTTAAATGGTTCGTTCTGCTTGCTGTACTCCTGACAAGTTTGATCTTCGTATACAACCTGCCCCCGGTGCAAGAACGGCTTGCCTGGCGGGTCTCACAATTCCAGGCGCAGATCAAATACGCAATTTCACCGCCGGGAGAAGCGGTCTTTACGCCAGACGCCACGCTTGCTGCCATCGTACAAAGCACATTGGAGGCCTACACGCCCACCGCGACCAATACACGCGAGGTGGGCCCAAGCCCGACCGCGACGATAACCCCCACGCCAACACTGGAACCCACCCCGCTTCCCGAACGGGTCCAGTTAACCGGCATCCGGCACGAATACCAGAAGTGGAACAACTGCGGACCCGCCAATCTGAGCATGGCGCTTTCGTACTGGGACTGGGAGGGGGATCAACGTCCGGTCGCTTCCTACGTCAAGCCCAACCCGCGCGATAAAAACGTCATGCCTTATGAACTCGCCAGTTTTGTCGAGAATGAGACCAATCTGCGGGTGATCACCCGTGTGGGCGGGACGATGGAAACGCTGAAGATGTTCCTCGCCGCCGGCTTTCCGGTCATGGTGGAGAAAGGTTTTGAGGGTAGCGGGTTTGATGGTTGGATGGGGCACTATGAAGTCGTAACCGGCTATGATGACGCCAAAGAACAGTTCACAGTTCAAGACTCCTACATCATGGCCAACCTGCCGCTCCCCTACGAAGAGATGATGAACTACTGGCGTCACTTCAATTACACATATCTCATCATCTACCCGCCCGAACGCGAGCTGGAAGTCATGAACTTGCTCGGGTTGCACGCAGACGAGACATATAACACCGAGATGGCGGCCGAATTGGCATCGGTCGAGATCTTCAAATTAAGTGGTCGCGATCAACTCTTCGCGTGGTTCAATCGCGGCACCAATCTTGTGCGGCTCGACGATTACGCCGGGGCGGCACAGGCCTACGACGAGGCCTTCAAGATCGACGCCCAGCTCGCCGCATCCGATCCGGATGCACGCCCCTGGCGCATCATGTGGTACCAGACCGGGCCTTACTGGGCATACTACTACACCGGTCGTTATTACGATGTGATGAATCTGGCTAATTTCACGATCGAAAATATGAGCGAACCAGCCGTGGAAGAGAGTTTCTACTGGCGCGCGCTGGCGCGCGAGGCGCTCGGCGATCTCGATGACGCTATTGAGGATTACAAACGTGCCCTGAAATGGCACCCAGATTGGGTGCTCGCACAAGCCCAACTCGGCCGCCTCGGGGTTGACTTCTAACTTGGTCACACAATGGCGATAAGCGCAGGAACCGGCGGATCCAAGCCAGCAGATTCTTCGAATCGTGTCGCGCGCTCGACGGTCATCGTGATGGGCGGTCTGACGGCCTCGATCGTCTTCGGCTTCCTGCGCCAGCGGGTGATCGCGCTTCGTTTCGGCACCGGCGCCGAGCTGGACGCGTTTACCGCTGCGAACGGCGTTCCCGAATTGCTGTTCACGATGCTCGCCGGGGGGGCGCTGGCGTTCGCTTTCATCCCGATTTACACACAGCTGCTGACGGAAGGCGACGACACAGAATCTAATCTGCTTCTAAGCCGTGTGTTCAACACAATCTTGCTCTTGATCGGCGGCCTGGGTCTCTTGCTGGCGATATTCGCGCCGACACTGGTACGCGCTCCCTGGGGTGTTGGACCCCACTTCTCACACGAGATCCAGGCGCTGACCGCGCAGCTGATGCGGGTGCTGTTCATCTCCACAGTCATCTTCGCCGCCAGCAGCATCCTCACCGGCGCGCTGCACGCCCACCAACATTTTCTTCTCCCCGCGCTGGCGCCCTCTATGTACAGCGCCGGGATCATCCTCGGCGCGCTCTTCCTCAGCCCACAACTGGGGATCTTCGGCCTCGCCTGGGGCGCCGTTCTAGGCGCTGGCCTGCATCTGCTCATCCAGCTCCCGGGGGCCTGGCGTTTCCGGATGCGCTGGCGGTTTTCGCTGGGATGGGGCGATCCGCTGCTCAAGAGCGTGGCGGTCTTGATGGCGCCGCGGGTGATCGACCTGCTCATGGCGCGGGCCAGCATCGATTGGATTAACGCCAATATCGGATCGGGACTCGGTGTCGGCCGGGTGTCGGCGCTGCGCTACGCCTTCCAGTTGATGAACACACCCTGGACGCTGATCGGGACCGCAATCGGAATCGCCGTGTTCCCGACGATGTCGGCCCTGGCCGCCCGCCGGGATGTTGCCGCACAGCGCCGGGCGCTGAGCGGCGCGCTGCGGGCGATCCTCACGCTCGCGCTGCCCGCTGCGGTGGCGCTGCTCGTGCTAGGCGAACCCGTGATCGGGTTTCTTTTCGAGGGCGGGGAGTTTACGCAGCAGAGCACCGACCTTGTCTACTACGCGCTGCAGTTCTATGTCCTTGCGCTGTTGAGCCAGTCGGTGCTGGAGGTCGTCGTGCGCGCCTTCGCGGCGCAGAAAGACACCCTCACGCCGCTGATCGTCTCGTTTTTCACCACCGCCCTGAACGTCTTCCTCGCGATCACGCTTGCCCGCTCGTTCCTCGATGGCGGTCTGGAACACGGTGGGCTGGCGCTGGCGAACGGCATCGCCGTCGGTGTCGAGGCGCTGATCGGCTTGACCATCCTGCATTTCCGCTGGGGGGGCGTGGACGCCAGGCGAATACTGATCAACGCGTTCAAGGCAGCGCTTGCTGCCGGCACAATGGGTGCGGCAATCTACGCGTTCGCACTCGTGCTGCAGCCAGGACGCCTCATGCTGCTGCTGGGGGGTGCTGCAACTGGGGCCGTCGTCTACGTCCTCACCGCCCTGCTGCTGGGCTTGCAGGAAGTGCGCACACTGCCGGTCTCAATCCTGCGCGGCCTGCTTAAGCGGGAAAGTTAGCAACTGTACCCCTCTCGACTTCAATCAACCTCTCGCTTGACCCTGCCTCGTGGTGCTGACAACATAAATCCAGCAGGCACGTCCTTCCGATCGTCCCGTGAAAGCCTGAGTCCCCGGCACTTTGCAAGTGCCGGGGACTCGAATTGTCTTGTCCACGATTGGCAGAGAGGCGGTTATTCCTTCTCGTAGGGCTGACCGTCGGCGGCCGGCATCTGGCCGCGACCCACGACGCCCGCCAACACGATCATCGTGGCCACATAGGGAGCCATGAGCAGGAATTCAGACGGGATTTGAACACCCAGGATGGCCAGCTTTCCAGCCAGCGAATCGGCGAAACCAAACAGAAGCCCCGCGCCGAACGAACCGAACGGCGTCCAGTTCCCGAAGATCATCGCCGCCAGGGCGATGAAGCCGCGGCCGGCGGTCATGATCTCGTCAAATCGGCCGACGGAACCCAGCGTGAAGTACCCGCCGGCGAAGCCCGCCATCGCGCCGCCTAAAAGCACCGCCATGTAACGCGTATTAAACACATTGATACCGAGCGTATCGGCCGCCTTGGGGTGTTCACCAACCGAACGCAGGCGTAGACCCCAGCGTGTGTAGAAGAGACCAACGTGAATCAGAATCAAGAAGAAAAACATGCTGTAAACAAACATGTTGTTATTGAAAAGGATCGGGCCCAGGATCGGAATCTTCGAAAGCAGCGGAATTACAATCGGCCGGAATACCCCCGGATCGTTTAACGCCTGATTAGGCTGCATAAACTTGGCGGACAGGAAGGATGTGATCCCCACTGCGAAGATGTTGATCACTGTGCCGGAGATAATTTGATCGGTCTTATATTTGATCGAGAGCACAGCGTGCACCAGTCCGAGCAGCGTCCCGACCAGCACTGCGGCCAGCAAGCCGACCCACAGGCTGCCCGATACGCTGCCCACCAGCGCACCCACCATCGCCGCGGCGAGCATCATGCCTTCGATCGCGATGTTGACCACGCCAGCGCGCTCGCAGAGAACACCGGAAAGCGCTCCCAGAGTGAGGGGAACGGCTTTGCTCAGCGTCGTGTTGAGCAAGCCGGCGAGATTCATCGATTTGCCGGCCGCAGCCCAGACCAGGAATCCGAAGATGAAAAAGCTCGCCACGATTCCCAGGATCATATTGGTCCTTTTTCCGAAGCCGCGCACCAACTGCACGCCTCCCAGGAATGCGCTGGCAAAAGCCAGAATGTTCAGTGTCGCCAAGGCCGGCAGAGTCCAATCGGCCAGACTTGATTCAAAACCGCCCGGAACAAGCTTAAAGGTGGTCTCAACGCCGGCTTCGATACCCCTCCCGAAGAATAGCCAGATCGAGGCGCCCAGCAAAAGGAAGAGCACACCCATGACACGCTGCCGGGTGGGTGACTTGATCTCAACTTCTCTGCGTTCAATGATCGTGGTTGCCATGCTCACCCGCCTCCCCAACCCCGGATAGTGATCGCTTCTTCAGGTCCTGCCGCGCCTCTGATCCGGAAAATAGTGCGGATGATCGCCGGCGCAGCGATGAAGACCAGAATGAAGGCCTGGATAACGGTGATGATGTCAATTGGGATCTGGGCAACAACCTGCATCCGCAGGGCGCCAGTGCGCAGCGTCCCGAACAGCAGCGAGGCCAGGACGACACCCACAGGATGGCTCTTTCCCAGCAGCGCCAGGGCGATGCTGTCAAAACCATACCCGGATGAAAAGGCCATCGCCAGGAAATGATTCAACCCGAGCACTTCGTTCGCACCGGCCAGCCCCGCCAGCGCGCCCGACAGGGACATCGCCGCGACCGTGGTCCCGACGATGCTCATGCCAGCGTAACGGGCAGCGTGAGGGTTTGAACCGACGGATCGCAGATCAAATCCCCAGCGCGTGCGGAAAAGCAGCCACCACACCAGCCAGGCGACGCCCAGCGCGATGAAGAAACCGATATGGAAACGGATCGGTGGACCAAACAACTTAGGGAGTTTTGCGCTGTCCATAATCGTCGGGCTTACCGGGTTGAATGAATCGGGCCGCTGCATGGGACCATTCAGCAGCCAATCGCTTAGCCGGAAGGCGATGTAGTTCATCATGATCGTGTTGATGACTTCATGCCCCCCTGTTTTCGCTTTCAACCAGCCCGGGATGAAGCCCCAGATGGCACCACCCAACGCCCCGGCAAGCAGCGCTAACGGGATATGAATGATTGCCGGCAAACCGGTGAGCGAGTAGCCGACGAAAACCGAGAAGATCGCGCCCACAAAAATTTGGCCTTCGGCACCGATGTTGAACAACCCGGATCGGAAACCCAGCGCGACTGCCAGACTGGCGAAAATGAAAGGTGTGCTGGCCGTCAGGCTTTCGAGGATCGGATTGAATGCCCTGCGGATTTCTAGCGCATCACCCCCGCGCAGCGCGGACACGATCGCGCTGGGGCTGCCGAGTGAACCGCTGAATAACGCCGTATACGCGATGCGGACTTCAACCACCGCCGTCTTCACCGCTTCCCATGGAGACTGCGCCCAGGCAGCCCAGACGGCATCAGAGGTCACCGCGATCAAAAAGCCCCCCAACACAAGACCGCTGATGATTGCCAACAGCGGGATCGAGATCGAATGCCAAGCCCTGGCCCAGAATGTCTCGCCACTGGGCTCAGCCGTCAGCTCATCAAGAAATACCTTGCCAGCGTCTTGCTTTTCGTTGTTCTCTTTCTCACTCAATGGGGAACCCTCGCTATGATGTCAAACCTTCCTGCGCTGAGTCTTTGTTCTTCCTCGAAGATACGCCTTCTATTTCATCCGGTGAAACCCCGGCCATCAACAGCCCGATCTGTTCCTTCGTCGCCTTTTCACGCGGGAGGATGGCGACGATTTTGCCCCGGTACATGACCGCGATGCGGTCCGAAAGCTCCATGATTTCATCCAGTTCGGGTGATACTAGCAGCACTGCGGTGCCCTCGTCACGTTTTTCGATAATGCGCTTATGAATGTACTCAATAGACCCAACATCCAGCCCTCGCGTGGGTTGAGAGGCCACGAGCAGTTTGATCGGCCTCGAAAACTCACGCGCCACGATGACTTTCTGCTGGTTTCCGCCTGACAACGAACTCGTCGGTGTCAACGCGCTCGGGGTGCGGATGTCATATTCTGCGATGCGCGTCCGGGCTGAATCCATGATTGCCGCTTGCTGAAGAACGACGCCTTTGGTATACGGTTCCTGATAGTAGGTGTTCAGAACAAGGTTGTCGGCTACCGGGAAGGCGAGAATTAAGCCATCGCGCTGACGATCCTCCGGAACATGCGCGGCGCCTATTTCGGTAATTGCCCGTGGATCCGCGTTCGCGATATTTTCGCCCAACAGTTGGATTGTTCCGTCAACCACATCTTTCAGACCGGTTACAGCCTCCACCAGTTCAGTTTGTCCGTTACCCTGGACGCCGGCGACACCCAGAATCTCGCCTGCCTGCAATTCAAATGAGATCTCATCGACGGCGACCTGGTTGCGGTCATTGGCAACAACCAGATCTCTAACTTCGAGGACGACCTCCTCGGGGCTGGCCGGGCCTTTGTCCACCCCCAGTTGAACGGCGCGCCCGACCATCATCTCGGCGAGCTTGTTCTTGTCGGCTTCTTTGGGTGTCGTCGTGCCGACGATTTTTCCACCACGCAACACGGTGATCCGGTCTGCTACATCCAGAACTTCGCGGAGTTTGTGTGTGATGAAGATGATCGATTTACCCTGTTCGGTCAGCGAGTGCATGATCTTGAAAAGTTCATCAGCTTCCTGAGGCGTGAGCACTGCGGTGGGTTCATCCAGAATGAGGATGTCCGCATCACGATAGAGCAGCTTGATGATCTCTACGCGCTGCTGCACGCCAACCGGGATATCCTCAACTTTTACATCCGGTTCGACCTCAAGATGGTATTGTTCAGAAATCTCCCGGATGCGCTTCGCAGCCGATTCCCGATCGAGAAAATCGCCAAACTTAAGCGATTCTTCGCCCAGCATGACATTTTCCGTGACCGTAAACACGGGAATGAGCATGAAATGCTGGTGCACCATGCCGATACCCACATTAATCGCGTCGCCGGGATCCTGGATATCGACGCGTTCACCGCGGACGATAATTTCGCCCTCATCTGGATCATAAAGACCGTAGAGGATGTTCATCAGGGTCGTCTTGCCCGCACCGTTCTCGCCAAGCAGTGCATGGATCTCCCCCTCATACAGATCCAAATCGATTTGATCGTTGGCAAGGACTCCAGGAAAACGTTTGGTCACACCGCGCAGTTCGAGGACAGGTTCCATGATCACCTTGATGTATTCGTTTTCGATGAGGCGCTCAAGATTGGGTCGATTGTACCATGCCGAGATTCACAAACCAATCGACCTGCAGCCACCTCCACACAGGTAAAAGAATACGGGGCTGGAAACGTTTCCCAGCCCCGTAAGGTTTCTTGCATCGTGCTCAGGACGTTCTAGATTACGGCGTTGCGGAGAGCTCTCCGGCAACAATCTGTGAACGTACCTGGTCCAACTCGGCCAGAAGATCGGCTGAGACCAGGCTTTCCAACTCGTGGAAAGGAGCCAGGCCGACGCCATCGTTCTCGAGCGTACCGACGACTACACCGCCCGCGAAGTTGCCGTTGATCACGTCTTCGATCACCAGCATCGTCGTGGCGTCCATGTTCTTCAACACGGAGGTGAGTGTGATCGCGGAGTATTGCGAATTCGTCAGAACCCAGTCCGCGTCCACGCCGACGATGTACACGCCGCCGCGCTCTTCAGCGGCTGCGGCCGTGCCCAGGCCAACCGGACCGGCGACAGGCATGATGATGTCTGCGCCCTCGTCCATCAAGGATTCACCCAGGTTGCGGCCATCCTCGAGGCTCTCGAAGTTGCCTGTGAAGAGACCAGTTTGTGCTTCGGGATCCCAACCAATGACTTCCACGTCCGTGCCATGCACTTCATTGTAGTGCCGTGCGCCAAGCACGAAGCCGTCCATGAAGACGGTTACCGGCGGGATCTGGATGCCACCGAACGTGCCGAGCACGCCCGTCTCGCTTACTGCAGCGGACACGTAGCCAGCCAGGAAGGCAGCTTCTTGCGTGTTGAAAACCTGCCCGACTACATTGTCAAATCCTGGATCATAGGCGAAGTCCACGATCGTGAATTTCTGATCGGGGTTCGCTTCTGCAGCGGCGGCGGTAGCATCACCGAGCAGGAAGCCGACCGTGACGATCAGGTCACAGCCCTCTTCGATGAAGGCGTTGATGTTGCGTTCGTAGTCTGTTTGCTGCTGGGACTCAAGGAATTTGCCCTCGACCCCGTACAGCTCCATGGCATCCTCGACACCCTTCCAGGCGGTGGCGTTGAACGACTTGTCGTCAATACCACCGGTGTCAGTCACCTGGCAGACCTTGATGCCAGCCTCTTCTACGGGTTCTTCTTCGGCTGGTTCTGCCGGCTCAGCAGGTGCGGGCTCCTCGGTTGGAGTGGCGCATGCGACCAAAACCATGGACGCAAGAACGAGCAATGTCAGCAGAGCGAAAATCTTCTTCTTCATATTTGAACTCCTCCAGTTCTTTTTGTATATGAAGTTACAGCTCAATTCTACCAGATACATCCCGCATCTCCTGCTTTTCTACTCAGAAGCCCCGGGATATATCGTCGACATCATAGCACGAGAGAAGGGTACTGACAATCACTTTTCAAAGATGATTCTTGGCCCCACTCCGGTTGGCAAACACGTCCGTCTCAGAGGTCAAATTTCCTCGCTAAAATCGGCCTCTTCACCATAATCCAGCACCTCTCTCGGTTGGGATCCGCTCTGCGCTGGGCCGATAATCCCCATCGCCTCCATCTGATCGACAACCCGGGCGGCGCGCGTGTAGCCGATGCGCAGTCGACGCTGCAGCATCGAAATCGAAGCTTTATGCGCTGCGCGAACGATCTCCACCGCCTCATCGAAGACCGGATCCAGATCGTCCTGCTCGGCGACCTCCTCCCACAAGGAGCCTTGCTCCAGATCTGCCCCGTCTGGAATGGTCGCAATTGGACTTACAGGCGCTTGATCACCATCATCCAACTCCACATCGACGAGCTTCCAGTAGCGGATTAACCGCGAAAGTTCGCCTTCAGAAACATACGCGCCCTGCATCCGAATCGGCGCGGGGGCATCCGGCGCCTGGAAAAGCATATCCCCTCGTCCCAACAGCCTCTCCGCGCCAGGTTGATCCAGGATTACGCGGCTGTCCACACCGGAGGCCACCGCAAAGGCGATCCGGGCAGGAAAATTGGCTTTGATCAGGCCGGTGACGACATCGACAGAGGGGCGCTGGGTGGCGATTACCAGGTGGATGCCGGTCGCCCGCGCCAGCTGTGCGAGGCGGGTGATGACTTGCTCCGTCTCATGCGGCGAGAGCATCATCAAATCCGCTAATTCGTCGATGACCACGACGATATAGTGCATCTTCCTGCGCCCGTTTTGCTCCATGCGGCGGTTGTAATCGCCGATATTGCGCAAGCCTTCCTGCGCAAACAACTGGTAGCGGCTGTCCATCTCGCGCGCCACCCACTGCAGCGCCGGCACAACGCGGTCAAGCTCAACCACCACGGGTGCGAGCAAATGCGGGATACCGTTGAAATAGGTCAACTCTACCCGTTTTGGATCGACCATTACAAATTTGAGTTCGTCGGGTGTGTTCTGCAGAAGCAGGCAGGAGACGATCGCATTCACGCAGACGGATTTGCCCGAACCGGTCGTGCCGGCGATCAGCAGATGGGGCATCGCTCCAAGGTCAGCCGCGATCGGGTTGCCGGAGACATCTTTGCCCAGGCCCAGGCCCAGGCTGGACTGGAAGCGAGTGAACGCCTGCGCTTCCATCACATCTCGCAAAGCCACCATCGTCACTTCGGTGTTCGGCACTTCGATGCCGATGAACCCCTTGCCTGGCACGGGAGCTTCAATGCGGATCGATGGCGCAGCCAGCGCCAATGCCAGGTCATCAGCCAACGCCGAAATCTTGCTGACCTTTACTTTTGTGCGTCGGCCGCCACGACCTTCAACGAAACTGGGTTCCACCCCAAACTGGGTGATCACCGGACCCCGGTTGATCTCCACGACTTTGGCCGGCGCGCCGAATGACTGCAGCGTCTCCTCAATCAGCTTCGCGCGCTCGCGATCAAATGCGGCATCGGCGCGCTGGACCGCCCCGCGCTCAAGGATCTGCCCGACCTCCGGCAATGTCCAGACGATGGGGTCAGGTTCGGGCGCTTGCTCTGCCGATCGCGCTTCCGCAACCGGTGTTTCCCCGGGGACGCCGGTTGCTCCGCCACCAGGATGTCCTTCTTCACCCGGCTGCGTGCTGATCGGGGGACGGCCAGGACGGGATTCGGGTTCTGGCTGAGCGATCGCCCCCCGCCTGAACCGGGCTCTCAGCCCCTCCCATGCCTGCATGAGCAGCGAGATCAGTTCGGGCACCGAAATTCCAGCGGTGAACGTAACCGCGATCAATGTCCAGGCGACCAGGACGACCGCGCTGCCGGCAAGACCCAGAGCGCGGACAAGCAATGAGACCGTCGCCGCGCCCACCAAGCCTCCACCCCATCCGGCGCGGGCGAATTCTAGCCCCTGCTCCCATGTCACTGCACCGAGCAGGGCATGCAGGAAAGTCAACGCCAGCCAGAACAACAATGCCAGCCCGATCACCTGTTCTTGATCCAGTGTGGGGAGCCGGCCCTGCATGCGGCGCAGCAGCAGCCGTAAGCCGATGACAAGCAGCACGACCGGAACGACGATCATCCCCCATCCAAACAGGCGCTCCAGGAGACCAAGCCAGGCGCTGCCGAGCGTGCCTTGTTGTGAAGGCAGCAAATTCAGCAGCGTGAAGATGCCCAGCACAAGCAGGAGCAAGCCCAGCACATCTTGTTTTCGGTCGGATGTCAGGAAGTTTGCAAAAAAGCCGCCCGGGTTAAACTGGAAACGGCTTGAACCGCCCGATCTGCCTGAGCGGGTGCTTTTACCTCGGCGGGAACGTGATTTCTTACGACTCGTGGTGGACCCTCTTTTGCTCACGGTTTTCTCCGAGCGCCGCGATTATAGCATAGCGGACTACCCTGGCGCCGCCTGCGTGCTACAATGGAGCCGCCATGCGCATTACGAAGGTTGCCGAAATCCTCGGACAGGTCCCATTTCTGCGCGAGCTCGACCTCGACACACGACTCCAGTTGGCTGAAAGCCTTCCACAGGAGTCGTACGCACCTGGCGATTCCATCGTCAAGCAGGGCGAGAGACCCGACTGCATGGCGATCATGCTGACCGGTGAAGCGGATCTGCTCCAGATGGATGACGGAGGGCAGCCTCGCAGGATTGGCTCGATCGGCCCGGTCGACCTCGTCGGCGCCCGCGAGATGGTCTACCGGCAGCCCAGGCCAATCACAATTCTGGCCAAAACCCCGGTTGAGGTCCTGCGCTGGGACAGAAATCCTTTAACGGCTTTCATGAAAGAACATACCTCCATCTTATCCGGACTCCAGTTTCTCGCTCAAAGCCAGGAGCTTGCCAGCCACCTCAAGTTTGACTGGCTCCGGGAGGATGAAATTATCCATGCCTTGACGCGCAAGCATCGCTTCATCCTCTACCATATGTTGTCAGTGCCGGCGCTGCTCATCAGCGCGGCGGTAGTCATGGTCGCCTGGGGCGGACTATCGGCTGGCTCCATGTTGAGCTGGACCGGCGCCGGAGTGGGAGTGGCGGGTGTGTTGTTTGGCGTTTGGCAGTGGCTGGACTGGCGCAATGATTACTATCTGGTCACAAACCGCCGGGTGGTCTGGTTGGAGAAAATTGTCGGCATTTACGACAGCCGCCGGGAAGCGCCGCTGCACACTGTGCTCGCCGTGTCGATCAACAGCGACATGACCGGGCGGATGTTCGGTTTCGGCGATGTGGTCATCCGTACGTACACCGGTAAAGTCACCTTCCGCAGCGCCCCTGACCCGCCGCTGCTGGCTGCGCTGATTGAGGAGAACTGGCGCCGCATGCGCGCCCGGCTTGATGCCACCGATCGGGAGGGGCTGATGCAAGCCCTCGAGAAGCGTTTGGATTCGGAGGAGGAACAGGATCCAATTTCGTTCGAAGAACTACAGCACCATGAGGATGATGATGATCTGCAGACCGGGCTGGACCGCTGGGGATTTAAAATTCGCTTCGAGGATCACGGTGTCATCACCTACCGCAAACACTGGGCTGTGCTCATGCGCGAGATCTTCATCCCTTCCACGCTCGTCATCGCCCTTGTTGCCCTGATCGGCGCGCGCCTCGGTGGTCTAATCCGCTGGGCAGATCTGCCTACGTTCTTGTTCGTAGCTCTGATCGCATTGGCCGGCGCAGGCCTATGGTGGCTCTACCGCTATGTCGACTGGGCTAACGATATCTACCAGATTACCGCCGATCAGATCGTCGATGTGTACAAGAAACCGCTCGCCCGGGAAGAAAGAAAGGTCGCCCCGCTGGAAAATATCCTCGGCACCGAAGTCGACCGTAAAGGCCTGGTCGGAATCGTGTTGAACTACGGCGATGTGATCGCCAACGTGGGCACCTCCCAATTCACTTTTGACGGCGTATTCGATCCGGTCACCGTCCAGCAGGACATCGTACACGCCCAGGAAGCGTTTCTCGAACGCCGTGCCGAGCGCGAACGGAAGAAGCGGCAGCGCGAGATGGTAGAATTGTTTGACATCTACCATGATAAGTACAGAGACCCATCACAGGATGATCCAGATAAGGCGACCTGAAGCATGACGGCACGAAAAATCGTGACGCCCCCAAATCCTACGCTGCGCCGGACTGCCCATAAAGTGCGTGCATTTGGTCCAGCCTTGCAGACGTTAATCGACGACATGATCGAAACGATGCGCGTCGCGCCTGGCGTAGGGCTAGCAGCTCCACAGGTCGATGTAAGCCAGCGCGTGATTGTCGTCGAGTACGCCGAACAACCCGAGGATCCAGAGGCGCCGCCCAGACCCGCCAAGCTTTACGCAGCAGTGAACCCCGAGATTGTCCGCAGATCGCATGAGACTGTGCTGGGCAATGAAGCGTGCCTCTCGCTGCCAGGTTTTATGGGCGAGGTCGAGCGTCATGAGTGGGTGACGGTGAAAGGCCAAGACCGGCACGGCCGCGATTTTAAACTAAAGCCGAAAGGGTTCCTCGCCCGAATCTTTCAGCATGAAATCGATCATCTCAACGGCGTGCTCTTCATCGATCACGCCACAGAAGTCTGGCGCATCGAGGAAATGGCTGCCCAAGAAAATCTTCCCCCCGTCTGAACATCGCCGCAACAGCACCGCCCAAAGCCATCCAGCGTGTCCCACATCAGCCTCTGCTGATGGAAAGGCGCTATGCTACAATCAGCGCGACCATGCTACTCAAGCGTTTATCACTGACCCAATTTCGGATATTTGACCGGCTCGATGCAGAGTTCACGACGGGCACGACGATCCTGGTTGGTTCCAACGCACAGGGAAAAACTTCCATCCTTGAAGCGATCTACTACCTCACCAGTGCAAATGGCGTTCAAGCAACGCACGATCGTGAATTAATCAGCTTTGGCGCGCTACAAGAGGCAACTCCTTATGCGCGCATCGTCGCCCAGATCGAGAGTCACTCACGCGACCAGACGATCGAAATCCGGCTTTCGCTCCGGACCGCAGGCGATCAACCCCGGCCGCGGCTCATGAAAGAGATTCTCATCAATGGTGTCAAGCGGCGGGTCAGTGACCTCGCCGGTGTGTTCAACGCGGTGTTGTTTTTACCCCGCGACATCGATGTCGTCGAAGGATCTCCCGGAAACCGCAGAGACTTCCTTGATGCAAGCCTCGCACAGGCAGACCCCGCATACGCGGCGGCGCTGACGGAGTACCGCAAGGTAATTTCACAACGCAACGCGCTGCTTAAACAACTGCGCGAACGTAGAGGCAAGTTTCAACAGCTTGACTTCTGGGATCAGCGTTTGAGCGAACACGGCTCGCTACTTATGGAGCAGCGCGCCCGGGCGCTATCTGAGCTCAACTCGCTCGCTGCGCGAGTCCATCAAGAGCTTTCCCGCGGAAAAGAACAGCTTGAACTGCTCTATCTGCCGAAATTCGATCCCACGCGTCGCAGCGATGGGCAAATGCATCCCAGGCCGGATCGCAACGATGCGATCGCAGCGCTCTCACGCGCCCGGCTGTCCTCCGCGCTCACCGAACGGCTGAACCGCATCCGCAAACACGAAATCCAGCGCGGCGTCTCCACCCTCGGTCCACACCGGGATGATTTCCAATTTTGCATAAACGGTGTCGATCTGGGGAGATTTGGATCGCGCGGCCAAAACCGCACTGCGCTGTTGGCTCTGAAGCTGGCCGAGATTCAATGGTTGAAGCACCGCACAGGTGAATGGCCGGTCCTGCTCTTGGACGAAGTGCTGGCAGAGCTCGATGTCGAGCGGCGCAGCGACCTGCTCGAGCGACTGAAGGCCGCCCCCCAATCGCTGTTAACCGCCGCTGATCCGGACATGTTCCTGCAACGCTTCCTGCGATCCGCTACGATCTGGAAAGTCTCCGCAGAGGGGCTCACACCCTACAGCAATCGCATATCCTCCGGCTGAGCCGAATTCGATCCGGATAGGGGGTGTTTTGAAGGCATACCCGGCCGGCGGGGATATTTGTCAGGTGTCGCAGCACACTTGCGGATGAGGATCAAGTAACGCGTCTCGGGAACCTTCGGGAGCTCTACCGGCGCGATCTGAAGCACTTCCCCACCGAGCAGCGTAAGTGCCTGTCTGGCGGAATGAATTTCTTCCGGCCCCGTGCTGCCTTTTTGCAGCACCGCGTGACCGTTCAGCTTAAGAAGCGGTAGGAGGTATTCGAGCAGCACGGGCGCAACCGCAACTGCACGCGCCAATGCCCAATCGTACGAGCTGCGGTGAAGTTTATCCTGCCCTAACGTCTCCGCACGGCTGTGAATGACCTCAACTCCGACCAATCCCAACCTCGCTACGATATGTTCACAGAAATCGGCCTTCTTGCGGATCGATTCGACGAGAGTCAAGCGGATCGAGGGGCAGGCAATTTTAAGCACGATGCCAGGCAAACCTGCGCCCGTGCCGATGTCGATCACCCGCTGATCCGGACGGAATTGAGCGACCCGCAGACATGAAAGCGAGTCCAGAAAGTGCTTGATCTCAATCTCCCGCGGATCGGTAATCGCGGTCAGATTGACACGCTCATTCCATTCCAGCAGTTCGCCGGCGTAAGTTTGAAAGGCGTTCAGCTGGCCTGCGTTTAAATTCAGATTAAATAATCTTCTGGCCTCGACCCTCAGACCTTCATATCCATTCATAATTTACGTTGAAATCGCGATCAAACTGCGGGTTGATGCGGATCTCCCCAATCGTGATCCCGCTCAGATTGCGCACCGGCCGCGCATCGTAATTTGCCAGGGCGGCCCGTTCACCTTCTCGAAAACCTCCCAGCCGGCCCACAAGCTCAACGGCTGTCAAGGCAGCCGCACGATGACTTTTATCATCGCCGTCATGGACCTTGATGGCGATCCCCATCGCCGGTGAGCCTTCGGCCAGGGCACCCTCCGGTATACCAATCGACTGGAAACCCTCCGCCCCGGATTTGCTCACCATCCTGCCGCCAACTGCCTGCATGAACTGTGTGTCAAATTTACCGGGCCCGGCGACCAACTCTGGATACCGCCTCATCGCCCCGACGATGCTCTCGCAAGCGCGACGTCGAGCATCCTCAAAACCGTCCGGACGAACAAGGCGTGCATATGCGCCGGCGCTCTTGTGAAGCGGCATTGCGAATGTCGGTGCGGAACAGCCGTCCACACCTACGATGATTGAGTCGATTGGCATCGCGCTCATTTCAGAAATTGCCTGTAAGATGCGCTGCTGAACATGGTGGTCCGGGGACAAATATGAATCGAGATCTCCGCCAAGGTATTTCGCCAGCCCCAGCATTCCCGCGTGCTTGCCAGAGCAGTTATTCCGAACAGGCCCCAGCGGTTCACCGGCGCGCAGCAATCGCTCGTAAGCATCTTCATCATACGGGACATGGATGCCGCACTGAAGCGCACTCTCAGGCTCATCGATCTTCACCAACAATTGTCGGGCCAGATCCACGTGTCGGTTGGTTCCCGTGTGTGAAGCACAAACCAGTGCCAGATCACGGGCTTCAAACCCGAAGTGCTCCGCTGCGCCACTCTCGACAAATGGAATCGCCTGGAATGGCTTCGCGCTTGAGCGCAGGAAAGTGACCAGCCCCGGATCCCCCCAGGATCCAAGCAGGCGACCAGCGGCATCCACAACCGCAAACGAGACGACGTGTTTCGATTCCACCTGTCCCGCCCGCAGCACTTCAAAGAGCGCATATTCATGCATGTTTACCCGCTTCCACACGAATGGAACGCAATCGAATGATGCGTATCCTTACCGATGAGGGAACCTTAATCCTGCAGTAATTCGTACAGGTCAATTAGACCGGTTTGCAGCCGGAAGATGCCGAGTTCTCTGCTTTGGCCGACGACCTGGAAATCTTCGATGAGTTCTGCTGCGTAATCCATCGCAGCCGCATCTCGATCATCGACTTTGGCGAGCTTCTTCAGGCGAGTCTCGACCTTGCGGATAAAGCGGGCCATGTTATTAATTTCATCGCGGCTGACCAGACCGCCGTGGGCACAGACAATTTTATAGCCGTCGCGCTCCAGCTTACGCAGGTCATCGAGCGCGTCGAGCCAGAGCGACAGGTCACTTGTGCCAATATAGGGTGGGGCGTCCACAGTGACCGCATCACCGACAAAAGCAACCGAGGTCGTGTCCTCGAGCACCCACAACGAGCCGGGTCGTGGCCCGGAGCGGTGCAGGAAGCGAATATCCTTTGTGCCCAGCCGAAGGATCAGTTCCTGGTTAAATGTAATTTCCGGCATGGCGGACTGGACACCTGTGACCCTCTTCAAACGGTCTGACTCCGCCCCGATCGGATGCGCGCTGCCCTTAAAAGTGTCTGGCCACTCCCGGATCGTCTCGAGGGTGAGGTCATGTGCAATCCTGGGAAGGTCCAACGCTCTCGTCCCCAGCACTCGGTCAGGATGGGAATCAACCAGGACTACATAGTGAACTGCGCCGATCGACTCGACCTCCGTCAACCACTGCTTGATATCGTCCACAAGCAGCGGGGTATCGACCAACATCACCTCTTCGTCATCAGCGATCACACCGATTTCGCCTGAAGGGAACTTGCTTTCAACCCAAACCTGTGACGCTACTCTCCGCATAAATGCTCCTCTTGGAAAGCTGAGATTACGATTGCGGCAGTGTGAAAGAGAACGTAGACCCCTGTCCTTCTTCGCTTTCCACCCAGATGCTGCCGCCGTGTGCTTCAACGGCCATGCGGCAGAACGCGAGCCCAAGACCCAGCCCTTTTGGCCTGTCATCCTTGGTGACGCGGGTGAACTTGTCGAATATTTTGTCCAGATCTTCGGCCGGGATCCCAGGGCCACTGTCGGCTACGCTGACAAGCAGCTCTCCATCCCGGGTTCCCGCGCGGACGGTAATCTGGTCACCGCCGCGGGTGTATTTGATGGCGTTTTCGAGCAGGTTGATCAAGACCCGGCGGATCATGTCAACGTCCATTTCAAGCGTCGGCAGCCGGGGTGGCAGTTCCATGCGCAGCATCTGGCCCTTCGCTTCTGCTGTCGGATGGATCTCTTCCACAGCTTCCGCAGCCAATGCACCGATCGAGGCTTGCGTCTTGTTCAGCACAGCCCGGTTAGTTTCAAGACGATCCAGGTCCAGCAGCGATTCGACCAGACGGGAAGCCCTGCGGCTCGAACGCATCGCGATGGAGAGCACTGACCGAATCGTCTCATCATCGCCGGTCAGGGTCGCCTGAAGGACTTCAAGGCTCGAAATAATGTTGCCAATCGGAGAACGAAGGTCGTGGAAGATCATCGATGTCAAATCGGTTCGCAATTCGGCCAGCGCGAGTCGCTCAGAGATATCACGCATAATCCACTGCAAGAAGGAGATCGTGCCAATCTGGATTCTTTTAACGTGCACCTCGACAGGGAGTTGACGACCGGTCCGACTCAACGCATGGGTATCATACGAAATCGTCTCGCTGGTATCCAGCTGATCCAATTTTTCCGGCAATCGATCGCGGGCGGCCTCGTGCAGGGAAAATATATTTTCGCTCACCAGTTGCTCGTGAGTGAATCCCAGGAACGTCTCTGCACGTCGATTGGCGTCGGTTACTTTCCCCTGCAGGTCGGTGATAAGGATCGTGTCGATGCTGTCTTCGAAAAGGCTTGCATAGCGCTGACGTGCAGCCTGGGTCTGTTCGAAGAGTTGGGCGTGGAAAATAGCGGTCCCTGCAAGCCGGGCGATACCGGTCAACAAATCGACATGCTCAGGGAGCAGCATTCCGCTGCTCGGGTTAATCGCTTCAAGCACACCGATAGTTTTATTTCGGACCTGGACCGGCACACACGCCATCACACGTGTCTCAAAGGCGACCCGCTTGTCAATCTCTGCAAAAAAACGCGGGTCGGACTGCACATCTCTGACGAAAAGCGCTTCCTCATTCTGCAGGACCCAGCCGGAGATGCCCTGATCTTTCTCAAGGCGCGTACCGACGACTTGATCGGCCGCTCTCCCACTGGCGACTTTGAAGATGAGTTCGCCCGACTCCTCATCAATCAATGCCAGCGAGGCGGCTTCCACATCGAGGCTTTTCATCGTCTGTTCTGTGATGCGCTGGAGCACCTCATCGACTTCCAGACTGGAGGTAATTGCCCGTGCTGTTTCGCTGAGCGCCTTCATAGCCCGCAGCTGCCGTTGGCTCACGTCGTACAGGTGGGCATTGTTGACTGCGATGCCAGCCTGGTCAGCGATCGAGGTCGCCAGGGCCAGATCTTCGGCGGAGAAATGCCCCGCTTTCCTACGGCCTAACGTCAACACACCGACGACGCGATCGCGGGCGATCAATGGCACACTGATCGCCGAGCGGGTTTCGTCCTCATCTTGTTGTTCGGGTTTTTGAAGCCAGCGAGGGTCGTGGAGCGTGTCATCAATCAACACCGCTTCACGGTTCTCGACCACCCATCCGGCGAGACCTTGCTCATAGGTATCGCGCAGTTGATCACCTGTGTGATCGTGCACTCTCCCGCCGTATGCGACTGCCCCTTCGGTCACTTCGCCGCGTTCATCAAGAACCAGAATGCTGCCCGCCGGGGCACCGACGGCTTCAAGCGTCAGCCGTAAAATGCGCTGCAGCAGATCACGCAGATCCAGCTGAGCGGTCAGCTCACGGCTGATCGAGTAGAGCAGGTCGAGGGAGGCTTTCGTGCGCTCTTTCAATGCGAAAATATCCGTATCCTGGCAAAACCGCAATCAAATCAGCGACTTGTGCCGGCTGCCCGCTGTGTGCTTACCCGCCTGCCCATGAGACGCAGGCGGGTAAGCAAACCCGATCGCGATCACAGCGTTCACACAGCGAATTGACCACCAGCTAACATAACTAGAGATCAGAACGCTTCGAGTATAGCATAGCGAACCCATCCCGGTTCACAGGACATTCGCACCATATTGCGCCAGAAGATCCAGAGCGCTAGTCCTTTCCCCGCCGGCCGTCCTCTTCGTGGATGAACAACCAGCCGACAATCTCGCCGATGTCAAAACGATCATCATCTTTCCAATTGCGCACGGCAGGATAGCTGCGATCGTAGCGCGAGCTAGTTTCACCCTCCAGGATCACCTTGTTGGCGGTCTTGATCGCCTGCAGGCGTGCCTGCCAGCGAGCCATATTCTGGGCGGTCAGATCCACCCAGCCGTGCTGCGCGTCAGCAGCCTTCATCACCGGTCCTCGTAGAATGCGTTCTCCATCCGGGGCCAGGATCGGGATGCCAATTGAGAGAATGTGCTGCCGCAACCGGGCATCGTCAGCGACCAATGACCAGCAGTCGTTGGCAAGCGAATCGGGATCAGATTCGATCGCCTGTGTGAGTCGATCGGCAACACGCTTCAGCAGGTATGCCTCGAAGAGCAGTTTTGAAAGACGCGGAGGACCAAGAAGCTCAAACGCGATCGAATCGACGTCGTGCTGTTCTTCAAGCATACGCATGCGGTTGATTGCTGCTTCACGCAGATAGCCTGCCCGGTAGCTCGGTCCCATGGCGCTTGCGTCCAGGCTGGCGATCACATCATGCCCGGTGTTACCCCCCTTCAGTTCGGCAACCACATCGGCGGCGATCTCTTCCGGCGTGACGAACTGCATCTGGCCCAGGGTCGTTATGGCGGTGAACTCTCCCAGGGCGAAGAGGCCGTTCTCGCCTGTGTCGATGTAGACCGATTCAAGGTACTCACCGGTCTCGGTTCCGAAGGCACCTTCGGGTTCAACCGTCACGGCATCACTCAACGGGTATGCCGCTTGAGGGTCGCAATCGTAGAGCGGAAATTCGCGCCCGCCGCCATGGACACGCCCATAATCGATCGCTTTCCAGGCGATGGCTGCCGTGGGCTTTATCTCCTTCACGACCGCTGGTCCACCCGGCGTGCGAGCTAATAGAAACGTGAGCATCGTCTGGGCACCGGCGATCGCCGACTTTGAGAGCAGCACCCGCGAGGGTTTTTCTTCGCCATGGGTATAGGGAATATTGAGCCCCATGCCCCCGGTTCCGCTCGTCCCAACCTTGATATAGGCCTGTGAACCGGCTGCGAGCAGCGCTTCGTAAAGTATCTGCACATGGCGAACCAGTTGAGGCACATAAAGCGAGGCCAACAGCCGCTCGACTTCTTCAGGCCAATTTGCCTCTGCCTCTTCAGCAATCAAGTTCTCGAGCCGGCGGGCGGTCTGGTAAATATTCTGGTATGCGACCGCCGTCGCCGTGTTCACACAATCGATGACGATGTCAGCGGGCACATTTTCGAGGCCTTCAGCACGGCCGGTAATCAGTTGGAAAAGCAGCGAAGAGACCAGGATCTCCTCATCCAGCTCATTGAGGATGTCGGCGACAAGGCGCTTGCGCATTTCGGGATCGTCCTGGAGTGCAACGCGCGGGTGCCCACCCTTACCCAGCGTCTGCCACTCGGCGCGCAAAAGCAAATCTCCCCAGGCGGGGAGAATGATGGTCGCCGTTCCGGGATGTGCATTCCGCAGATCCTCGACAGCTTTCTGCGCCTGCTCCTGACGAAGCGACGCCACGATCAGCCTGGCCGGTTCATCACGCAACAGCTCCCGGCAAACCGCCATGCCCACCAACCCGTAGCCACCCAGAACGAGGACGGTTTTGTCTCGTATGTCCAAGGTTCAACCTCCCGCAGATGAGATCACAATCATTGAGCATAGCCTATTAAGGTGGGCCGGAAAAGCAAACGCGCCAGATGACTGGCGCGTGAAGTGCATCTCGAACGGGGATAATTCGATTAAGCCGGGGAGCCTTTAAGTTCCTCCCGGAACAGCATCGTCATTACGGCGTTGACGGCACTCACCACCAGTGCCCCGAGCAGCCCGGCCCAGAACGTTTCAATTTGATAGCCGAACTCCGGTCCGATCAACATCCCGAGCCAGCCTGTCAGCCAGAATAGGCCGGTGTTGATCACGAGCGTGAAGAGGCCTAAAGTGAGCAGGATCAGTGGG
>JARGGH010000001.1 GCA_029210945.1 Anaerolineales bacterium
CGAACCGCCGGATGCTGACCCGCATGTCCGGTGGTGTGGGAGGGGTAGGGCCGTGAGGCCCTCCCCTATCCCGATTTGATGCATGGATCGAATAAGATTCATGCATACGTGATACTGAGAGAGGTAATCAGGGAAGGTATGCAATGAAGACCGAAGAAAAAACAGCTTTGATCGTGGGGATCAAGTTCCAGCCTGTTGGGAAGATCTATCACTTCGACGCTGCCGATCTAACCGACATCAAGATGGGCGATTATGTGATCGTGTCAACCTCTCGAGGCCGTGAGCTCGGTGAGGTTGTGCAGCTGCTCGCTGCAGATCATACAAATGCCAAAGGGTCGCATAAGCCGGTTGAGCGACGGGCGACACCACGCGATCTTGTGATGCGGCGGATGTGGCAGCGCCGCGAACTGGAAGCCATGATCGATTGCCGTGCAAAAGCGGCAGAACTTGGCCTGACCGCGCTCAAGATTGTGCGCGCTGAGTATTCGTACGATGGCTCCCGGTTGACATTCCTCTACAACAGCGAGGTCGAGGAGGATGCCGACCCCCAGGAACTTTATCAAGAGATGCGCAAGACCTACAGCAACGCTCGCATCGACTTCAAGCAGGTCGGACCAAGAGATGTCGCCAAGATCCTGACCGGCATGGGGGCCTGTGGCCTGGCTGAGCGTTGCTGCTCAAAATTCTTAACTGAATTCAGCCCGATATCAATCCGCATGGCTAAGGCTCAGGGCATCTCACTCAACCCCTCGGAGATCACCGGGATGTGTGGTCGTTTGCGCTGCTGTTTGATGTACGAGTATGAGCAGTATGTAGAAGCGCGCAAGCAGCTGCCAAAGATCAAGAAAAGGGTGGTCACGCCCAGGGGTGAAGGGAAGGTCATTGATCTGCTGCCGCTCAAGGATGCAGTCGTGGTGCAGTTGGAAGAAGGTCAGCGGGTGGAATTCCACAGGGATGAGATCCAGCCTTATGAAGAGTGGAAGGCGCTCCAGGAGAAGGCCAGGGCGCCCTGTGACAAACACGAAAATGGGGGATGTGACTGCGGGAAAGGTGAGGGGAAGTAATCGTGGGTGACCCAGTAGGAAGCAAAGGTCCGGCGCGCCGCGTTCTGGTTGTCCTTGCCCATCCGGATGATCCCGATTTCTTCTGCGGTGGAACGGTTGCACGTTGGAGTAGTGAGGGCAATGAGATCACCTATTGTTTGCTCACCCGAGGGGACAAAGGCTCTGATGACGATCGCATACCCCCGGAGGAGCTGGCGGTTATCCGCGCAGCAGAGCAGCGGGAAGCCGCCAGGCGATTGGGTGTCGCGGACGTATTTTTCCTCAATGAACTGGATGGCTACGTCGCGCCGACGGTCGAATTGAGGCGGGATATCGTGCGGGTTGTCCGCACGGTGCGACCTGACGTCGTGATCACCTCCGATCCGACCAACTTCTTCCCCAGCAACCGTTTCAATCATGCCGATCACCGCGCGGCCGGGCAGGTTACGCTGGACGCTGTCTATCCGGCTGCCCGCTCGGCGCTTTATTTTCCCGAACTCGGAAAGAATGAAGGGCTGAAGCCACACAAGGTCAAGGAAGTCTATGTCGCCGGCGCCCAACATCCCAATACGACCATCGATATCACCGATTTCTTCGAGCGCAAACTCCTCGCACTCCGCGCACATGGCAGTCAGATCAAGGATATCGAAGCACTTGAGATCCGCCTCCGCGCGAACATGACCGATCCCGAAAGTCCGCCGGACTCACCGCGCATCATCGAACGATTCCGCCGCATCGAACTGAGGTAGCCCGATCGTGTCTGCTGAGTTGGGTTTCCTGCCAAGAACCGGTAATGTCGTATCTGGAGACAAATGCTCGATCGAACTTAACGTCGCACGGGGCATTCTAACGGTCGGCAGCGCGCGCTCTGGCAAGAGAACCTCGCCAAAGCGGCAGGGCAGTTGTCGACGGCGATCCAGGACGAGATGAGGCTGTATGGCTGACGCAAGTGCTGTGTTTCAAAGGCTCGGGACGATGGGATGGCTCATCGTTGCAGGGAGACCGCCTGTGTTGGATCGATTCAACGCACAGATTCCCGAACGCCTGCTCGAGCTGGCCGACCTCTCGCGCCAGCCACTGCTGATCACGCCCGATCCTGTGTTCGAGGAGGATCTTGAAAGGTTCGTCGGGGATCTAGAAATATTCCTGGGAGCTGAGATTCAGATCGTCAATCCAATTGACCTGGGGGACGAATCCTTGCGCCAATTGTGGCTGAATGCCGGGATCGTCCTTTTGGCCGGGGGAACCGGAGCATTCTGGCATGAGTTAATCGCTGAACGTCTGTTCCGCATCCGACCTCAGGAGATTCTTGCCGAGGGAGCGGTTCTTTTTGCTTTTGGTCCGGCGGCGGGTGTCATGGGAGCATGGATGCTGGACAGTAAAGACCAGCACATCGATCAAGGACTCGGGTGGATCATGGGGGCGGTTGTCATCGCAACCAATCGCGATCCGGCAGAGATCGCGGCAGTCCGCAACCATCTGGAGGATCGTGAAGGTGTCTTCGCGCTGGGGTTACCGGACGGGGCGATGCTGGCTCTGGGCCCCCGGGGTGAAGTCGAGGTATGGAGCGAAAAAGCTCCCGTGCTCCTGCTGGGTTCTGGATGGCAGCGTTGAATGTCCGTGAGAGCGGTCTCAATCCCCAGATTGCTGCTGAGAAACCTCCCACTCGCGTCGTCAGCCTGGTACCTTCGCTGACGCAGAGCTTAATCGATCTGGAGTGTGACGACACCCTCGTCGGTGTGACTCAATATTGTCCGCGTCCGGCCGGTGAGACCCAGGCCGAGAACATCGGTGGAACCCACGCAGTGGATCTCGATAAAATCGTGACGCTTCAGCCGGATTTGATTCTTGCGAATCAGGAGGAGAATGACCGGGCAGACATCGAAGCGCTGGAAGAGGCTGGGCTCGACGTCTGGGTTAGCTTCCCAAAGAGCGTTCAGGACGCGATTGAAACACTCTGGTTGATCGCCCGGGTATTTAGGGTGGTGAAAGAGGCTGCCCAGAAAATCGTGCTGATTGAAAGGAGCCTGGAATGGGTCCAGAGAGGCGCCTCACAAATCGATGCGCGCTCTGTTTTTGTACCTATCTGGCAGGCTGAAGCCCCCCATCCGGGTATTTATTGGATGACCTTTAACCATGACACCTATTGTGACAGCGTGCTCACAGCCTGCGGTGGCTGCAACGTCTTCAAACACCGGAACCGCCGCTATCCACTTGAAGCTGAGTTCGCACGGGATTTTCCTGCTGAACAGGCAGGCGAACGTGACACTCGCTATCCGAGAGTAGGGCCGGAAGAAGTGCTGGAAACCTCCCCTGAGATAATCCTTCTCCCCAGCGAGCCTTTCGCGTTCTCAGTCGAAGATCAGCGTAGGATTGCGGATCTGCTGCGCGCATCGCCCGCAGTTAAGAATGATAAGATTTACCGTATAGACGGTCGTTGGTTGAGCTGGCACGGCACGACGCTCTCACATGCGTTAGCGGGTCTGTCCGCGTATCTTGAGTAGAGTCGTTGCCGGACAAATGTGCAGCCAAGGCATTATGAGAGCAAAGTTGCGCGTAGCCATAATTGTACACGCATACGATTGCTGGTTTTGATTGAAGGTTGGATTGGTAATGACACAAGGGGAATACGCAAAAATATTCGAGCGGACCGAAATCCAGGTCGTGGGGATGGACTGTGCCGATTGCACACGGCATGTGACAAAAGCACTGCGTGATTTGAATGGTGTTGATGCAGCACAGGTTTTTCTGAGTACGGAGAAAGCGATTGTTGATCACGACCCTTCCATGGTGAGCGTCGCAGAGCTTGAGCGGGCGATCGAAGCCTCTGGATATGAAGTAAGACGGGGGGATGGACACGATCGAGAAACCTGCGGCCGGGACGCCTTTATGCTTCTCACCTCAGGGCTATTTGGTCTTATCGCGGTCGTCCTGCTGGTCGTCGTCCTTGGAGAAAGATTGGGATGGTTTGCGAGCCTAAGCGGCTCTATCCCGGTCCTGGTGTACGCCGCGGTTATCCTGATCGGCGGCTGGCCGGTATTCCGAGGCGTCCTGCGCGCCACGATGAAGAGGGAGATTACCTCGCATACCTTGATGACGATTGGCATGCTCGCCGCCCTGGCGGTCGGTGAATGGGCGACTGGTGTCGTAATCGTCTTCTTCATGCGGGTAGGTGACGCCGTTGAGCAATGGACAGCTCAGGGGGCGCGCGGTGCATTGCGCGATTTGCATGATCTCACCCCACAGACGGCCTGGTTGATCCGCGAGGGGCAGGATGTTGAAGTCCCGATAGAGGAAGTCGGGGTGGGCGATCTTCTCGTAGTCCGGCCGGGTGAGCGCATCCCGGTCGATGGCGAGGTCATCACCGGCCAGGCGACGATCGATCAATCTGCCATCACAGGCGAGTCGATGCCGGTGGAAGTGATCCCCGGTATGCATGTTTTCGCGGCGTCGCTTGTCCGGGTAGGGAGTGTGCGGATCCGGGTCGAAAAGATAGGCAGCGAGACCACTATCGGGAAAGTGATCCAGATGGTCGAACAAGCGGAGGCCAACCAGGGTCAGGTGCAGCGGTTTGCCGATCGATTCTCCACGTATTACCTGCCGGTCGTCCTCGGTGCAGCTGGCTTGACCTACATTTTCAGCCGTGATCCGCTAGCGACTGCTGCCGTTCTGGTCGTGGTTTGCAGCTGTGCGATCGCGCTCGCCACTCCAATCGCGATGCTCGCTTCGATCGGCACAGCAGCCAAGCGTGGATTGCTCATCAAAGGCGGCCGGTATGTCGAAACCCTCCCAGAGATCGACGTCTTCCTTATCGATAAAACCGGAACGCTTACGCTGGGGAAGCCGGAGATCACTGAGGTGATCCCCCTCAACGGGATCAGCAGGGGCGAACTGTTGGCGCTGGCGGCCGCGGTTGAACGTTATTCAGAGCATCCATTAGCCCAGGCGGTCACCCGGGCTGCGATCGGTGAAGACGTGCAGGTTGAGGAGCCGACCGACTTCAAGGTCGAACCAGGCAAGGGCGCACAGGCTACCGTTGCGGACCATACGATTCGTGTCGGGAACAGGCGTTTCATCGAATCTGCCCGGCTGATTGCAGAACATGTCGGCACGGCTGACGGGAGCACGATTCTCTATGTTGAGGAGGATGGCGTCCTGGTTGGTTACCTGCGAGTAGCCGATACTCTGCGGCCAGATGTTCCATCCGCACTCGCTGAATTGCGGTCGCGGGGTTTGACATTGATCGAGCTCATTACAGGCGACAGCCGGTCGGCGGCGGAAGCGATCGCGACTGAGCTGGGGGTGCGATATCAGGCAGAGCTGCTTCCGGAGGACAAGCTGGCGATCGTCCTCGGTTACCAAGATGCAGGTCATCGGGTCGCCATGGTGGGCGATGGCATTAATGATGCTCCGGCACTCGCCCAGGCGGACGTCGGCATCGCGATGGGTGCTGCCGGCACGGATATCGCCATCGAAGCGGCGCATGTCGCCATTATGCAGGATGACTGGAAACTGATCCCGGAACTCTTCGAGATCTCGGATCGGACGATGGGTGTTGTGCGTATGAACCTCATTTTCACCGGTCTATACAACATCACCGGCATCTTGCTCGCAGCGTTCGGAATCCTCCCACCGATCCTGGCAGCAGCTGCGCAATCGTTGCCGGATATTGGAATCCTCGCAAATTCATCACGATTGCTGCGGGATACGTCCGGCGATTCTCGAACGAGAAGAGGGGACGGCTAGATGTCGAAAAGCTGCTCCGGGGTCATTGGGCTGCTCTTGGCACTCTTATTTGTCATCGCAGCGATCAGCGCGTTGACTTTTTATCAGATCGAATACAACCTGCTGCGTCCTGAGCCTTACGTGAGGGCGCTTCAGAGCGGAGACTTTTCAGCTCGTCTGACGGAAATCGCTTCAGGTGAATTGGCTGCCGCGTTCGATTCAGACCCATGCATGGCTTCCCAGGAACTCTGCACACAGGCTGGCGGTCCGCCTGCATACTTCGTAAGGCTCTCAGAAGATGATTGGAAGAGAATGCTCGACCTTCTGATCACACCTGAGTGGGTGGCCGAACAATCGGAGACCGTCCTCAGGGGGCTGTTCAACCTCCTGGACCCGGATTCCAGCTTTGAGGTTCCAAGCATCGAGATTGGGACGATCAAAGCACGGCTGCTTGGAAGTCCAGGGACGCAACTTATTGATCTGCTGCTGGGATCGCTGCCGCCCTGCACTCCTGAGCAAGCGACAGAACTGGCCCAGATGTTCCTCAGCGGGGGCAACGTTGAGGACCTTCTGGTTTGTTCACCGCCGCCGGAGCTCTCCGAGTTTGCCTTGCCGATCCTGAACCAACAGCTGAGCGTGGTTGCGGCAAGGCTTCCCGATCAAATCGAATTACCATTTGGCGATATGTTATCCGATCGGACCCCTGACGGGGCGGAAGCAATTGCCAGAGCACGTGGGTTTATCCGTCTGGGGCTGCTGGTTTCGGTTGCGGCTGTGGCCGGCAGCCTGCTGCTAATGCTCATCTTTGTGGTGCGCTCGATGCGCGACTTCTCCCTCTGGTCCGGGTGGCCAATTTTTTCTTTCGGTGTCCTCTCGCTACTGATGACGCTCACCATCCGCGGGTCATCCGAAGCGCTGTTTCAATACCTTGTGGTGACTGTTGACGGACCGGTGTTGCAGCCAGAGACCTTATCATTTGTCGGTGAGCTGTTCCAAACTGTGATACGTAGTGTACTGAGGGAGTCAATGATGATCGCCCTCGGTGCGACCGGGGTGGGATTTGTCCTAGTCGTGTCATCGTTCTTCTTCCCCGGGGAGCGCAAACAGGCCCCTGTTGGCCAGCGCCCCGAGAATCTGTACTGATCGAAGGTGTAAATTTGGCAAGAACCGCACTTGGCGCCCGGGAAGTGCTCATCGCTCAGAAGAGGATCCGCAAGGTTCTCAACAGGATTCCGATCATCCGGTCGGAAAGTCTAAGCTGTCGGGTGCAGGGCGATGTTTGGTTAAAACTTGAGTCATCCCAGCCTACAGGATCGTTCAAAGTGCGCGGCGCGCTGAATGCGCTTTCTGGTCTGGAAGATTTGTCTGGTGGAATCGTCACCGGCTCTGCTGGAAATCACGGCCTGGGTGTCGCCTTTGCCGCTGAATCTCTTGGGATCAAGGGGGTGACGATCTTTGTGCCCGAGACGGCGCCAGAGGCCAAAATCCGCCGGCTTCAGGCATTTGCGATCGATTTACGTTTTGCAGGCACCACATACGAGCATGCACATCAAGCTGCCGTCGAGTTCGCCAAGCAGCAGCGTGCGGTCTATATTCCGGCCTATGACGATGAAAAAATTATCGCCGGGCAGGGGACGGTGGGTCTCGAGATTCTGGAGGAATTGCCCGAGATTGAACTCATTATCGTGCCAGTAGGGGGCGGCGGATTAATCGCCGGCATCGCGACTGCAGTCAAGGAGTTAGCTCCCTCTGTTGAGGTTGTTGGCGTGCAGGCGCAAGCTAGCCCTTCCGCGTACCTTAGTTTGAGAGATGGCACACCATACGATCCTTTCGATCATGCAGAGACGATTGCCGATGGTCTCGCAGGTGGGTTCGGCGCAAAACCTTTCTATCTGGCGCGATCTCTCATCCAGCGGATCCTGCTTTTCGACGAAAGAGTACTGCGGGAATGCGTTTATACACTGTTGGACGAGGAGCGGATCGTAGCGGAGCCCTCTGGCGCTGTGGTGATTGCGCCGCTGCTTGAAGCGGATGACACTCTGCGTGGTAAGCAAATCATTTGCGTTATTTCCGGGTCGAACATTGAAACCGGGCTGCTGCGTGAAATCCTATTTGAGTTCAGTGAGAGGTGAACTGTTGTCGTCACCCTTGACGAGTATCAATCAGTTAGTACAATTTGACCGACGTTCATTGGAGGAACGTGATGTGGCCTGAGATTAGGAAGGTATTGACCGCGATCGGTATTTCCGCCTTAGCGGGAGCATTATTGGGTGTCCTGCTCGGCGGGTTAGCTTCCGATATCCCCTCCTGGGAATTTCTATTCTGGATTCTGGGCTCGGCGGCAGTCGGGGCAGCTTTCGGGGTCAGCCTCGCATATGGCTTTCTCCCTGAGAGCTGATCATTACGGTTTATAGTGGGTGGACTGATGCGCGAAATCAATCTGATTTCGCGCCTTCTATCTCGATCCAGTTGACAGGAGTCTGATGACCTCAGAACGTGATGGTGTACACGGGGATGTGCTTGGGACTTCCGGACGAGAAATCCGGTTGACGAGCATGTCTTCGTGTGCCGGTTGAGCGTCCAAGCTAAGCGCCGAGGCGCTGGCGCAGGTGCTGCGTCCATTACAGGAAATATTCAAGCCGGAAGACTACCCTGATTTGTTGCTTGGCATCGATCGACCCGATGATGCTGCGGTTTACCGGATTGATGATACGCGCGTCGTCGTCGCGACGCTTGATTTCTTCACGCCTGTGGTCGACGACCCCTATTATTACGGGGCGATCGCAGCTGCGAATGCGCTCTCGGACCTCTACGCAATGGGAGTCGACCCGCTTTTCGCCCTGAACATTTCGGCGATGCCTGCTTCGTTGGATGCCGAGATTGTCGGGGAAATCATACGTGGTGGCGCGGAAAAAGTTCGGGAAGCGGGCGCGGTTGTCGCGGGGGGGCACAGCATTCAGGATGATGAGCCCAAATTTGGGCTGGTCGCACTTGGCTTTGGTGAGGCTTCCAAATTGATCAAGAAGGAGGGCGCCGTCGCCGGAAGCTACCTCGTCCTCACCAAACCGATTGGAACGGGCGTGACGACGACCGCCCTGCGCGACGGGGTCGCTGATGCGAGTGATATACAGGATGCCGTGCGTTGGATGTCACGCCTGAATGTTAGCGCTTCACGGGTCGCACGGGCGGCTGGCGTTCGTGCCGGAACGGATATCACCGGCTTCGGTTTGCTCGGGCACGCGGTCGAGATCAGCGAAGCGTCCGGTGTCCGGCTGCGCTTCTTTCTCGACCGGATCCCATTTCTAACCGGGGCGAAGAAATACGCCGACATGTGGAAGTTTCCCGGAGGCAGTTCGGATAACAGGCTTTTC
Organism: Anaerolineales bacterium; assembly: GCA_029210945.1. Classification (GTDB taxonomy): domain Bacteria; phylum Chloroflexota; class Anaerolineae; order Anaerolineales; family E44-bin32; genus E44-bin32. The sequence continues at coordinate 9,140 of JARGGH010000001.1, forward strand.
TTTCAGGATCGGGTTCGATTTGAAACGGGTATCGATGAGACCGGACAGATGATGTTGTTCGACGCCCAGACTTCTGGTGGCTTGCTGCTCGTTGTCGAATCCGGCCAATTGAGCAGTTTCAGGGAGAGTGCCGACCAGGAAGGGCTGAGTTTCTGGATAGTCGGTGAGGTTGAGCTTGGGGATGGTATCGAGGTCCTGAAATCGGTCTCCCGATCCGACTTTCCTTGCTCTTCCAGCGGAGAGTCTGTCTGGTTCTATGCCGATCCGGCTTGAGCAGCTTAGACGATTTGCTCGACAAGATTGATCAGTAGAGTGAAAGGATTCGATCGATGGCAAAAGTTAGCATCATCGGCGCGGGGCAAACTGGAGCGACAACCGCTCATTTTCTTGCTACGCGCGAAATCGCAGATGTCGTTCTGGTCGACATCGTTGAAGGCATGCCCCAGGGAAAGGGGCTCGATCTGGCAGAAGCGATGCCGGTCATCGGCTCGGATACGGAGATTGTCGGAACCAACGATTTCGGACCGACGGCGGGTTCGGAGGTTGTTGTCGTGACCGCCGGATTGCCCCGCAAACCCGGTATGAGCCGCGATGATCTGCTGGAAGCGAACACCCGCATCGTCAAGACATCGATCGAATCGGCGCTTGAGCACTCGCCGGATGCGATCTTCATCATGCTTACCAACCCGCTGGATGCAATGAGCTATGTTGCGATGAAGGTGGGCGATCTGCCGCGTGAGCGCGTGATCGGGCAGGCAGGAATCCTCGATTCGGCACGCATGCGCGCTTTTGTGGCAATGGAGTTGGGTGTAAGTGTGCAGAACATCCATTGTTATGTCCTCGGCGGCCACGGGGATGATATGGTCCCGCTGACGAGACATTCCAATGTAGCCGGAGTGCCGCTGACACGCGCCCTCTCGGTGGAAAGCCTCGACGCGATTGTAGAGCGAACCCGTAAGGGTGGTGGGGAGATCGTGGGGCTGCTTAAGACGGGCTCCGCATTCTATGCGCCTGCGGCCGCGTTAGCCCAGATGGTGGAAGCGATATTGAAGGATCGTAATTTGATCGTGCCAGCGTCTGTATACCTGCAAGGGGAGTACGGACAGGAAGGGATTTTCTTTGGCGTCCCGGCCCAATTGGGGCGGAAAGGGTTGGTCAAAGTGATTGAGTATGACCTCAATAACGAAGAACAGGCCGCGCTGAAGGCTTCCGCAGACCACGTCCGTGAGACGATAGAAGCGCTGAAGCTGTAATCGCCAACTCTGAGTGTTAGTTGAAGAAAGCGCAGGCGGACGCCTGCGCTTTTGTGATTCGGTCATTAACGATCAGGGTGTCGGGGTTAACTCTGGCACGAAGCCCGACCACACAAAATCGCGCCGATCGCTAGTGGCACCACCTGGTTCATAACGGGGGGCTCCTTCGACGGATATCCCCGTTTGGCGTACGACCTGGACCCACCAGCGCATGATGTGGGGCGTCGCTTCGTCCGGGCGCAGTGAGGCCGGGACGATGTACTTTGTGTCCTTGACGTAATCAACCACGCGACGGGTTCCTGAGCCCTCGGTGATGTCCTCGACAGTGACCCGGTAGCTCTCATTTTCTCGCAGTTCGCCAACTGCCGCCCACTGCAGCGTGACGGTGTCATCGACAAGGGAGAATGCGGCTCCGTCCTGCGGAAGGAGCAAATTGGGCGCCGGGTACGGGGGTGGGTTGGTCGGTGTAGGAGACGGCCCCGGGGTGGGGTTGCGTTCACAAAGCGGTATTCGAAGAACCTGGCCGAGGAATACCGTATCTGAGTTCAAACCGTTGAAGTCCTGGATTGCTGCTGCCCGGACGTTGTAATTTGCTGCAATCGAGCCGAGCGTGTCATTCGCCTCGACCGTGTAGAGCACTGTGTCGCACGCCGCGATCGTCGCCTCAGCGGGCGGCAGGGTCGAGGTAGGCTCGGGCGAGGGTGTCGGTGTTGGCTGCGGCAGGTAGATGCGCTGGCCGACCGAGAGGATGCTCTGGCTGTTGATACCTGTGTTGAGCTGCAGGATCGATTGGATAGAGACGTCGTAGCGCACCGCGATCGCGCCGAGCGTGTCATTTACATCGACAATATACTCAATCGTCGGCAGGGGCGTTGGTGAGGACAGAGCCGTCGGTGTAGCAGTCGGTTGGGGAGTCGGTGTCTCGGTCGGTGTGTTGGTGACCGTGACATCTACTGTCGTGGGTGAGCCGTTCCCCATCCCCTGCGTGGCGAGATAGGTTAATCCGACCGCTAGCACGGTAAACACCGCGACAATTGCCAGCGCGACCGGCAGGGAGAGAGTAATCTCTGAATCAGAGGGTTTTTTCTTACCATGTGTGCCAGAACGGAATTCGGTGCCGCAGACTTCGCATTTGCGAGCTCCGGCTGGAAGCCTGGATCCACAAGTGGGGCAAAGCAACGGGGCCGCGGCTTTAGGCTCTGCGTTTTCACTCATAAAGTCTGAATTCCTCACGATATAGCGTTGCGACGCAGGATTATACCAGCATCGAGTGTGCACCCCAAGGTTGGCAAAAGACCACGGTTAAAGGCGGTGCCGAAGCTGCCAGAAAACCTTTACGACTTCAGGCCAAGCTCCGCTTCGATGAGCCGCATCGATAAGATCACGTTCTCAACGTGTTCCCACAGGTCGACCTTGAGCGCGGCGCATGCCGCTTCGATCGCCTCGCGATCGACGTTGGCTGCGAAACGAGCGTCTTTCCACTTTTTCTTCACCGATTTGACACTCAGGTCTTGCAGCGATCGGGAGGGGCGGATGAGGGCGACGGCGATGATCAGACCGGTGATCTCGTCGCATGCATAGAGCGCCTTCTGCATCGTTGTCTCGCGGGCAACCCCGGTGTGATCGGCGTGGCTCAGGATGCACTCGACAACGATCACCGGTACGCCGCGCTCACGTAAGATCGGCGCGCCAGCCTGGGGGTGTTTTTCCAGCGTAGGGTGGATCTCCCAATCAAAATCGTGCAGCAGGCCCGCCAGGCCCCAGAGGTCCGGATCACCGTCCATGCGCATGGCATAGTCGCGCATGGCGGCTTCCACGGCGAACATATGTCGTTTCAGATTGTCGTTTTGAACATAATCATCGAGGATCTGGAGAGCTTCTTCCCGCTTCATAGGCCGGTCATCCCGCGCGTCGCGAAGGCCGTCAGGAAGATTTTCCCAGCATCCCAGAGGGCACGGAATGTCGCGGCAGTCTCCCGGAATGACCAGAACCCCTCGGCGCGGTACTCGCGCAGATCGGCGCTCACTCCAATGGCATCGATGCCCAGCGCATCACAGAGCACGAGGGCGCGCGGCAGGTGGAATTCCTGGGTTACCAACAACGCTGATGTGATCTTGAATTCGTCGCGGGCGTTAAGGCAGGTGAGATAGGTGCGATCGCCGGCGGTGTCAATTCGAATCGCATCCGCGGGGATGCCCAGCGAGCGGGCGTAATCACGCATCGCGTCAGCCTCGCTGAAAGCGTAGAAGCTGGCTGATCCGCTCATGAGCAGTCCGCTTACCTTGCCCTGTTCATAAAGCTCAACGGCGGTTGATACGCGGTCTGCAAGCACGGCGGTAGGGCGGCCATCACGGCGCAAACCAGCACCGAACACGATCGCGGTCGCCTTGGGAGGGGCAGCCTCGACGGTGGTGATGCTCCGGGCATACCGCCACTGCAGGATCCATCGGGGCAGCATGATGGCGAGCGCAAGCGCAACGACGATCAGGATAGCTTTAGACATCGATCTGAATTCCCTCTTAAGCACGTTCGGCATTTTACCAAATGTGTGTGGCACGTGGGGGGCGACACGAAGATTTGTGAGTGGCGAGGAGACCGCCACCAGGGGACGGTTCACAATCGGACCGCACGTCACGGCTGATCGGATCCAGCAGAATGGGTGGTAGGAGGGCGATCATCGGACCGCCATCAGAACCAGGCCGACACAGGTTCTTGAGCGGCGACTTGCGTTCATGCCTTCCCCATAACAAAGCCTGAGCACATTGCACGAATGGTTACAGCGATGGGAGAAGGTGACGAACCTTAATCCCTCACCTCCATGGCGCCCGGCGGATCAGGGACCCCGGCTCCCCGGCTGCATAAATAGGGTTCAAGATAACGGTTGTTGGTTGGAGCCCGAAGGCAAGCCTTCGGGGCCGGCGGGAGCCGGCAAACGGGGAAGCCTGGCTGCCTGCGCACGCATCGCACAGCCGTACGATCTCCGTCCTGCTGCGCAGCCGTCAGCAAGCTGACGGACTCCGCGGGTGAGATTACCTCTGGAACTCTATTGCAGAGTCCGGGGCTTTCCTCAAAAGGGATCGACAGCCGAAAACGCTGGATCACGCACCACGGCACCTGCCGATGCTTCGCACTGACGTGTGGCATCCGGGTGACAGAGCACCTGGATGACCACGGATTCCTGATCGCCGATCGCCTGATTCTTGTTGACGCATGTGCGGGCGTCGGTTATACTCTGAATAGTCATATTTATATGATAAATATGAGTAATCGAGAGGTGGAGGCGCATGACCATTGAGCTCGAATCGGAATTTCTCAATTATCTCGCCACCTGCCCGGATTCGCTGGACGGCAAACTACCGCCGATGAACGAACTCGCTGAGAAGCTCGGCATGAGCGTCAGCAAATTGCGAGAGCAGATTGAGGTGGCGCGCGCCCTGGGATGGGTCGCGGTGCGGCCGCGGCGTGGAATTGAAACGCTGCCGTTTACGCCGGCTGCTGCGGCTAGCTTGAGCATGCGATTCGCGCTTGCTGAGGATCGCGGTTTTTTCGACCAGATCGAAGAACTGCGCGAGGTAATTGAGGCGAACTTCTGGTACCAGGCTGTAGAAGCGCTCAATCCTCAGGACAAACAGCTTCTGAGTGACTTGATGGAACGGGCCTGGGCTCTGTTGAAAGGTAACCCGGTGCAAATACCCCACAAGGAGCACCGTGAGCTCCACCTAACGATTTACTCGCGCCTCGATAACGTGTTTGTGAAAGGTTTTCTCCAGGCTTATTGGGATGCTTATGAGTCGGTCGGTCTGAATGTCTTTACCGATTATCCATATTTAGAGGCCGTTTGGAACCATCATCAGCAGATGGTGTCGGCAATACGGCAGGGGGACTTTGAACACGGGCATCGGGCTCTCCTCGAGCATTTTGGTATACTCCAGCGTCGACCCGCATCCGGGACCGATGGAACCGGGAAGGCGGCCGAATTAGAACTGACACCACGAGACATATCCGGGAGCATATGAAGATGACAGAATCTGTCGCCACAAAGGAAATGAACGCCGGGCAGGCACCGCCCGAGAGGGTCGTCAACGATTTCTCGATGGTCGTAGCGACCGTGAACGGTTCCGGAAGCCAGACCTCCAACATGGCGCTCATCCGAGCGCTGTTCAGAATGGGTATCCCGATCAGCGGTAAAAACCTGTTTCCATCGAACATCCAGGGTCTTCCAACCTGGTTTACAATCCGGGCCAGCTCAGACGGTTACATCGCCCGGAGGGACACGATTGAGATTCTTGTGGCGATGAACCATGCGACCTTCCTTGAAGATCTGAAAGACCTGGTCGAAGGCGGTGTTTGTTTCTACCCTGACCACTTCGCCAAACCTGATGTCCGCGAGGACGTAATTTTCTACCGCATGCCTGTGCAGGACATCATCAAGGAAGCCGATCCACCGCGCGAGCTCCGTGATTACATGTCGAATATGGTCTACGTTGGCGTTGTGGCCAAGATGATGGGCATCGAGACGGATGAAATTCGCGCCGCGCTTGACACCCACTTCCGGGGAAAGGAAAAACCAATCAAGCTGAATATGGAGGTTGTCGAGGCTGCGATCGCCTGGGCGGGAGAGAACTTGGTCAAAGAGGATCGATACTATGTCGAGCGCGATAACCAGACAGAGGGCATGATCCTGATCGATGGCAATACAGCCGCAGGACTCGGTGCAATCTATGGTGGCGTTTCTTTTGTCGCATGGTATCCGATCACGCCAGCTTCGAGCCTGGCCGATGCGCTCACGACACACCTGCCGCGGCTGCGCAAGGATCCTGAAACCGGTTTGAGAACCTATGCAGTCATCCAGGCTGAGGATGAACTCGCTGCCAGCGGGATGGCGATCGGTGCCGGCTGGGCGGGAGCCCGCAGCATGACCTCAACCTCCGGTCCGGGGATCTCGTTGATGGCTGAATTCGCCGGACTTGCATACTATGCCGAGATACCGGTCGTCATTTGGGATGTCCAGCGGATGGGGCCGAGCACGGGGTTGCCCACACGAACGTCGCAGGGAGATATCCTCTTCCTGCGTTTCCTGGGACATGGTGATACGCAGCAGACGATCCTGCTGCCGGGCAATATGGAAGAATGTTTCGAGTTCGGATGGCGGGCATTTGATCTTGCAGAGCGATTGCAGATGCCGATTTTTATCGTCAGCGATCTCGATCTCGGAATGAACCTCTGGATGTCGGAGCAATTTGAGTATCCCCAGACGCCGATGGATCGCGGGAAAGTCTTAACCGCGGAGCAAATCGAGGAGATCGGAGAATTTGCCCGCTACTGGGACGTGGATGGCGATGGCATCGCGTACCGGACTCTCCCGGGCAATGAACATCCCAAAGCGGCTTACTTCGCCCGTGGAACCGGACATGATGAGCGCGCCATCTACAGCGAGCGCCCCGAGGATTATGAGCAAAACATGGAGCGCATTTCCAGGAAGCTGGAAACAGGGCGCCGCATCCTGCCAAAACCAGTTATTGACGATGGTAAGGGGGCTGAGATCGGCTTGATATCGTATGGCTCCACCGATTCAGCCATCGAAGAAGGGCGCGACCGATTGGCTGAAGAGGGGATCGAGACGGATTACATGCGCATCCGCGCCATTCCGTTTTCGGATGAGGTCGCAGATTTCATCCGTTCGCACGAGAGAGTGTATGTCATCGAAATGAACAATGACGGGCAGGTGCGGATGCTTCTCCAGCTGCATGTGCCCGATCAGGCCGCAAAGCTGCAATCCCTGACACACAATAACGGCCTGCCGATTAGCGCGCGCTGGATTAATGACGCGGTAATGAACGCGGAGGGTAGGTAAGATATGGCAACGGAAGCGAAGATAAAAGGCAAACGAACGAACAACGTTAACCAGATAGGTCTCGAAAAGTCCGATTACCGTGGCCGGGAGACGACTCTATGCCAGGGCTGTGGGCATAACTCGATCTCCAGCCAGATCATCGCCGCGGCTTACGAGATGTCTGTTCCACAGGAGCGGATCATCAAGATGTCCGGCATCGGATGCTCGAGCAAGAGTCCGGCTTACTTCATGAGCCGCTCGCATGGCTTCAACGCGCTGCATGGACGGATGCCGACGACAACGACGGGAGCCGTGATGGCGAACCGTTCACTTCAGGCGATCGGCGTTTCGGGCGATGGTGACACAGCCAGCATCGGCCTGAGCCATTTCATCCACCTGATCCGGCGCAATGTGCCCATGGTGTATATCGTCGAGAATAACGGCGTCTATGGCCTGACCAAGGGGCAGTTTTCTGCGACCGCGGATAAGGGCCAGGAATTGAAGAAGGTCGGGATCAACCCGTTTATGCCAGTCGACATCTGCATGGAAGCCCTGATCGCCAAAGCGGGTTTCGTAGCGCGCTCGTTCGCTGGTGATCCCAAGCAGGTCAAGGAGCTGCTTAAAGCGGCGATGAGTTTCAATGGCACTGCAGTGCTCGACATCATCAGCCCCTGCGTGACGTTCAACAACCGCGACGAATCAACCAAGAGCTACGCGTGGGGCCGCAAATACGAAGAGCCCTTGCACGATGTCACCTGGGTGCCCAAGCGCGAAGAGATCGCGATCGATTACGAAGCCGGCGCGGCGATCGATGTAGAGATGCACGACGGATCGATCCTCGTGCTGAAGAAACTCGAACAGGACTACAACCCAAAGAACCGCATGGATGCCCTCCACATGCTCGAAGAAACCTGCTGTGGTGGAGTGCTTGTAACGGGATTGATTTACTACAATGAGGATAAACAGCCTCTGCCCGAGATCGAGAACATGGTCGAAACGCCTCTGGCCTATCTCGAAGATGAGCAGTTGCGACCTTCGCAGGAGACCCTGCAGGAGCTGATGCGTTCGTTTCAATAAGTTTTCCTGAGAGACGCTGTTGCGGGGTGCTCGATGAGAGCACCCCGTTTGGATTCTGATCGGGCCCAGCCAGGGGAGGGCGAAAGGCGAAACGTGGCGGTTGTCCCGATGCCGGTGATAATGTATCTTTTCTAGAGCCTGGCGTGTTGTTGAGGTTAAGATGGTTCAGAAGAAGGGTTTTTCTCATTGGCTTGGGCTTCTGGTGGCCCTGATCCTGGCGGTTGCAATGATCTGCATGCTGCCATTCGCAATCGCAGCCAGGGACCTCGGCGCAGTCTTGTTCTCACAAGAACGCGTGCAGGCGATCCTCCATTCGCGCCTGATTGAGACGGGATCGCTCAACCGCATTCTGGTAGATACGCTGTTCGGCGGGCGGTCTTTCCGTGGCGGTGATGAGTGGTACAAACGCGCTGCCGAAAATCTTTCCGAGCCGGAAAGACAGGAGCTTCTGCTGCTCATCGTCCCGCCTGGCTGGATCGAAGACCAAGTTGCCAATCTGACCGAATCAGTGTTCGTCTGGCTGGAGGATGATAAACCTGCTCCGGATCTATTCCTGGATATGCAGCCGATCAAAGCTCAGTTGCTCGGGGATGGTTTGGACCAGGCCGTCGAGATCTTTGTCGATTCATGGCCTAGCTGCACGCCAGAAGAGGCAGAACGGATTCAGAGCGCCTTTGAAGGGGGACGTGAATTCCCGGCGATATTGTGTGAACCGCCCGGGCCGCACCGTGGGTTGATCGTCGAATTTGCCACCCGCGAACTATCTCAAGGAGCGGCCGGCATCCCGGATCGTGTATCGCTGCTGGAGCGTGATTCACTTGATCTTCGGGACCTGCAAGCGCTTAAACAATCGCTGCTCAGCACACAGGCGTTCCTGGCCTGGTCATGGCTGGTGCCGCTCGCTGCGCTCGGGCCGATCATGGCGTTGAAGATTCGTCGGTTGAATGACCTGGGCCGCTGGTGGGGGCTGCCAATTTTGCTCTCAGGTGGGATGACGTTCTTGTTGAATTTGATCCTGCGCGGTTCTCGAGCGTCCATGATCAATCGGGTGTTGCTCGGGCTGGGTCCCCTGGAATCGGTTCAGCACGATCTGGCCAAAGCGCTGCTCCAAAGCGCTGCAGATCAAGCTTTGCGGCTGATGTTCGTGCATGCCATTGTCATCGCGGCTGCAGGAGCGGGAATCTGGGTCTTGTTTGCGCGCCGCAAGAAGGTAAAAACCGTTCGGGTCTCCGAAAGCCGGCCGGACAGTGCTGATATAGCCAAGATCGTAGCCGAAAATGGCGGTGGGGATCGCACACCTCCACCTGTGCCACCGTTGAGCGCGACCGGGGACGAAGATCATTCTGAAGGGCCGCCCTCTGGGATATTCGGTTAATCAGTCCCCCGCAAGGCATTCTGGGGTGCGGGCCCCATTTTTCCCGCAGTTGCATTTTCAGTTCGAGGCGTTGCTGCGCGACGCATTGCGCAGCCTAACCGTCCAGCCCACTCCGCCAAATCTAGAAAAGCAACTGCATGTAATCCGTGATGTCCTCGGTCTGCTCCAGTTCGAATGTCCTTTCGACGACCTGATTCATCTGGGCCTCATCCAGAACTGCAGATGCGTTGGCCCGGAACTTGGTGATCAGCTCTGCGTCGGTAAGCGGATTCAGTGGATCGCCCTTCGCGACGTCTGTCACTGTCTCGTATGATGAACCATCCTGCAGCGTGATCTTGATCGCGGCGCGTTTCACCTCCGGGAACAGGGCGTCGATCTCGGGGTCTGCACGCACTGTGATCAGTGGCAGCAGCCGGCGGATCTCGGGATCAAACAGCTTCTCCTCTGAGAATGATTCGGGCAGAACGTATCCATCTGCTGCGGCGGCTGCGATGACGTACGGAAGGCTGTGATCGGCGGTCTCTTTCGTATCCGGCTGATATTTGCTGGGATCAGACAGGATATCAGCGCCCCGGGTTGTCGTGCGGATTTCGATCTCGGCGATCTGTCCCGGGTCGATCGAATGCTTCTCCCGCAGCGAGAGCACCCCGGTGATTGGTTGGTGTGTCAACGCCTCGGTGGGGAAGGCTTTGTAGCTGCAGTCGGTGATGATGAAGTTCTCGCCGAGTCGCTGCCGCACGGCGTCCAGATCCCAGCCGACGTTCGAGATCACCTCCAATAGGCCTTCCTTTCCTTCGAAGACCTCTTCAGGACCGGTGACTCCCTGGCGGGCCATTTCTGCCGCCAGGACACCAGCCTGGACGGCGAGCGGGTCGGCGAGGTTTTTCATGTTTGTCAGGTGGCCTGCAACCACTCCGCCGAGCGTGAAATGTGAACTGCCGCAAATCCCAAGAGCTGCGACCAATTGATCCTTGTCGAGTCCATAAAGCCTGCCGGCAACCAGTGGGCTCACGAACTGCGTCAGCGAAGCGTGGTGCCAGCCCACTTCGCGGATACCCGGGGTCGCCGCATGGCACCAGCGCATCTCGAGTTCGTAGGCCAGGACGATTGCGGTCAGCATCTCCACGCCCGAGCTCCGGTTGGCTTCCCCGGCTGATAACGCCGCGCCGATCAGATCGGACGGGTGGTTGGGATCCTGGACCCAGTAGATGTCGTTGTAGTCGAGTGCTCTGATCAGGCTGCTGTTCATCAATGTTGCGTTGGCCGCATTCGTGCGGTCGCCGGAAGCGATCATCGTCGCCTGAGGAGAACCACCGAGGTTAGCGATGAAACGGTGCATCGCCTGCATATCCTCATTCTTCCATCCAGCCAGCGCGCAGCCAACGCTGTCAAGCAGGAAGCGTTTAGCCTCTTTCCGGGCAGCCTCGGGGATGTCTTCGTGCTTGAGATCGATCGTGAAACGCGCCAGGTCGCTGCTCAAATTTTGCATCAATACCTCCGTCGAACTCAAGGCAAGTGATCCACGACAGCTTGAGCCATTTCAAGCGTGGTGTTATCGCCACCCATGTCATACGTGCGGACTCTGCCCTCCAGGATGACTGCGGATAAAGCGGCTTCGAGCGCCTCTGCCTTAGCCTGCTCCCCAAGCCAATCGAGCATGAGTTTGCACGCCATGAGCATCGCAATCGGATTGACTTTGTACTGGCCGGCGTATTTAGGCGCCGATCCGTGTGTGGGTTCAAAGACGGCAAAATGGTCGCCGATGTTCCCGCTGGAGGCGAATCCGAGACCGCCGACAAGCTGTGCAGCGAGATCGGATAAGATATCGCCGAACATGTTGCTCGTCACCATCACACCGTATTCCTGCGGGTTCTTTAAGAGCCACATCATCTGGGCGTCGATGTTGGTCTCCCACAACTCGATTCCAGGGAAGTCGCTCCCGATCTCGCGCGCCGCGCTGCGCATCAAACCACCCGTCGCCCTCAACACATTGGGCTTCTCGACCAGAGTTACGGTCGGGTAATCAAAATCGCGCGCGTACTCGAAAGCCTTGCGGATGATTCTGCGGGCGCCTGCTCGGGTAATGATGCGCGTGCTCAGCGCGATGTCGTCGCCGGAGGTGGATTCAAAGCGTGCCATTGCGCCGCTGTGCATGGTGAGGGCCTGGCGCACCTCGTCCGGCAGGGGGTAGAACTCGACTCCCGCATACAACCCTTCCGTGTTTTCGCGGAAGACCACAAGATCGATGTCGTCCTTATAATTTAGCGGATTGCCCTTGAATGCTTTACACGGCCGCAGGTTTGTGTAGAGATCAAAGTGCTGGCGCAGCCGCACGATGGGGCTGCGGTAGACCAGGCCGCGATTTTGAAGGTCGGGATGCAGCTCGCGTTCAGCCTCATCGATTGGTTTCGATGTGATTGCACCGAACAGCCCGCAGGTGCAGCTCTCCAAAATGCTAATCGTCCGTTCCGGAAGCGGGTCGCCTTCTTGACACCAGAATTCCCATCCGATGTCGGCGTGAACGAATTCGGCATCAAGCGTCAGCTTGTCCAGCACGATGCGGGCGGCGTCCATGACATCGACGCCCACACCATCGCCCGGCATCCATGCAATACGGTATTTTGCCATCAGTGTTTTCCTCCACGAGTACTCTTCTATCCGGCAGGGCAGGGTTAATTTATCGGGGACATGTGCACCTCAGCGCAGCGTTACCTGTGCGGCGGGAATGGCCTGCGGGCGTATCGATCCAGCGCAGGATCGAGCATGGGTCGCGCGCCGACCAGGACGAAAGCAAGCGCCGGGAAGGGCGATCCGATCTGGCTGGCGGAGGCGCCCAATTGGCGGCCATAGATGGGCAGCAAGAAAGTCAGCGTCCCAAACGGGATACGAGAAACGATGCTTGCGAAAGCGAGCGCAAAAGCGGTCATCGGACTGACATGCTTCCTCAGAGCCCTTACTCCGGGCTAATCCATCAGACGTCGTTTTGTAAACTCGACAAGTCCGCCACGCTCGAAGATTTCACGTACGATGGGGAGGAGCGGCGCGAAATTGAACACCCCTCCAGGGCTCATAATCTCACCACGCGCCAGATCGATCTTTAGAGTATCGCCTTTCTGCAGCGTGCCTGCGATCTGAGGACATACGATCGCTGGCAGCGCATTGTTGATGCAGTTTCGGTAATAAATGCGTGCGAACGACGTGGCGATTATGGCGCCCAGGCCGACTTGCTTCAAGCAGATCACGGCCTGTTCGCGCGACGAACCGCAACCCCAATTCTTGCCGGCAACGATGATATCCCCGGGACGGACTTCTTCCCGGAACGTGGGGTCGAGGTCCTCAAGCGCGTGTGCGGCCATATCGGCCGGATCTTGCACGGTATAGGTGTATTTCCCAGGGAAGATGACGTCCGTGTTGACATCGTCTCCGTAAATCCATACGCGGCCTTCGATGATTGGCGAACCCATTCAGAGCAACTCCTTGGGGTGTGTCAACTTGCCGGTGATCGCAGAAGCGGCGACGATGAGCGGATTGGCGAGGTAGATCTCGCTGCCCCTGGTGCCCATCCTTCCCTGGAAGTTCCGGTTCGCGGTGCTCACGGTCACTTCACCGGTCCCGGGCACGCCCATATGGTTGCCCATGCAGGGGCCGCAGCCGGGTGTCCCCAGCACGGCTCCAGCCGCGAGCAGCGTCTCGATTGTGCCGTTCTCAATGGCTCTGTGGAGGATCCGCGCCGACGCAGGTATGACGTAGAAACGCACATCCTGATGCACAGCCCGTCCTTTTAGCAGAGCAGCAGCCTGTTCGAGATCTTCAAGGCGGCCATTCGTGCATGTCCCCAGGAACGCCTGGTCGATCCGGATGTCGTTCATCTGGCTGAGCGGGCGCACGTTGTCCACCCGGTGGGGGCAGGCGACCAGCGGTTCGAGAGTCGACACGTCGACCTCGATGGTCTTTCGATAAGAGGCATTCGCGTCGGGGTGGAGGGGTTTAAATTTCTGTCTTGCCCTTCCGGAGAGATACGCGGTGGTCTTTCCGTCCACGGGTATTATGCTGTTCTTGGCGCCCATCTCGGCCATCATATTGGTCAGGACCGAGCGCTCGCTGACGTCCAGCGCTTCGATCGTCTCGCCATGCCATTCGACAGACATGTAAAGTGCGCCATCAGCACCTTGCTCGGCGATGACAGCCAGCGCGATGTCCTTGGCAGTTACGCCGTAATTAAGCTCGCCTGAGACCAAGATCTTGATGCTTTCGGGAACGCGCAGCCAGATTTCTCCCAGCGCCCAGACCGAGGCCATCTCGGTGCGGCCTATGCCGGCGGCAAATGCGCCCATCACGCCGGCATGCGGCGTGTGCGAATCGGCTCCCAGGACGATCTCTCCCGGCAGCGCCAAACCCTCCTCGACGAGCACTTGATGGCAGATCCCGTGACCGACATCAAAGAAGTTCTTGATGCCCTGAGCCCTGACAAAGTCGCGGACCGCCCGGTGATTGTCCGCGTGCTTCGTCGATGGTGGCGGCGCGGCATGATCGAGGAAGATAGCGTTGACCTGCGGGTTGAAGACGTGCCTTGCGCCCATGGCCTGGAAGGTCTCGGCAATTGCGGCGGAATTATCGTGTGAGAGCGCGACGTCAGGTCGAACCAAAACGATCTCGCCCGGCGAAACGCGCCCCAGACCTGCGTGGTGTGCGAGCGCTTTTTCTGCAAACGTCATGGCGTGGGCCATCAAGCCGATCCTTTTGCCTGGCGCGTGGCGAATTTTGTCAGGTCAAAATCCACGAAATCCGCATGATGGAAGATGATCGATTCGGGTCGGCGTTGAAATCGGTCACCTTCCCAAGAATGGGTTGCGATGATGTGCAGAACTTCCAGGGGCAGGCCGTGCTTGTAGCAAAGCCCCACGCCGGAGAATGGGTGGCGCAGGTAATCGTATACATCAGACCAGACGTACTCCTCTCCCTCCCGGCCGAATTCCATCAGTTTGCCGACATCAGCAAGCAGCGCGCCCGCGATGAGAGCATCGCGGTTCAGCGGGTAGCGCTCACCGTACGCGTCGCGCAGCACGGCCTCCATGGCGAGACAAAGCTGACAAACGACGTGAACATGCTGGGGGAAGGTGATGTCCGTCGGTTCCAGCAGGGTGTAGGGCATCGTGTCCAGGTCCGCGATGCTCCAGCAGCCAAGCCTCAAAGCCTCCTCCCACACAGAGATTACTTTGGCTCGCAGTGAGCCGTCTTCAATCTGATCCAACTCGGGCAGAAGTTCAAGGAGTTCTTTTGACATTGAAATTCCTTCCAGGCAGCGATTCGAATCGGGTGGCTCTAGACCTCCAGAGCGCGGTCTTCGGGTCCATCATAGCCATGATCCGTTGGGTGGATGCGACGCATTGGTCGTTCCCGGGTCTGCTCCTCGTAGACGTGTGCCACGAGGCCGGGCGTGCGTGAGATAAAGAAGAACGCGTTGCCCAGTTCCGGTGGGAAGTCAAGATCGACGAGGATGGCGGCGATCGCACCATCGACATTAATCGGAAGCGGCTTTCCCATTCGCTCAAATTCCTGCTGGATCTGGGCCAGCAGCCGCATCCCATCGCCATCAAGTCCGGCGTCCTGTGCCAACGAAAAAAGCTTCGCCGTGCGCGGGTCGTTGGTGTGGATGCGATGGCCGATGCCCGGGATACGCTGGCCTGCGGCGGTCCGGTCGGCGATGAGCTGTTCTGCGATCGCTTCCATCGATTCCGATTTTTCATTTGCTCTTTGCAGCGCGTCGATCAGCATGTGCATACAGTCTTCGATGGCTCCGCCGTGGAAGCGATTGATCGAGAGCAGGCCTGCCGCGACGGATGCGTTGAGAGGCGCGCCTGTGGAAGAGGCCGTCCTCGCGGCAAGCGCAGAAGGCGGGGATGCGCCGTGATCGATCGAAGCGACCATGATTGCATCCAGAAGCGCGGCAATCCCCGGGGAAGGCAAATCCCCTTTGAGAGCGAGGTAAATGACCGATGGGAATGAGAGCGATCCCATCATTTCGTCGAGGCGATAGCCTCTCAGCCGGATTTCATTTGGCGAGATACGGGTGATGCCTGTTTTCCAATGCAAGTCGCTCATGCTGTTCTTATCCCATGGCTCTGGAGGACCTCCCTTGTCTTTCCCGGGAGTTCCCCGAACGCTTCCACAACGGTCACGCCGGCTTCCCGCAGGCGCCGGACTTTGCCTTCATGCGTGCCGCGATCACCTTCAACGATCGCACCAGCATGACTGAAACGGGTTCCGCTCTTTGCGCCTTTGCCGCCGATGAAGGCGACAATCGGTTTTGTGACCAGCCCACGCTCGACGAGATCGGCGACCCTTTCTTCCTGCGTCCCGCCGATTTCCCCGAACATGACAATCGCTTTGGTCTCCGGATCGCCTTCAAAGAGCTGGATCACGTCCGGGTGGGGCAGGCCGACGACTATATCGCCTCCTACATGCACGAGCGTCGTAGCTCCGATGCCCTCTTCAGCCAGATAGTAAGCCATGGAGGAGGTCATGCCCCCCGAGCGGGAGCAGATGCCCACGGGGCCTTGTTTGAACCAGGTCTGGGCCGATTCGGCCCGGCCGCCGATCATGCCGACAACTGCTTTTCCCGGAGAGAGGACACCCAGTGTGTTGGGGCCGACAAAATGTGCGCCGCGATCTTTCGCCGCCTGGGCGATTGCGAGCACGTCGTAGATTGGAACCCGATCGGGGATGATGACCAGGAGCTTTATGCCGGCAGCGACGGCTTCAAGCGCGGCATCGCGCACAAATGGCGCCGGGATGAAGAGCACGCTGATATCGATTTCACCGTGAATTTCCCATGCCTCTTCAACCGTGTCATAGACAGGGATGCCGTCCACCTCGACGCCGCCTTTGCCCGGCGTGACACCGGCGACGACCTGGGTCCCGTAGCGCGTCATAAGTTGGGTGCGGGCCTGACCTTCACGCCCTGTGATGCCCTGAACGAGAACGCGTTTTGAGCGGTCAATCAAGATCGACATAGAATCTCCTCGAATATTTCCCGCTCATATCTAAAGACCCTCGATCGGAAGCAGGACCGATCCGCCGCGGTTGCCTTCGAAGTAGCACTCGACCTGGCAAGCCAGGCACTCGATGCAGCCGCCTTTATGGGCTTGCTCCCGCGAGATGTTCAGGACGGGCACGTTCTCTTCCAGCGAAAGGATCTGCGGAATACAGGTATCGAGACAGATTTTCGAATCACATCGACGGCACGCGGCATGGTCGAGGGTGACCGTTCCGCCGGTGATGGTGCTGAACTGGTACGGCTCAGCAGCGTCCGGCGGGAAGCGACCTGTGGGTCTCTCGGCTGGCGGGCTGTAGGACGAGATCAGGAAATCCAGCCGCTCGGCGCATTTTTCAGGCGAATCGTCTTTTCCATAGGCTTCAACCGGGGCAGGGATTTCAGCCTGTGCGCGCTCTATAATCGCGATAGCACGCTGCTCGGCGTTGCCGCCCAAGCGCAGGACTGCAGGCACTGTGAGCGGCTCTTCCATGAAGGCCTTGACGAGACCCCGGGCGCTGTGGAACTGCTCCTGCGATGCGACGCCTGATCCTGAGGCGAAATATCCATCGATGGGGCCCTGATTGAGGATGATCCTGGCGGCGCGGTACACTTTTGAGGCTGGGGGATTCCCGGATGTGTCGACGAAATTGGCGAGTTTATAGCCGCGGTTGATCACAGCATCCATGCTCATCATCGAGCCGCCGCCGCCGGCTCCGTGGAACCCGATCACGCCATCGCCATGCGCGTAGTCATATTCCATCTGGATGAAATAGAACGTTCCCCGGTAATCCCCGGCTTCGACTTGCCAGGCGATCCGTTCCAGACGGGTTGGAGGGCGATCGTATTCACGGGCCACCTCAATCCCCAGATCTGGATGGCGGTAAGCGGCGTTGTCATCGATGGTCATGCGGCAGTCAAGCGCGAGCAGTTTCCCATCCCGCGTGAGTGCAATCGGGTTGATCTCGGCGCTGCGGGCGTCATAAGCACTTGCAGATTCGTAGAGCGAAGCAAGGAGGTTCCCGAGGCCTACCAGCAGTTTTCCGTGAATATCCAGTGAACGGACAAGATTGCGCGCCTCGTAGCCTGGGAGCCCATCCTTCACATTGATGTGCTGGCGAACGATCCGCTCCGGGTGGGAGCGGGCGATCGTTTCGATCCCTGTGCCGCCCATGGAGCTGAAGATGAGCAATGGTGACTGGGCCTGATCGTCGATAATGACGCCTGCGTAAAACTCGCGTTCGCAATCGACTTGTTCTTCAACCAGGACCTGCTCGACAGGCTGACCAGCTACCAGCCTCCCAAGGATTTCACTCGCAGCCATCTGGGCGTTTTCAGGATCTGCGGCAAATCTGATGAGATCACGGTCAGCGCGGCCTGTAACCCAGGCCTGCCCTTTGACCACAACCGGACGGGACAATTCTTGCGCGACCTGGCGCGCTTCCTCAGGCGTACTTGCAAGCGCGCCTTCCGGCGTGCGGATGCCGTGTTCACGGAGCAGAGTCTTGCCCTGGGCTTCATGCAGTTTGGCCATAACTCAACGTCCGATCTGCGTACTGGGCCTGGTCAAGGCGCCAAGAAAGAGGATCGAGAAGCGCCATGGGCGGATTCATGATAATGCGGATGATTAAAGTAGGTGTTGCTTTATGCAGGTGTTCAAGAGCTGGGAGGATCTCAATCAGTGGAGGGTCGGACCGACGGTGCGTGTACGCTGCCAAAGACAACCCCGAAGCGCATGCGGATGCGGCTGGAAAGCCCGCATTCTGTTGAGTGCGTGGGATTATACAGGTCGCTTGGGGCTCTGGCAATTTAAATCAGTACTTGAGCCAGGACAGCGTTACCAGGGATCAGGTGTTAATGGTCACCCGGGCGCTTGGCGCCCTGGGGTAAGCCTCCGAACTCCACATGAGAATTCCTGAGACGATCGCGCCCGCGGAGTCCGTAAGCTTTCAGGCGGCTGCGCAGCAGAATGGAGATCGTGCGGCTGATCGATACGTGCGCATGTGATCGCGCTGCTGCCACCCAATCTGATGGATCAGATCAGCAGTGACTGGCTGCTTGAATGTGAACCGCCCTCGTGCAATGATCTTCTGGTCATTTCTACATCCACGTGAATCGTATCGAATGTTCATTGACGTTAGGCTTGAAAAACGCTGACACTTGGTACTTGCATGCTGATCTGTTCCTCACTACTCTGCAGACAGCAATTCTGGGGTATGGTCTTTTGTCTTGGAAGGTGAAATCTTCTAAAATACGCTGGTTCGCACTACATCGACGAAAAGCGCGCATCCACGCAAGGGGACCCGAATGCAGGTCTTCGCCCGAATACCGGTCAATCTGGAGCGATTCCAGATCCCGCGCGGCATCGTGTATCTCATCCTGGAACGATGTAAGGGCTGCAATCTCTGCGTGGAGCTATGTCCCCAACAGATCCTCGAAGTCTCACCTGAGACGAATGAAAAAGGCTACCACTATCCACAGTTGAAGGCGCAGTCTGATCGCCACTGTGTGAACTGCGAATTCTGCGCCATGGTCTGTCCCGAGTTCGCAATCTACACCGTCGAGGAACCGCAATGAGCGAAACTGGCATCCTGACCGGTTCGCACTTCATGAACGGCGATCATGCCTGTGCTGAGGGCGCAATTGCAGCTGGATGTCGTCTTTTCGGTGGTTACCCCATCACGCCTTCGACCGAGGTCGCTGAACGGCTCGCCCGGCGGCTTCCGCAGGTGGGAGGCGTCTTCATCCAGATGGAGGATGAGATGGCGAGCATCGCCGCGGTGCTGGGAGCCTCCGCGGCGGGGAGCCGGGCGATGACGGCGACCTCCGGTCCCGGATTCAGCCTGATGATGGAGAATCTGGGATTAGCGATCATGATGGAATTACCGTGTTTGATCGTGAACATTCAGCGAGGCTCGCCCTCAACCGGCCTTCCAACGCTCCCTGGCCAGTCCGATATCATGCAGGCGCGCTGGGGCTCGCATGGCGATTACCGCCTTGCGGCTTACTCCCCATGGTCCCCTCAGGAGATATTCGATCTGACGATCCACGGGTTCAACGTGGCCGATCGCTATCGCATCCCGGTCTTGCTCATGGCCGACGAGGTGGTCGGGCACATGGTTGAGCGTGTAGTCATCCCGGAGGCCGCTGAGATCCCTTTCTGGGATCGGAAGCGGGCGAATGGAAAAGCGGGCGAAACGTTTCACCCCTTCGAGCCCGGTGAGGATCTGGTGCCGCCCTTTGCGCACGCTGGAGAGGGTTATCGTGTGCATTTCACGGGTCTAACCCATGATACCCGCGGCTATCCGGATATGTCCGCGGAGATGCACCAACAGCTTGTGCGCCGGTTGGTCGATAAGGTCGAGAGAAACTCTGCCAAGCTGGAGATGTCCGACGATTATGAGGTTGAGGATGCCAACATCCTTGTCCTTTCATACGGCAGCACGGCGCGCTCGGCACGCCGCGCTGTTCGCGAGGCCCGGGAGTTGGGAATTAAGGCCGGAGCGCTGCGGCTCATCTCTATTTGGCCGTTTCCCGAACAGGCTTTCAACGCCCTGGCGGATCAAATGGATGCCTTTATCGTCGCGGAGGTGAACCTCGGGCAAATGATCACAGAAGTGGAGCGCAGGGTGAGAACCAGCAAGCCCGTGAGCGGTGTCCATCATGCGGGTGGCGCGATGCTGCCGCCTGGACCGATCCTTGAGGAGATAAAACGGGTGGCCGGACATGCGTGATGTAGTCTTTGCAGAAGCCCACCCGCTGGATCGGATTATCAGATCGGACAGGATGCCGCATATCTGGTGTCCCGGCTGCGGGATCGGGATCGCGATGCGCTGCTACGCGCATGCCATCCTGAACAGCGAGATCGAAGAGCAGAACCAGGTCGTCGTCTCCGGCATCGGCTGCTCTGGCCGGGTCGCTGGTTATATGAACATTGATTCATACCACACCACTCATGGTCGTGCGATCCCATTCGCGGTTGGGTTGAAACTATCCAATCCCGCGCTGAACGTTACCGTGTTCAGCGGCGATGGTGACCTGGCCGCGATCGGCGGGAATCACCTGATCCACGGCGCGCGCCGGAACCTCGATTTGACCGTCATCTGCACGAACAACTTCAACTACGGGATGACCGGCGGCCAGTCCGGCCCTACCACGCCGTATAACGCACGCACCACGACCAGCCCGTACGGGAGCCCGGAGCTGCCATTCAACCTCGTTGATTTGCTGGCTGCGGCGGGAGCTAACTTCGTATCGCGTTGGACGGTGCTCCACGTACGTCAGGTGATCGACGATATCCTGTATGCGTTCGGCAAACCAGGATTCTCGTTTATCGAAATCCTCTCGCCTTGCCCGGTGGGTTTTGGAAAATCCAACAACTTTGAGACGGGCATCGAGGAGATGCGGCTCTACCGTGAGCGATGTGAGATGGGCGAGCACATGCCGCTTTCTGAACTTGGCATCGACCTCCGTGCGGAGCGGCCGATCTACATCGGGCGGTTTATCGACCGGAACGCGCCACCATTCAAACCTGTACACCTGGGGCCGGCGGCATGAGAGCAGAGATTCGCATCGCTGGATTTGGTGGCCAGGGAACTGTGCTGGCAGGCTATCTGCTCGGCAAGGCTTTCTCGCTCTATCAAGGCCTGGAAGCGGTGATGACGCAATCCTACGGTCCTGAGGCGCGTGGCGGCGCATCCTCCTCAAATATCGTTGTGGCCGACCGTGAGATCGCATTTCCGTTTGTGGAGCGCGCGGATATCTTGATCGCCCTGTCCCAGGAGGCGTACTCGAAGTTCAAGGACGAGGTCCAGCCAGAGGCGCTGGTTCTGCTAGACACGAGCCTGGTGACTGCACAGTCAGGGGAAAAGACGCTGGGATTGCCGGCGACCGAGATCGCCGAGCAGCTGGGTCACCGCATCGTCGCCAACGTGGTCATGCTCGGCTACCTGTGCGGCAGCTGGGATTGGATCGAGGCGGAGGCGCTCGAGAAGGCGATCAGGACAACGCTGAAGGCGCATACGGTCGAATTGAATCTGAAGGCATTCCAGCAAGGTCTGGCATACGCTGCTGAGAAGGAGCCGGCTACGTGAGCGACACGGTCCTTGTCATCGGAGGCGGCATTGCGGGTATCCAGGCTTCCCTCGATCTCGCGGAGGCTGGTTCGCGGGTTCTGCTTGTAGAACGAAAGCCGAGCATCGGCGGCGTGATGGCAGTGCTTGATAAAAACTTCCCCACGCTGGATTGCTCGATTTGCATCGAAGCCCCGAAGATGTCAGAGGTCGACCTGCATCCCAACATTGAGACCCTCTCCATGGCCGAGTTGGTTTCGGTCTCCGGGGGTGCGGGACAATTCGATGTCCGCATCCGCAAGCGCGCACGTTACGTGACCGATGCCTGCACGCGCTGCGGTGAATGCACCCTGGTATGTCCAATTGTAGTGCCCAATGAGTTTGATTCAGGCATGTCCGCTCGCAAAGCGATCTACACGCCGATCCCACAGTCGGTGCCCGGCGCATATTTGATCGACTTGGACGTCTGTTTGAACGACCCGCCAAATTACCTCCCATGCGACCGCTGTGTCAAAGCATGCCTGCCCGGCTCGATCGACTTCACGATGCCGCCGTATGAGACAATCGATGCCAGGGTCGGTGCGATCATCGCGGCTGTGGGCTATGACAGCTTCGATCCTCATGCGATCAAGCAGTTCGGCTATGGGACGCATCCAGACATATTGACCGCCATGGAGTTCGAACGGCTGGTCAACTCAGCTGGCCCGACTAGCGGTGAGATCGTGTGTCCTTCGGATGGTCGCCATCCTGAAAAATTGCTCTTCGTGCTCTGTGTTGGATCACGCGATCAACATCACTATCGCTACTGTTCGCGCTTCTGCTGCATGTATTCGCTGAAGCATGCCTATCAGTCGCTCGATCACGGCGTCAAAGATGTCACGGTGATGTACATGGATATGCGTTCATTTGGAAAGGGGTTCGATGCCTTCCGAGAGCGCACCATTGAGGCCGGAGCCCGGATGATACGCTCGCGCCCTGCGACCATCCGGGCTGATGACAGCCAGCGACTCCTGGTGAGTTACGAGGATCAAACGATCCCCAAACGTGTCGAGGAATGTTTCGATATGGTTGTCCTCGCCAACGCAGTCGTCCCTCCGCATGGCTTGCCAGAGCTAGCTCACGTTCTGGGGATTCAGATCGACGAGGATGGTTTTCTGCGCGCTGAGGAAAAGCAGGGAGGCCTGGTTGCGACGACCAGAGAAGGGATCTACGCGGCCGGATGCGCCAGCGGCCCGAAGGATATTCCTGACAGCGTTGCGGAGGGCAGCGGCGCGGCGGCAATGGCACTGGCCCACATTCAGGAGCGTGGTTGGCCTGAGCCACCCGAGGTCGAACCGATTACCGATCTGGCGGATCCCAGGGTGGGGGTGTTCGTGTGTCACTGTGGCAGCAACATCGCCGGTGTCGTGGACATCGAAACCACGGTAGAGCATGCGCGCGCCCTCCCAGATGTCGTCTACGCCTCCGATCAAATGTTTTCGTGCGCGGGCAATACGCAGGCCGAAATCGAGGAAGCGATACGGAGCGAGGGCATCAATCGGGTGGTCATCGCAGCCTGCTCACCGAAGACGCATGAATCGATCTTTCGAGGCGTCCTGGCGCGTGCCGGTCTGAACCCGTTCCTGCTCGAGATGGCGAATATCCGCAACATGGACAGTTGGGTGCACAAGTTCGACCATCACGGCGCGACCGTGAAAGCGAACGAGATGATCGCGATGGCGGTTGAAAAGGCGCGCCGGCTCGAGCCGCTTGAAGTCAGCCATCTGCCGGTCGCCCAGCGGGTGCTCGTGGTTGGCGGCGGGATCGCCGGGATGAGCGCAGCGGAAGCCCTGGCGAGGCAGGGTTTTGAAACGCACCTCGTGGAGCGTGAGGGAAAACTGGGCGGAGCGCTTAACCACCTCGATCACATCGCTCCCGCTGGCATTGACGCCGCTTCGTTTCTTCGGGCCAAGAGCCGCTTGGTTAAGAAGAGCGGTGTCCGCGTCCACCTGGAATCAGAGATCGAATCGATATCGGGATTTGTCGGCAGTTTTGATGCCGTGCTGACGAATGGCGAATCGCTGCAGGTGGGGGCTGTCGTCATGGCGACTGGAGCGGAACATCACCTTCCGTCAGAATTTGGCTGTGGAGAGAACCCCGGGGTGATTACCAACCTGGAGCTTGAAGAGAGACTATCTCAAGGTGAGATCGCTGGAGATTCCGTGACGTTTATCTCCTGCGTAGGGTCGCGGCAGGGCACGGCAGGATGCTCGAGATACTGCTGCACGGCGATGGTTTCACAAGCGCTCAGGTTGAAGGATGCCGGCAAGAAAGTGCGCGTCATCAGCAAAGACATCCGCACCTATACGCGTCAGGCAGAAGAGCTTTACGAGGCTGCGATGCGCGCCGGAGTGCAGTTCTTTCGATACGATCCGGGGAGCACGCCTCAAGAGGCGATTGAAATTCGAGACGGGCACGCAATTTTCGAGGATCAATTGCTGAACGAACGAGTTGCAATCCGATCCGATCTAATCGTGCTGGTCAGCGCGCTCAAGCCGGTCGAAAACCCTGTTGCGGACATGCTTAAGCTGGCTCGCTCTGAAGACGGGTTTCTAATGGAGCTGCACCCAAAGCTGGGACCAGCAGAGACCGCCAGTCAGGGCATCTACCTGGCAGGCAGTGCGCAGGGGCCCAAAGACGTGCGCGAATCGATGGCTCAAGCGTTCGCGGCAGCCGGCAAAGCAGGTGCGCTGCTCGCCCGCGGAACGATCGAGAAAGAGCCGCTCACCGCGCGCGTGGATGAGGAAAAGTGCATCGGCTGCATGCGCTGCGTAAAGGCCTGTCCGTTTGGCGCAATTGAGCAGACCGGACCGATCAAAGAAGGTAAGGTGCGCATCCTTGAGGCGGCCTGCATGGGCTGTGGAACATGCGCAGCGGAGTGCAATTTCGAGGCAATTGATATGCCGTACTTCACCAAGGGTCAGATAATGGCGCAGATTGACGCCGCGCTTATGGACCACCCGGAGGAGAAGTGCATCGTTTTCACCTGCAATTGGTGTTCGTACGCAGGGGCAGACCTGGCCGGGATTGAAAAGCGGCAGTATCCCACCTCGGCCAGAATCGTGCGCACGATGTGTTCGGCCCGCTTTGAGGAGGATTTTGTCGCCCGTGCGTTTGAACAGGGCGCAGGTGCTGTGCTGGTGACCGGATGCAGGCTGACCGATACCGGCTCGGATTGTCATTACAATTACGCCAACCGCTTGACGGCCAAGCGTTTCGATCACTGGAAGCGCAAGTTCTCACGCAAGGGGCTTGAGCCAGAGAGGCTCCAACTGCGTTGGATCTCCGCGGCCGAAGGCAAGGAGTTCGCAGAGCAGATTGCAGAGATGGACGCGGTGCTGAAGCAGTATCAAGCAACTCTCAAGGATCATGAGCGTGCTTGATGGCATATCCTGCCGGGATCTGTTGATTAGGTGACCCAAATGATTGATGCTCTTCTCATCGATGATGGATTGCAGGATGAAATGATGGGCGTGTTCGGTCAGGCCGCCTGGGCTTGTTTCCAGTGCGGCGCCTGCACGGCGACCTGCCCGTGGGGCATCGTCTCCGAGCGTTCATTATCGATCAGAGAGATGATGCGCAGAGCGCAATTGAGCGTAGGGGGGGCTGGCGGCGATGTCTGGCTGTGTACAGATTGCGGCCAGTGCTTGCAATCCTGTCCACGCGGCGTGCCGGTCTCGCGAGTCTTTCAGGCCTGGCGAGGGCAGCTCTGGAAAAAGCGGACGGTTGAATCCGGGCTCACGCCTGTTCTGTGGTCAGTTTACTGGAACGGGAATCCCCTCTCGCAGCCGCCATCGGAGCGCATGAATTGGGCGGACGGCCTGGATGTGCCTCTATTTGATGCGAAGGAGCATGAATACTTACTGTTCGTCGGCTGCACTGCGAGCTACGATCCTCGCGCGCAGAAGGCGGCGCGCGCTCTGGTCCGAATTCTCAATACATCAGGATCAGACTATGGGGTTTTGGGCGAGCAGGAACGCTGCTGCGGCGAGTGCGTGCTGCGCATGGGCCATCGTCCCTACTTCGAAGACATCGCGCGGGCGAATCTGGAGCAATTCCGCAAGGCGGGAGTCCGGAGGGTGGTTACCATCTCGCCGCATTGTTACGATGCCTTTAATAATCACTACCCCGACCGAAAGGAATTTGTGTCCATTCATTACAGCCAGCTTCTCTTGGATTTGCTTGCATCTGGGAAGATAGACCTGGAATCGACACCTTCGAGCCGGTTGTCCTTTCACGATCCCTGCCTGTTGAGCAGGGCGAATCCGGAATATGAGACTCCGAGGGAAATCCTGGCCCATTTCGATGGGATCGAGTTCGAAGAACTCGACCGTTCCCGTGCTGAAACCTTATGTTGTGGGGGTGGTGGCGGGAGGATATTCTTGGAGACGCTACCGGACGAGCGCTTTTCGAACTTACGCATCCAGGAAGCGCAGCAGCATGCAATCCAGACCCTCCTCACGACCTGTCCGCTCTGCATTTCATGCCTGGAGGACAGCCGGTCAGCGATTCAAGTGGAGAACCTGAAAGTGCTTGACCTGGCCGAATTCATTGTCTCCGCGATCGTGCCGGATGGAAGGGAGTAAAAGCCTTGGCAGTATCGCTCTATGGCCCTGAAGACGCACGCCAGACCGTGTGCGTGTATCTTGAACACAACGCTGGGCGCCTGGAGGACGTGTCGCTCGGGCTTATCTCGAAAGCTCTAGAGCTGACCTCCGGGTCGGATTGGCGGGTCTGCGGGCTGATTCTTGGCGACGATACGCGAAAGCCTGCGCAGGAGGCGCTCGCCAGGGGGCTGGGCGAAGTGATCTCCATCCAGCATGAGATCATGACACGATTCGATGTATCCGCGTTCACACGGGCTTGTTTCGAGGTGATCCTGCAGGAGAAGCCAGCGGTGTTCATACTTGGCGCGACGCCCGACGGGCGTGATCTCGCAGGCCGGCTCGCCGTGCGGCTGCGCACCGGGCTTAACGCGGACTGCACCGATTTGCGGCTTAATCTCGAAACCGGCCAATTGATCAGCGAAGTCTCTGGATTCGGAGGGGGCGTGATCGCGCTGCTGGAGTCCCCCGCGCACCGGCCACAAATGTCAACTGTGAGACCAGGGGTTTTTGAACAGCAGTTCGTCCGTCCGGTCAAGAGCGGCGTCATTCGCCAGATCGACGTCTCTCTATCCCGGTCTGATCTGCAGAGCGAATTGCTGGAGCGCTCAGTCGGGGAGCGGTTGGATCTGTCCAAATCTCAGGTGCTCATCTGTGGAGGGCGGGGGATGCATGGCGAGTTTGTGCAGTTGAACGCCCTGGCAGAGCAGCTCGGTGGTGAAGTTGGCGCCACGCGACCGCCCGTCGATGAAGGTTACATCGAACGCGAACGACAGATTGGGCAGACCGGAGTTGTTTGCCGGCCGAAGCTGGCCGTGACGTGCGGGATCAGCGGCGCATTCCATTTTGTGGTTGGAATACAGGAGGCCGACACGGTCGTTGCAATAAATATCGATCCGCAGGCGGAAATTTTCAATTATTGCGATTACGGGGTCGTCGCAGATGCGCATCAGGTCATCCCCGCGTTGATTGAGGCGTTGGCGAGGGAGTCGCATTCAAGTCATGCATGAGTTTCACATTGTCGTTTGCATGAAGGTGGTCCCCAAGGCGGAGGAGATTAGGGTCGATCCTGAGAGCCTGCTGCTTGACCGTGAAAATGCGCGCTCAGAGATCAATCCGCCCGACATGAATGCCATCGAGCACGCGCTGAGAATTAAAGATCAATGCAGGGCACGCGTGAGCATCCTCTCCATGGGGCCGCCGCTCTTCGAATCCATTCTGCGCGTTGGGTTGGCGATGGGCGCAGATGATTTCTACCTGTTGAGCGATCGCGCTTTCGCCGGCGCGGATACGCTCGCGACAACATACACCCTGGCGCGCGGCATCGACAAGATCGGCGATGTCGACT
Organism: Anaerolineales bacterium; assembly: GCA_029210945.1. Lineage (GTDB taxonomy): Bacteria > Chloroflexota > Anaerolineae > Anaerolineales > E44-bin32 > E44-bin32. The sequence continues at coordinate 36,774 of JARGGH010000001.1, forward strand.
TGGTGATCTGTGGTGAAGAATCCGCGGATGGGGCTACCGGGCAGGTGCCGGCTGGCATCGCGGAGTGGCTTGGCTGGCCACAGGTGACATTAGCCACCGAGTTCCAATTATCTGATGACTACACGGTTTGCACCGCGCGCCGCGAGATACCTGGAGGTTACGAAGTCCACCGGGTTAAATTGCCGGCAGTTTTCTCGGTTAAGACCGCCAGCAACGAGCCGCGCTTCATGGATTTCGATCGCAAGCCATGGGCGATGGAGGAAGCCGGAGTTATCGTCTGGAGCAGGAGCGATATCGAAGTTGAAGACGATTTGATCGGCCTTAAAGGCTCGCCGACAATCGTGAGCGGCCTGGAGCAAGCCGAGACGCGCGCACGTCAGCAGCACATGCTCGAAGGCGATCCGGAATCTATCGCAGCGCAGCTTGCAGAGATCCTCGCACCTTTCCACACCCGCAACTAGATCCCCGAGAGGCAGATCTTAATTCGAACGCACGGTCTGCAGTAGCGTGAAGTTCGGCGGTCCCATCTCGCCGACGGGCAGGCTCGCGATCATCACAACCCGTTCGCCCGACCTGATGAACTCCGAGGCGAGGCACGCCTGTTGAACGTGCTCGATCATCTCCTCAACGGTTGATGCCATCTCAGTCAGGTGTGGGATCACGCCCCAGCCGAAGGCGAGCTGCTGATAGGTCTTCTTCTCCGGCGTGAAAGCGAGCGTCGGGACGTACGGTCGGGCAATCGACATCAAGCGTGCCGTTCGCCCCGATCGGGTGAAAACCGCGATCGCCGAGACGGAACGGTCATGGGCCAGGCTGCGGGCGGCATGAGTCACCGCGACGGCATCGTCTTCAGTTGTTGTCACTTGATGTTCGGGATGGTGCCCCCATTTCTTAGCATGCTGCTCGGCATCCGCGATGATGCGAACCATAGTGCTGACTGAGGCGACCGGGTTGTCGCCTACCGCGGTCTCTCCGGAGAGCATGAGCACGTCGCTTCCGTCAAAGACTGCGTTTGCGACATCCGAGGCTTCCGCACGGGTAGGCCGGGGGTTATGAATCATGGATTCAAGCATCTGCGTTGCGGTGATGACAAAACGCTGCCTCTCCGAAGCGCTGTAGATGATCTGCTTCTGGATTGAGGGCACGCGTTCGGGGGACACCTCGACGCCAAGATCCCCGCGGGCGACCATGACGCCATCGACCTGATCGAGGATCGCGTCGAGGTTGTCGACCGCTTCCGGGCGCTCGAGTTTGGCGATGATGAGCGGTTTCTTGGCGCCGCCTTGCTGCCTGTCAATTGCCTCCCGCAGGGTCCGGATATCGTCTGGTCGGCGGACAAACGAAAGTGCGACCGCATCGACATCCATCTCCAATCCAAAGGCTAGATCCTTGAAGTCTTTCTCGGTCATGGAGGGTGCGGAGAGGTCCACTCCGGGCAAATTAATCCCTTTACGGGGCCCGAGCAATCCTCCAACGACGATCTCGGCTTGAACCTCAGCCTTGCTTGTGCTGACAACACGCAGTTCGAGCGATCCGTCGTCAAGCAAGATGCGATCGCCCGGCTTGACGTCAGAAGGGAGTGGATCGTAGTCGACGAAGATGCTTTCGCTCGTCGTGACGGTTTCCTGTGTTGTGAGCGATATCAGATTGCCGGAGGTCAGCGAAACCGGCTCATCATTCTCGGTTGGTCCTGTGCGGAGTTTCGGGCCTTGCAGGTCCTGGAGAATCGCCAAAGATCTGTTTTTTTCGTCAGCAAGTCCGCGAAGATCGGCGATGATATTCGCATAGTCACCGTGATTGCCATGTGAAAAATTGAGACGGGCGACATCCATGCCAGCATCCATCAAGTTTGAAAGCATTTGCCGAGATTTGGAGGCTGGGCCGATTGTAGCGATTATTTTTGCTTTTCGATTCATAGGTAATTCAATTCGTATGCCTGGCGTTCAAGCTCTTCCTGGAAGTCAGGGTGGGCGATCTGAATCAGCGTGCGGGCGCGCTCTTTGATCGTTTTTCCGTATAAGTTTGCGATGCCGTACTCTGTGGCGACGTAGTGGACGTGGTTGCGGGTGGTCACGACGCCGGCACCCGGTTTGAGCGTCGCCACGATCCGGCTGAGCGGTTCTCCTCCCCCCGGGTTCGCTGTTGATGGAAGGGCGATGATCGGTTTGCCACCTTTAGAACGTGCCGCTCCGTAAACGAAATCCAGCTGACCGCCGACACCGCTGTAAAGCTTGGGACCGATGCTATCCGCGCAAACCTGGCCGGTGAGATCGATTTCGATCGCCGAGTTTATCGAAACCATCTTTTCGTTCTGGGCGATGACAAAGGGATCGTTCACATATTCTGTCGGATGCAGCTCGATGATTGGATTGTCGTCCACAAAATCGTAAAGGTCATGCGAACCCAGGATGAAACCGGCGACGATTTTACCGGTGTGCAGGGTCTTTTTTTCGTTGGTGATGATGCCTTCCTGGATCAATTTCATGACCCCATCAGAAAACAGCTCTGTGTGGATACCCAGATCACGCTTATCTTCAAGGTAGTTCAAGACTGAATCGGGTATCGCACCGATCCCCATTTGCATCGTCGAGCCATCTTCAATCAGTTCAGCGACGTGCCGGCCGATGCTCATGCTCAAAGGATTGGGCTTGCCCATCGGAAGTTCGGCGAGCGGATAGTTAACCGGCACGGCGTGATCGATCTTCGAGAAATGGATGAATGAATCACCGAGCGTCCTCGGCATTTGTTCATTGACTTCGGCGATGACGGTCTTTGCCACTTGCGCGGCGGTTTTCACCAGCCCGGCTTCGATGCCCAAACTGCAGAAACCATGCTCGTCCGGCGGGCTGACCTGAACGAGCACGACATCAAGCGGAAGGTGACCTTCTCGGAACAGCAGTGGTACCTCAGAGAGCAAAACAGGGGTGAAATCAGCACGACCCTCATGGACTGCCAAACGGACGTTCGGGCTGATGAAGAGCGTGTTGATGCGCAGATGCCCTTCCATCTCGGGTGCAGCGTGGGGGGCTGGACCGACCGTCAGGACCTGAACGATCTCGACATTCTCAAGAGATTCGGCCCGGTCCACAAGTGCGCCCAGCAGCTTCTGGGGGACGGAGCAATTCCCGGTGAGGAATACACGCTGGTGGGATCGAATCACCTCCGCCGCTTGCTCCGCCGTTGTCAGGCGGTTCTGATATCTGGTCAGCCAGGTCATGCCGCACTTCCCTCGATACCACCCAGCCGACTAAGATGGAGAGGTTCGCCGAAGAGGGTATTGATCCCCTTCTCAATCGCCGGTATCTTCTCGATCGATCTCTGGATACCTTCGACTGCGATCGTTTCGAGATACGGATATGCGCCGATGAATAAGGCATGGCTGGCAGTCCGGCCGAGCACACCGGACATGTTCGGGACGCAGTAATGGGTGACACCCTCCTCGACAAATGTTGGGCTCCCGTGGTTGGTCGGCCGGGAGGTTTCCACGCAGCCGCCCTGATCGATGCTCATGTCAAGGATCAGTGAGCGCGGCTTCATGGAGCGGACCATTTCTCTGGTGACCACGTTCGGCGCGCGGGCACCCGGGACTAGCACGGCGCCGATGAGAACATCTGCGTAGGTGCAGGCGCGTTTGACGTTATATGGGGTGGCAAGCATGGTCACGATTGGGTAAAGCATTCGATCCTGTACGTTTTGCAGTTTGCGCAGATCGATGTCAAGCAGCGTGACATGGGCGCCGATCCGGGTGAACGTATCAGCGGCAGTCGTGCCCACGACACCGGCGCCGATGACGACGACTTCTGCCGGGGGAACGCCGGCGACACCACCGAGCAAGATCCCGCGGCCTCCGTGGTCGTTCTGCATCAGACGCGCTGCGACCTGTACGCTTAACTGGCCTCCGATCTTGCTGAGCGGTGCGAGGATTGGCTTGTGACCGTCATTTTCCTCGACCTGCTCGTAGGCGATCGCGGTGATCTGCTTGGCCTGCAGTAGATCGATTTTGTCCTGGCGCGCCGCCGCCATATGCAGGAAGCCAGCGACTGCGGCACGGTCCCGCATAAGCTCCATCTCTTCTCGCATCGGGCGCGCGAATTTGAGCACCAGATCGGCACGCCCGTAAATCTCTTCCTTGCTGTAGACAATATTTGCCCCGGATTTTGTGTATTCTTCATCCGTAAAACCGGCGCCCTCACCGGCGCCCGACTCGACATACACGATGTGGTCGTGCTTGCTGAACAGGTTGACACCGGCAGGGGGCAATCCGACACGGTACTCAAACGGCCTTCGTTCTTTCGGGATACTGATGTGCATGTTGCTCGCTCCGATCCAGGGGTGTTGATCGGTCTCGAAATTCTCTTATTTAAGTTAGCTATTCAGGATAGCAGTTCGACAAGCACAGCTTTCTGGGCGTGCATTCGATTTTCTGCCTGCGGGAAGATGGCTGATTGTGGGCCATCCGCAACATCATCCGTGATCTCTTCCCCGCGGTGTGCGGGCAGACAGTGCATAACAATCGCGCCATTATCCGCCACTCCGAGCAATTCCTGGTTCACCTGGAACGGCGGAAACACTTCCAGTCGGCGCTTCGTCTCTTCCTCCTGGCCCATGCTTACCCAGGTATCAGTGTAAATCACGTGCGCGCCCCTGGCTGCTTCCTCGGGGTCCTGCAGCTCTTCAATTGAGATCGGAGCATCGCTTGAAAGGTCTTCTGCGATTTCAACGGCCTGTCTGGGCAGCTGGTAGCCCTCAGGCGTGGCAATCACAAAATCCATACCAAGCAGTGCGCAGCTGTGCAGGAGTGAGACGGCGACATTGTTGCCGTCTCCGATGAATGCAACGCGCAAATCATCAAAGCTCCCGAAACGCTCTTTGATCGTGAGCACATCTGCCAGCGCCTGACAGGGGTGGTTAAAGTCGCTCAGCCCGTTGATCACCGGGACAGAGGCGTACTCTGCAAGTTCGAGGATGTGGTCGTGTGCAAAAACGCGTGCCATGATCGCATCCACGTAGCCAGACAGGACCCGGCTTACATCCGAGATCGCTTCACGTTTTCCGAAACCGATCTCATTTGGCGATAAGTACAGTGCGTCTCCGCCGAGGTGGCGCATGGCCATGTCAAACGACACGCGTGTGCGCAAGCTTGGTTTTTGGAAGACCATCGCGAGGACCTTGGATTCCAAGATCGGATCGTTGCCGCCTGACCGCCATTCCCTTTTCAGGTCTATCGCTAGATCGACGAGTTGATTTAGCTCCTGGCTTGACAAATCTGAGATCGCGAGGAAATGCTGCATATGTGGCTCCTGGTGAAAGTTGTCAGAGGTTATGAGATTGGAACGTGGTGAGTATAGCACAGCTGTGTGCTGGCATCACTCTGTCGTCTTTCGTGCTTATCCGGTCTCGCTACCTTCTTCGGGCGTGGTGAGATTCTGCCCGTTTGTGCGAACAACCGGGGGGCGCAGCCAGTGGAGCCAGCCTCTGTTTGATCGTGAAGTTTGAGCCCTGGGTTCGAATGCCGCCAGGAGGAGTGTCGCCATCAGAAGCAGCGCGCCCAGCCATTGGCGCAGGCTCAGGGTTTCGTTCAGGAGGATCATCGCCAGGACGACGGTCACCAGCAGTTCGAGCAAGCCGATGATCGCGGTCTGGACGCCGCCGATCGCTTTCACGCCGGCGAAAAGCGCGATGCGAGAGAAAAACGTGACCAGGGTGAGAAAGAGGACCGGTTGGACCGCAGCCGGCGGCGGGGTGAAATCGAGACCGGTTGCGACGAGTTTTACCGGGATGACCACCAGCGTCATCGAGATCAGTGTGTAGAAGGTGACCGTCGGAGCGGGCACTTCGTAGAGCACACGCTGATTGATCGGGATATGGAGCGCGTAGAGCAGGGCCGCCATGAGCATCAAGAACACGCCCAGGGGGTCGATAACCCCGTTGTGTTTGCGGGTCAGCAGCAGCACGCCGATCACGCTGATCACCAACCGTAAGAAGGTCAGCCTCGATGTCCGTTGACCATCGAGGAACATCAACCCGGCCACAAAGATGGGGTAGAGTGTGAATAGGAATTGGCCCAGACTGGCGTCGATGCGCCCCAGGCCCGCATAGAAAAACACCGAACCGAGCCCGTTCAGCGCGCCGGCGAGCCCGCAGCCGGCAAGGCCGACCGGGTAGATGTAGAAAAATTGCCGTCGAAAAAGAATTAACACAATGAAGAGCAGTGCCGCGGCGCCGATCGTCCGCAGCGCAACTGTGGTGAGCGGCTCAAGGCCCGCAAGGATAGCCTGTTTCCCGAAGACGGGTGTCAGACCGAGCATGACCGCGGAGGTCACAGCGAACGCAATACCCTTCCGGTCCGGCCTGTGAACCCGATCGCGATCGAAATTCATGTCAGAATTTTCGCAATCTCATCGAGCAGATCATCGCTGAGAAAATCTCCTTTGGTCAGCAGAATCTCAACCTGATCGCCGATGCGCGACCACTCTTCCGCTGAGAGCTCCTTGGCGGTCACGACAATGATCGGGATCTCCTGCGTTTTCTCGATGCGCTTGAGATTCTCGAGCAGTTCGAATCCATCCATTTCCGGCATCATGAGGTCGAGGATGATCAGGTCGGGGAGTTCCTGATTAAGCGCATCGAGCGCTTCGAGGGCCGAACCGGCTTCGAAGACCTCAAAATTACCCTGCGCCTCCATCACCCGGCGGATGAGCCGACGAGCTTCCTTTTGATCGTCAATCACCAGGACTTTGCTGGGGTGGTCGCGATCCAGAGAACGGAGCGCTGCGATCAAGCCGTCTCTCGGCCGCTCCGGCAATTCAAAAGATCCGAGCTCGATGTCTTGCAGCCAACCGGACGGAAGCAGTTTGCTTTCAACCGGAAGTGTGTGGCCGGAGCAGTTGAGTACGACGGTCTGATCGTGGCGGATCACGCCCTCGCGAATAAGTTTAAATAAGCCGGCAAACGCCACCGCGGCGGCTGGCTCGATCGACAGCCCCTCCATTTTGGCAACCATGTGGAGCGCCCGCACGGCCTCCTCATCGGATACGCTTTCCATCGCTCCGCCGCTGTTCTGCAGCATACGCTCTCGGAGCAAAGAGTAGGCGCGACCGGGATCGCCGGTCGTGAGCGTGATGATGTGTGTGGCGGGTTCTGCGACCGGGACGGCATGATCGAGATCCTGCTTCCATGCCGCGACCATCGGAGCACAGCCTTCAGCCTGGATAGCTGCGACTGCAGGGATTCGATCGACCAGTCCGGCTTCCTTCAGTTCAATAAAGCCCTTCAGAACCCCGAGCGGGCCGATACCCCCGCTCACGGCCTGGATGTACCAGTCTGGTGATCTCCACCGGGCTGGTTTTCCAGAATCGGAACCACCAGCCTGCCGGCTGCCGAGCTGCTCGGCGATCTCGAACGCCACAGTTTTCATCGACTCAAGTGCGGGAATGCTGCGGACCCCGCGGTCGAGGTAGTAGTGACGTTCCTCGGCGAATTGTGCAGCCAGCAGTTTAGCCTGGTCATAAGTTCCGGTGACCTTGATGACCTCGGTTCCGTAGACCGCAACTTCACGCATCTTCTCCCCCGGCACGAGGCTGGTTAGAAATGCCCACAGCCGGATGCCGGCACGGGCGCAGAATGACGAGTACGCGATGGCGACATTGCCGGTTGAGCAGACCACTGCCTGATCCAGTTCGAACTCGCGCAGACTGTTTACGCTCACCGATGCCTGGCGGTCTTTGAATGACCGGGTGGGCCCCTGACGTTCATCCTTGATGAACAAATAGTCTAAGCCAAGCATCATGCGCAGCTGGAGCGGTTGATAGAGCGGCGTTCCCCCTTCACCTATCGATGGAATCCGTGATGGATTTTTAAGCGGGAGCAGTTCGTGGTAGCGCCAGAGGTCGAACGGACGGTCTTTAAGGACACCCGGCCAGAGTCGGGCGACTCGCTGCAGGTCATAACGCGCTTCCCGCCATTGACTGCCGCAGGATGTGCAAGCGTTTTCTAGCGGGAGGTAAGTATTTTTGTGGCCGCAGTCCAGGCACTCAAGCCAGAATGTCGTCATCGCCGGGATCCCATCAGGCAAATCAGGTTTATAGCTGCAATCGGTGGAGGAGGTCGAGCAGCTGTTTGAAGAAACTCTCTCTGTCGATCTGAGCATGTTCCAGGTGCTGCCTGGCCAGTGTGCTCACGCGCTCGAGTTCCTGCTGTTGGATCTCCTCTGGGAGCAGACCGATTACGACCGGAAGTACAGCGTCTGCCTGACTGGTTTCGGCGATTTTTTCAAGCAGATTTTGATAGGTTTGCCAGGGCATCGTCAGCGAGAGGATATATCCGTCGAACGCATCCTCACGGATCGCCTGTTCAGCTTCGTCCAGGCTGCTGACGACCTTATTCTGCATCCCGCCTAGATTTTCGAAGAAAGCGCGCACAGAAGCAATTTGTTCCTCGTCAACAATCACCAGCAAGCGAGCGTCCTGAACACCTGTGTTGAAGGCGTTCTTTAGGACGTGCTCCACAGCATGTTCCCGGACCGGGAAGGCCAGCACATCGTTCACGCCCAGACTGGCACCCCGATCATGTTGAACGTCCAGGGCGGTGATGATCACCGGGACCGCATCGAGTGCCGGTTCGCCGCGCGCCGTTGAGAGCAGCCGCCAATCCTCGATTGATGCGTTGAACATGTCGAAGAGCAGGAGGTCCGGATTTAAAGCGCGCGTGACCTCGATCGCATGATCGGGGCGGGTGAGATTATGGAAGCGCAATCCGCTGTGCTCGAGTGCGTCGCGATAGAGCTTTAGGACTTCAATCGCAGGATGTATCCCGAGAATGAGCGGGTGCTTGGTAATCATTGGATTTTCAGGCGGCGTGTAGGGCAGCGTGAAGGCAAATGTGCTCCCTTCGCCCGGGACGCTTTCAACCCAGATGATGCCGCCGTGCAATTCGACGAGGTGGCGGCAAATGGATAGACCCAGGCCAGTCCCGCCGCTCTTGCGGGTGGGCGAAGCATCAACCTGTGAGAATGGTTCGAATATTTTCTCCTGATCTGCAGGATGGATCCCCGGCCCGGTGTCGAAAACTGCAATGACGATATCCGTTTGAGTGCCGCGCTTGATCGTGCGCGCTGAGACGCCGATGTGCCCCTCTTCGGTGAACTTGGCGGCGTTAGAGACGAGATTAAGCAGCACCTGCCGGACGCGGATATTATCTGCCTGGAGCATCGGTAAATCGTCGGGGATGTCGAGAATGAGCTCGATCGGTTTTTCTTTGACCAACCCGACCGCGGTCGATATCACTCCGCGAATGATCTCGCTTAGATCGACTTCGGTAAAGGCGAGCTCCATCTTGCCTGCTTCGATTCGTGAAAGATCAAGGATGTCGTTGATCAGGCCCAGCAGATGTTGGCCGGCGTTATAGATCGCGCTGAGATCTTCTTCTTGCTTGCTGGTGATCGGTCCGTCGATGCCCTTCAGGATCACCTTAGAGAAACCGATGATCGAGTTCAGCGGTGTGCGCAGTTCGTGGCTCATATTGGCCAGAAACTGGCTCTTGAGTCGGTCTGCTTCGCGCATCTCCTCCAGCGCCTGCTGGGTTAACTGGTATGATCGGGCGTCCTGCAACGCAAGTGCGAACTCATGCGCAACCGCTTCGGCCAGGGATTGCTCATCGTCCGACCATGCCCGGGCATCCGAACGGTCGAGTTCAATAGTGCCGATGATCTCGTCCTGAACACGCAGCGGGATGAGAATGCGCTCCAGCCCGACTTCCTGGCCGTCGATAAGCGGATCCTGGAAGGTTTCAAGACTGTGTACGCCCGACTCATCGGCCTGGTAGCCCAGTACGTCTCCCCAGGCAGGCGGGATCTCGGGGACGTCCGCGAATGTCGACGGGGAAGCGAGCCGGGCTGGGGGAGGAATCGCCAGGCCACCGGAGGGTTCGGGGGAGGCGTCCTCGATTAATTGGGCAACGCCCCGGTAGCCGTCAGGTTCACCGTCAGGACCGGCCTTGTGGAGCGCGCGAACGAAGATCGATAGCTCCCGGCCATCCTGGTTCTTCGCCGTCAGGATCAACCGTTCGATCGTTCGGTTTTGCTGGAAATGATCATCAAGAGCAGCCTGCGACTCGGTATCAAAGCCGATCTCCGAAAATGGCTTCCCGAGCACGGACGGGGCGGTAACTCCGAGCGCTTTTTCGATCTCCGGGCTAGCCCATGTGTAGTTACCCTCAAGGTCAAGTTCCCAGATCCATCCTTTGGGTTGACCGAGATCGGGCCGACCAAGCACCTCCGAAGGGAGGGTACCTGTGCGGGGGAGGGTGTCGGACACGTCTGCAAACAGCTGTTCCAGACGTTCGCGAATAGCCTCAATCGAGCTCATGCGTGTACCGCCTCAATTCCTGGGCTAGTGCTTGGTACTGCTTCGATGCCCGGCTCTGCGGTGCATATTGCAATATCGATTGGCCGAACAGCGGGCTCTCGCGCAAACGCGTATCGATTTCGATCTGGGTCTCGAACACCGCCTGACTGAACGCGGTGCGGATTTGCTTGGCGAGACTGCGGTGGATCCGGTTGCGTGTGTCCAGCATCGTCAACAGAATACGATAGCGCAGTTCTGGATTGTTGCGCTGACGGATGGCAAGGATCAAGTTAAGCATGTCGCGCAAGGCATGTGCCGAGTAATATTCCGGTTGTGCCGGGATGATCAGGATGCGGGCAGCTGCGAGTGCATTCTGCGTCAGTGTTGAGAGGGTGGGGGGGCAGTCGAGCACGAAGACATCGAACCCGTCCAGCTGGCTGAGGGCGTCGCGCAGAATCAGTTGATAGCGATCGCGCACCATCAAGTGATTCTCAGCGAGCGTGAGTGTGTGGTTGGAGGGGATCAAGGAGAGCCGATCAACCGGTGTACCGTAAATCGCATCCTCGATCAGGCAATCGCCCAGAAACACATCGGCAATCGTCGGGCTTAAGCTGGATGGCTTATACCCGAGCGAGATCGTCATGTTGGCGTGCGGGTCAAGATCGATCAGGAGGACCCTTTTGCCCTGCTCCACAAGCGCGGCGCCTAATGAGAGTGCAGTCGTCGTCTTAGCAACCCCCCCCTTGGCGTTGGCTACGGCAATGCTCTGGGTCATTGATCTCCTGCTTCGCTCCCGTCCCGATCGCCGGGCGGATCGGGCTGAGGTTCTTCTTCATTGTTGACGATTCCGGATTCGCCTTCGGAGCGGACGGGCTGCTCGAAGAGCCTGATCCTGCTGCGGCTGGCTCCCAGTGCGGAGCGCATCTCCTGCACAGCTGTACGCAGCATACCTTCCACATCCTCGTGGCGGCGGATTTCACCGCTCAGTTCAAGCACGGTCTGCTCGCGGCGAGCCCGTTCCAGGGTCTGCTGGAAAAGCTGCGCATTCTGGATGGCGACGGCGAGTTGGTCGGCAAGAATCTGCAGGACGGCAAGGTCGTCGGGATTAAAAGCTGCCTGGTTGTTGGCCTGGATGTCGAGCGCTCCGAGAACGCGCTGACCGACGGTCAGAGGCAGGACCAGCTGCGCGCGGGTGTCCGGCAGGTGAGGTTGTGGTTGGAAGAGCGGGTCATCGCCGACATCCTGGGCAAGATATTGTTCTCCCGTCGCGGTGACATGCCCGATGATCGAGTCAGAGCCGATCTCGATGCGCAAGCCAGCCTGCAGCAACGCGTCACCCGCATCTCCGGCTGCCTCGGCCAGCACGGCAGCTCGATGGTCCTCATCCAGAAGGAAAACACCGATGTGTTGGTATCCAAATCGCTGCAGGATGAGATTCGCAGTGCGTTTCACAAGCGTGTCGATATCTAGCAAACCGGTCGCATCCCGGGCGACCTCCGCAGCCGTTTCAAGCTGTGCAGCCCGGCGCTGGACTTCCTCAAGTAAGCGTGCCTGTTCGAGCGCGACGGCAACTTCTCCGGCGACAGCCTGGACGATCTCGCGCTCGTCCTCGGTCCACTCTCCCGGTTTCTTACCCAGGATGTCCAGCTTACCCACAATTTCGCCACGGATAGAGATCGGCACCTCTAATGCGTCTCCGCCATCGACAACGGCATCCGGGTAGCGTGGGCTGGTGAATTCAGCATGCGTTAGAAGCTTATCGTCGCCCAACAGCGCAAGCAATTGGTCCCATGACTCGGCCGACTGACGTTGGTAGAGGCTGTCCAGCTGGTCCAGCGAGCGCTGCGTCTCCTCAAACAGCCGGGCGTTCTCCAGTGAGGTGGCAAGCTGTCCGGCGACGAGCTCCAATGTCTCGACGTCAGCGGGATCCGCTCTGCCGGATTGGGTGGATTCGATCGCGAGCGCACCGATCGCGGTGCCGCGGCTGATCAGCGGGACGGCGATCGTGATGCTCTGTGATGTGGAGCGCAAATCGGTGCTTGTCCCGCTGCCCGAGGAGAGCACAACCGCTGAGCGGGAGGTGATTGCCCGGCCCAGCGGGCCTCGATCCAACGGGACCGGGACGCCCAGATGCGCTGCATCAGTGCCCGCTTCCGCGCTGGCGCTGCGCAAAATGACTTCGTTGCCGTCGACGATCCCGATCGCGACACGGTTAAATTCGAAGGCTCGGCGGATGATATCGCTCGATCTTGCCAGAAGCGTGTCGTAATTTAACTGCTGGCTCAAGGAGCCGAACACATCGATAACCTTGCGGTTGCGGTCGGATAGGGTGGTCAGGTCTGAAATCAGCCGGGCGTTCTCGATGGCGACGGCGAGCTGATCCGCCATTGTCTGGAGCACAAGCACATCCTCTTCGGCGAACGCCTGAGGATCCTCAATCTGGACGTCGAGGGCGCCGATAATCTGGTCTCCAGCCGAGAGAGGAAGAGCCAGTTCGGAGCGCGTGCTTGGAAGATCCGGATTCGCAAAGTGAACCTGATCGGCACCGACATCGAGCGCGATGCGTGGTTTACCGGTGCCGGTGACGTAGCCCACGATGCCTACTTTGCCGACCGGCAGTCTGTGACCGCGCTGCAGCATGCGTTTGCCGCCTTCCGATGAGGCCGCCCGTAAGACGGCATTTTCGCGCTGCGGATCCAGCAGGAAGACACCCGCGTGGTAGTAACCGAAACGGTTCGTAATCAAGTTGACGGTCTCATTCAGAAGTGTTTCGACATCGCGGATCGCGACCGCATCGCGGGCGACCTCCGACGCAGTACGGATTTGCTCGGTGCGGTCCTGAACGCGCTGCTCAAGCGAGCGGTAGAGTTCAGAGAGATCCTCCGCCATCGCGTTGAAGGTCTTTGAGAGGGTTCCGATTTCATCTTCACGCTGCGTGTCGACGCGCGCAGAGAGCTCGCCCATCGCAAAGCGTTCTGCAAGGTTGGTCAGGGTTTGCAGTGGGCGGATCGATTGGCGTGTCGCGATGGGGACGACCACACCAACCAGGGCGATCGCCGCGAGCACAAGCAGGATCGTGAACGGAGCCAGGTCATTCGCCTCCGCGAAGATGTCGGATTGGGGAAGTTCGGTGACGATACCCAGATCCCATTCGGGAATCCACTCATAAGCGGCAAGGACAAGCGTGCCGTCGGCGTCGATATATTCCATCGAGCCGGTGGATGCTTCTCCCACCTGGTCAAAGATTGGGTGCACGTATCCACTGATCGCCTCAGGTTCGGTTGCGTAGCGCGGCAGTTGAATGAGCACATCAGGTGCCATCAAGACGAAGGTTCGGCCACGCTCCACCCGGTATACGCCGCGCTGCTCCCAGAAAATCTGCATCTCTTCCATGAGCGCACCGAGCCGGGCAGAACTGTTGACGCCGATCAGAAAAATCGGGTCGCCATTGGTCGTCTGGAACGGTGCCTTTGTGTAAAGCGCAAAGGTGCCCGGGCCGAAGATCGGGTCATCGAAAACCGGGTGCGTGTCAATTTGCATCGACCGATCGACCTCAATCGTCAGGTTTGGTGAAGCCTGGTCAAGCCAATCATCATTCGTTCCAGCGAGGATCGTGCCGCTGGTGGCGTCAACCAGCGCGAGATCTGAGAAGAGCACCTGCCCCTGCCTGGTTCGAAGCTCATCAAGTTCAGCGCGAACGGTTTCGAGCGCATTTTCGTAACGGCTGCCCGATCGTGGGGCGCTCATCAAATCGGAGGCTGCGTCACGGAGCGCGCTGCGTTGGGATCCAAGCTGCAAGCGCTGCTCGCGGACGCTGGACCATTCTTCCAGGACGGCTACCTGGGCTTGAGCAGCCGAGTTCATCTGGCTGGTGGCCTGAGTTTCGAGCAAATTTCTGGCGCGAAAGTAACTGACACCGGCCAGCAGCAGCATCGGGATCAATACGAGTGGCAAAAGCGTGATCGCCAGGCGCGTGCCGAGCCCCATGCTCCGCCAGCGTGAGAGCAATGAGCGTGAGGGACGCTCGAGAGTTTCATTCATGCTCCACCGCCCGTTTGATCATTTTCTATCCCGCCGGGGATGGCGTCTGTATCATCAGGCGGCGGTGTTGGTTGGTGGCTGAGTGTGATGGTTGAACGAGCGGCGTTGAGCGCCCGCCCGAGCTCTCGGGTAGTCGTGTCAAGGATCGATTTCATATCCGGCGATCGCCGGACCTTACTAGTGATCTCGTAGATCAAGCGCTCACGGCGTGCTGAGCGTTGGACCTGGTCGAGCAGCTTTGCGTTCTGAATGCCGGCTGCGACCTGGCTGGCAATTGTCGCCAGCAGCGCGGCGTCATCTTCGCTGAATCGGTTCTCATTCTGCAGGTCAGAAATCGCCAGCACACCGAGGATCTCCTCTCCGAGCTGCATAGGAACGCCGAGCCATGAACGCACTTCCTGATCGACATCTTCGATCCCGAACAACGCTGCTTGATTCCTGATCTCTTCATCGAAGATCATCGGCTGGCGTGATCGGATGACAGAGGAAATCAGGTCGCCGGTGAGTTTGGAGGTCACACCGACCATCATCTCACTCCCCTCAGATGCATACTGAACCGTGTACGTTTGTGGGTCATCGTCGTAGATAGCTACAGCAATCTCGACATCGCCCATGATCTGATCTAGCTGCCGCTCGACGACGCGGTAGATCGCATCCAGTCGCAGCATCTGCGAGACTGCCTGGCTGACACGGTTGATCACCTCGAGCTCCATCAGGCGGCGTTCTTCATCCGCGCGCTGGCGGGCGCTTTCAAGGGAGAGCGCCGCCTGGCTGGCGATCGCTTCTACCAGCGCGATTTCCTCATCATTCCAGGGTTCGGTCCCGACCGGCCGTCGGGCGGCGATCGTAGCGATACTCTCGCCGCGCACGTTGACCGGGACAGCTATTTCCAGCCCATTGCTGCTCACGACCGTCTTCGCTTCCTGGTATGCCTGTGCTGTCAATGTAAAGCGATCTTCCTGGGGTGCAATCCGATCGCCGTTTACATCGAGGTGGATCGTGGGGGCGGCAGCCTGGCGGCCGATGCGCCTCCAGGCAGATTGGATCTGGGATCGCGAACTGGTTTCGAGGCGTTCAAGACGATCCTGCAGCGATTTCTGGATACGGGTGCTGTCAATCGTCACGGCCAGTTCGCTGGCGATGGCCTCCAGCGCCCGGACGTCGTCATCGGCAAAAATACTCGGCTCGGTGCTCTGAACGTCAAGCGCCCCGAGCAGGCGGTCACCGACGAGCAGCGGGACAGCCAGCTCAGAGCGCGTCTCTGGCAAGAGCGGATTTTTAAAGTGGTAGGGATCTGCTTCAACATCGTGAGCGGTACGCGGCAAGCGGTTAGCGGTCACCCACCCGATGATGGATGCACTGCCGACGGCGAGGCGGTGCTGCCGGGCCATCATTTGCCTCCCTGCGTCTCCGGTGCTGGCTGCAAGATTTGCCCAGTTGCCCGTCTCGTCCATGATGAAAATGGAGGCGTGGTAGAAGCCAAATCGAGAACGAATAAGCTCAATCGCTTGAACCATGAGCGCTTGTGGGTCGCTCAGCTCAGAGGCCATTTTGGCGATTTCTGAAGTCGTCTGAAGCTGGATCGCTCTGCGCTCCAAACCACGTGTTCGCTGAGCCACCAGCTCTTCTAATTCCCGTCTTTGCCCTTGCAGCTGCTCTGTGATCTCACGCTCGACGTCGAGTGCCTGGGAGATCTGTCGATTCGAGTACCAGTTGATGAAAATCAATACCGCCAGACCGATTGCCAGGCCGATGGCGTTGCTGATAAGCGTGGGACGCGGGATCAGCATTTCCGGCATTAATCCCAACCCTTGAAACCAATCGAGAAAGATGTAGATGATTGCACTGGCGGCGGTGAAGAAAAGAGCGCTGAGGGGCCCTAGAAGAAGAGCGGAACTAGTCACAAGAAGCGCCAGACCAATCGTTGAAATCGGTCCCAGGCCAGTTTGGAGCATCGCTGCGAGCGTCACCGCGTAGACGAACAGGATCGAAGCCCACGAGGCGAGTTTGGTGCGCCCACGGCGTGCCAGCAGAAAAGCGACAATGTAGAATGGCAGCGAGGCAAATGCGAGCATCCCGGCGGTCGCTGACGCCTCCCCGGAGGCGGCCAGGATCGTCATCCCGACGCCAAAAGCTAAACTGGACAGTGCGAGACCAGCAAGCAGGATATAAAGCACAGATTGGCGCTGGGCGCTCTCTGGATCCGGGCTGGTTGGCTTGAAATAGTTTAAGAAACGGTTACGCATCAGTCTGCCTTCCCCTGAGAACTCGGGCCATTGGGCTAATCTCCTGCTTCAGCGGGCGGTAAGACGACGCCGTATGATTGCCCGGTGTAGATTTTGACCATGACTTCCGGGTTTCCAAGGCCGCGCTGGAGCGCCTTGGCGGCACGCTCAAGCACTTCGTCAACTTCCATCGGCCCGCTCAGCTCACGAGTTACCTCGCTGACTAGTCGGGCGCGATCAGCGGCGATCGCAGAAAGTTCGGCAAGCCTCGCGTTGAGAATCGCTGCGCTCAGCTGATCGGCGAGCGTTTGCAGCACTTCGATATCCTGTTGGCGGAAGGCATCCCGGGATGAACTCTGAACATCAATCGCACCCAGTACACGACCGCTGGTCTGGAGAGGCACGGCTAGCTCGGAACGTGTGTCGGGCATGAGATCTCTGCGCAGCGCAGCCGAATCAGGTTGGATGTCGGATATGAGCCGAGGCTGATTGTTGCTCGTGACCCACCCGATAATCGAAGGCGATCCGACGGGGACAATGTAGCCCTGGGCTTTGAGCGCGCCGCCGATATCGCCGGTCGCTTCTTGCAGTTGTACGAAATCGCCCTCTTCCTCGATCAGGAAAATCGAGACGTAGTCGAAATTGAACTGTTGGCGGATGAGCTCAACCGCTCGCCGCAGCAGATCGTCAAGGGAGGGTGATGAGATCACCGCCCGTGCGACCTCTGACGCAGTGCGGATCTGCCGGGTTCGTTCTTCTACGCGTTCCTCAAGCGAGCGGTAGACGCTGCTTAACTCCTCTGCCATCTGGTTCAAACTGAATGCGAGAGCTCCCAGTTCATCGTTGCGGTCAACCGGGACGCGATACGTCCAATCGCCCTGTGTCAGGCGATCGGCGAGTTCGGAGAGGCTTCCAAGCGGGCGCAGCAGCCGGCTGGCTGCAAAGGTGACCGCGAGGACCGTTATCAGACCCGCCGCGCCAGCCAGAGCGATGCTGAAGGGTGCAAGCGAGTTCACCTCTGCAAAAATGTCGGATTGCGGAAGTTCGGTCACGATGCCTATCCCCCATTCCGGAATCCACTCGTATGCCGAAAGGACCAGGTCTCCGTTTGCGTTAATGTACTCCATCGTGCCGCTCGGCTGTTGGTCGACGCTAGTGAATACTGGATGGGCATGCCCGGGGAACGCCTCCGGAACTGTTGCGTTGCGGGGGAGCTGAATGAGGATGTCCGGGGCGAGCAGGACGAATGTTCGGCCTCGCTCCACCCGGTAGACGCCTCGCCGTTCCCAGAAAACCTGCATTTCTTCCAGGAGTGCGGCAATGCGCGTGGAGTGGTTGACGCCGACAAGGTAAATGGTCGTCCCGTCTCCCAGCGTGAAAGACGCGGTTGTGTAGAACGCCAGCGAACCGGGCGCAACAACGGCGTCATCAAAGACCGGGCGCGTCTCGGTCTCCATCGTAAGCTCGTCCAGGTCCATGAAGGTCAGCGGCATTTGCGCAGGCCAACTTTCGTTCGTGGCTGCTAAGATCGTGCCATCGTCTGCTTGGATGACTGCCAGGTCGGAGAACAACACCTGGCCTTGTCTGAGACGCAGGTCCGAGAGCTCTTCCAGCGCAGCCTGATGGGCGGATTGATAGCCATCGCTGCCGGCGTTCTCACCTAGCATCCCGGCAACTGCATTCCGGAGTGTGGCTCGCTGGGAACCCAGTAGGAGCCGTTGTTGGCGGACGTTTGCCCATTCTTCCAGAACAGCGACTTGAGCTTGCGCGGCGGCGGACATCTGGCTCGTGGCCTGTACCTCGAGCAATTCACGTGAGCGGAGGTAAGCTCCAACGCCCATCGCAATTAACGGTATCAATACCAGCGGAAGCAAGATCAACGCCAGTCGGCGGCCGAGGCTTCCCTGAAACTCAACATTGTCTTCCTGGACCTGCGATTGTGTTACCGGACTGACCACCTTACTCCACCTCCCAGACCTCTTCACCTGCAAGAATCCTGCGGATCTGGGTTGGAAACCGATCCGGATCAAGAGGTTTGCCGATGAATCCATCAAAGCCGGCCGCGCGCGACCGTTGTAGTTGGTCCTCGCTCGCATACGCCGTCACGGCGACGACCTTAATGTCCTTCAAGGTCGCGGCCTCACGAAGTTTCTGCAGCGCTTCGTAACCGTCCTCGTAAGGCAGGCGGATATCCATCAAGATCAAGTCGATCTTGGGAAGTGTGTCCGCGTACTCCACGACTTCATACCCCGATGTCTTCCACTCGCAGTGCATGCCCATATAGCCCAGCATGCGCGCCATCAGGACGAAATTCGAAACGTTATCCTCAACGATGAGGATCGTCGTTTGGTCCGTTTTGTCACTCACTGCACAACGCTCCCGTCCAAGTGAGGTGGCTGTGTTCAATCTATTGTTGCAAGAAATGTACGATCTGTCGAGGAAGCAAATCGACATCGACTGGTTTCTGGATGTAGCCGTCACAGCCCGCATTAAGCGTCCGTTCACGGTCCCCTCGCATAACGTTGGCTGTAATTGCGATGACGGGCACGTTCGCAAAGCGTGGGTCAGCTTTTAATTCCTTCGTCATCGTCAAACCGTCCACCTCGGGCATGTTGATATCTACGAGGATGAGATCGGGTGTATTGGCCCGCGCGATCTGCAGACCTTCGGCAGCGTTGGAAGCCCCCAGGAAGGTATACCCCTCGGCCTCAAGGATGCGCTGGATAAGGATGCGGTTATCGAGATTGTCTTCAACATAGAGAATTTTTTGTGTCGTCGTGCCCATTATGAATAGTTCGCTGGCCCCTCGTTCCAGTTGGGAGCGCAATTATAACCAACCCCCCATCAATACGCTACCAGAGCCCTCGGTTGCGCGAGGGCTCTGGGGAGGAGGAGAGCAAAGTGCAGAGCCACGTCAAGCATCTGGAGATTGGTGTTTAGTTTTTGAGCTCAGGCCGGTCACCTTTTGTGCCGGACTCTAGTCGCTCGTGTCTGTCGTTTGCCGTTCTCTCCGATACTATCCTAATCTGGCGCCCTTTGCATCCCCATCCTACATTTAATGTCCAGTAAACAACCTTGCATTCAACTTACGAATTTTCGTGATACGATTTCACTCTTGATGGGCGGTTTTCAGTCGAGGGAGGGCGATCCAATCCCGTTGAAAACCGGGAGGACACTCTTTAAAGTCGTCAGCCAATTTTCATCATGGGATGAAGAGCAAGGTTTGGTCCGTTACGTGCGGCCTGCGCTGCCGACATTGACGCCTACGCCCACGATGACGCCTACGCTGACGCCCACTGCGACAGAGACGCCATAGAAAAAGAGCCGCCCGTTTCTTCGAGCGGCTCTTTGTTGGAGCGGGTATCGGGACTCGAACCCGAGACATCCTGCTTGGGAAGCAGACGTTCTACCACTGAACTATACCCGCTTGACGTGGTTCATTATACAAAGGATCAGGTCCTCTGAAAAGAGGGCTGCCGAGGGGCAGTGGCGTTCCTGGCCTAGTCATCCAGCAGTGATCGCCGGAGAAGATCGAGCGCGTAACTCACCGCACGGGCGTCCATATTGACAAAGATGGCGGGGCAACTCTCGTTTAACTTTTCAACACGATCGGGCAGCTGGACCACGATTTCAAGGGCGGACCCTTGCCCGTCCTCTTCGGTGAGTCTCAACCCGAGCCCGACTGACGCGCCGCACTCCTGCAGAAGGGCTGCAAGGGCGTCCTCGATCGATCCTCCGAGGTCTGACGGTAAGCGCTGCACGCCCGCAAGATAGATCCCCGGGCGCTCACCAAGGCTGTCCTGGAGCAGCCCGCCTGTCCCCGTTTCTGCGGTCGCCAGCGTGAGCCCCTTCTCGCGCAGCAGATTGAGCACGACACCTTCGAGCGTATCCTCGTCCATGCCGTAGATATGCCTTCCTAAACGCTGCTGCAGCGTCGCCTGGATCCCCCAGAGCATCTCATCGGCTGCTTGAGGTGATCTCGCCTTCGCGGTGATGCGTATGTCGACACGGCCCGGATGAGCGCTCAGACCGACGGTGGGGTTGCTCAATTGCTCGAGGTCTGCGATGCGCTCATCCAAAATCGATTCGCCGAGTCCGGCCGTCCGCAGCAGACGCGTATGGATGACCTCAAACGACCCGAGCTTGCGTTTGATATACGGGATGACCTCGCTTTCCAGCAGGTGCATCATTTCACCGGGGACTCCGGGCAGCGCGATCACGGTTGCATCCTGCGCTTCGAGGATGAAGCTTGGAGCAGTGCCGACCGGGTTCTCGATTGCGATCGCGCCGAGGGGGATCTGCGCCTGACGGCGGTTGTTCTCGGTGGGGACCCTGCCGAATTGTGCAAAACGATCCTGGATCTGCTGCCAGAGATCCTCGCTGAATACCAGCTCGATGCCCATTGCATCGGCTATGCCCTCGCGGGTGGCGTCGTCGATCGTTGGCCCAAGTCCCCCTGTGGTGATGACGAGATCTGCGCGGGAAGCGCTCGCCCGAACTGCGTCTGCGATGCGGCGGGGGTTGTCTCCAACCGTGCTCGTCAGGAAAATATCGACGCCGATATCGCGCAGGCGGCGTGCAAGCGTGCGGGTGTTGGTGTCGACGATCTCGCCTAGCAGGATTTCTGTTCCAATCGTGATAATTTCTGCTTCCATGCGCCCCTCACACAACGTTGTATTCGTGGATCAAGCGCCCCTGCTCGAAGCGGGCCAGATCCAGTGTTGAGACATCGACAGTCTTCGCTTCTCCTTCAAGGATAAATTCCTGCATGAGTTTTCCTGAGATTGGACCGTGCATGAAGCCGTGTCCTGAAAAGCCGCCCACGATGAAGAAGCCGTCAACCGGTGTCGGTCCAAAAATGGGGTGCGCATCAGGCGTCACCTCGTACAGGCCGGCCCAGGCAGAGAGACGTCCGGCATGTTCGAGCATCGGCATGCGTGCAGCCGCGGCTTCGATCGCGTTCACCTCCCACGCCTCGTCGATCGATTGGTCGAAACCGGGATCTTCGCCTGGATTGGACATTCCGGTCAGGAGACCTTCCCCTTCACGATGAAAGTACAGGGATTGTGCGAAATCAATCACGAATGGGAAATCCTCTGGTAAATCCGGGAGTGGGGTCGTGGTGATCATCTGCCGCCGAAGCGGAGTGATCGGAATGTCGACTCCGGCCATTTTGCCGACGAGGCCCGCCCATGGTCCAGCCGCGTTGACGATCACCGGGGCCTCGATGGCGCCGTGTTGGGTGACGACACCGTGCGCATTCCCGGATTTGACCAGAACCTTACGGACCTCAACCCCGGTCAAAGGTCTGGCGTCCAGGGCGCGGGCGCGCTGGATGTAACCCATCACAACGCTATTTGGATCCGCAAGCCCGTCATCGGGGTTGTACGTCCCCCCGAGGGCATCCGGGAAGTCCATCATCGGCAAGCGCGCATGGATTTCGTCTGGCGTCATCCAGCGGGTGGCGACACCCAGCCGCTGCTGCATCTTGAGGTTCTCTTCGAAAGACGCGACATCTCGCGCGTCGGTGAGCACAAACAGGTATCCGCACTTTCGAACTCCCGGATCCTGACCGGTCTCCTCCTCGAAACGATCCAGCATAGCAAGGCTCGCGATCGACAACCTGACATTCACTTCAGTAGCAAACTGGTGGCGGATTCCCCCGGCGCAGCGTCCGGTAGCACCCTGTCCGAAATAGGGTTCCTTTTCAAGGAGAACCACGTTCTTAACGCCCGCCCGGGCAAGGTGATAGGCAGTGCTGGCGCCCATGACGCCGCCGCCGATGACGATCGCATCTGCGGTTTTTGGCATTTCAGATGGCATGATGACCTCTCAGGCTTTCTGCTGATTAGAACTCGATCGGTGTGCCGAGCCCCCGCTCAACGGCACCTTCAAACGCACGTGCAGCTGCGATAGCATCCTGCACCGCAACGCCGACAGATTTAAAGAGCGTGATTTCATCGTCATTAATCCGTCCGGGCAACTCTCCGTTCAGGACCTGTCCCAGTTCCCCGACGATGTGTTCCATGCCGATGAGGCACGCTTCGATGGGGATGATCAGGTCGCCTGCTTCGTCGAGCGCGGCCTCGCGCGAATCGACGAACACGCGTGCTTGAAGTATCGTATCACTTCCGATTTCCTGCATCTCAGGCGTGAATGCACCGATGGCATTGATATGTGTCCCTGGCTCGAGCGCATCAGCGGGGAAGACGGGGCGCGTCGACGTCGTGGCTGTACAGACGATGTCCGCGTCGTGGAGCGCCTCTTCGGGGGATGAGACGATCACGAGTTCATCGGGGATCGGCCCACGTCCTGCAAGCTCTTCAACGAGCAATCGCGCTCCGGCCTCGTCGAGACTGAAGATACGAACACTGTTCACCGGGCGCACCGTGCAGACGGCTTCAAGTTGTGTGCGCGCCTGGACGCCCGAACCGAACAGACCAACCACTCCGGCGTCCGTTCTGGCCAGCAAATCGGTCGCCGCGCCGGAGGCGGCGCCGGTGCGGATGGCCGTGAGCGTACCACCTTCCATCAAGGCGAGCGGGCGGCCGGTGGCGGCATCCAGAGTCAGGACAGCAGCGTAGATCGTAGGCTCGCTGATCGTGATGTTCTGCGGAAACACAGAGACCACTTTAACGGCCAGAGCGTCCGTCTCCGGCAGGTAAGCCGGCATGACCAGCGTAACGCCGTGGTGCTCTTCGATCTCCAACTTTGAACGCAGCGGAAATTGGGCGTTCCCGGCCGAGAGCTGGCTGAACGCGGCTTTCATCGCTTCGATCGCGTCCTGCATTGGGAGAGCCGCTCGAACCTCGCGAGAGTTCATGATGATGATCTGCATAAAGATTGCCTCCAATCGGGAAAGGCGGTTGCTCCAGGACAACAAAAGGCGGAACCCCGGACTGAGGTCCGCCTTATTATACGGTCAGATGGGCGTGATCAGTCGATGCCCAGGTAGGCTTTCTGTACAGTCGGATTCTCGCGCAAGCCTTCCGCTGAATCCTTCAGGACAATCTCGCCGGTCTGAAGTACATAGCCACGGCTTGCAATCTGGAGCGCCATGTGTGCGTTCTGCTCGACCAGCAAAACGGTCGTACCCTCTTTGTTGATATCGACGATCGTGTCGAACACGCTCTCAACGAGGACCGGTGCGAGCCCCATGGATGGCTCATCCATCAGGAGCAGGGAGGGACGGGCCATCAAGGCACGTGCCGTCGCAAGCATCTGCTGCTCGCCACCGCTGAGTGTGCCTGCAACCTGTGTCCTGCGTTCTTCCAGTCGTGGGAAAAGGTCGAAAACCCGCTCCATATCTGCAGAGATCCCACCTCGATCGGATCGATGAAATGCTCCCATATCGAGGTTTTCGCTGACCGTCAAGCGGGAGAAGACTCCACGACCTTCGGGGACCATCGAGACGCCTTTGTAGACGACTTCGTGGGCCGAGAAAGGCGCCAGATCTTCTCCATTGAGGTGGACATGGCCCTGGCGCGGTTTTAACAAGCCGCTAATCGTTTTCAGCGTTGTCGATTTTCCGGCGCCATTGGCCCCGATCAAAGTGACGATTTCACCTTCTTCAACCGTGATCGAGATGCCCTTGAGGGCATGGATGTTGCCGTAGTAGGCATGGACGTCGTGTACTTCAAGCATTGCCATGGGGATTGCTCCTCATGTTCCTGTCTCTGTTTCGAGGCCCGTGGCGGTACCTCGTCCCAGATACGCTTCGATGACTTCAGGGTTGTTCTGGATCTCCGCCGGTGTGCCTTCGGCGATCTTCACGCCGTAATCCAGCACAGTCACACGTTCGGAAATACCCATCACGACGCGCATATCGTGCTCGATAAGCAGGATCGTGATCCCCAACTCATCGCGTAGGCGCCGGATGAAATGCATCGTCTCTGCCGACTCGTTCGGGTTCATGCCGGCGGTCGGCTCGTCCAGCAGGAGAAGCTTTGGCTGATTGGCCAGTGCACGCGCGATCTCCAGCCGGCGCTGGTCACCGTAGGGCAGGTTCTTTGCCAGCAGATCACCTTTGCCTTCCAGACCTACAAACTTGAGAATGCGGTTGGCTTCGGCCTGGGCCCACTCCTCTTCTTTACGCGTGCCTCGGGATCCAACCACTGCGCCGATAAAATTCGATTTGAGTCGGGGTTCCATGCCGACGAGAATATTCTCGATCGCGCTCATGTTCTCAAAGAGCCGAATGTTCTGATAGGTTCTGGAGACATGCCGCTGGGCGATTTGGTCTGGCGAACGACCATCGATCCGCTCACCGGAGAAGTAGATTTCGCCCGAATCGATTAGATAGAAACCTGTGACGCAGTTGAAGTAGGTCGTTTTCCCGGCGCCATTGGGCCCAATGATGCTGACTATTGAACCCTCCGGCACGTGGAAATCAAAGTTGTTCACAGCCACAAGACCACCGAAGCTTTTCGTGACTGCATTTGATTGGAGGATCATGCCATTCTCTGTCATGCGATCAATCTCCTGCCTCGTTCGCTAACGCTCCCGCTTCTGTGAAGTCGTCTTCGTCCGAGCGCAATTCTCTGCGGCGGACCGCTGAGGGCCAGAAACCTTCTGGTTTCATCAACATCATAACGATCAGCAGCGCGCCATACATGAGTAACCGGTATTCGGCGAACTCACGCAGAAGCTCGGGGAGGCCAACGAGGATCAGCGCACCAACGACAACACCCGGCAGACTGCCCATCCCACCAACAATAATCAAACTGAGCACGTTGATCGAGATCAGCAGGTTGAAACTGTGCGGGAAGATGGAGGTCAGTTTGCTGGCGAAGATCGCTCCGGACAAGCCAGAGAACGCGGCCCCGATGCTGAATGCCAGCAGTTTTGTGCTGACCAGCGTGATGCCCATCGCCTCGGCGACGTCTTCGTCCTCACGCATCGCCATCCACTGCCGGCCAAGGCGGGATTCGCTCAGCCGCCAGGAGACGAAGGCGGCCAGCAGACAGCCTGCCAGAATCACGTAGTAGAGCTGTTCAGGCTGCACGAGTGAGGTGCCGAAGAACGGCGGTTTAGGGATCTGCAAAATTCCCTGGGCACCGCCGATGACCGGTTTGAGCATGTCGGATAGTGCCAGGATGCGGATGATCTCGCCAAAACCCAGCGTGACGATGGCGAGGTAGTCCCCCCGCATGCGTAAAACCGGGAGCCCGAGCATCAAGCCAAAAAACGCCGAGATTGCAACGCAGAACGGCAGCGCGCTCCAGAATGTGAGATCGCTGATGCCTAACGAGCCATTTGATGTGAAAACCGCCATGGAATAGGCGCCGATCGCGAAGAAGGCCACATAGCCAAGGTCGAGCAAGCCGGCGAAGCCGACGACGATGTTCAATCCAAGTCCCATCAGGGCGAAGATGCCCACATTGTTAATGACCTCGGAGAGATAGGTCCCGAGGATCAGCGGCAGGATCAGCAAGAGGACGACTCCGGCTGCGATCGACGCGAGCCGGAGGTTTCGCTGTCGGGCAGGGGGCAGCGATGAAATCTGCTCCTGGACAGTTTCCTTGCGACGGCCCCAGAACGCCGCAATCACGGTGATCACGATGAAGAGCGCCAGCGCCGCGAACGGATTCAAGGCTTTCCCGTCGAAAAGGATCTGGTTGATCCCGGAGCCGAAAAACGCTCTCAGCCGGTTTGACAGGATTTCGGAGAACAGACCGATCGTGAGCGTCCAGAGCAGGCCGCTGGACAGCGGCGAGCGGATCTGGTCAGGAAGGTTATAGGCGATCGCTGCGAGCACCCCCGTCGCCGCGAACACCCCGGTCAGGATCAGGCTGCCGGCGATGACGCCTTGATTAAAGGTCAAGAGCTCGATCAAAGCTGGCGAGACATTTGGCAAGAATTGCCTGAGATCCAGTGTTGAGGCTGCGACAATCAGGGCGACCAACGGCAGCGCCGCAACGATCCCGGTGATGAGGCCGTACAGGATCGCTGAGATGGCTTTCGCTTCCGGAGCTTGCCGGGCGGACATGTATGCCAGAAGAAGCGGCGCCGCGAGCAGGATGACCTCTCCGAGCGTCAATACGTTTGTCACCAACTCTCGCTGCCCGAACAACGCAACCATACCGATGGCGCTCAAGCCAAGCGAGATGCCGCCTGCGATCAAGCCCAACCGGAGAGGTATTCTGAGGTCGTTCATCGATGTTTTAGCCATACCTCACCTCACGCTTTCTCTTCGCTCAAGCGTTCACCGAGGATGCCCTGCGGTCTGAAGATGAGCACGAAGACCAGCATCGTGAACGCGATCACGTCTTTAAGTTGATGGGGAGCCGGGATCCCGAGCCCTTCAAGGAAGAGGGCTGGTCCGACGCTCTCGAACATGCCCAGGAAGAACCCGCCGATCGCTGCTCCGGGAACACTCCCAATCCCGCCCAGGACCGCGGCGGTGAAGGCCTTGATGCCGGGGATGAAGCCCATGAAGAAATGCACCTGCCGGAATACAAGGGCGAAGAGGACGCCGGCGACACCGGCCATCGCCGCCCCGGTAGCGAAGGTTATCGTCACGGTGCGGTCGACATCGATGCCCATCAAGGCGGCGACGTCTTTATCTTCAGCAACTGCACGAATCGCTTTACCAATCTTGGTGCGCATGATGAAGAAGTTCAAGCCGACGAGCATGATGATCGTCACGATGATGACGACGACATGCGTCTTGAGGATGTCGGTTCCCAGAAACGGTATCGTGCCGGTCAGGATTTCGAGCTGCGGGAAGGGTTTTACCTCTGACCCGAACAGCCCACGGAAGAAATACTGCCAGAAGAAAGATGCCCCGATCGCGGTGATCAGCGGGACGAGGCGCGGCGCTTTTCGCAGTGGCTTGTACGCAATGCGCTCCGTGACGACAGCCACAAGGACCGATACCGCCATCGACACAAGCGTGATGATCAGCAAACTCAAAATCGGGTTGCGGTTGAGGAAACCAGACGCGGCCATCGGGCCAGCCAGGAAGACCGTGGCGGTCATCACGCCCGACATAAAAAACTCGCCATGGGCAAAGTTGATCATAAACAGCACACCATAAACGAGCGTGTACCCGATAGCAATGAGTGCGTACATGCTGCCCTGGGCGATACCAAAAACGATGAAATCCAACCACTGTCTCGTGGAATACGGATTGTCAAGCAGGGCTGCAATCGTCCCCCACACAACCAGAACGAGGATAACAGCCCTGAAAATCCAGAGAATAATTCCGATAATGTCGGTGTCTTGGAGTTTTGCTCGCATTTCACTCTCCGCGTTTAAGGGGGTAGGGATGAGCTCCAAGAGATACCCTCCGGGAGCCCATCCCGTAGGAAGACCGTAATCGTTCCCCTAATCGCTGTCTCTAAAGACGGTTCTACACAATTACGGCCAGATCCTCACATACTCGCCGCCCTGGATCTGAGATACCGAGATCTTGGGATCGGCGCAGTCGCCAAACTCATCACATGTCAACGTGCCGGTGATGCCCTGGAAGCCTGACGTCGCGTATAGGCAGTCACGCATTGCCTGACGACCAACGTGCAGTGTGCCATCTTCATCCTGCAGGGCAACTTCCTCGACGCAGTCGAAGATCATGTTGGCGGCGTCAAAGGCGTGCGCGTGGAAGACCGAGATCGGGTCCGTGCCGTATTTGTCGTTGTAGGCTGCGATGAAGCTTTCGTAGATGGCGCCCGAGAAGCTCAGGTCCGGTCCGGAGAAGTACATCCCTTCGCCGGCTTCGCCAACTGCATCGAGAGCGGCGTCGGAGATCATGCCGTCTGCAGCAGCCAGGGTGGCGTCCTCAAGCCCGGCGACTTCTTTCGCCTGCTTGGTCAGGAAACCGCCTTCAGCCGTGAAAACGGGGTAGTAAATGAACTCTGGAGGTCCGGCAGCGGCGACCGAGGTCAGCACCGGGCGCATGTCCGTATCACCCTTGTTGACCGCAGTGAAATCGACGATCGTGCCGCCCATCTCTTCAAAAGAATCGGCGAACACACGGGCGAGGCCTTCGGTGTAGGGGTCGCCATCGTGGATGGCTGCAGCGGTCGTCACGCCGAGTTCCTCAAGCGCGAACGTCGCCATGGCGCGGCCCTGGACTTTATCATTGTGAGCCGTCCGCAGATAACCAGGGTTGAACGCCTGGTCAGGATCGGTCAGCGAAGGCGCCGTGTTCGAGGGCGAGACCATCACGTAGCCGGCGTCGGAGATAACCTGCGACATAGGAACGCCAGCGCCGGAGCAGCTTGTGCCAACGACCGCGACGATCGAGGGGTCAGAGACGATTTTCTGTCCTGCAGTCTGCCCACCTTCCGCGCTGCAGCCGTCATCCTCTGCCTGCAGTTCGATCGGATGGCCGAGGATCTCCTCGCGGAATTCCATGGCGATCTCGACACCGTACTGCGAGTCAGTGCCCAGGTCCGTGTTGGGACCTGAAATTACTAGCGCAGAGGCGATCCGAACGGGATCTCCCGGTGCATAATCAACACAACCGATTTCGTCTTCGCAGACGAACTCTGCTGCACCACCGCCGCACGCGGACAACACCAGCGCGGCGAGTATTAATGCAGAGAGCACAATAAACGTGCGTTTCATAGCTTCTTCCTCCTCAAGATTGTTTCAGATTGATGTGTATGGGCGAAGAAATGCAATAGACGGGACAATGTGTATTGGCGGGGCGCTCCTCCTTTTCCTGTGATGGGCGTGGACCGAAGTACCGATCCCGGGCGTAGCCCTTTGACGAGTATGGAAAATTCTATACTCATTAATGCAGTGATGTCAACTACATATGCTCCCGCACACATCTGTGTGCGCAGAATCGATCATGTGAATTTGACGGCTCACCGCATTTTCGATCAGGGTTAAGCCCAATTGCCCTGTTTGCCATGATCAAGCGAAGCGCCATTAACGCACATTACGAGCAAAGATGCAAATCGATTTTCCGGCAAATTTCACTTGACGATTCATTCCAGCAGACATAGGATCACGCTTGGAATATGGGTCGAGTTTAAACTATGGGGGACGACACAATGGTTCAGGCTCTCGGGTCCTGGGGCGAGGAACAAGCCGTACGCTTCTTGCTGCGCAACGGGTACCGCGTGATCGAGCGCAATTTCAGGGTCTGGGAGGGCGAGATCGATGTGATCACGGAAAGAGATGGAAGGATAGTTTTCGTAGAGGTCAAGACGCGCAGCTCGGACCTTTTTGGCTCGCCGGAGGAGAGTTTGAGCAGTCGGAAACAGATTCGCTTATATCGAGCGGGGTGCCGCTATCTCGAGCTTAAATCATTGCTTGATAAGCCATTCCAGTTCGACCTGATTGCGATTGAATGCACCCCGTCCCGCCAGATCGAACGATTTACCCACTACGAGGATATCGTTTGTTTGGATAGCCTTGAATGACTCCCCGGCGTCCGGTGATCGTCTTGTTGGGGGCGACTGCGGTAGGAAAAACCGAACTTTCCATCGATCTGGCGAGGGCGATCGGCGCTGAGATCATTTCGGTGGATTCCCGGCTGCTCTACCGCGGCATGGACATCGGCACTGCAAAGCCGTCTCGCGCTGAAATGGGTGGCATCGCACACCACCTCATCGATGTCGCCGAGCCCTCGGAGCGCTGGTCGTTGAGCGGTTACCTCGACATGGTCAAGGGGACGATCGCCGAGATGCACTCGGCCGGAAAAATACCGCTCTTAGTTGGCGGGACCGGTCAATATCTCGTCGCACTGGTCGAAGGATGGCAGCCGCCTCCAAAAGCGGATGAGCCTGGTTTTCGGGCGCGTTTGCGGGAACTGGCTTCGACGCAAGGTGAGGCGGCCCTGCATGCCAGGTTGCAGGAGATCGATCCTGATACTGCCGAACGGATCGATGAGCGCAATGTCCGAAGGGTCATCCGCGCGCTGGAGATCCATCATGTCACCGGCGCAATCCCGAGTAAACAGCGCAGGAAAACACCCCCGGACTATTCTTTCCTGCTGCTCGGTCTCAGGCGTGATCGTGCCGAGCTGTACGACAGGATCGATGAGCGGATTGAGGCGATGCTGTCGTCTGGCCTGGTCGAGGAGGTCTCAAATTTGATCGCCCGGGGAGCCGATCCTGAATCGTCGGCGTTATCAGCGATCGGATACCGGCAGATCGCAGCGTACCTGCAGGGAAAGTATGACCTGGATACGGCGGTAGCCAAGATCCAACGGTTGACACGCCAGTTCGTACGGCGGCAGGACAACTGGTTCCGGCGTCTAGAACCTGAAATCTATTGGTTTACACCCGGAGAAGGCACATTGCAGGAGATCGTTGCGCTCGTCAGGAATTGGTTAAGCGGGGATGTAGAGCGTTCAGACTGACTAGAGCTTGATCACATATTTGATCAACAGCAGCACTAGCGCCGCCATGCCGGCCGTGAGCGGGATCGTCAGCAGCCATGCTGTGACCATATCACGAAGCACGTTCCATCGGACCATATTCACCCGCTGTGCCGCCCCGACCCCCATAATGGAAGAGCTCATGACCTGGGTTGTGCTTACCGGGCCGCCCAGCAGTGAAGCGCCAAGGATCACGCCGGCTCCGGCGATTTGCGAGGTGAAGCCGTGTATCGGGCGGATTCGAAATATCTTCCCCCCCAGCGTGCGTATCAACCGCCAGCCGCCAAACGCGGTGCCAACCGCAATTGCGCCAGCACTCACGGCGATGACCCACAGGGGGATAAAGAATTGGGCTGTCCTGCCGGAAAGAAAAAGGCCTAAAGCGATTACCCCCATGGTCTTTTGAGCATCGTTCGTACCGTGACTGAGAGCCAACCCGATCAGGGTCAACACCTGGGCTTTCTTAAAAACTACGTCGATGCGAGGGCTGGCGTTCCGAACGAGCCACAGGGTCAGCCGCATCACGATGAACCCAACTGCCAGGCCAGCAATCGGGGATAGGAGCAGGGCGAGCACGATCTTGAGTAAGCCCGGCAGCTTGACGATCTCAAAGCCGCCAGTTGAAAGGATCGCCGCTCCGAGCAGACCGCCCAGGAGGGCGTGAGATGAAGAGGATGGTATGCCCGCATACCAGGTCAGCAGGTTCCAGACCACGGCTGAGACTAAAGCTGCGATGATTACGTTGATATTTAAGGCGCTTTCCATGAGCAGTTCATTGCCGATCGTCGTCGCAACTGCGACGCCAAAGATGAACGGGCCGACAAATTCAGCCAGGGCGGCGAGAAGCAGTGCCACCCTGGGATGCAGGGCGCGTGATGAGATTACGGTTGCCACGATGTTGGAGCTGTCGTGAAACCCGTTCAGGAAGTCAAACAGGAGTGCAACCACAAGTAGAAGGTAGAAGGGCTCGAACATGGTCTGAGCATACCAGAGTCATGACGCTCTGGTCAACGTGCTGTATCTGAACTTAGCCGCGTGGTCGGAATCGGTCAGTAAGCTCAAGCCCGAGGTGGTGGACAGCAAGTATGGTGAGGCTGATCAACGCGCCCGGCACAACCGCCAGCCAGGGTGCATCGATCAGGAAAGCGCGCCCAGAGTTCATGATCACGCCCCATTCCGGGATGGACGGATCTCCTGCCAGTCCCAGGAAAGTAAGTGTTGTGATGCCCATAAAGGCCCACGCGAAATGCGTCGTTGCCAAGGAGAGCAGCGGTCCTTGCGCGTTGAGCAGTATGTGGTTCCGGGCGATGCGCAGTTTTCCTGCTCCCAGCGCTCTGGCGACATCGACATAACCTTCATCGGCGATTTGAGCGAAAATGCTGCGGGACAATCGGATGAATCCCGGCGCACCCCCTAGGCCGATCGCCAGTATGACGGTGAGATAGCCCGGTCCCATCGCCGCTACAAACAACATCGCTAACAGCAAACCAGGGATGGCGAGCGCGGCGTTCGCCAGCGTTAATATGATGCCTCCGAGCCAGGATGTGTAGAGCACCGCGATGAGCCCGAGGGTTGTCCCGATTGAGACAGTCAGCGTGGTGGCGAGCAGTGCCGCGCTCAAGCTCTGCCGCGCGCCGTAAAGGATGCGGGACCAGAGATCCCGACCAAGTGCATCGGTGCCCATCGGTCCATGCTCAAGCGGTGATAAGAGCGGTTCACCGACCGGGCTGAATGGGTCGGCCGGCGCTGCCAGCGGTCCGAAGATCGCCAGAAGGATGACTGCCACGACCCAGAAAGATGAGATGATTATGGTGATTCGGCCGGTCATGTCGTATCTCGCAGACGCGGGTCGAGCAGCATGGCAATTAGATCCGCTCCGAGATGGCTGAGCGTGTAGAAGATCGCCGCCACCACAACGAGGCCCTGGGCGATTGGAAAATCGCCCTCCAGGATCGAGCGCAGAAGCAGACGCCCGAGACCTGGCCTTGAGAACACAGTCTCCGTCACGACAGTCCCTGAGAATAAGTAGGCAGCTTCCAGCGCCGAGAGGGAGACCACCGGGGGAAGCGCCGGCCGGAGCGCGTGCCAGAGCAGTCTCAGATCTTTCTGATAGC
The DNA here is from genome assembly GCA_029210945.1 of Anaerolineales bacterium. Taxonomy (GTDB): domain Bacteria; phylum Chloroflexota; class Anaerolineae; order Anaerolineales; family E44-bin32; genus E44-bin32. The sequence continues at coordinate 69,832 of JARGGH010000001.1, forward strand.
CGCGCGCCATGGCGGCGTGGATGTATTCGGACTGCAGACTTTCGATCAGGCCCGATTCGATGACCTTTGCGATCGGTCCGGCGGTCGTTATCCCGAGCACGAGTGCCGGCAGCAGGCCTGAGTAGCCAAGGAAGTTCAAGTTGCCGGTGGTCTGCTGACCGAGCATCCCCACAAGCAGCAGGGCCAGGATAGCGATGAATGCGACCGGCACGGAGGTGGATAGTCCAGAGAGTGAAGAGGCGAGTTTCCCGGTCCAGTGATCCCGCTTCCAGGCTGCGGTTGTGCCCAGGAAGAATCCGAGCAACACACCAGAGATCAAACCGCTCAGGGCAAGTTCGGCGGTGGAAGGAAGTTGCTGCAGGATGATCTGGTCGACTGGCTGGCTCGTGTATAGCGACAGCCCGAGATCCCCTTTGAAGAGACCGGCGATGAAATCCAGGTATTGAATGGTAAGCGGTTGATCAAGTCCTAACGCGGTCCGCAGCGCTTGCGCTTGTTCGACGGTTGCCAGCCCTTGCGAAAGCAGGCTCGAGACGGGATCACCAGTGGCGGCACGGAGCGCGAAGAACGTCAATGTGACCGCGATCCATGCGGTCAGCAGGCCTTCAAAAACCCTCTTTGCGATGTCGATCAGGAAGTGGGTTTGAGTTCGATGAGAAGCGGGAACCATCCGGGCGCCGAGTATCTCAGACCAGCGATGTCGTTGTCAGCGATAACGAGATTGACGTAATCGCGTATCGGTAAAACCAGCGCCTGGGTGGTGATGTGCTCGATGCTTTTCTGGTACAAGCGCTGACGCTGGACAGGGTCGAGGGAAGACTGGGCGGCAAGCCGCAGGCTGTTGTCCAACTCGTTATTCGCATAGCCACTCCAGTTGTATAGGCCAGTCGAAGTGAACATCGGGCGCAGAATATCGGGGTCTGTCCCGAAGAAATTGATTCCGATGGCGTGATAGTTACCGGAAGCTTGTGCCTCCCGTAGAGGGCCAAAGCCTGGCGCGATCTGCAGCGTGACTTCTGCGCCTAACGCTTCCCAGGCGACTTTGACAAGCTGTGCAACGTCCGGATTTGAGCCCCAACTTGGCGCGATGATGGTAAGCTCCATCGCGGTATTGTCCTTATCACGAAGGACGCCTTCTTGATCGGCGATCCAGCCTGCCTCTCTCATCAGCTCCTGCGCGCTCGTTAGATCGTAAGCGAGCTGATTGGTGCTCAGCAAGTGCCCAAAGCCTTCGGCAGATAAGGGACCGAGCGCGACGGGCGAGGTGGACATAAAGACCGTCTCGACGATCATCTGCCGATCGACGGCGTGGATCAATGCTGTCCGAACCCGAACGTCATCGGTCGGCTCATTCTTTGTGTTGAACAGGTATTGAAGCGGCTGTCCCGGGATCGGCACAGGATGCATTGAGAATTCTCCGCTGCTCGAAAGCCGCTGCGCATCCATCGGCGGGATCTCGCCGAGAATGTCTACGTTTCCGCTTTCTAATGCAATTGCGCGCGTGGCGAGATCTTCGAAGAAACGGAACTCAATCTCTCGGTAACCGGCATGTGGCTCGCGGTAGATCTCCGTAGCCCAATCGTAACCGTCGAAACGCTCCAGAAGAATCCGGTCATTCGGTATGTATTCGACGAAACGATATGGGCCGGTGCCAACCTGGTGAAATTGATACTCGGAAGCCCCCCAGCGTTCCAGGGCTTGGGGAGAAGCCATCCCGAGATAAACCTGTGAAAGCGAATCAAGCAGGGGCGCAAATGGTTCCTCTAAGTTGAAAACAACCACATCAGGGGCGATCACATCGACGGAAGTGATCGGACCGAGTAAGGCCGCAGCCTTCTGTGAATGGTGATCGGCGTTCAGCACGTAATCGATATTTGCTTTTACCGCAGCGGCGTCGAATGGTGTGGCATCATGAAAGACGACGTCATCCCGCAGTTCAAATGTGTACCGCTTCCCATCTTCAGAAATGGACCAGGCTGTCGCCAACCCCGGGACGAACTCACCGGTTACCGGATCGAGAAAAATGAGCGTGTCATAAACCGAGCGGAGCGGGATGCCCAGTTCGGCGGAGGCGTTGATGTGTGGGTCAATTCCGGAGGGCGAGAGGGTAAGCCCGTAGATAAGTTTCCGATGGGGATCCGCTTGCGCCGCACAGCCGCCGAGAAGAAGTGCGGCCAGGATTAACAGGATAGGGGGCTTGAATGTGCAGCCTGCCTTGTTCATGCCTGGTTCGCCAGCACGATTGCGCCTACCAGGCCGGCGTCATCTCCAAGAGCAGCCGGAAGGATGCGAACATCCTCGCCGTATGCCGGATCCATGAGATGATCGGCGAATGAAGTCCTGACCGGCTCGAAGAGCAAATCACTGAGCTGTGAGACCCCTCCGCCGAGGACAAACACCTGTGGGTTGAAGATGTGCGCGAGGTCTGCGAGCAGGTGGCCGATCAACGTCCCGGCCTCAGTGACAAGCTCAATCGCGAAGGCGTCGCCTGACTGGGCCGCTGCACCGACGGCTGCAGCGCTCACCTCGCCAGAGGATTCATATATTTCCCGCAGCGAAGTTTCTGCGCCGGCGCCGATCCTCTCGACAGCGGTGCGCGCGATCGCTGTACCAGAGGCGAGTGCCTCGATGTGACCGTGTACCCCGCACCCGCAAATCGCTCCCCCGGGTCTCATCGTGATGTGCCCCAGTTCGGCGGCCAGCCCCCGCGCTCCAAGCAGCAGTTGATTGTTCGCGATCACGCCGCCTCCGATGCCCGTGCTAATCGTGAGGTAGATAACGTGTGCGTTCCCTTTTCCAGCCCCGAACTTCCATTCACCGAGTGCCGCTACGTTGGCATCATTGCCCAGATAAACCGGGCAATCTAAACGCTGCTCGAGCTTGTCTCTCAGCGGGATGTTTGACCAGCCCATTAAATTTGGCGCCTTGAAGATTATGCCCGTGCTCGGATCGAGAGGGCCGGGAGAGCCAATCCCGACGCGTATCCCCTCGCGATCAGCGGGCATGACTTGTTCGATGGCGCTTACAAGTCTCTCGATGACATGTTCAGGACCCGCCTGCGACTCGGTAGGTATCTTGACCTGTTTTTCTGGAGGCGGCTCGGGGTTTGGAAAATAAGCCGCACGAATATTTGTGCCGCCAAAATCAACTGCGATGCTGTGTGTCATGGGGCGAGTATATCATAGAGAACCGCCGGGATTTTATGCATAAACTCAATTGGAGATACGCCGGTTTTCTGCTGATTGCTTCGGGCTTGTCGATTTGAATTGGCTCACTTAGAATGCCTGTGCATGAGCGGGAAACTAACACCTATTCGCAAGCAATATCTCGAAATAAAGAGTGATTACCCGGACGCCATCCTCTTCTTCCGGCTGGGCGATTTCTATGAGACCTTTGACGAGGATGCCAAGACGGCTGCGGAAGTGCTCGACATCGTCTTGACCTCCCGCAACGTCGCCAAGGGCGATCGCGTACCGATGGCAGGTATCCCGCATCACGCCGCGGACGGCTATATCGCTAAGTTGGTTGAGCGTGGTTTTCACGTGGCGATCTGCGAGCAAATCGGGGATGGGCCTGTGAAGGGCCTATTTCCACGAGAGGTTGTTAGGGTCATCACACCGGGCACCGTGCTCGAACCAGCGCTGCTCAAAGGCGATCACAGTAACTACCTGCTGGCGGTCATTCAGGATGGACCGAAATTGGGTCTGGCATACGCGGATATCAGCACCGGTGAGTTCTCGGCGGGACAATTTGAAGATCATGACATCGAATCCCTTCTTGAGAGCGAACTGGTCAGGCTTGCTCCTGCCGAAGTTCTGGTCCCCGATGATTACTCGGTTGAATCAATCTGGGCTGGCAACACCAGCACGACGGAATCGTGGCGTTTTGAGGAAGTGCGCGCCGCAGAAAAATTAAAGGAGCACTTCGGCGCCGCAACTCTCGATGGATTTGGATTAGGGGGCTTTTCTCTGGCAGTTCGAGCCGCCGGCGCGCTGATTGATTATCTGGCGCGCTCGCAGCAGTCCGCCCTACACCTGCTCACGACGCTTTCAAGGTATTCGCTCGATGATTTCATGGTGCTGGATGCTGAAACACGGCGAAATCTCGAACTGACAGCGACGTTGCGTGGGGACACCCGCCGGGGATCGCTGTTCGATGTGCTGGACGAGACGGTCACCCCAATGGGGCGCAGGCTGCTGCAGCAATGGCTCAATGAACCGTTGCTTGCCATTGACCAGATCGAAGAACGCCTGGATCAGGTAACCCTGTTCTTTGATGGAGGCCTCTGGCGGGCCGAGATCCGCGCGGAATTAAAGGGCTTTCATGATCTCGAGCGATTGGCGAATCGCATCGCTGCAGGGGTTGCCAGACCCAGGGACCTAACTGTCTTGCGCGAGAACCTCGCGCGCCTCCCCGATTTGAGATCGAAGATCGAGGCACAGGCCGGAGTCAGGGTATTCGAGCAACACGTGGATGACCTGGATCCATGCCAGGCAGTTTTTGATCTCCTGACCCGGGCGATTGAGGATGATCCTCCGGCAACGCTGGGGAACATCGGTGTCATCAAGCCTGGATTTTCTGAAGAGCTCGACGAAGTCATCGAATCTTCCGAGCATGCCCGCAAGTGGATCGCGGATCTCGAAAAAGTCGAGCGTGAGCGGACAGGGATAAAGAGCCTTAAAGTAGGCTTTAACAAGGTATTTGGCTATTACATCGAGGTTACCAAAGCAAACACCGGGAGCGTCCCTGAGGAATACATCCGTAAGCAGACGCTTGTCAACGCCGAGCGCTATATTACACCGGAAATGAAGGATTATGAGGCGAAAGTTCTCTCGGCGGAAGACGCGATCCGGGCGATTGAGACGCGTCTCTTCCATGAGATCTGCCGCACGGTTTCAGAAGACACGCAGCGTCTCATCGCTGCGGCCCGTGCGATGGCGCGTTTTGACGCCGTCGCCGCGCTCGCTGAGGTGGCAGCAAATAAAAACTACGTGCGCCCCGAGCTGTTCCCGAATCAATGCCTTGAAATCGAGGATGGGCGTCATCCTGTCGTCGAGGAGCAGCTTGTGGGGCGGCGGTTTATTCCGAATGATATCCTGCTTGAGGAAGGCGAGCGCATCCGCATCATTACCGGGCCGAATATGAGTGGTAAGTCGACCTATCTTCGCCAGGTAGCGTTAATCGTTTTGATGGCTCAAATGGGAAGCTTTGTCCCTGCGGCTGCAGCCAGGATCGGGTTGGTTGACCGGATATTCACACGCATCGGCGCTCAGGATGAAATCTTCGCTGGTCAATCGACATTTATGGTTGAGATGGTCGAAACTGCCAACATCCTGCACAATGCAACCCCGCGCAGCCTGCTGATTCTGGATGAAATCGGGCGGGGTACGAGCACGTACGATGGGGTCTCGATCGCCTGGGCAGTCGTTGAGTACGTTCACAACCATCCCCGGCTGCGGTCGAGGACGTTGTTCGCCACGCACTACCACGAGTTGACCAGTCTGTCGGCGATGCTGCCCGGGGTGCGGAACTACAATGTCGCTGTATCAGAAGAGGGCGGGGAGGTCGTCTTTTTGCACAAAATCACGCGCGGCGGGGCGGATAAGTCATACGGGATCCACGTCGCCGAATTGGCAGGGCTGCCGCGCCCGGTCATCAACCGGGCACAGGAGATCCTGGCTCAATTCGAAATGGAAACGGGCGGCCCGACGATCACACGCGCCGGCGATGCTGAACAGCTGAGGCTTTTCCCCGAGCAAGGACCTCTCATGGATGAATTGAAAAAGCTTGACCTCGACGTGCTCTCGCCTCTTGAGGCGCTTAACCGGCTTTACGAGTGGAAGCAGCGTTTCTACCCCGATGGGACCGCCGGTGAAGATGGCGGCTGAGCCCCGGGGCCAAGTCTATCTGGCTCGATCCCTCACGTAATCAGGATATTCGACCGTCAGCGCTTCGGCATCTCCAACGTCGAGCGTTTCCAATATTTTTGAGATCAGTTCTGCTTTGCGCTCGGCGTCTTTGCGCGACCATGTGCGGCTCTTGATCTCCAGGAAAAACCCCTCGATATAGGGTTTTTGGATCTCGTCGATGTTGATGAAGAACTCGAGGCTTTCGTAGCGCACAAGCCATCGCAGACGGTCTTTATGGATCGATATTTCCGATGAAGGTTTAAAATATTCTCTGTAGAAGCGCGGGGTGTATCTGGCCGGTGCAATGAAGCGTGAGCGTGAGAGCAGGACCGAATTTGGATACTCACGTTCGGCGGCGGGACCCGTCAAGGTCAATCGCGCCCGGACGTTGAACACCTCGTCGTTTGCGTCAACGAATTCATCTTCCCGGTAGCGCAGGCGGGCTTTTTCCGGGTCAGGGAATGAAAAATAGGTGTCGTATTCGTGGTAGTGGGCGGTGCGAACCACCTCGAAAACACCCTCATCAAGCTTGGCCTTAACACCGGCGGGATCGGGCAAACGGACTTTGATTTGCACTTCGTAGCTCTGTTCTTGTTCTGCGCCGCCAATTGCGATGAGCTTGGACAGCACGGACCCCTCACGTTCGAGCAGGAAAGCATCAATCTCCCGGGCATACTGCTCTGCCTGCTCGTAGAGCACGTCCTCCTGCAGCGTGAGCAGGCTGCGATCGCGCATCAACCATTGTCCATTAACTATCACATCGGTCACATCCGTCGCTTTGGTGGCATAGACGATGCGTGAGTAGATCGCATTGGGGTCGTGATCGAAATGGGGCAGGTTGTGGGTGGTATGCAGATCGACAACGATCAAGTCAGCACGTTTACCCGCCTCCAGCGATCCGGTGAGATCGTCGATGTGCAGCGCACGGGCGCCCATGATCGTGGCCATCTCAAAAGTCTTGCGGGCAGGCAGTGCAGTCGGATCGTTCGTCACAGCCTTGGCGATGAACGAAGCGAGGCGCATTTCATCGAACATATCGAGATCGTTGTTTGAGGCCGGACCATCGGTCCCGATGCCGACGTTCAGTCCGATATCCAACATGTCTGAGATAGGCGCGAAGCCCGAGGCGAGCTTGAGATTGCTGGAAGGGTTGTGGGCAACGCCGGCTTCAGCGTGCTCGAGGGTGTGCATTTCGCCTTCGTCGATATGCACGCAATGTGCGGCGATGATCTTCGCGTCGAGGACGCCCAGCTTTTTCACCCAGGGCACGACCGGCATGCCATAATTCTCGCGCCACTCTTCGACTTCGTTCTGGGTCTCGGCGATGTGGATGTGCAGCGGGATGTCGTGCTTGATCGCCAGTTCCGCACAGGCGGCGAGAATCTCCTGCGTCGCGGTGTAGGCAGCATGCGGCGCGACGGACGGGATGATCAGATCGTGCCCTTTCCATTTTTTAATGAAGTTCGCAGCGGAGGCCAGAGAGTCCTCGAATGAATCGGCATCGGGAGCAGGGAATTTCAGCACGGTCTGCCCGCACACCGCGCGCATCCCGGCGAGGGCGGTCGCTTCGGCGACGGTATCCTCAAAATAGTACATGTCGGCAAAGCTGGTGATACCGCTCCGGATCATTTCAGCACAGGAAAGCATCGTGCCCAATCGGCAGAATTCGGGTGAAACAAATTTCCGCTCAACAGGCATCATGTAGCCGAGCAGCCAGACATCCAGGCGCATGTCATCGGCCAAGCCGCGCAGCAGGCTCATCGGGACATGCGTGTGCGCATTGACCAGCCCGGGCATGATCGTCAGGTTGCCAAAGTCGACAACGTTCTCAGTGCTGTAAACACTTAGAATCTTCTCCCGCTCATCGACTGCGGCAATGCTGTCCGCTTTGATCGCCAACGCGCCATCGTGCACGACCCGGTAGGTCGGGTCCATGGTGACGATGCTGCTGGCAATGAGGATCTGGTCAACTTTGGTCATTGCGATCCTTTCAGACGGCAAGAAGGTTGGGGAATTATAGCAGGCAATTGTTGCGTATACACTGGGGATCGTCCGGCGTTATAATTTTAAGAGGAGGGTATTATGCGCGCAGTAGATATCATTACCAAGAAACGCGACGGTGGATCGCTCACTACAGATGAGATTCACTTCTTCATCGAAGGCTTTACGCGAGGTGATATTCCCGATTATCAAGTTGCAGCCTGGTCGATGGCGGTCCTGCTGCAGGGCATGGATGCGCGCGAGACGTCGGATCTCACCATGGCGCTGGCGCAATCCGGAGACCAGTTGGATCTCTCCGATGTCGTCGATGTCGCCCTCGACAAGCATTCGACCGGTGGGGTGGGCGATAAGACAACGCTGGTTGTTGCGCCGATTGTCTCAGCATGCGGCGTGCCGGTCGGCAAAATGTCGGGCGGCGGGCTTGGCTTCACTGGTGGGACGCTGGATAAGATGGAGTCGATCCCGGGCTATGATATCAACCTGGACACACGCGGGTTCAAGCGCCAGTTGGCCGAGATCGGGATTGTGCTCTCCGGGCCAACGGCTGTCCTGGCTCCCGCCGACGGGAAGTTGTACGCGCTTCGTGATGTGACCGGGACCGTCCCCTCGATCCCGTTAATCGCCTCTTCTGTGATGAGCAAAAAGATCGCCGGTGGAGCCGACGCGATCGTGCTGGATGTAAAGGTAGGTCTGGGGGCGTTTATGCAGGACCTCGACGATGGAGAAGAACTGGCGCGCCTGATGGTCGAAATCGGCGTCCACGCTGAACGGCAGGTAATCGCGCTGCTTTCAGATATGAATCAACCTCTGGGCGTCGCTGTAGGGAACGCATTGGAGGTTAAAGAAGCGGTAAACACATTGCATGGTGGTGGTCCGGGCGATTTTCGTGAACACAGCCTGGTCTTTGCGAGCAATATGCTTTTGTTATCCGGGAGATTCGAGGACTTTCCGCAGGCGCGCGCGGCTGCCGAGGGCGCCCTGGAAGACGGATCGGCATTAAAAAAATTCATACAGCTCGTTGACGCTCAGGGGGGAGATGTGAGTGTGCTGGAAGATCTATCGAAACTTCCGTCTGCACCTGTGAAGGTTGAACTGACGGCGGGGACAAGCGGATACATCCATCAAATTCACGCGAGAGAAGTGGGTCTAACCGCGATGGAACTGGGTGCCGGGAGAGCGAAAAAAGGAGACGCGATCGATCACGCCGTTGGGATCGAGGTCCTCCACAATGTCGGCGACGAGGTAGAAGCTGGAGATGCAATAGCAGTCATCCACGCACGCTCGGAGGAGCAAGCGCAGCAAGCCGTTAGACGGTTAGAGGCGGCCCACGGCATCAAGAACGAATCGATTGAACCGCTTGCGCTATTCTACGGAACGATCGGACGCGATTGAGGAATACGTGCACGTTTTTCCGTAATAGCAATCTGGAGGCTTTCGTAGAATCAGGCAGGATCACGAACCACACCAGAGCCCGCTCGCCCGGGCACATCTTCATCATCGATGCTTAATCTTCACCGCTGCCACTGCATCGTCGAGAGGGATGCCCAGCACGTACCGGAAGAAATAATCTTCAGTCTCTAAAGCGGTCCGGATCGTTTCGGTGCGTTTGAAGCCATGCGCCTCGTTCTCAAAAGTTAGATATGCGTGGGCGATTCCTTGCCTATCGAGTGCGGCGACCATGATCGCAGATTGCTCGGGGGAGACAACATCATCTTCCAGCCCCTGCATGAGGATCAACGGGCAATTCAGATCATCGGAGTGGTGGATCGGGGACCGTTCCACATATAAATCTTTCCTCTCCGGATAGGGGCCTACCAGCGTGTCCAGGTAATGCGCCTCAAATTTGTGCGTATGTTGAGCCAGGATCTCGAGATCGGCAATCCCATAATAGCAGCTGCCCGCAGTGAACAGGTCGTAAAATGTCAGCGCACAGAGGGTCACATAGCCTCCCGCGCTGCTGCCGCGAATTAATAGCTGGCGTTCATCGACGACACCGGCTTTGACAAGATGCCTTGCGGCCTGGATGCAATCGTCCACATCGACCTGGCCCATCCGGTACTTCAGTCGATCGCGGTAAGCGCGTCCATAACCGACGGAGCCCGAGTAGTCCACATCAGCCACGGCATACCCCCGGCTGGTCCAGTATTGGGTTTCCAGGTCCAGATGAGGCCTTGCCGAAGATGTTGGTCCACCGTGGCTCATGACGATCAGCGGTGGTTTCTGGTCTGGTGGTGCCTCGAATCGGTCGTTGTTGGGTGGGTAGAAGAACGCGTAGGACTTTGACCCCAGGCGATTTTCGAATTCAATTTGTTGGGGGCGGGAAATTTGAGCCGGATCGAGTTCAGTGTCAAATAGGTCAAGGGCTTTTTCTGCCTTGCCATCCTCCATTCTGAAGCGGCACAGCGCGGGAAGATGCCCTGGCGATCCGGCGAAGAACCATGCGGTTTGGCTGTTATCTGCACGCATCGAAGGGTTTTCAAAGGTTGTGAAAGGATTGTCGATTTCGTGGATTGTCCTTTCAACCGGGTTGATGAGGCCCAACTTTGCCTGTCCTGCTATTTTGTAGCTTGTTAAGATCGCATTTGATGCGAGGAAGGTATATTTCGTAAATCCGAACAGCCACTGCGGGTATCCGAATTCAGCCTCGATCGGGCAGATATTTTCGAGCTCTCCCGCCGGGGTCTGCCGGTACAGATTCCACCAATCGGTCCGGTCCGAAATGAAGTAGAGCAAACCGTCCGGGCCCCATTCGGGCTGGAAGATCGATGTCGATTCGCCGCCGGCTACCCTGGTTGGCGCGCCTAGCGTGGAGGTGTCGGGGTTGAATGGGGCGGACCACAGTTCTGTCTCATCCCATGGCATGTGCGGGTGGTCCCAGGATAACCAGGAGAGCGTCTTTCCGTCCGGGCTGAATCTCGGGTTGCTGAAGAAATCATGCCCTTCGATAAAGATTCGCGGAGCGGATGAGCCGTCTGCCGGGATCAGCACGATTTCGTTGTGAATACCGCCACCGGATTCGTGGCGTTCTCGTACCCACACCATCCAATCGCCATCGGGGGAGAAGGAGCCATCGGCATAGCGCACAGCGCGTCGCCTCTGCGGAGAGGGGGTTATCGCTTCTGGCGAACATCCCGCAATCTGGCGGTGCAAACGCTGATTTTCGTCGTTGATAAAAACGATCGTGCCATTGCGGACACAAAACACGCCGCCCCCGTATTCGTGGACCCTCGATTGCACGCTGAAGCCCTGCGGGGTGACCGTGCGCTTCGTGCCTCCTGGGTGCCATTCCACAATCACATACCGCCCGCCTTCTTGAGGGCGCAGCTCGACCCAGTAGACGAAATCTCCATCGATGTGAATTTCCCTGGGCAGCGCACTGCTGCCGGTCCCTGAACGCGCGACCATCTCCGCGCTGATCGGTGACTGCCAGCTGCCGTATTCTGAATGAGTCGAGGTCATCGAAAATTCCTCACTTTGTGGAGGCGAGTAGAACGTCAAACGTCTTCGAGCGATCGGGGACGCCGAACCTGACTAAGGGCAGGCGTTTCGAAGGTGCTCTTCAAACGTGCGTGCAAATGCATGCCGGCCGGAACCATCACACAAGGCTCTGAAGTAAAGTTCATCGGTCTCAAGAGGGGCTGCGACCGCTTGCAGTGATGCCAAGCCCGGGTTGGCGATCGGGCCGGGTGGTAAGCCTGGGTAGAGATAGGTGTTGTATGGGTTGTCAATCTGCAAGTCCTGGGCGGTTAGATTGGTCTTCCACCAACTACCCGAAGGTTGCAGCCCGAGTGCAAATTGGACCGAGGGATCGGTCTCTAATTTCAGCCCCCGATCCAGGCGATTCAGGAAAACCGCTGCGATGCGCGGTCGTTCCTCCGCCGCAACGGCTTCCCGCTCGACGATCGACGCGAGCGTGACAGCTTCGTGTAGCGATAAGCCCTGAGCTTCAAATCCTGCGATCAGCTCGGCACTGACCCGGAGAAAAAATGTTTGCTGCATGATCTCGACCAGATCCTGGCTGACGGTCTCTTTGTTGATGCGATAGGTATCGGGAAAGAGATACCCCTCGAGGCTGGCGCCGGGCGGGAGATACGCTGCGGCTTGCATCCCAGGCCGGGCTTGCGAACTCGCCTCAAGGAAATCCTGCCCGGAGAACTGAAAATCGAACGTATCGATTAACGCCGCGATCTGTTCGCGACGCCACCCTTCAGGGATCGTCAGTGTGCTGGCAAAGGGCTGGGCAGATTGAAGGGTTTGGGCGATTTGACGTATGGACATGCCTCCGTGTAAAAAGTATTCACCCACTTCGATGCCGCGATCAAGGCCGCGATAACGCAGGTAGGAACGCAGCAGCACCCCGTCGTGCAGGAAGCCGCTCCGCACAAGCTTTCCGATCACGTCATCGGCTGTCTCGCCTTCCTGTACTTCGATCGCGATCATCGATTCTGGATCGCTTACCGGTGCGTCCAGGTCGTCATGCCTGATGAACAACAACGCGCTGAGCAACATTTCCTGGACAGGATTGAGGCCGGGAGCAGGTTCCCCGATGCGGTCGGAGGCAGTCGGGATCCCGAAGACAAACGAGCCGCCGATCCAAACACCCATACAGATCAAGCTCGCCAGCATGACAACCAGGATTAATGGGAGCCAGGATCTACGCAGCCTGGACATTAAGATAATCCTGCAGGAAGACAGCCGCGGCCCGGGCGTCAAGCATCTCGTCGTCTTTCCGCATCGCCTCTGCAAGTTTTGTCGAACTACTCTCGTCCCAGGGGAGAACCTCGAACTTTGATTGACGCCGGAGTTCTTCTACGAGCCGCATTGATTTCCGGGCTTGCGGGCCGATCTCACCATCTTCATCCAGGGGCAGGCCAACCAGAATCGTGGAGACGTAATGCTCTTCAGCGAGCTGGAGGATCCTGGCGGCGTCATCCTCCCGTGAGACGTGCTCGATGACCATCAGCGGGCGTGCGATCACCGCCAGGGGGTCGCTGATCGCAATGCCGATGCGGGCATCACCTGGATCGACCGCCAACACGCGCATCAGCCCGGCTGCTCCCAGGAATAGCTCACCAGGATCTGTCCAGTTAAGAAGGGCATCCACGGGTACCAGTCTGGATTGAGCTCGATCCGGAAATCAAACCCGGGGAATCGACTGGAAATGTGCCGGTCGGCAGCATCCACGCGGAGCCCGCGCAGGTCGTTTGCAAGCGCGGCCCGGTCGATGGGTTGGTAGGTTTCGAAAACAACCGCACAGTGCAGATCTGGTTCCGGATCGCTGTCCGTTGGTGATAATTGTATGGATTTAATCACGAGCGACCCGGGCACGATCGGATTATTTGTGCCGAGCGAGAGTCTGTTCTGAACTGCCTCCACAAGAATGTCACTATCCACTAGATCAGCCTCGGCGATCACGCTCATTGCGAGGTTGAGCGTGTCTGCAGTGTCGTTGACATCGTGGTCATATTCTTGGGAGATGACTTCCTGGATTTTGATGCTGCTGTCGAGCAGCCGTTCTTGAGGAAGCCGATTGGCGATGATCAAGTCTTCTGCTTGAGCCAGCAACTGCTGGCTGAGCATTTCCCGCGCCTTTACGAGATCAGATGGCGCCACGGCGCTGCGGGAGATGATCGAGCCTCCTGAAGTCGCTTCGGGGTTCTTAACGGAGACAAGCAGGCCGAGTGAGCCATCGACGGCTGTGATCCGGTCCGCGCTGACATTACCGCTTGCTCCCGGCAGGGAAGCAACGATCCCGACAGTTCCAGTAGACCCCTCTTCGGCGGGCAGGCTGAAATTTGCCTGCGTGCTGAAATAAAGCCCCTCACTTCCGGGCACACGGACGGTTGTCCCGGAGGGTATGCTGACGGCTTCATCTGTGAGGTTTGTGAATTCAGCCACTCCGTGTGCGAATTCGCCCGGTTCAGATGTGATCCCTGATGTCGCAATGCGGAGCGAACCCTCAATCCTGATTTGATCCCGACGGAGTGTGCTGGAGCCAATCCTGCCGGCGCCCCCCGTCGCTGGAATGATCATGTCTTGCTCATGTTCCTGGCGGGCTGGATCAATTTGAATCTTCGCAGTGGGGAGCAGTGTGAACACCGTTAGAACCAACGCCAGGACCGGGAGTGAGAAGAGAGTGATGCGCGCCGCGCGTGGAAGGGGTTTTGTCGATCGCGGCGCTCTGCCAGTCTGGAGGGAGCGCAAATCTCGATCGTGATCCCTTGAGAACGGCACGGACTTTGCGTCCGGGATGTTCTCCGGGAATTTGCTCTCATGAACAGCGTCCAGGTCCTCGAAAACAGGGATCCTCAGTTTGCGGGCATGTGACTGAACATCAGGGTCAAGCGACACCAGGCCGATCTGAGCGTTGCGGCGGACGGCCTGGCGTTGAAGCAGGCGCAGATCAAGCATGTCTGTCAGAATTCTGTTCCTGCCTGGCCAGACGAGTACGATGCGCCCGGCTTTTGACCAGCTGATCTTGTCCTGGGCAGAGGCGATATCATCGTGCGGGTCCAGATGGATGATCTGCGTTTTCATCGGGATACCGCTCTCCAGAAAGTGCGCAAGCTCATAGGGGGTTGAGGTGTTCGCGGATCCAGGCAGGCACCATCGCAAGCGCCTCGGACAGCTTCTCAGGATCTTTCCCGCCGGCCTGGCCCAGCGAAGGCTTGCCGCCGCCGCCGCCGCCCATAATTCTGGCAGCGGCTTTGACAAGCTCCCCGGCATGCAGCCCGCGTTCGACAAGGTCATCGCTCAACGCTGCGATGATAAGCGGTTTGTTTTCTGCGATCGTCGCGAGCACAACCGCGCTCGTGTCGTGGTTCGCCCTGAAACGATCAGAGAGCTCGCGCAGCGTCTCCGCGTTTCCGTCTGGGATGATCCCGGTCAGAACCGGGACTCCCTCGACGATTTCCGGTTCGAGTTGGTCGAACGTTGAGCTTGCAGTCTCTTTCTTGACTTTCGAGACCTCGCTGCGCAGCGCGCTGATCGTCTCGAGCATACTGGCGACGCGTGTCTCGATGGCGTTGACATCGACATCAAGCACCTCGGCGACATTATCAAGTTGTGCAAGGCGCCGCTGGACATACCTGATTGCAGCCCGGCCGGTGAGTGCCTCAATCCGCCGGATGCCGGAAGCGACGCTGCTCTCATTGAGCAGAATAAATTGGCCAATCACGCTGGTGTTCGGGACGTGTGTACCCCCACAGAGCTCAAAGGAAATGCGCGCCTGGGTCCCAATCTGAATCGTTCGCACGATCTCGCCGTAGGTCTCACCAAAGAGAGCCATCGCCCCCTCGGCGATGGCGTCCTGGCGCGGTTTGTGATCGATGATTAATTCATGGTTGGCGAGGATTTCCCGGTTCACCCATTCTTCAACACTCTCGAGTTCCGTCTTGGTCATCGCGGCGGGATGAGTGAAGTCGAAGCGCAGACGATCGGGGGCGACCAACGATCCTGCCTGGCGAACATGGTCTCCAAGCGTGCGCCGCAGGGCTTCGTGAAGCAGGTGAGTCGCGGTATGGTTGCGCATAATGTCCAGGCGGCGGTCGCGATTAAGCATGAGATGCGCTTCGTCGCCCACCCGGAGGGAACCTTCAACAACCTGCCCGACGTGAACGATCAGCCCCTCGACGGGTTGACGGGTATCTTCGATCTGCACCTTCCAGGTGCTGCCGTTCGTGCTATGAATGGTGCCTGTATCGGAGACCTGGCCTCCTGCCTCGACATAGAACGGCGTCCTTCCCGCAACGATCGCTACACGATCGCCCGGTTGGGCTTGCTCGATTTCCTGACCTTGACGCACGATCGCGTGGACCTTGCTGGACAGCTCAAACGCCCCATACGGGTCATACTCGACGCCTGTTTCACCGAGCACCCCCGTGTCCTTGAGCTCCTTTAACAGTTCGCGGTAGAGATCAACTTCTTCTTGATCGAGATCAGCGGCTTTTTCATCGCTGCTGGATGCGATCCGGTGCTCTTCCATCGCAGCTTGAAAGCCGGCCTCGTCAACGCTCAAACCCTCTTCGCGCGCTGCGTCGCGTGTGATCTCAAGGGGGAGACCGTAGGTTGCGTAGAGATCGAAGCTATCCGTGCCAGATATCACACCGGACTCGAGGCTGTCTTCGATGATCCCGGAGAGCATTTCCAGGCCCGCATCGATCGTGCGGTGGAAGCGATCTTCCTCCTGAGTGATCGTCTGAAGAATGGCTGCCTGATTGCGTTTGAGCTCGCTGTAATGATCGCCGTATTGATCGATAACGGTTTGCGCGACCTCCGCCAGGAATGGCTGGTTCAGACCAATCATCGAGCCGAAGCGGCTGGCGCGGCGGATGATCATGCGGCAGACGTAATTCCTGCCGGTATTGCCGGGGACGACCCCATCTGCAATTAGAAATGCGGATGCGCGCGCGTGGTCGGCAATCACACGGTAGGGAGTCAGGTTTTGCTCTTTCTGATCTTCGCTGTGTCCGGCCAACCCACGGATAGTCTCCATCAGCGGTATGAACAGGTCGGTGCGATAATTCGAATTCACATCCTGAATGACCGAGACGAGCCGTTCGAACCCCATCCCGGTGTCGACATGCTTTGCAGGCAGCGGGGAGAGGTCGTCCGGGCCGGTACGGTTGTACTGGATGAAGACCAGGTTCCAGAGTTCGAGAAAGCGCTGACAATCTCCGTTGACGTGGCATTCATGTCCGGGCACGTCTCTGAGGTTGCAGTGGTCTAAGCCGCGGTCGAGGAAGATTTCGCTGTCCGGTCCGCTGGGGCCGGTCTCAGCCATCTCCCAGAAATTCTCTTCCCGTCCAAAGAAGAGCAGATGTTCAGGGACAAATCCAGGCATCTTGCGCCAGATATCTGCGGCTTCGTCATCGCGAGGGATCTGCCCGAATTCATCCTCGAAACAGGTTGCCCAAATCGCGTCTTTTGGGAACCCCCATATATCTGTGAGCAGTTCCCAGGCCCAGGCAATTGCTTCTTCTTTGTAGTAGTCGCCAAACGACCAATTGCCGAGCATCTCGAAGAATGTGTGATGAGTATCATCGCGCCCCACATCATCCAGATCATTGTGCTTGCCCGCAACGCGCATGCATTTCTGGGAATCGGCGGCACGTGTGTATGGGCGTTTGCCCGTTCCCAGAAAAACATCCTTGAACTGTACCATCCCGGAGTTAGTGAACAACAGAGTCTGGTCCCCGCCGGGCACCAGAGACATCGATGGAACGATCGTGTGCCCTTTGCTTGCCATGAACTCGAGAAATGACTGCCGTATTTCGGCACTTGTCATCTTTTTAATTTTTAACGATGTACTCATCGATCCTCGCTTTCCGTTAAGGGAGGATTATACGCGACCAGCGGGTGACCATCAACCAGCATCGTGTTTAATCCTTGACCGCACTCTCCTGCATATGATAGACTTCCCGTCGGCTCGGGGGTGTAGTGTAGCGGCCTAACACGCTGCCCTGTCAAGGCAGAGACCGCGGGTTCGAATCCCGTCATCCCCGCCAGTACGACCCGGCGCAGAATACGCGCCGGGATTTTTTTTAACGCGATACAATTTTATCGAAGGGACCCGCCGGGACCTCTTAAGGAGCAGCTAATTATGCAGAAAGTCGATAAGTCTGAAGATCAATGGCGAGAGGAATTGTCGCCCAAAGCCTACCATGTGACCCGCGAGAAAGGCACCGAGAGAGCGTTTACCGGTAAGTACTGGGACAACAAAGAAAAAGGACTCTACCGCTGTGTTGCCTGTGGCCAACCCCTCTTCGTCTCAGAAGCCAAGTATGATTCAGGCTCAGGTTGGCCAAGTTTCTGGGAACAAGTATCTGAAGAAAACGTAACTACGGAGCGCGATCTCAGTCTTGGAATGTCCAGGACGGAGGTCATCTGCAGTCGTTGCGAATCTCACCTGGGACACGTCTTTGATGACGGTCCTGATCCGACCGGATTGCGTTACTGCATTAATTCGGCCGCGCTGAAGTTCGAGCCATCGGAGCAAGACTGACTTTGATTCTTAAGAATGGGGCAATGACCACGGCCCAGTACCGGGATCGTACCTCGCACCTGGCTTTTTATTAGGCAGAACCCGACGCTTTCGAGGGATTTTTGAAGGGGTCGAATTCGTCTTCCAACGAGCGCTTGAATTGCTCGGTGTAAAGCCTGAAATAATGCCCACGCTTCTGGAGCAGTGAACGGTGTGATCCCGACTCCAGGATCTTGCCGTTCTCGATCACCAGAATGCGGTCCGCTTTGCGGATCGTGGACAAGCGATGGGCGATGATGAAGCTGGTCCGTTGGCTGGTCAGCGCTTCCATACCCTTTTGAATAAGCGCTTCCGTAATTGTGTCGACAGAGCTCGTCGCTTCGTCCATGATGAAGATTTCAGGATCAGCAAGTACGGCTCTTGCCAGGCTGATCAGCTGTTTCTGCCCAACCGAGAGCAGCACTCCGCCTTCGCCAACTTCCGTGTTATAGCCCTTCTCCAGTCTAATAATAAAGTCGTGCGCGCCTGATGTCTTCGCGGCTTCTTTAACTTTTTCACCCGGCGCATCAAGCTGCCCGTAGCGGATGTTTTCCATAATCGAGCCGGAGAAAAGATGGGGGGTTTGCAAAACAACCCCTATTCGAGATTGGATCGCATGGAGTGAGAATTGCGTATAGTCGTTGCCTCCAATCGTGATTTTGCCATTTCTTGGCTCGTAGAAGCGGCAGACAAGATTAACGATTGTGCTCTTTCCGCCACCGGTTGGCCCCACCAGGGCGATCGTCTCACCGCGTTTTACGTGAAGGTTGAAATCCTTGAGCACGTGTTTGTCTTCCTCGTAGTAGAAGTCAACATGCTCGAAGACGATATCCCCTTGCAGCGTGCCGGGGTCATACGCATTGGGATGATCCCGGATATCTGGGACCGAATCGATGAGCGAGAACAGGCGCTCTGCTGAGGCGATGGCGTGCTGCAGTTCGGCGTAGACCCGTGCGAGGTCCTGAATGGGCCAGAGCATGAATGTGACATAGGCGATGAACGCCTGAATGCCGCCGACGGTCATCGTCCCAAGCGTGATCTGGTAGCCGCCATAGAACACAATACCACCCACTGCAAACGAGCTGATGATGACGACGGTGGGGAGGAAAAGCGCTGAGAGCCAGGCGGCCCGGTAGGACGAGCGGTACATCTCTCCGGTTAGTTCCTCAAACTCACGCAAGCTCTTCTCTTCGCGATTGAGCGCCTTGACGACCCTCACGCCGGCGATGTGTTCATTGAACGCGCCGGTGATTTTGGAGTTCATGCGTCTCACAATTCTATACTGGAGCAGGATGTGTTTCTTGAATTGGGCGGCGACGAAGAACAGGATCGGGATCAAGATAAGCACGACCAGCGCCAGACGCCAGTTGATCCGCAGCATGAAATAAACGGCTGTAGAGATGTTCATCAGCCCCCAGGTGATGTCCAGCAGCCCCCAGGTCACCAATTGGGCGATGCGCTCAGAATCAGATGTGATCCGCGACATGATCCAGCCGATCGGTGTGCGGTCGAAATACGCCAGCGATAAATTCTGGAGGTGGTTGAAAGACCTGCGGCGCAGATCGTATTGAACGCGTTCGCCGAGCACCCCGGCAAGATAGATGAATCCAAACACATTAAGCACCTGGAAGAGGATCAAGCTCCCGTAGAGGCGGACGATCTCCCAGAGGGTGTCCGGATCGCTGGCGAGGATGCCTTCATCGATAATCCGCTTTCCGAGGAACGTAAAATAGGCATCGAGCGCGGAGACAAAACCGATCGTGACCACAAAGCCAATCAGCCAGGGCCAGTGCGGTTTGGTCAACCCCAGAATACGGCGCAGGGTTCGACCGTTAAATTCTGAGGTGAATTCCTCCTCCTGGAATTCAGTGTAAGCCATCGGAAAGCTCTTTCTCCAGCGCAATTTCCATGTTTGTTTGCATCTCATAGATGCGCCTGTACAGCCCATCCTGCATTACAAGTTCATCATGCTTACCACGTTGGACAATCTCACCCCCATCGAGAACAAGAATTTGGTCGGCATTCATCACGCTTTGAATTCGGTGGGCAATGATGAACGTCGTACGATTAGCCATCAGGTTATCGAGGGCGCGGCGGATGTCAGCTTCGGTGAGCATGTCGACGGAAGACGTGGAGTCATCGAGGATCAGGATGCAGGGGTCTTTAAGCAGCGCCCGCGCGATGGCGATGCGCTGTTTCTGGCCGCCGGATAGGGTGACGCCGCGCTCGCCTACCAGAGTCTCATATCCTTCCGGGAAACTTTCGATGTCGGCGTGGATGGCGGCAGCCTGAGCTGCGTCGATCACCTCCTGATCGCCCACCTCACGGTCGACGCCCAGGGTGATGTTATCTCTGATCGAGCGGGAGAAAAGGAACGGCTCTTGTTCGACGATCCCGATCTGGCTGCGCAAATAGCTGCGTGAATAGGTGTTGAGCTCAACGCCGTCGAGATAGACGTGACCTGAGGTGTACTCGTAAAAGCGCGGGATGAGGTTGACGAGGGAGGTTTTACCTGAGCCGGTGGGACCGAGCAGCGCGATGATCCGGCCCGGCTCACTATGGAATGTGACGCCGCGCAGCACCTGTTCGCTCTCTTCATACGAAAAGCCCACCTCGTCAAAGACTACATCTCCTTCCAGGTCTCCTCCAGGCGGTTCAAAACCGATCTCCATCGGTTCGCGGGTTTGCTTGATGACTTCCTTGACCCGGTCGAACGAAACCAGGCCCATCGACATCTGCACGATCAGGCGACCGAGGTTCCTCATTGGCCAGATGATCCAGACGAGCATGCCGGCATAGGCGACATAGGATCCAATTGTGATGGTCCCCTCGATCGTCATACGGGCGGCCATGTAAAGGCCTGCCAGCATCTGAAAGCCGGACAGAATGTCGGAACTCGGCCAGTAAAGTGAGTGCATCGTCATCAAGCTGCGTCCGCGCATGAACTTCTGCCAGTTCTCCCGCTCGAATTTTTCGCGCTCGAAGGGCTGCCGGGCGAACGCTTTCACAACACGTATCGCGGATAAGTTTTCCTGCAGTGTCGTGGATAAGACCGCTTCCTGCTCCTGATAGGCTTCATAAGCCTTGGATACGCGGCGGAAGAAGAAGACAGACAGCAGGACGATGAATGGGATCACGATGATAGAGCGCAGGGCGAGGCCGACGTCGATACTCATCATCACGGCCAGGTTCACCCCGAACAGCAGCAGGATCCTGCCAGCGCCGATGACCTGATCTGCGAACAGCCGGCGCAGGGCGTCGACATCCGATGTAGAGCGCGAGATGAGCTCCCCGGTTGGAGTCTTATCGTGGTAGGTGAACGTAAGCCGTTGGAGGTGATCGAACAAGAAGTTGCGCAATCTGCGTGTCGTATTTTCAGCGGTCCGCGCTGCCAGCGCGCCGCTGATGAAGGTGAATGCACCCTGGAGAACCGCCAGGCCCACAAAGCCAAGCCCGACCAGAAGCAGCATAGAAGTTGAAGGTCCGCCCGGGAGAATCTTGTCTAAGAATTGCCGCAGCCAGAGGTACATACCGGTGCGCGCCAGCGTGCTGATCCCGAGACTGATGCTCGCGATCAAGTAAAGGAAACTATGTCCTTTGATCAGACGCCAGAGCCCGACCAGCCGGTTTTCCGTTATGACCGTTGTTAGATCATCCATCTCGTTAAGTACTTCTTATCACTTCACGCGAGTTGACAAAACCACAAACCTGATATGATCAGCAAAGATAGCAGGCATGATGAACTTGAGATTGTGCTATAGAGTGCCTGTAAATTGGCCCCGGCTATCGGGTGGTGAGAACGATCGTCAGGTACATTCTAGCGGGCTAATTCTAACACCCACGGGCGGCTTTTGCTCAGGTCAGATTTGTATTCTGCCCCCGGATAAGGCTTGACGATCGCAAAAACGCTATGGTATTCTCAGCCGATTTCTGCCCGGATCAGGACATTAAATAAGGAGGGGACATGGGGGATAGACTCCGTTACTGGATGGGATTTAGCCTTGTGCACGGCATCGGTCCGGTCCGCATCAATGCGCTAAAGGAGGCATTTGGCGATCTAGAAGCCGCCTGGAACGCGTCTCCGGCATATCTTCGAGCCTCCGGGCTGGATTCGAAGACGCTTACTTCCCTGCTGGACCTTCGCAGCAGCATAGATCTGGATGATGAACTCGAGCGAATGAGCAGGCAGGGGTTTCAGGCGATTACGGTCGAGGACGAAGGTTATCCAATGCGCCTGCGGGAGGTTGATCAATCACCGGCATTGCTCTATGTGTGGGGAGATCTGCAGGAACGCGATCAATGGGCAGTTGGGATTGTCGGCACGCGAACACCGTCTTCGTACGGTCGTGCGGTCACCGAGGAGCTCGCTTCGGCACTCGCGAACCAGGGACTGACCATCGTTTCAGGGATGGCGCGCGGCGTCGATGGGATCGCTCACCAGGCGGCACTCGACGCTGGCGGACGCACAATCGCGGTGCTCGGATCCGGGCTCGAACACATCTACCCGCCTGAGCATCATAAGCTCGCCCGGGCGATCGCGGAGAGCGGGGCAGTGGTCAGTGAATATGCTCTTGGCACGCCGCCCGAAGGGAGAAATTTTCCACCGCGCAACCGCATTATCAGCGGCCTGTCGCTGGGTGTTATCGTCGTTGAGGCCGGCCGGACCAGCGGCGCGCTGATCACGGCCGACTTTGCCGCCGACCAGGGTAGGGATGTCTTCGCAGTTCCCGGGGATATTACCAGGAAGCAAAGTGTGGGGACTAACCGGTTGATCAAGCAAGGCGCAGTCCCGCTGACAGAGGCGGCGGAAGTCATGGAAGTGCTAAACCTGGCGATGCTTGACCAACAGAAGCAGCTTGAGCTCGAGCTTCCGGCAGATCCCGTAGAGGCCAGGCTGCTCGAGACATTGGGGCGTGAGCCTCTGCACGTCGACGAAATCCGGGCGCGCTGCGATATGCCCGCCAATGAGGTCTCGGCAGGGCTGGCAATGCTGGAGATCAAAGGTCGTGTGAAGCAGGTCAGCGGGATGCACTTTGTGCGTATACGAGAAGGCCGCCCGGACTACACTGTGGATTGAAGGATGATGAGCGAACATTATTATGCAGCGATCATGGCCGGGGGCGGCGGGACGCGATTGTGGCCGCTCTCAAGACGCAGCCAGCCCAAGCAAGCGCTGGCATTGAGCGGTGACAGGACGTTGTTTCAGGTGGCGGTAGATCGCATTCGCCCTCTGATCCCACTCGAGCGTGTCTTTGTCATGACCGGACAGGATCAAGTAGCCACTTTGAGCGAGCAATATCCCGGATTGCCGGCTGAGAATTTTCTGATCGAACCAGCCGCGCGGGGAACTGCAGCGGCGATCGGTCTCGCGGCGGTGCAGATTCAGAAACTCGACCCGGAGGGCGTGATGGCGTGCCTTACCGCCGATCATTTCATCAAGGCGGAGGCCGATTTTCGGGATGTCCTGCACGCTGCGCTTACCGGTGCTGAGAGCGGAGGGTTGTTTACGCTCGGCATTGTGCCGACGGAACCCGATCCGTCCTACGGGTATATTCATGCCGGGGAGCAGGCAGGCACTTTCAAAGGCCACCCGTCGCTGAAGGTCGCTTCGTTCACGGAGAAACCGGACCTCGATCGAGCGCAAGAGTACGTTCAGAGCGGTGATTATTACTGGAATTCGGGCATGTTCATCTGGAAGGTCGACGAAATCCTTGCTGAGATCGAACGACAACTTCCCGATTTACATTCAGGGCTGCGCAGGATTCAGGCCGCGATTGGTAACAAAAATGCATCTGATGTCGTCGGTGAGGTGTGGCCAACGATTGAGAACACCACGATCGATTATGGTGTGATGGAAGGTGCCGGCGAAGTCTATGTCATCCCGACTGATGATCTGGGGTGGGTGGATGTCGGCGATTGGGGGCGGCTATTTGAGATCCTTGCATCAGATGCAGGCGACGTTGTTGCTCAGGGAAATGATATTGTCCTCGACGGCAAAGGCAGCCTTATTCTGAGATCAAAGGATGTCGATCCTGGAAAGCTCGTCGCGGCGATCGATATTGAGGATCTAGTCATCATCGAAACACAAGATGTGCTCTTGGTTTGCAAGCGGCAATCTGCAGAGCGGGTAAAATCGCTCGTCGATACTTTGAAATCGATAGGTAAGGATCAATACCTTTAGAGGAGTATTTGTGGAAGCTTATTGTGTGAAGTGCAAAGCAAAGCGTGAAATCGCTAATCCTGAAGCGACGTTTACTGCGACCGGAACCCCGGCTACGAAAGGCGAGTGCCCGGTTTGTGGAACGGGGCTTTATCGAATGGGCTGGACGGAGATGCACGCAGGGATGGAGCCGCCGGAAGTCCCCGCGCGGGCACGCAAAAGCAAGCATGCACCCAAGCGCAAAGGCAAGCTTGTTATCGTCGAGTCGCCGGCTAAAGCGCGAACCGTGGGCCGGATTCTGGGTAAGGAATATTCTGTCAAAGCGTCCGTCGGCCATGTGCGCGACCTCCTGCGTTCAAAGCTTTCTGTAGATGTAGAAAACGACTTCGAGCCGCGCTATCGTGTGCCTAACGAGAAGCGTGACGTCGTCAAACAGCTCAAGTCGGAGGCCGCTCGATCCGAGCAAGTCTATCTGGCAACCGACCCTGATCGAGAGGGTGAAGCGATCGCCTGGCATTTGCTGGAGGCAGCCGAGATTGAACTTGAACGGGCTCACAGGGTTGTTTTCCACGAGATCACTGAACCGGCTGTCGAGAAGGCGTTCGCCGCACCGCGCGAGATCGATATGAACCTGGTTGATGCGCAGCAGGCGCGCCGGATCCTCGATCGTCTTGTGGGCTACAATCTGAGCCCGCTGCTCTGGGATAAAGTGCGAAGCCGTTTGTCGGCTGGCCGCGTGCAATCCGTGGCACTGCGCCTGGTCGTTGAGCGCGAACGCGCTATCCAGAATTTTGAACCTCAGGAATACTGGACGCTGGACGGTGAGTTCGAGCACGCTTCCAAGCCGCCTGCATTCCGAGCAAAACTCATGCATCAGGACGGGGAGAAGCCGGCGCTGGACAGTGCTGAAGCAGTTGAAGCGATCTCGGCTGATCTTCGTGATCTCCCGTACAAAGTCTCGCTTGTCAAGCGCGGCACACGCCAGCGCAAACCTTCCGCTCCGTTTACGACCAGCACGATGCAGCAGGCTGCCTCACAGCAATTTGCTTTTACAGCCCGCAAAACGATGGCTATCGCCCAACAACTTTACGAGGGACTGGCATCGAACGGTGATGAGAGCGTCGGCTTGATCACGTATATGCGCACGGATTCAACTCAAGTCTCAGACCAGGCGATCGGCGAGGTGCGGTCCGCGATAAAGCAATTTTTCGGAGAGGGCTACCTGCCGAAGGCTCCGAAGCGCTACAGCAGCAAAACCAGCCGGGCACAGGAGGCCCACGAAGCCGTCCGTCCGACATCGGTGTTCCGCACTCCGGAAAAATTGAAGGGGCGCTTATCGAAGGACCAATATCGCCTTTACGACCTGATCTGGCGGCGGTTCGTCGCCTCCCAGATGAAGCCGGCGGTCTACGACACGCTGCGCGTCGAAATCGAGGCCGCTTCTGCAAAACACAGCTACCTTTTCCGGGTGTCGACCTCGACACTTAGCTTTTCCGGATTCATGGAAGTCTACGGGCAGGGCAACGGCAACGGGGGTGACGATGAGGATGAGCTGGAGGGGATCGTACTACCCGATCTTGAGGTCGGGGACCCACTGAATCTGCTGGAGCTTCATCCCGAGCAGCACTTCACACAACCACCGCCGCGCTTCTCGGATGCATCGTTAATTAAAGAGATGGAGGAGCACGGAATCGGACGACCATCGACGTATGCTCCGATCATCTCTACCCTGCGGCGAAGGGGCTATGTCATCCGCGAGAAGCGACGCCTGTTTCCGACCGAGATCGGCGAGATCGTAAACGATTTGTTGGTCGATCACTTCCCGTATGTCGTCGATGTGAATTTCACCGCAGATCTTGAATCTGAACTGGATGAAGTTGCCTCCGGAGAGCGCGATTGGATTGAAGTTGTGCGCGATTTCTACGAACCTTTCTCCGAACAGCTTAAAAAAGCGGAAGCGGAGATGCCGGAGGTCAAAGCCGAACCGGAGATGCTCGACCGAATGTGCCCTGAGTGCGGCAGCCCATTGCTCATCAGGCACGGGCGATTCGGTAGATTTATAGGTTGTTCCAACTTCCCGGAATGCCGTCATACTGAACCGTGGCTGGAACACATCGGCGTGACCTGCCCGTTAGATGGTGGAGAGATCGTACGCAGGCGTACCCGTCGGGGACGGGTGTTCTACGGCTGCTCCAACTACCCCGAATGCGAATTCACCTCCTGGAAGGAACCGCTTCCAGCCCCATGCCCCAATTGCAATGGGTTGCTTGTTGCACATAATCGCGACAAGGCGAAATGCCTGGATTGTGAAACCATCTTAGAAAAGGATGAACTCGAATTAGAAGAAGACGATCTGGCATGATTTCTGCACCATAGGAATTGCCTAACATAATCACACAGTCTACAATTCTGGAAGCTGTGTGCAGATATCGGATACGAGAGTTTATCTTTCGCCGAGAAGCGAGGGGTCATGGAAACAATAAAGAACTTCCTGGACAAAAGAACGGTCGTCATCATCGCGGTCGCACTCATTGCAGGTATTCTGCTGGGAGTGCTATATGCATGGGTGTTGAATCCGGTCGAATGGGTGGATGGAACACCGGCTGACCTGCGTGATGACTTGCGGGTTGATTATCTGCGGATGGCAGTTGACTCGTACGAGCTCAACAGCGATGCAGAGCTCGCGCTCGAGCGCTACGATGCGCTGGGTGAGTACAAAGCGGAGACGCTCGCCAAGGTGGCTGAATCGGGAGAGGAGGTCAGTGCCAGTGCGCTGCAGAAATTCCAGGCGCTGGTGGCGGTCGAGTCTCCGCTTGTGGAAGGGGATGTAGAAGCAGAGCCAGGCGAACCCGCTGAGGGTGAGCAGGGTGAAACTGCGGCCGAGGAACCTGCCACGAGAAGCGAGACCACCGAGCAGGAAGAGCCAGCCGCCCGGACGGGAGCATCCCGATTTATCCTCCCAGTTTGCGGTGCGACGCTGCTTCTGGGAGCACTCCTGGGACTGGCATTGCTCCTGCGTCGAAGGATTGAGGTCCGTGATTCAGAATTCGATGAGGCCTTCGAAGCCCAGGAGATGGGCCCCGGAATGGATTTTGAGACCGTCGAACCGTTCGGGGAGCCTGCTGCGGAAGTCGCCGAACAGCCCTTGGCAACCTTCCGTACGACGTACACGCTTGGGGACGATCTGTACGACGATTCGTTCAGCATTGAGAGCCCCGCGACCGGTGATTTCCTCGGCGAGTGTGGAGTCGGCATCACGCATGCGATGAGTGTTGGGGAACCGAAGAAAGTATCTGCGTTCGAGGTCTGGCTGTTCGATAAGAATGACATTCAGACCGTAACGAAGATTCTGCTGAGCAAGTATGCTTACAATGATGACGAAGCACGCTCGGTTTTAGCGGCAAAGGGCGATTTGATCCTCGCCGAGAGTGGAGAGACGGTGACGCTGGAGACGGCCTCGCTTCAAGTCGAAGCGCGCATCGTGGATTTGAGTTACGGCGAGGGTGCGCTGCCTGCCGAGAGCTTTTTCGACCGCCTGACGATAGAACTGAAAGCGCGGTCCAAGAGCATCTAGGCCAGTTCAAATGCTGAAATAAAGACGGCAGGCTTAATTTCTTCGGCCTGCCGTCTTTTGTGTTCTCAGGAATGTTGTTTCAAGAAATCTCGAGAATTTCCATCGTGATCTCGCCGGCTGGCGTCTTTGCGATCACCTTCTCGCCGGCAGGTCTGCCCATCAGCGCTTTTCCGATCGGAGACTCGTGGGAAATCTTTCCGCTGCGCGGGTCAGCCTCTCGGACACCAACCATTTGGTAGCTGAACCGCTGACCGTTCTCCTCGATCACGACGCGGCTGCCGAGATCAACAACGCTGTTCTGAGATTTCTGAATGATGACCGCATTCCGCAGGATGGCTTCAAGTTCCTGGATCTTTCCTTCGAGGAATGCCTGTTCTTCTTTGGCGGCGATGTAATCAGCGTTCTCACTGAGATCGCCCATCGAAATGGCGTGCCGCAGTCTTTTTGCTAAGTCGGCGCGTTTCTCTCCCTTGAGATGCTCCAACTCTGCCTCCATCTTCCTGGCGCCTTCCGGCGTCAGCCTGAAATCTTGATTTTGCATACCTCACCTCTCGTTTTGCGGGCTAGAGATTGACCTGGGGATCGAAAAGGCGACTGTGCTCGTCCAGGGCGAAGCGGTCGGTCATGCCCGCGATGTAATCCGCGATCACTCTATAGAAATCAGCATTCTCTGCTTTGGCCTGGATCTCCTCAGGGAGTATAGCAGGATGTTCTGTGTAGGCGTTGAAAAGGTCCGCCAGAATCCTCTCGGCCTTGACCTGCATCCGGTAGACACGATGATGCCGGTACATGTGGTCGTAAAGAAAAGATTTAAGCTCACGGTTCTTGGCTTGCATCCCCTCTGGCAAACCGACGACGTTGGCAGTGTGGTTCTGGACGTCTGAGACGGACCCGATTTTGTTCTCGCTGAGCTGCTTCCCAGTATGGCTGAGCAGTTCGCCGATCAAGATCCCGATCAGGCGCCGGATCAACCGGTGGCGGTCCAGCTCGTCCAACCGTCCTTGTTCCCAGCCAACACTCTCGGAAATCTGGCGCCAGAGCGCGATCGAACGCATGATCTCCGGGTTCAATAAACCCGAGCGCAGCCCATCATCCAGGTCGTGCGCGGTGTAAGCCGTTTCGTCCGCTGCGTTGGCGATCTGTGCTTCGAGATGACCGCGTTTCTCGGGCTCATATTCCCCGGCTTCAGAGATGTCATATTCGGTCTCATGCTTGACAATCCCTTCGCGCACCTCCCAGGTCAGGTTCAGCCCCGGGAAATCTGGATAGCGCTGCTCGAGATGAGTGACGATGCGCAGCGATTGAGTGTTGTGATTAAACCCCCCGTGAGCGTCCATCAGGATCGAAAGGGCGCGCTCACCGGCATGCCCGAAGGGAGTATGGCCAAGATCGTGTGCCAGGCAGATCGCCTCGACGAGATCTTCATTCGCGCCCAGCGCACGGGCAAGCGTTCGCCCAATCTGGGCGACCTCGAGGGTATGTGTCAAACGGGTGCGGTAGTAATCGCCTTCCGTGATCACGAATACCTGGGTCTTGTACTCAAGGCGACGAAACGCGGTTGTGTGCAGGATGCGATCCCGGTCGCGCTGGAATGCCGTGCGGTAGGCCGGCTGCTTGTCTGGATAGGCGCGCCCGCGCGAATCGGCCGACCGGAATCCATAAGGCGCCAACTGCTGGTTTTCTAGTCTTTCCAAGTCTTCTCGTGAGAGCATGATGACCAACCTTAAATAAAAAACGAGCATTGAGTCTACCCGACGCCCTGTTTGACTGTCAACGGCACGCTTTGACATAACACGTTATCTCGGCGCATAATCAAGTGCTTATGAGAAGAGGAGGAATACTGATCGCATGGGCTACCCATTTCCAAGTGAAGCCTGGTTGAACGCGTTGAAGGATACGCTCAACCGGGACGAACGGTATGCAGAGATCGCGAAAAACTGGGAAGGCGATATGACCGTCATCATCGAGCCGGGCGAGCGCGGTGACCCGGAGAGTTTTCCAATCGCCAAGTATATGGATCTCTGGCATGGCAAGTGCAGATCTGCGCGGGTTATCGATCCTTCCTCGGAAGATCTGCCTGACGCGGCGTTTACGCTGCGGGCGACGATCGACAACATCTATAAGATCTTCACCGGCGACCTCGATCCGATGCAGGCCATGCTAACCCGTCGGCTGCGTGTCGAGGGAAATATGGCGCATATGCTCAGGAATGTGCCGACTGTGCTCGAGTTCGTGCGCTGCACACGGCTGGTTGAAATCGAAGATGAACATTAATCATCTTGCTGAACGGGTGAGGAGGAGCGTGAAAGATGCATCATTATCTCGTGATCCACACGATCAAGCAATATCCAGAAACTCAAGATGAGTGGCTCGATTTGTGGGGAAACGTGCTTGAAAAGCTATGTGGAAACACCCGCTGGATACATTCCTATTATGACCCTGAGGATGAACATCTCTATTGCATCTGGCAGGCTGACTCCGAAGATGAGGTCCGAAGTTGCTTTTATGAGGCGGGAGTAGAGACCGCGCCGATCGATGAGATCCGTGAGGTGGCCTATTTTGACATCGGGGCCTGGTCCGATAACGCGAGCAGGGATTAATCTGCTGCCGGCTCTGTTGTCCAACTCGCTCAGACTGAAGGGAGGCGATCATAGACGACATGCGCGATTATGATTTCGTAATCATCGGATCCGGATTCGGGGGCAGCGTCTCCGCGATGAGGCTTTCGCAGAAGGGCTACCGCGTACTGATCCTCGAGCGTGGGAAGCGAATCGGTGACGACCAGTTCCCGGAACACAACTGGCAGCTGCGAAAATATCTCTGGATGCCGGAACTCGGGCTTCAAGGCTTTTTAAAACTAACACTTCTCCAGGATTTGATGGTCTTTAGTTGGAGTGGTGTTGGCGGGGGAAGCCTTGGTTACGCAAATGTGCTCGTTGAGCCGGATGAGAAGATGTTCGACGCGCCAGCATGGAGGGATCTCGCCGATTGGCGCAAGATCCTCCAGCCGCACTTTGAGGAAGCGAAGCGAATGCTCGGGTGCCAGACCACGCCGGATCTCACGGCTGCCGATGAGATCATGCGGACGGCTGCGTCGGGCATGGGAAAGGGCGCATCTTTCAAGGCTGTCGATGTGGGCGTTTATTTCGGCGAGCCTGGTGAAGATCACCCGGACCCGTATTTCGGTGGTGAAGGCCCTTCGCGGACCGGGTGTATCTACTGCGGCGGTTGCATGATAGGATGCCGCTACAATGCGAAAAATTCACTTTTAAAAAATTATCTCTACTTCGCTGAGAAATGGGGGACGCAAATATGGCCCGAGACCGAGGTCACCAATATCGAGCCGCTCTTCAGCGAGGGTCATCCAGGTCGAGGCTATCGTGTTCATCACCGACCTTCCATCCGAAAGCGGGGCGGGACCGCTGGGACCGTGACCGCAGCGAAGGTCATCGTATCTGCCGGCGTGCTGGGGACTCTTCAGCTGCTGTTTAAGTGCCGGGACGTGAGCGGCTCTTTATCGGGGCTTTCAGGGTTGCTCGGGCACAACGTGCGAACGAACAGCGAAGCGCTTCTGGGCGTCACAGACGAAAGTCCGGATGCCAATCACACGGTGGGAATCTCCATTCACTCCGTCTTTGAAGCCGACAAAAGCACGCACATTGAGATTTTCCGGTTTCCTGAACGGTCGGATTTTCTTTTCAAGCTTCTCGGCGCGCCGATGATTGAGGCTGAACGGAGCGGCTTCTGGGCGCGATTGTTAAGAATGCTCGGCTACATACTTAGACATCCGGGCGAATTTCTGCGTTCAAAACTTCAGCCATCATGGGGGCGCAGGACTTTTGGCGTGCTGGTCATGCAGACCGAGGACAATTTTATGGACGTGCGCCTGGCGCGCGGTCTGCGAACCTTATTCCGAAAGGGGCTCCACTCCACCCGCGACGTGGCGCGTCCGGTTCAAGCCGAGATCCCGATAGGGCACGAGGTGGTGCGCCGCATGGCTGCATCCATCGATGGCCTGCCTGTTGGTAATGTCGTTGAAGGCGTGCTGAACACTCCGATCACCGCGCATATTCTAGGCGGGGTCCCGATCGGGCACTCCCGCGAGGAAGGGGTCGTCGATTTGAACTTCGAGGTTTTTGCGTACCCCGGCCTGTATGTTGTAGACGGTTCGGTTGTGCCAGCCAATCCTGGTCTCAATCCAAGCCTGACGATAACAGCCCTGGCCGAATATGCGATGAGTAAAATACCGGCGGAAAAGAATCGATGAAATTAGCGCTGCGCATAGCCATAAATGGACGGATAAATTCTTTGGGATGATCGGGGGATGATGCGATACGAATCGAGTACGGAAGGTTATTGTTACCGTGTTCTTCACGTCGATCTGGAGACCGGCCAGGTGCGAGACGAAAAGATCAAAGGACCGGCCGCGGCGGGGTTCCTGGGTGGGGCGGGGATGGCGGCGCATCTCATCTACGATGAGCTCGTGCCGGATCTTGATCCACTTTCGCCAGAAGCGCCGCTCGTGATTGCTACAGGACCGCTGACCGGGACGACTGGTCCGGCGGTGGGGCGGTATGTTATCTGTGCCAAATCTCCGGCAACATGGGCGTGGGGCGAAGCGAATGTCGGCGGGCTTTTTGGCCCTGAACTGAGAGCAGCGGGGATCGACGCGCTCGTCTTGCGCGGCAGATCCCCGCAACCGGTATACCTATGCCTTCTTAATGGAGTCGTTGAATTACGCCCCGCCAATCAACTCTGGGGACACAGCGACACTTATGAAACGCAGGACCTCATCAAGGAAGATCTGAAGAAGCCAGGCGTCAAAGTTGCCTGTATCGGGAGAGCAGGTGAGGCCCAGCTGCCGTTCGCAATTGTGCTGTGCGATCACGGGCGCGTGGCCGGGCGGACGGGGATGGGCGCAGTTATGGGCTCAAAGAACCTCAAGGCGATCGCCGTGCTGGGCGATCAGCCGATCCCGCTCGCCGGTCCCGAGAGGTTTTCGCTCCTGAGAGCGCGTATCAACCGCGAGCTCAGGCAGGATCTGGTGAGCGAAGGTCTGCGGGACTTCGGGACCTCCAGCGGCTTGGACATTTTTGATTACTTTGGGATGCTGCCCAAAAAGTATTTCCGGGAGGGCGTGCTGGACGGGGTTGAGGCGATCTCGGGCGCATCGATGGCGGAGACGATTTTATCCGGCGTCAGCACATGCCACGGTTGTGTCATCGCTTGCGGCCGGAAGGTCCGGATTAATGAGGGTCCTGAGCGCAAGGGGCCTGAGTACGAGACGAAGATCGGTTTCGGTCCGAATCTGGGCATCACAGATCTAAAGGCCCTCGTTGAGCTTGGCGATCTCTGTGACCGCTATGGCATGGACACCATCAGTCTCTCAAACACGATCGGGCTGGCGATTGCGCTCTACGAAGATGGCATGATCAGCGGCGCACAGACTGGAGGTCTCCAATTGGAATGGGGTGATGCTGAAGTCGTCGCCCAATTGGTCCATCAAACCGCGGCAAAAGCGGGCTTTGGTGAGCTGCTCTCGCAAGGGGCACTCTGGCTAGCCGGACATTTTGGGGTGCCGGATCGGGCCTTGCAGGTGCGGGGACTTGAACTCGCATACCATGACCCGCGCGGTGCCTCGGGTATGGCGTTGGTTTATGCAACCT
This sequence comes from Anaerolineales bacterium, assembly GCA_029210945.1. Classification (GTDB taxonomy): domain Bacteria; phylum Chloroflexota; class Anaerolineae; order Anaerolineales; family E44-bin32; genus E44-bin32. Next base: position 103,163 of record JARGGH010000001.1, read on the forward strand.
CCCCGCGTGGAGCATGTCACAATCAGAGCCCCTACTACCTGGTCGAGATCGGGCAAACCCGGGAGGAGATCGGGATCGGAATGCACCCTCGGCAGGGTGGCGAGGAGAAGGTTTTAAACGTGGTTCGTCACCAGGATTGGACGACCCTTCAAAACTCGCTGGTGATGTGTATCTTTGCAAATGTGCCTGCCGGAGAAGTGTGCGAGCTGCTGACTGCAGCCACCGGCTATGACTTAACAACTGCGGATCTGATGCGAATCGGTGAGCGTTCGTTCACGTTGAAGCGAATGATCAACGTTCGCCTTGGCCGGGGAGTCGACGATGATACCTATCCCGAACCATTATTCGAGCCGCTTGCTGAGGGAGGCGCTGCAGGATATGTCCCTCCTTTAGAAAATATGCTGCGGGTTTATTACAAAAAGCGCGGCTGGTCGCTCGAGACCGGGATGCCCGATGAGAGCACCCTGCAACACCTTGGATTGGCTTCCTATAGTCATAATCATTCGAAGAGCTGATCCACTGCGAGGAGGAGTTCATCAGTGCTGAAAGTTGTTACGACGGAGGAGATGCAGCGGATTGAGAGAGCGGCGGATGCAGCCGGTCTCTCTTACGATGAGATGATGGCCAACGCTGGGGCGTCGATTGCACGGGCAATTATGGAGCGATGGCCCGATATTGAGGCGGCAAAAGTGTTGGTCCTGGTGGGACCGGGCAACAACGGCGGTGATGGGTTGGTGGCCGGGTATCACTTGATGGAAGCTGGGGCGAAGGTCGAAGTGTATCTTTCTAATACGCGATCGGCCCAGGAGGATCGCAACTTCGCTCGTCTGCAGGAAGCGGGCCTGATGGTGGTAACCGCGGAGCAAGATTCAGATGGGAAAATCCTGAGTAAAGCCGTGCAAAGTGCTGATTTGATTGTGGATGCCTTGTTAGGAACCGGCATTAAATTACCGCTGCGCGGCGCGCCTAGAGAGATCCTTTCGACGGCAAAGAGCGTGCTGAATCGAGATGCGGCTGTCCCGTATATCGTCGCAGTCGATTGCCCGTCAGGGCTGGACTGTGATCGGGGCGAAATCGCTGAGGAGAGTTTGAGCGCTGATCTGACGGTCACACTCGCCGCAGCTAAACCGGGCTTGTTTGAATTTCCCGGCGCACAGGCCGTCGGTGACTTGGTGATCGGTTCGATTGGGCTCCCGGATGGATTACCGGAAATCGAAGATGTCAGACACATCCTGGCAAGCCCAGAAACGGTGAGCAGCTTGCTTCCCGAACGACCGCTCGACGCGCACAAGGGGACCTTCGGACGAGTCCTTATCGTCGCTGGTTCAATCAACTACCCGGGGGCGGCTGCGCTCGCCGGTTTAGGCGCTTACAGGAGCGGCGCGGGCCTGGTCGCCCTTGCGGTGCCCGCTGTCATACAACCATTTGTTGCCCCGATCCTCCCCGAGGCTATCTGGACGATTTTACCGCACGAATCTGGTGTAATTTCCAAACCGGCGGCGGCCGTATTGAGTGGCGAGTTGGGCAGCACAGACGCGCTGTTGATTGGTCCAGGTTTTAACCGAGAGCCGGTCACAAAAGAATTTCTCAATGAGTTTCTTGGCGGCGAGGGAGGCGAGAGATCCCGGGGAATTGGTTTTGTGTCCGCGCGGCATACCCCCAATGAGATTGATCTTCCGCCTTGCGTCGTTGACGCAGATGGGTTGAAGCTGCTCAGTGAACTGCGGGGTTGGCCTAAGCTCCTGAAGCGCACGGCGATCCTGACGCCGCATCCGGGTGAGTTTGCGATCATGACGGGTCTCCCGGTCCCCGAAATACTGAGCAATCGTATTGAGCATGCCAGGGCATTCGCCGAGGAGTGGGGGCATGTCATCGTTCTGAAAGGTGCCTTTACAATCGTCGCCGCGCCGGATGGGCGTATGGCGACGATACCAATCGCAACACCGGCGCTCGCAACAGCCGGGACGGGAGACGTACTCGCCGGTGTCCTTGTTGCGCTGCGAGGTCAGGGTCTTGACGCTTTTGAAGCGGCTGTGTTGGGGGCGTACATTCACGCACACGCTGGGGAGTTGGCGGCTGAGGATTGGGGCACGCAGGTCAGTGTCATTGCAGGCGATATCGTAGAAAAGCTCCCGGCTGTGTTTTCAGAATTGGGTCGCGATTAAGCGATTGTTCGTGGAAGAAGAAAAGCGCATCCCTTAATCAGGATGCGCTTTATGCTTGTCTCGACATTTGGGTGTGATCAGGCTTCCCCAGAGATCTCGTCGCGTTTTTGTTTGGCGGCTTTCTTGCCGGATTCGATCGCGTTCTCGATGCGGGATTTCTGTTCATCAAGGATCACCTGACCCCGCTTCTGCAGATCTTCTGCGCGTGTGCGGGCGTCATCCGCAAACTTCTCCGCACGTACTCTGGCGTCGTCTGCGGCTTTCTCGACCTTGCCGATCGTCTCTTCGGCTGTATCTTCGACCTGTTCCTTGAGTTCGATCCCTTTGACCCGGATGAGTTCACGGGTTTCTTCGCCGGATTGCGGCGCCATGAGCAGCGCGACCGCTGCGCCTACGAGACCTCCGAACAGGAAGCCGGTAACAAATGCGCCGAAATCTCCATTGTTGTCTGCCATATCTATTACTCCTTCTTGCTTTCCAATTTTCTAGGTTTCGTCCGAACGCTGCGGACGGATCATATCCAACGCTTTGCGGACAGCAGCCATCGAGCTGTTGACCTTTACGACCGGCTTGACGAGATTATCGCTCAAGAAGCGTGTCGTGCCGCGCAGTGTGCCGAGCGTCTCGTTGGTTGAATCGAGAATCGGTTTGACTTCGTTGCGAAGAAGATCAGTCAGCCTCGCAATCTGAACGATCAACAGTATTAGCACCAAACCGATAATCAAAGCCTCAACAGCCATGAAGATGATCACAATATCCCGTATCGTCTCGGTCTGAGCCGGGTTTTGCACCATTGAGATTACGGCGAGCACGACACCAACGATGAGCGCGAGCACAAGAATGATCGCGAAGGCAACGAGAACACGCGTCTTTGCTGTGTTCGACTTAGCCGCGTCTGTGTGTTCTGATTCGATGGTGGCTTTTGCGGTTTCCTGTGTCATCACTTATTGATTATAGCATAGCGGGATGGCGAGGTTGTCAAGACTCCGAGCGAATTATCGTTTGCCTGGACGTGTTTCCGGTGCGATGAACAGCGCGGCGAAAATCAAGCCAAGCAGTGTGGCGAGCAATGCGGGAAACAAATTCAGCGCACCGACCCTGAGCAGGCGCCAGGAGATCGATTCGCTGAAGACTTGGCCGATGAAAAAGGATATCCAGGCCACCGCCAGATAGAGCAACAAGTGGCGGAGTCTGCCGCCTCTCAGGAAGTGGAAAAACGCTCCGCAAAGCGTGGCAATAGTTGATCCCAGTAAGAATGTGTGGATGCTCATGGCAGGATCATCCCTCCCCCAAGACAGATATCCCCATCATAGAAAACAGCCCATTGCCCGGGCGTAATGTCAGCCAGGGATTCCGATAAGTGTACTTCAACTCTGTTATGCAGGCTTTTCGAAATGGTTGCCTGTACAGGCGATGCCTTATAGCGCACTTGAACGGACAATGTATTGACATCCAGTGGGGCGGCACCCTGGATCCAGTTCAACTTTCCAACGGAAAATTGACGGCGCCCGAGGTCCTCACGGTGTCCGACGATTAACGCATTTCGAGAAAGGTCTTTGGATATGACGTAGAAGGGTTCTCGGGCAGGAATCTCAATCCCTTTGCGTTGGCCAATCGTATAGCTCGCAAGCCCATGATGTTCTCCGATGATCGTCCCGCGCGTGTCGACGATGGGACCCGGATCCATGAAGGGAATCTGCTGGAGATCAAGAAACGACCGGTAATCCATCTGGCCCAGAAAGCAAAGATCCTGACTATCTTCACGATCAGCGACGGACAGGTCGTGTTTTGCAGCGTAGGCGCGAACGTCCGTTTTATGAAGATTACCTAGCGGGAAGATCGCCCTTGACAGCTGCTCCTGGTTCAACATGTGGAGGACATAAGATTGGTCTTTCGATCGGTCGACGGCTCTGCAAAGTCTACGCTGCCCGTTCAGTTTTTCGACAATTGCGTAATGGCCGGTCGCCAGGTGCGTGGCCCCCATCGCCATCGAACGCCTGAGCAGATAGCCCCAGCGGATGCGCTGGTTGCAGGCGATGCACGGATTGGGCGTCATCCCTTGCGCATAGCCATCAATGAACGTATCAACCACCTCTGATTTGAATCGGTCTTTCGCATCCAGTACATAGAAGGGGATATTCAGGTCCGCCGCGATCGATCGGGCGTTGGCAAGGTCACGTGGTGTGCAGCAGCGGTTTTCTTGTTCAGGGCCGTGGTTCCATAGACGCAGCATAACGCCGAAGACATCTTCACCGGCATTCACCAGGCGCAGCGCAGCGACTGAGCTGTCCACGCCTCCGCTCATGGCAACCGCGATCCGGCGGCGCGCCATTTCAATCTGCCTCTTGGTTGCGGAGGCGCCCGATGACGTCTATCAGTGTGTTGAGGAACGCATCGATGACTCCGGCAGACGAGCTTTTTCCCAGCGTCACTCGCAGCGCTCCAGAGGCGAGGTTTTCAGAATAGCCCAACGCCAGGAGAAGTTTGGATGGCTCCGGGTTGCCAACTTTGCAGGCGGATCCGGACGAGCACGCGTAGCCATGCAAATCAAGCGAAGCCAACAGCTCGTTGCTGTCGATGTCTGCAAACACAAATGAGGCGTGATGAGGCAGCCGGTCTTCAGGATCGCCGGTGAGCTCACACTCCGGGATGCGCCTGAGCACCTCATGAATAAGCCGATCGCGGAGCGGACGAAGTCTTGTCGACTCGTCCTGGTGGGCAGCTTGGGCGAGTTCAAGGGCTTTTGCGGCGCCAACGATAAGCGGGACATTGTGGGTGCCCGGTCGCACGCCGGATTCCTGGCTGCCGCCTTGCATGAGCGGCGTAATCGATGCAGGGTCCCGGGCGTAGAGAATTCCGACACCCTTCGGTCCATAGAATTTATGTGGGCTGAGGGTCAAGAAATCGACCCCGAGCTTATCGACGTCTAATTCGATAAAATTTGCCGCCTGAACTGCGTCCGTATGCAGTAGAGCCGGTTTGTGCTTGAGGAAATCACCGACTTCAGAGATCGGGTTGATCGTACCGATCTCGTTGTTGCCAAGGACGATGCTGACCAGTGAAATCTCGTCCGTCACCAGCTGCCTGTACTCTGCGGCGCGCAATTTTCCTGCTCGATCTACAGGTAGGAACGAATACGCTCCTGCACCGTGCGATTGGATATGGCGGAGCGGTTCGATCACCGAGGGATGTTCGATGGGTGTCGTGAGCGCATGGTATGCCTGACCTGCATCTCTCTTTGTGATCGCCAGGCCGTGCAGAACGAGGTTGTTGCTCTCCGTTGCACAGGCGGTGAAGAAAATTGAACCGGCGGAACACCCCAGGATACTGGCGACCGATTGCCGTGCGGCGCTAACCGCCGCTTCTGCGCGCTGTCCTTGCCTGTGCAGCGAGGATGGGTTTCCAAAAAACTCACTGAAATAGGGTTCCATCACCGCCAACACGCGGTCATCCATCGGGGTCGTAGCGGAGTGGTCGAGGTAAACAGTTTCTGTCAACATGGGAATGAGATTCTATCATGCCTGGGAATAACGCGAGCCTGGCCACGCCTGGTTGGGTTTATAATTGACAAATAAGCATAACCAAGACTGAGGAGGCATGGTGCCGTGGAAACCGTAATCGAAAACATCCATGCTCGTGAAGTGCTTGACTCGCGAGGCAACCCGACCATAGAGGTAGAAGTCACCCTGTACGACGGTAGTTGGGGCAGTGCGCTCGTGCCGTCGGGGGCCTCTACCGGCGTCCACGAAGCGCTTGAACTGCGTGACGGGGACAAATCTCGTTACAGCGGAAAGGGTGTCCAGAAAGCCGTCTCGAATGTCAACGGCGAGATCGCAGATCTTCTCGAAGGCCAGGATGCTGTCGACCAACGCACCATCGATCTGGCGATGATTGAGTTGGACGGGACGAAAAACAAATCCAGGCTGGGAGCGAACGCGATTCTCGGGGTGAGCCTGGCCACAGCGAAAGCAGCTGCAAATGCGTTGGGACTCCCTTTGTACCGCTATCTCGGGGGTGTCGGTGCACACATATTGCCCGTGCCGATGTTGAACATTTTAAACGGCGGCGCTCATACCGGCTGGCAGTCGACAGATGCGCAGGAGTTCATGATCATGCCGCTTGGCGCCCCGACGTATTCGGAGGGGTTGAGATGGGGCGTGGAGATTTATCACATGCTCAAAAAAGTGTTGCGGGATAAAGGCTATACTGCGCTGGTCGGCGATGAGGGCGGGTATGCGCCAGCGCTGAAAGCGAATGTGGAGGCGATCGAGGTCATCCTTGAGGCGATCGAAAAAGCCGGTTATCAGGCCGGGGAAGAGGTCGCAATTGCGCTCGATCCAGCTGCTTCGGAGTTTTATGACGCCGAGAAGAACCTTTACGAACTACGCACAGAAGGCAGGGTTTTGAGTGGTGAGGAGATGGTCGCTTACTGGGCGGCGTGGGTCGAACAGTATCCGATCGTCTCCATTGAGGATGGGCTCGGGCAAGACGACTGGCCAAGCTGGGAATTGATGACCCGCGAACTGGGAGAGAAGATCCAGATTGTGGGCGACGACCTGCTGGTCACTAATCCGGAACGCGTGAAGAAAGCCATCGACACGCGAGCCTGCAATTCGCTGCTCGTGAAAGTTAACCAGATCGGGAGCCTGACGGAGACCTTCGAGGCAGTCGGCTTGAGCCAATCCGCGGGATGGACGGCTGTCACCTCACACCGGTCAGGAGAGACGGAGGACGCGACTATCGCCGATCTCGCTGTTGCGATGAACACGGGCCAGATTAAAACTGGAGCACCTGCCAGGTCGGACCGGGTCGCGAAATACAACCAGCTCTTGAGGATCGAAGACGAACTGGGCGAGGACGCAGTCTACGCTGGCTGGGAGGCGCTGCGGATAAATAGGTGACTCCCGGGGCAGAACGAGAGGACGAAAAAGAAGGGACTGGCTATGTGCAGCCAGTCCCTGATTATTTACCCCGATGTCCCCCGGTTATTCAGCAGGTGCTGCCGTTGGATATTCCGGGTTGGCGCTCGTGCCCGGTGCTGGAGCGCTGCAGTAGGGGCATATTTGCCAGGGGAGCTCAAGCAGTTGATTGCATTCACGACAGGCTTTTCGGAGGCGAGTATGGCAATGGGCGCATACCGTCCAGCCTGCTTCCACCTGACTCCCGCAGCCAGGACACAGGAGGCGCTCCTCGATCTGGGATAACAGCGCCTCCTCTTCAAGCGATCTGAAGTAGATTTCTTCAAGTGTCTCGGGCGGTCGGAGGATCAAGTAAATCACGAGACCGGGGAGTGTCAGGATCGCAGTGGTCAGCACGGCCAGGATTTGGACGAGGCGATCTTCACTCCTCGTCCGGATGTCACGCAGCGTCCAGAAAATAATGCTCAACCAGAGAGCCGCCAGGAAAGCGCCGAAGAACGCAGTCAGGTATGTCAAAAAGCGGCTGAGGTTGGTCAATCCAAGGAACATTTTTTACCTCCCACGGTGCGCCATTATAGCATGTGGCGTATCCGTAGGGTGCAATTTTCACGCCGTTTTGACAGCAGCAAGGGGCTGTACTATATTCACCGAAGCAAATAAATATGTACGGAAGGGGGAGATCATGGGGCGTTATCGGATCACCGACCTGGACCGAGCGGACCGACCGAGAGAGCGGTTGGCGAGCATCGGCGCCAGCGCGTTATCCAACGCGGAACTAATCGCAATATTATTGGGATCAGGTATACCAGGGCAGAACGCGGTTCAACTCGGACAAGCCCTCCTGATTGATGCGGGAGGCGTTGCGCATCTGCCAAAGATCTCGTACAAAGAACTCTGCCAGCGACGCGGCATCGGACGGGCGAAGGCCGCCCAGTTGATCGCTGCGATCGAACTGGGACGGAGGATCAGCGTTGCCAGTCCGGACGATAGGCCTCGCATTCAATCACCGGATGACGCGGCAAATCTGCTGATTTATGAAATGGGTTCGCTCGAGCAGGAGCACCTGAAGGTCTTGCTGCTTAACACGCGCAACGAGTGCTTGCAGACCGTCGAGGTGTATCGCGGTTCGCTGAACAGTTCATTGATCAGGGTGGGCGAGATCTTCCGGGAAGCGATCAGGCAGAACGCGGCGGCGATCATCGTCGCCCACAACCACCCCAGCGGAGATCCGACGCCGAGCCCGGAAGACGTGGCCGTGACGAGGGCAATCGTAGAGGCCGGCAAGCTCGTGGATATCGAGGTGCTGGATCACCTGGTGATTGGACACAACCGTTTTATCTCATTAAAGGCGAAAGGTTTGGGATTCTCGCCCGGTTAGGGACCGTGAATGGAATATCAGATACTTCTCCTCCCGCGTAAAGATTACTGGGACTGGGTTCGGGCCTGCAAGGATTACGTCATGGAATACGGGCCCAACATGACCCAGGATCCTGGCACCGCCGCACGGTATATGGCGCCCGCTCAGGTGGTTACATTTCCCCTGGTGCCAGAGGGTTATCCTGAGATCGGCGACCCTGAAAAATGGTTCTACGCCAATCACTCCGGGATTCGACTGGACGCTATCGAGGCTCGCTCTCCTGATCAGCTGGCTGGCGAGTTTAAACGCCGTATCAAGGATCGTGATCGCTACGGCCAGAAGCGCAAGCCTTTCTATCTTGAGTGGCCGACAGACTACGCTGTTATCACGCAACCCTTCGGGGCCAACCCCCAGATCTACACCCGCTTCGGGATGCCCGGTCATGAAGGTTTGGACATCCGCGCCAGGAACAACACAAACATCTATTGCTGCGCCCCCGGCGTCGTTTACCGCGTCCATTTGATGCCTGATTCGCATGCCTACGGCATCCACATCCGTGTCCAGCACAAAGATGGTTACAAGACCGTTTACGGGCACCTTGCCAGAGTCTTTGTCAGGGAAGGTGAGATGGTTGAGGCCGGCCAGTTGATCGGCTACGCTGATTCGACGGGCGCTTCGACGGGTGCGCACCTGCACCTGACCCTGAAGCGCGACGGGGCTACCAAGCGCAAAGAGACGACCTACCCGAAAGATGTCATCGACCCGACCGCCTTTATGGTCTGGCCCCAGCGCGGGTCGCGGAAGTCGATTCCTGAGACTTTGTGGGCGCCTGAGAGATGTCTTGTGGGCGCACACGGTCGCACGCGCGGAGGCCTCACTGAAGCAGATATCCAGCAGATTCGCACCGCAAAGCTGGAAGCGTTGAAGATCAACCTGGGCGAATCGATCGAGACGATCGATTCGCTGCGGGAGTGGAACCCTTCACTGTTCCTGGTAGTGAGAGCCTCGACGGACTTCTCGGGGCCGGCCGTCACGAGTCAAACGTTCTTGTCCAATGTTGAAAACGAGATAGGTCGCTACTACCGTGCCGGCATCCGCTACTTCGAGTTACATGCGAATCCAAACCTGCAGGTTGAAGGCTGGCAGCGCAGTTGGTCGGGAGGCGAGGAATTTTCGATCTGGATCCAGGAGGTGGCACGTCGGCTGAAAGAACTCTTTCCGGATATCAGCCTCGGCTTCCCCGGACTCTCTCCCGGCGAGACTGTGTCCGGGTGGAGAGCAAACGCAGAGGAGTTCCTTCGTGACGCAGAGGCTGCCGTGCACGAACTTGATTGGTGCGGGGTCCATTGTTATTGGATGGACAGGTTCGCGATGCAGTCGATTCAGGGCGGGCGATTGTTCGAATTCTATCGCAACCGGTTTCCGGAAAAGCTGTTAATGGTTACCGAGTTCTACAACGCCTCACCGTCTGCGCCGGCAGCATCCCGGGCGGAGCAGGCCCTGGCCTATTTCCGCAGTATCAGGCACGAGCAGGGCGTCGGAGCGGCATTCTCTTTTGCAGTCTCTTCGCCTGAAGGGTATGAGTCGATTGTCTGGGGGAGTGACGAGCATCCAGGATTGGAGTGGGCCGAGATTATCGGTGGGCGCAGTTTCTGACCCTCGATCATAGAGGACGCCATGACCATCCCGTAGCGATCAGAGAGAAGGCGATTGAGGCCGGCGTTTTCGGATCAGCCATTTCGAAACCCCCAACGCGAGGATCAGAACGGTGATCCCGATCGTGAGTAAGATCTCCCGATCTATGCGACGCTTGAAATTTGCTCCGCCGAATGCTGAACCCTTCCATTCCGACTCGAGCTGCCCCAATGACCGTCGATAGACGCGTTGAATGCCTCCTGTACAGCTGACCCCTTCCTCGTAGGCGTCAAGCAGGAGCAGAATTCCACCGCTGCCGTAGATATCGAGCAGATAATTTGTGAACGAAGCGCTCTGGGCATATGCAAGAATTTTCTCGTCTTCCGCGATCGGGAAGCTCGCACAGAGCGACTCCATTGCGAGCAGCGCATCACGTTCGGCTGCGTCTTCCAGGGCTGTCCTGTAGATCGGGCGGGGCGTCTGCTCAAAATGTGTTGCCAGACCTTCGTCAAGCCAAACCGGCAGGTTTTCCTTCTTAGCCCTCATGCGCTCGTGAAGAAGGACATGAACCAACTCGTGAGGGATATCTTGTTCCAAGTGGATGAGTGTTTCGGACCCGCTCTTGCCGGATAGGAGGACGGCTCCCGTTTCAGGAAGAGCGTGTGCTGCAACCTGATTGATGCCTGCCTGGCGCAAGCTGTTCTGAAGTGTCGATTGGTCCGGGTAGACATAAATATGGATAGGGGTATCAGCTGCCGTGCCGAAGAGAGCTCGCATTTCCGGCAAGACAGATTCGGCGATCGCTAACAGGTTTTGTCCCCAGGCCAGATCACCATCCACCCAGTGAGCAGCGATTGAACCACGGGCGAAGTCCTGCCATTCGAAGCGTTGATCGTGGTAGTTCATCCGCTCTGTCTCGGAGGTGATGATGACCCCATCTGCCAGATCGACCTGCCAGTAATACTCAATCTGAGCGAAAGGGACCAGATTAATCGCCATCGGTTCTACTTCAACGATTGCATGCGGTGGGTTCGTCGTCTTGATCTCGGCGATGCGGGTCTTAAATTGAGTGTTCTGACCGGATCTGATGAAAAGAACCGCCCGGATGGGTGGCTCTTCTCCCTCGATCGTGGTGGCGAAGCGAATCGATTCGCCAAACTCTATCTCAACCGAAGTGTTTAGCTCCGGCATCGTCCTATCCTGGGTATGCGCATCGAACGGAACGAGCAGAAGTGTCGCCAGGCAGAGCAGAATTGCACGCCGGAGAGATCTTCGCAGGCGCATCACTGCAGCAGGGACAGGAGCGGGGTCAGCGTGAGCGGGCTTAAAATCGTGGAGATGAACACCGCCCCGGTTACGAAGTCTGGTTCAACGTCAAACTTGAGCGCCAGGATGCTGGTTAGAACTGCCGATGGCATCCCGGCCTCGACGATCGAGGTGCTGCGGGCGAGAGGCGGCAGGCTGAACGCGGGGCTGATCAGCCATGTCAAGCCGGGCGAGAGAACCAACCTGATCGCGATGACGACCATCAAAGGTCCCGGGTGAACCGGCAAGCCCGATTTTCCGATCTGCATGCCGAGGACGAGCAGCATCACGGTGATCGTGGCCGCCGCGAGCAGGTCCATGGCACGGTAGATTGGCGATGGGACTCCGAAAGGCAGCAGCTTAAAAAAGAGAGCGGCCAGAATGCCGTACAGTGCGGGCACTTTAACCAGCTCGGTCAGCGCGTGGCGTATTGTAGATTTTCCGGCGGTTAGGATAAACACACCCAGCGCGTTTGCCCAGAGAGTAATCGTGACGAAGAAGATGCTGGCCCAGGCAAGGCCATCGTCTCTGAACGCAAGCTGATTGAGCGAGAGTCCGTAATTGCCAGCATTCATAAATGCCGCCGTGACGAGCACGGCTGCCGTGAGGCTTGCTGGCAGTTTCAGCGCGCGTGTTGCGAGCCAGGCGATGAGCAAGCATAACGCGATGACGGTGGATGCCAGCAGGATGATGCGCATCACATCGCGCCCGCCAAGTTTGGAGTCGATGACGATGATAAATTGGAGTGCCGGCAGCAGGATGAAATAGCTTAAACTGACCAGTGGTCTGGGGTCCAATAACAGCAAGCGCTGGAGCAGAAACCCTGCTCCAGCGACGATGATAATTGGAAATAGATTATCGAGGAATACCCGGAGGAGTTCGTCCAAAGGGGTCACTCCACATCCGGTCCCTCAAAATCAAGCAGTGCGAAATCAGGCGAACCTTTCAGGAAGGCGAGGTGGTCGAGTGCCTCATCGATCGCCTGGATCAATTTCTCTTCCTCGGCGATCTCATGGACAGCGAAGAGCGCTTCTTCGGCCCGCTCTCCGCCGATCTGACCGAGCGACCAGACTGCTGCTAACTGAACACCAGGGTGGACGTCATCGAGCAGCTCGATCAAGGCATCGATCGCGATCGTCAGTTCGAGCTCACCCGCGGCACGGGCGGCCTCCTCGCGGATCTCCGGATATGCACTCGTCATCTCGTCCAGCACATGCGGCCCCCAGCGCTGATTGTAGCTGCGCCCCATGGCCACAATGGCGGACTTTTTAATATCGGGATTGCCGGCATCGTATGCGATTTCGATGACCCGTTCGCTTTCTTTGCGAGAGGAATAGCCGAGCGCTTCTATGCAAGATTGGTACAAAGAACGAATTGGATCGGCAGCGATGGTCTTGAGCAGCGCATCTTCGATTGCTTGATGCTGATCGCTCGGGATCTCTTCGAGCTCACCTAAAAGCACATACCGTCCCAGCGCTTCGGCGGCCGTAACCTGCACTTCAGCGGAGGGATCATCATGCAGCGATTCCAGGTAGATCGCGATGAGATCAGGGTCTTTGCATTCCCACAGATTGGCAATTGCTGTCTGACGTACAGATTGATCTTCGTCTCGCAGCCCGACCCGGTTGATCAGCTCAAAGTTCAGCTCGACATGTTCGTCGGCCTGCTTGCCGAGCTCCCGGATCAGTTCGTGCCTCCGGAAGGCACTCAATGTTTGCCAGACCTCGATGAACGCCGCCAGGTCCTCACGGTTCATATCGGAGATCGCAGAGAAGTCGTCGATCTGAAGAGGTGAGGCTTCTTCAGCAATCTTAGGCAGCAGCTCAAGCAGTTCTTCAGTACTCATGTCAGGGCAACTCGATCGGGTTCACAAAATCCTGGAGGTTGAAATATACCATCAGCGCCAGCAGGAGCAAGAAGCCAAGCGCATGCGCGTACCCCTCAATGCGCGGCGAGATACGGCGGCCGATGACGAGCTCGATAAAGACAAACAGAAGGCGACCACCATCCAGCGCCGGGATAGGCAGGAGATTTGCCAGAGCCAGACCCACGCTGATCACACCAACGATGTTCAGCGTAAAGAAGGGGCGTTGTGCGGATTGATCGATGTCGCTAGCCCAGGCGATCATGTCATGAATGCCCTTTAGGCCGGCAACACGTGTTTCCTGTTCGGTCGCTGCGCCGGAGATAATCCGCCCCGGCAGCTGCATTATGGCCACTACTTGAGTCCGGATCGAGTCAATGCTCAATTTTGCCGATTCAAGCCAACCGAGTTGATCGGGTGGATACCCAAGTGTGGCGCCGATGGGGCCCTGGCCCTCTGGAAAATCCACTCTCGGAACCAGCCTGACAGAGATCCGTTCGCCATCACGCAGAAGAACCATGTCGAGCGGTTCGCCAAGGTGATCGCGGATCGCGGACTGCAGGCTCTGGAAGCTGTCGATTTCCACGCCAGCAGCAGATTCAACGATATCGCCGGGCAGGATACCGGCAGTTTGTGCGGGAGAGCCGGGCACTGTGTCGGTCACTAACACTCGATCGACGTCTGGTGCAGCAAACTTGAATGCGAAGATGAAGGCAGCAAAAGCCAGCAAGATATTGGCTGCTGGTCCGGCGATCAGGACGAGCGTGCGTGTAAGCTTGCTGGATGCGGCGAGACCGTCCGGGACGTCCGGGTCGTTTTCGCCCGCCGGCCGCACGAATCCCCCGAACGGGATCCAGTTCAGCGTGTACTCTGTGCCGTCCAGGGCGAAAAGCGTTGCCAGACGGGGAGGAAATCCGATACCAAATTCTTCGATTTTCACGCCACGCCATTTGGCGACGAGGAAATGGCCCAGTTCGTGGCCCAGAATAAGCGTGCCAAGCACGACAACAAACAATAAAAAGTCAGTCACAGGTTACCACCTACGCTATTGTCAAATCCGATGGAATTATATCATCGCGGTCAGGTCGCCACCGTGTTTTGCAGTTTGGCACCCTGGCCGGGTGTAGCGTGGATCAAATCCTTAACGACTTCGAAGGACCGCAGCCGCCGTTCGACTTCCCGAGAATGCTCCGAGGTGCAGATGACGTGCACATTCGGTCCGGCATCGATTGTGAAGCACGCCTCGATGCCCTCGGCGCGCCAGGCCTTGATGCTGCGCATGAGCATGAGCGAGGCCGGCTGGAGGTAGAGCAGCGACGGCGTAGAAGTGATCATCACGGCGTGCATCAGGTTTGAGTCCTGTTCGATGATCGCTGCGAGCTGATTGAAGTCGCGTTCTATGAGCGCATGCCGGCAGACTTGCATCCGGCGACCAGCATCGTTCACGCGTGTGAGCTGGATCGGGCTTGTATTCGCGAGAAGATGCCCCTCGCTAGAGCCGATCGGCTTGGGCTGATCGTCAACGACCGCAACCCAATCTTGCAGCGGCCAATGATCAGGGGGAAGGAATGGCTTTGCGTAAGCGTCCTCATCGTGTTGACCGGTCTGCATCTCGACAAAGCCGGAGAATATCGAGCGCGCCGCCGAGCCCGATCCGCGGCGGGCAAGCCGGGATAGTTCGGTGGGGGAGACGTCGAGTGAGTACGCAGAGCTGGCTGCCAGCGCCAGCGCCGCAAAGGCTGCCGCTGAAGAGGCGATCCCGGCTCCGGCAGGGTAGCTGTTAACACTATCAACTTTCGCGCCTTCGCTGCGGCCGGCAACCGCCCTCACATGAGCCAGGAACCCGGATACGCGTGCAAGTGGCGGTCCAGAGACCCGTGCACCGTTCAGTATCAGGACATCCTCGGCACCCGGTTCGAGCAGTGTCAGGCTGGTCTCGGTTTGTAGCCCACCGAGAGTCATAGAGAGCGATGGGTTGGCGGGGATGCGAAGATCATGATCGCGATCACCCCAGTATTTGATAAAGGCGATATTTGGGGAGGCGATTGCGGTTGAAGTGGCTGGTGACATGTCAATATTCTAGATCGAATCAGAGGCTGTGGGAATGCAGGGCAGAAGGATCTGGATCTTGATCAAGCCTCGATGACTTGCACCTGGGTGCCGCCCGGCATGGAGACAGTTACATCGCCCGGATCTTGCGGAACGTAGGGTGCTGTCCAGCGGAAAACCCAGTGAGCATCTTCCGGCCGTGCATTGACGCAGCCGTGGGACATCGGGACGCCGAAATTGTTGTGCCAGAACGTTGAGTGAATGGCGACGCCGTTGCCGACAAAAAGGGTCGTCCACCCGATGCCAGGCAGGTCGTATCCCCCGCCGGTCGTACCGCCACTCATGTGCAGGCTGACGACCTTGCGCCAGATGGGGTGGCTTCCCAGCGGAGTCGCCCATTCGTCAACCTCATTCCCGTATGCATAAAACTTTGGGCCCGTGGAAATGCGGCAGAAATGAACCTCCCGGTTGCCTTCGAAGCAGGACATCGTCTGGCGGGTGACATCGACAACGACACGTTTATCGTCGACATCGGGTGAGATCGGCGCGAATTCATCAGGGGAGAGAGGCTGGAACGCGGATGCCTCGGCGAGGAAGATGTCCCCGTAGCCGTATCTTTCGGTCAAACGGTAAAAGGTTTTTCCAGTAGTATCGTCCTGTTGAATGTGATCAGCCCAGAGAATCTGGCTGTAATACAGGCGCGGGGTCGGGTTTTCCTTAAGCGAGGGCGCGCGGGCAGGAGGGTTGGCAAGGATGATGTCGACCCATGGGACCGTTACCCTGACCCACATACCCTGCCCGAGGCCTGGCTCTGGAAGGGACTGGACGGGCTGGTTGGGGTTGTTCTGGACGGGTTGGATGTTGCCCGACCACAGATAGCCATCCGGAGTCTCGACCCAGCGTTGGTTAAAACGGTAGGGGTTATAACCCACGATCTCGCGCTGCCAGGCGACTACTGCGTCCTCATAGAGGGCGCCAATTGTGTTGCTCGTTGCGTCCGGCCGGCTGTGCAGATCAACTTTTGCAACCGCCACGCGGCCCAGGTGCTCACTTTCAGCGAAATCGGGCAACAGACCTGGCGGCGAATAAGCGAGTTTAAGCGAGACACCTGCGGATAGCGTGCCGAGCTTGAGGAAGTCTCTCCGGTTCATCGGTTGCCTATCAGACTGATTACTTATCATCAAGTGAGGATCGTATCACACAACGGGTGGTTTGTGGCTGTTTACTGGCTTACATCTCACTCATGAAAGAGGATCTAGCGGTTTATGCCGGAAAGTGGCCAGGAGATCGTTACCGGGGGGGCGGTTCACATTCGAGCAGCAAGTGACTGCTGAACGGATCCAGCAGAATGGGTGGCAGGAGCGCGATCATCGGATCGCCATCATAACCAGGGCAACACAAGTTCTTAAGCGGGGCTTACCCTTCATGCCCTCCGCCTTCTGAGGCATGAACACATAGATAGATAAATCCAGCCATGGCAGAAGAAGTTAACAAACATCTATCCCTCACGTCCATGGTGCCATGCGGATCAGGCGCCGCGGCACCCGGGGTGCATAAATATGTCTCAAAATAATAGTTGTTGGTTGGAGTCCGAAGGCAAGCCTGGCTGCCTGCGCACGTATCTCTCGGCCGTCCAATCTCCGTTCTGCTGCGCGGGCGCGATCGTCTACTGTCCAGCCGAATCGCTGGATCACGGACCACGGCTCCTGCGGTGCTTCGCAACGACGGGTGGTTCCCGGGCGATAGAGCGCCCGGGAACCACGAATGCCTAATCCCTGGTAACGATGTCTTGGCTAAAGTACTTTGCCGGTGTTGATCCACTTCGAGTGATAGAATAGCCACCTGAAGAAGATTAGCGGGTGCCTATCGCGATGAGAAGACGTCTTTACACTGTCGAACGGATACTGCCATTTTTTTATGTGCTCGCTGTCATTGGCCTGGCCGCGTGCAGCACGGGATCTCCGAGTGCAAGCACCCCTTCACCCGGAATCACCCCTTCGGCTACGATTGCTCAGACACCGACCCCGACCGAAGGTCCGGGCGAGATCATCCTGTTTGGAACCGGGGCGCTGACGGTTGACGAGCAGGCCGGTGTTATGGGTCTGCTCGAGGAACTTGCCGGATCGGATGGATGGCTGCTTCGAGAGAGCGATGATGATCTGCTGGCATCGATGAGTCCAGAGACGAGAGCCGTCCTGATCTTCGAAGAGGTGGCTGCACTTGCGGATATCGCACACAGCCATCCTGGAACCGCGTTCATCACGATTAGCACGACCGGCGACGATCTGCCGGAAAATGTCTACCGTATTCGACCTCACGAAGATCGATACGATCAATCCGCCTTTCTCTCCGGGTATGTGGCTGCGTTAGTCACGCCAGACTACCGGATCGGGGCAATTGCGGTTGCAGGGGATGGCCAGGAAAACGCCGCGCTGCAAGGCTTTCTGAACGGGGTCGTTTTCTACTGCGGCCTGTGTCGTCCGGGATACTATCCATTCATTAATTATCCTCAATCTGCGACCGTAACCAGCGCTGACCCGTCAGAGGTATTGTCCGCGATCCGGACGTTAGAAGATAACGGGGTCACGACGGTCTACCTTTCCCCTGCGTTGAACCATGAGGATATCTTTTCCAGCCTGCAGGCCGAAGATATCCGCGTGATCGGAAGCCTGACGCCAGCGGTTCCGTCGGAGACTTCGTGGGTCGCGACCGTCGCGCCCGATCTGACCGTCGGGATTCAATCTGCGTGGGATGCCTGGAGAGCGGGGGAGGGGGGAGAAGTCATCGAACCCCCAATTAAGCTGTTTTCCGCGAACGAGTCGCTGCTATCGCCAGGCAGGATCGCACACATTCAAAAGATAGCGGATGATTTAGCCTCCGGTCGAATTGACACCGCCGTGGATTCACGAACGGGCGAAGCGCGTTAAGCGTAAGCTGCTCATTCAAGAAGATACAGAAAAGCTCCCGACCCGGGAGCTTCTTCTCTGGGTGCCTGACGGGTTTCGAACCCGCAGCCTCCTCATCCACAGTGAGGCGCTCTGCCATTGAGCTACAGGCACCGCGAACCGCTTGGTAGTGTACCGCCGATAGGTAATCCGTGCAAGAGAATCGCTCTGAAGAGCGCAAAATAACTCTGCTGCGTCAGACGACACGGGCGGTTGCTTTGAATAACGGAGTGGATTCTGAACGCGCTCTCCGTGGTGGTCGCGTTCATACGAGCACTGCGAGGGAATGTAATCCACACGACGCATGCTGGAGAGCGCCTTCGAATGGGTTGGGAGGGCACACGAGATGTCTTAGAGCAATCTCTCCAGGTACGTGATGAGTTCTTCCCTGGCAACATTCTCCTGCTCTCCAGTGTGCATATCTTTGACGGCTACGGTGCCATTCTGGATCTCTTCAGGGCCAAGGATGAGGGTAAACGGGATCCCCTGCCGGTCAGCGTATTTAAACTGACGTGGGAGCCGCACCGCCTCTGGGTACCACTCAGTGCGGAAACCAGCCGAACGCAGCTCGGTGGCGAGACGCATCGATTCTTCGGTGCTTTCATCATCAAACGTGGTGACGAAGAAATTTGCCGGGTTTGAACGGATTTCAGGCAGGGCGCCGCTCTCCTCGAGGACGAGCTGGAAGACCACATCACCCATCGCGAACCCAGTGGCGCTGATCGGGTCGCCGCCGACTGCAGATACGAGGTCATCGTAACGACCCCCGCCTAGAATGGCGCGGTGGTTACCGGCCACATCACGCGCCTCATATACCGTACCGGTGTAATAATCGAGCCCACGGATGATTGTGGGGTCATATTCGACAAATTCACTCACCCCGAGGGCGTCGGTCGATGCAAAGAACGAGACCAGTTCCTCCGAGCGCTTCCAGGCGTTCAGGTCGCCGAGCATTTCCTCAAGCCCCTCGAGCTGGGTCTCGCTCAAGCCCTGATCCGATGCGTAGGCGCGCCATGCGGCCGCGTCCATCTTCTCACGACGGTCGATGACCTGGAACGTCTTGCCCAGCATTTGTCCGCTGATCCCCAGATTGCCCAACTGGCTTTCTACAAGTCTGCGGTTGTTGACCTTGATGCGGATCAATTCAGGGGTAAGCCCGACTGCTTTGAGCAGTGATGCGCCGACGGCCACGACTTCTGCATCTGCCGCCGGGGTGTCGACGCCGATCAGGTCGATGTTCCACTGGAAGAATTCGCGCGAGCGGCCTTTTTGAGTGCGTTCGTAACGCCAGAAAGGTCCGAAAGACCACCAACGGAGGGGCAGCAGAACCGCTTTGCCGTGTTGGGCGACCATGCGGGCGAGGGACGGGGTGAGTTCTGGCCGCAGCGCGATTTCGGAACCACCGCGGTCTTTGAAGACGTACGCCTGTTCTTTAACCAGTTCTTCCCCGGATTTGGCGGCGTACAGTTCAAGCCGTTCGAGGAACGGCCCATCGTACTCCTGATAGCCAAACGCTTCGGATACAGACCGGATCTTCCCGTGCAGCCACGAGCGGAATGCCATATCCTCGGGATAGAAATCTCGGGTGCCGCGCACAGGTTGAATCATCGACATGTGCCGATCTCCTCCATTTTTAAGGCTGAATCCATGCTATGGTTCAATAACTTCAATTGGGTTCCCTTCGACAAGGACCCCGCCACGCTCGACAACTGCCAGCATGCCGCGGATGCCCTCGGAGGCTTCCTTCAAGCCCGGACGGATGTCCTCAAGCTTACTGCATGGGTGGCAGGCTTTGACAATCTCAAGCAGCACTTTACCCACCTTCAGCCTGGTACCGACAGGAAGTGTATCGAGCGCTAACCCTGCGACGGTGATGTTCTCGCGCAGAGCGCCCGGCTCAAGACCGAGAGTGGTTAATTGATCAAGGTCAACTAGCAAAACCTGCCGGCTTGTGCGTCCGAAGGCCTGGTCGTTTCTCAGCCCTTTCCGGGTGACAGCATCCACCGATCGCATCGGCTGCATCGGGGCGGAGTGCTCGGGCTTGATGAAAAAGTTTGTGATCGTGCCGGCGGCGGAAGTGGGTATTTTGTCCATGATTGGGCAAGTATAGCATGCCTGTTTCATGAGCGTGTGCGATCTCGATACCGTGGTATCCTATGGCTTGCAGATGACAGTTCTTCAGGGAATAAGATCAGCTCAATG
The DNA here is from genome assembly GCA_029210945.1 of Anaerolineales bacterium. Taxonomy (GTDB): domain Bacteria; phylum Chloroflexota; class Anaerolineae; order Anaerolineales; family E44-bin32; genus E44-bin32. Next base: position 123,604 of record JARGGH010000001.1, read on the forward strand.
ACCGTCGTTCCGATTGCCTTCTTTCTCCTGGGCGCATTAATAACCTGGCTGATTCGCGATCGCCATACTCGCACACAATGGGTTGTCGCTTCGGTTTCGGCGTTCATCGCCTGGGCTTATGTGCTCTTTCTCGATGTTGGAAGTGCCAGGTCTTTCGGACTCTCCATATGGCAGCCCGCCGATTTATTTCAATCCCCGATTTCATTTACGATCGACACAATCACCTGGCCGCTTATTTATGGAGCTGCCACGGTCCTCTTGGCGGTAGTGCTGACCTGCGCTGCGCAACCGCACGCCGCAACTGCTGGGGCACGCAGTTTCTGGTTCTTTTATACCGGGTCCGCTTTGATTGCGATTATGTCGGCAAACTTGCTCACCGTTGTGATCGCCTGGGCGCTGATGGATTTTGGCGCGTTGTTCTTCCTGCTGAAGATTTCAGAGAGCGATTCAGCCCGTCGGTCGATCTTCGTCAGGGCAGGGGTGAATGCGGTCGGCGTGATGGTCGTGTTTGGCGCTGCGATGGCGAGCGATATCCAGGGAATTACTGCGCTTGACCTCGCTTCAACGAGTGCTGCCGGGATTTTGATGCTCGCGCTGGCGGCTTTATTGCGGCTGGGATTGGTTCCACTGCATTATGCTCTCCCCACCGTCGAACCATTAAGAAGGGAGGCAGGAACACTGCTCAGGCTATTTCCTCCTGTCGTGGCGATTTCACTGCTCGCACGAGTTTTCGATGCAGGGCTTCCTCCCGGACTTCGTGGCATCTTCCTTATTGCCGGTGGGATTGGTGGCATATTCGGAGGCCTCCGGTGGGTGCTGCAAGACGAGATGGTGCGCGCCCGCCCTTTTTTCGTCCTTGCACTGGTGAGTTTAGGGTTGATCATCGCAGTAATCGCCCCTGATGGAGCGATGGTGCTCGTCGCGACGGGTGTGCTGTTACTCTTGGTCGGCGCGGTCCTCTCTCTCTTCGCCCAGCACACTCCCTCTCACCGTGTTATTCCTGTGTTAAGCGCGATATTACTCGTGGGTGCTCCTTTCACTCCCGGAGCGATTTACGCCGCTGCGGTGGCTAATCCAGAGACAGTGGTGACTGAACCCTTAATGAGTTCGTTGGCAGTCATTACCGCTGCTTTGTTGGCGCTGGGATGTATCCACCTCTTCTTCGCAGCCGAAACCCCATGGCCTATCGGGGAGAGCCTGGGTCGGGTCATGTTCAATATCGGGTTGATACTTCCCATCCTGGCCGCACTCGGGATCGGTCTTTGGCGGATTCAAGCTGACTACTTCAGAAGTGGTATTTTTGCTTTAACCGCTCTGGTCCTGGGTGCAGGCTTCTTCCTGGGTTTCCGCCGCCTATCCACCGAACACGCCAGGAGGTTGAGGCACCTGTTCCAATTTATTGAGCCCGGTCGACTTTATCGACTTATCTGGCGGGTTTCACAGCGAGCGTTGGTCGAACTCAGAGGGCTCGGAGAACTGTTTGAGGGTGGTTCTGGAATGCTCTGGCTGTTCGTGTTCGTAATTTTCCTGCTGCTCATTCTCCTATGAACGGGATAGACAATTTTCTGCTTGATCTGCAAATAATTCCAGCGGTTGCTGCACCGTTGGCCGCAGCCAGCCTTCTATTGGTTGATAGGAAGGCGTGGAAGATCTACATCCTGGCAATCCAGTATGTGATTGTCGCCTGGTTGGTCCTATCGTCGCTTCCTGGAGAGAGTGCTGTTGTTAAGCTTGTGGCCGGTCTCATATCCACCGCGATTCTCTATCTTGGCGCAGGCCGGTCTGAGTTTTCATCTTTGGAGAGTGGTAATGTCGAGAATCTCCCGAGGGGCAGATTCTTCTGGCTCACTGCGGTTTTATTGGTGGTGATTGGTACGCTTGGTGTTTCTCTTGAACCCTGGATGCCAATCGAAGCAGCGCAAATACCCGTTCAGCAGGCGGCAACTCTCCTGGTTGCGCTGGGGCTTCTGGGTCTTGGATTATCGGTCGCTCCTCTGCAAGTAGGGGTGAGCCTGATGACGATCGTTTCTGGATTTGAGATTATATACAGCGCACTGGAACCCTCACTGGCGATAGTCGCCCTGCTGGCACTTGTTCATCTGGGTCTGGCGCTCGTAGTGAGCTATTTTGAGATTATCCGACACGATTCTGCCAGCGAGGAATCCAGAACGACATGAGCGCACCCCTTGTGCTGTTCTCTTTTTCGATGCTCACGGTTGTCCTGACATTAGCGTTCCGGAACGACACCCGCGCTGCAAGCACTCTGGCTTCAGTGGGCACCCTGATCTCAGCCCTTTTCATATTCTTCGTCCCGATCGATCAAGCCGCCGAGATCTTTGGAAACACTTTCAGGCTTGAACCAGACTGGCGGCTGCTTGGTCGGGCGCTCGTTCTCGATCAGGTGACCCAGCCGATGGTGGGGTTTCTCTACCTGAGCGCCAGCTTCTTGCTGCTGCCTGCATGGTTAGCCGGCGGATCGAGATACATTCCTGCCCTGGCTGTCGTGATGTCGACCGCTGCTGGGGCAGCCCTGATGGCACGTCCTTTTCTTTATGCTGCGATCTTCATCGAGTTCACCGCAATCGTGGCCGGACTGATTTTGGTAACACGGAAAACACCTCGCAACCTCGGCGCGCTGCGCCTGTTAACGTTGTACACACTGGGCATGTTGATTATTTTAATTACGGGGTGGCTGCTCGACCAGGGCGGAATCACCAGCGCCACAACCGGGATGATCAACCGGGCGACGATGATAATGATCTTCGGGATCGCGGTGCTGATCCTCGTGCCTCCGTTCCATATCTGGCTTATCAACGCTTCTACCGAGGCTAATCCTTATGCACTATCATTCGTCGTGATTACGCTGCAATCTTCAGCTCTATTCTTCCTTCTGCGATTTCTAGATGTCTATCCATGGTTGCGCGAGAACCAGTTAACATTCCAATCGATCCGGGCAGGTGGAATGGTGTGCCTGATTGTAGGTGTCCTGTTCGCCGCCGGTCAACGTGATCTGCGAAAAGTTTTGGCGTACATGATTGTGGCCGATATCGGCTTTGCTTTATTGAGTACCGGCGTCGGCACATCGGCGGGTTATCAGCTTGCTCTCGGGATGACAGCAAGCCGAATCGTCAGCCTGGGGGTCCTGAGTCTGGGGTTGAGCTTGTTGATCGAACCGTCTCCTGCCGGACCCATCGTTTATGACTCGTCCGCTGGGAGCGTCATGGCCCGCCTGGCTGTATTTGTCGGAATGCTTTCCATCTCGGGTTTCCCGCTAACGGCCGGGTTCCCCGGGCGGTGGTCGCTTATGACGGTGTTGATGGACTCCGGATCGATAAATGCCTATCTGGGGTTTGTAACCTATCTCAGTCTCAGTGTTGTGACTCTTTGGTGGGGGTATAAGCTGTTCAGGGGAGGCATCAGAGGAGGGTGGATGCAGGTCAGCCTGGAGAACAGCTTCCTGCTGCTCGGTGTGGCGGTCATCTTTTTGCTGGGTCTTTTCCCCCAGCTAACCTATCCATGGATCGTCGAGTTGGTCTCTGGTCTTACCCGGCTGTTTGGATGAGAGAGATAATTCCTGGGGTGGAAGGATAGCGGTATGGATAACGAACAGATTATCAAGAAGCTCGAGTGGCTTGACGAGCAGAGAAAGAACGAAGCAGAGGCTGTGCAGCGCCTGAGGGCACATATTAACGGACTCGGAGGTTCTATCGCCTCTGTCTCAAAGCAGATGGAGGATCTTTCAGGCGAGGTCTCACGTCTGGCGGCTACTGCTGGTCGGATTTCACAATTCGATGAAGCGCTGTCCAAGCATCGCGCTGAGATCTCGCGGCAATTGGAAGATGCCGAAAATCGGCGCACGAAGAAGGAAAAGCAAATCGAATCGCTTCGGACAAACGACCACCGAAAAGTTGTGAAATCTGTCGATGAGCTAAGACGGGAGCTGGCCCGCCTGGATGCTATCAAAGATATTCTGGTGCAACAGAGTGAGGAAGATCAACGTTTAAATCGAGGGCTGGGCGAATTAATATCAAGATTCAGCGAAACCGAAACGCTCCTGGAGGACTGCACATTGCGTTTGGTCTCTTTAGAAGAGGCAAATGCGCAGGAATCAAAACGCATCAACGAAGTTCAGACCGACCTGACAGGCATCAAGCGCAAGGTCGAGGATCTGCGCAACATGATCGATTCCACGGATGATCGCACTCGCAAATTTGAGGTGAGTATCGGAGAGCTAAAGTCAAGCGACAAAGAACGAAGCGATCAACTTGAGACATGGACCGACGAACAGCGCATGAAGTTGGTAGATTTCGAAAAGAGGTGGTCGGATTGGGAGAATCGATTCGACGCTTTTGAGGTTGTCGCGACGAACGTAGAGGAAAAGATCATCGCATATGATCAAACTCACCGGGCGATCAAGCAGATGCAGGGCCAGCTTGAGGACTTGCTTGAACGGTTGGAACGGCGCATCACTGAGGTTAGAGAGATGCAGCGACTGGCTGAGGATCGTATAAAACAGGATTGGGCTGCCTTCGTCTCAGATGAGACAAAAAAATGGACCACGTATAAATTGTCCAGTGAAGAGCGCTGGAAGGAGCATCAGCGTGTGCACGAAAAACTGAGCGTGGCCGTTGAAAAGCTGGAGGCTCTCCGCTCGGAGATTCGGGAGGACCTGGATTTGCTTGTTGAAAGGCAAGCCCGCCGGGTCAACGAATTAGTCGCGCTGACCCGCGAATGGGTAAAAGATCAGGATTAGTTTCGTATGTTGAGGATCGATGAGGACCGAAGATGCGGGTGATAGGTACGGCCGGCCACGTGGATCACGGAAAATCGGCGCTTGTTCAGGCGCTGACCGGGATTAACCCGGATCGTTTGCGTGAAGAGCAGGAACGCCAGATGACAATTGATCTGGGTTTTGCCTGGTTGACGCTTCCCGGAGGCGAGCAGGTTGGGATTATTGATGTGCCTGGTCATCGGGACTTCATTGAGAACATGCTAGCTGGAGTAGGGGGAATCGACGCCGGATTGCTTGTTATCGCCTCAGACGAAGGCGTCATGCCGCAAACTCGTGAGCACCTCGCCATCTTGGACCTGCTACAGATCGAGCGAGGGATCGTCGTTCTGACAAAAACAGACTTGATCGAAGACCCCGAGTGGTTGAGCCTCGTGCGTGATGATGTGCGTTCGCTCTTGAAAAATACTGTGCTCGCTGAGGCGCCAACTATGGCGGTTTCTGCACATACTGGCTCTGGCTTGAGCGAGCTAACTGAGGCGATCGAATCGCTTCTGGAAGATACGCCATCTCGCCGCGATATCGGGCAGCCACGTTTATCGGTCGACAGGGCCTTCACAATCTCCGGTTTTGGCACGGTCGTTACCGGAACACTTGTCGGCGGCGTCCTATCAATCGGGGATGAGGTCGAGATTCTTCCCCAGGGCCTCCGCGCCCGGATTCGGGGCCTCCAAACCCATAAGGAGAAGATCGAGAAGGCTGTCCCCGGAAGCAGGGTCGCGGTGAATGTCACCGGAGTCGATGTCGACGAACTGAACCGCGGGGATGTGGTCGTCCTTCCAGATACGCATAAGAGCACGAAACGGATCGACGTGCAATTCCAGCACCTCGATTCAAGCAGCCATCCGGTGAAGCACAACCAGAAGGTCAAGCTGTTCGTCGGTGCCGCTCAGCGACTTGCACGTGTTCGCCTGCTTGGTGCCAGCGAGCTGCAGCCGGGCGAGGAAGGGTGGCTGCAGCTCGAATTGGGTGCCCCGATCGTTGCGGTGAGAGGGGATCGGTACATCCTCAGACGGCCATCACCACCTGCGACGATCGGTGGGGGTGTGGTTGTGGATGCGCATCCCGAACGGCGTCATCGCCGGAAAGACCGGGCGGTGATTGAGCGACTGGAGCACTACCTGCTCGGAGAGCCTGAAGATGTGCTTATCCAGAGCTTGCAGCGGCTAGGTCCTGTTGGGGTGCAGGCGATCTTGGACCATGCGAGCATGGATGCAGATGAACTGGAGCAAGCCCGCAGCAAAGCGCTGGAGAGCGGCAGGATACTGGTGTTGAACACCGGCGTCGAGCATGGCGAGATTTATGTAGATCAGCAGACCTGGAGAGATTTGGTTGAACGGATCCTCGCCGAGTTGAAGTCATATCACTCAGAAAAGCCGCTGAGATCTGGAATGAGCGTGGAAGAGCTCCGGAGCCGGCTGAAACTCACACCTAAAATCGCGAGCGCGGTGTTTAATGGAGCCGAACAGAAGGGGCTCCTCGAGACAACCGGGCAGTTGATCCGCGAGAAGGGTTTTGTGCCTGAGCTTTCCATCGATCAGGAGCAGCGTGCACAGCAGCTCATGGGGAAATTTGAGAGATCTCCGTACTCACCGCCGTCCGTGAAAGAAACGATTGACCTGCTCGGTGAAGAGGTGTTCCAATACCTGCTTGGAACGCGGAAATTGTTCCAGGTATCTGAGGATGTCGTCTTCAGGCGTGAGGACTATTTCGCGATGGTTGAAGAGATCGTGGAACTTGTTAAGCAGAACGGGACGATTACCGTTGCCGAAGCCCGCGATCATTTCAATACTTCACGTAAATATGCGCTCGCTCTTTTAGAGCATCTGGATGCTGAAGGCATCACCATCCGCGACGGTGATCTGCGCCGCCCAGGTCCTGTGCAGGCCTAATCATCGAGATGCCTCCATATCCCACCGGTCATCGCTCCGAGCACATTCAGCGACGGGATCGCCGCATGTGCTATCTCATACGGATCCTGGTCCAATACGATCAGATCGGCCTGATACCCCTTCTCAAGCCGTCCGAAGTGGTCTCCGCAGCCCACCGCGATCGGCGGATTGACAGAGTAAGCCTCTAGTGCAGTTTGAAGATCGAGACATTCTTCGGGAACCCAGGTGGGCGTTTCTGGATCCTCTGATGCAAGTTTGCGCGTAAGCGCAGCGTACAAGCCGAGCCAGGGGTCAGGCGTCTCAACGGGAGCGTCTGAGCCGAAGATGAGCAGCGAATCCGTCGACTGAACGCTCCGCCAGGCATAAGCCCATCGGGTGCGTTCGCCCCAATAGCGATCAGCGGTCAGATGGTCGGATGGGGCATGAAGCGGCTGCATTGAAATCGTGATATTCGCCCCGGACAAGTTTTCGAGGTCGGCGGGGTGAACAATCTGCAAATGTTCGATACGGTGCGGAACAGCCGGCGCCGGGATTTCTTCTTGAAGGCTGTGAAGCGCGTCGATCACCGTTCGGCAGGCTCGATCGCCGATGGCATGGATCGTGAGCGGGAATCCTGCGGTGCTCGCGCTTCTGCCAATCTCGATAATTTCGTCTTGCGAGAGCAGGAGTATCCCATTATTTTCAGGCTGGGATTCATAAGGGGCGAGCATTGCGGCGGTCTGGGGACCGAGCGCGCCGTCTGTAAACAGCTTTAGATGGCCAATCCTGAGCCAATCGCCTCCGAAGCCGGATTGCATTCCCAGATCGATCGCAGACTGAAATTGATCCTTCTGGATGTTCTTCGTGACCCTGATATGAAGTTCCCCTGCGCGATGCAGCTCCTGGAGTGCGCTGAAGCAGCGTGAACCATCGTAATCATGGACAGAGGTGATGCCATAACCGAGCAGCCTCTCCTGGGCTCGGCTGATTGATTTGCGTGTTTGCTCAGCGCCAGGTCGCGGGATCTTTTCGGAAACCAACTTCATCGCATCTTCGAAGAGCAAGCCATTTAATTTTCCATCCGAGTCGTGGCCGACGCGGTCACTCGTCGAGACGTTGTCGTGATCATCCACGTCACATAAGGCAAGTGCAGCTAGGTTAACCCAGGCCGCGTGCAGCGATTTCGCCGTGAGGTAAACGGGGTTCTCTGGGGCCGCTGCAGTCAGTTCTTCCAGGGTTCCATAACGGCCCCACGCATTTTGGTCCCAGCCGTGCCCCCGGATCCACTCGCCTGGCAATGCATGTCGTGCGGCATCAGCGACATGTTCGAGACAGATATCGAGGCTGGTTGTCTCGCAGTCAATCTGGCTCAGTGAGTGCGCGTATTTCTCGAGATGGATGTGCGCATCGGTCAGACCTGGCAAAATCGTGTGCCCCCTCAAATCGAAGATGTGGTCGGCATGAGATTCCCATTCCGATTCAAGGGACGCATCCCCGGCGTCGAGAATTTCGGAATCTGAGATGACTAAGCAGTCGTACGTTTGACCGCGGATGCATGCGGGATAGATCCGCGCATTTTTAATTAGCGTAATCGGTTTCAAACCTGAGACTCCATTTCTGGTGATTCAAAGATGAGCGGTCGAGTTAAAGGCATCGATATACCAGCGCGCTTCCAAGTGATCGTAGCGCAGATCAGCGAAGCCAGTATTTGCAAGCGAAATCCGAGCGGGTCGAGTGCGTCCGGACGACGGGGCGATCCCAAGGACTGCCCTCAGCACCGCGCCGAGAAAGCCACCATGAGACACAATCAAGTAAGAGCCGGGATCAAGCAAGATTAATTTGTGGATCGCTTTGCAGGCACGGATATGCAGTTCCCACTCCGATTCCCCGCTATCGAATACCGGCTCATACGGGGATGCGTTCGGTCGGTCAGCGTACCATTGATTTGCCTGATCATACGGCGCGCCCTCGGCCTCCCCGTGATGCCTTTCCTCCCAGAGATCATCAAATTCGAGCTCGAGCTTCAGGGCGGTGGCGAGCAGGACGGCGCTGCTGCGGGCACGCGTCAATGGGCTGCTGATGATGCGGTCAAAAGATCGGTTTTGTGCTTTCCAGAAGTCGATCAGCATTTCGATCTGCTGCTGGCCTTCCTGCGCGAGCGGGTAATCAATCCGGCCCTGTATGATGCCCTCTTTATTGCCCTCAGAAAGTCCGTGCCTGAGAAAGACAAAGGAAGACTGCGCTTTGGATAGACTCAAGACAGGCTCCTCTGCAGGTGGTTGACCGCACAAAATGCCGTCGCGATGTCGACGCCTTGTCGGGAGCCTTCAAATGTTCGATCCGCTCCCCCGATTATCCCGCCGATTGCGTAAAGGTTCTCGAACATCGGATCGCCATGAACGTCCAAAGGCTGCATGCTCTCATTGACAGAAAGGCCCATTCTTGCATAGGGCTGCGGATCATAGATAGAGCTCTCAGTCCAATCTGTGCGGGTTGTTTCGACCCTGACCGGGAGATTGAAGACCGGTTCAAGCACCCGCTGATCCTGCGTGGCGTGCAAGCCGCCGTGCAGGAACGATCCGGTCGCGAGGATCGTAGAGCGGCTGTCGATGACGAACCGGCGGCCGGCACCATCGAGAAGCGCGCCGGCAACCCGAACGCCGTCACGCTGTCTCTGTGCACGGCCGGTCGCGGTTGGTCCTTCGATAATTCGAGTGCCATTGCGCTCTGCATGCCTGCGCAAGGCGAGCTCGAGACGCAAGCCCGGGACGGAGGGGGGCAGGGTCGGGATTTCAAAAACAGGTATCGAGAGCGTGTTTTCGAGAATGGTGAGAGCCTCGAGGTGGTTTTCAATCCCGAGGACGGCGGGCAGACCAAGTCTTTTGGCGCCGACGAGATGCGGCTTCCAGGCGCGCGCGTTCTCGACCGTCCACTCCAGATCGTCAAACATCCGGGCTGCGTCCTGGGGGTACAAATCCCGATGGGAAAACGGATGCAGCAGGGGTAGTTCTACGACCTTTTCAACATGATTAGCAGCACTGGCAGGATTTGTGTGCAGATAGTGAGGTTGAAAATCTCGCAGCGAACTGAATGCACCTAAAGAGATCGGCTCGTTTAATATTTTCGGATCGCCGGCGAGGTAGCCTGAAGGGACGTACGCGACGTGGCGAGCGTCTCCAGTGGCGGTCAGAATGTGCCTGTTCGTGGATCGACCTCCCTCAAAAGGCAGGCCTTCATCGCCGGTGATCTCAAGAAACGCCTTGATGCCCTCAGAGAGATTCGTGATTCCTGCCAGGGCGAAGGGGTGGGGCGGGTCGAGTTTTGCGATCGACCGGGATGGTGACGAACGCGAAAAGAGCTCCACGGCACCATGCGAAAGCGTCAGACCACCGCGCCCCCGCATCACAAGGGTGGTGATCATATTCTGGCGGGATGTCAAACAGGCCGCAAAGAGTCCCGACAATCCACCACCGACAACGAGCACATCGATCACGTTAAATTTGTCCTGTGCTCGTCACCGAGCAGTTCAAGGTAGATCCGGCGCATAAAATCTATCTGGCGCAATCCTCCGTCCCATGCCAGCGGGCTGAGTCCCTTCAAGCGTTCGTTCAAAAAAGATTCCAGGAATGAAACACTCACGATAGATGGTTTGATCCGGCTGGCGATACCTGCTGCCCGGTAAGCGCAGAACGCACCCTGGCAGGGACCCATGCCCAGGCGGAGGTCGCGGCGCAAGTCGTCAAGCGAAGGTCGCTCATCGGACAAGATTGCTCGCTCGAGCTGAGTTTGATTAACCAGCTCACACTCGCATATCAGGTGGTCGTTATCCGATCGAGATACCGATTCTGACTGACGTTCTAACCTTTCGGGAAGGGTGAACAGCGTTGTACTTGCCGCCGGTGCGAGCGGGGTTGTTGCTGTTGTGCAGGTGGCCTCTTGCTCGAGTTTGTTGCAGATCAGGTCAACAGTCTCTTCTGCCATCAGTCGGAATGTTGTCAGCTTCCCTCCGATTATGCTCACAAGACCGTCGACTCCATCGGCTTCTTTATGATCAAGCAGCGCATGTGCCCGGGGGAGTGAACGAGTTTCACCCTGGGCTGGACCGGGTTGATAGAGTGGGCGGATTCCTGCCCAGGCCCTTAGTGCCCTTGCGCTCTGCAAACCCGGGATCATGAAATCTCCTTCTGCGATCAAGAGATCGATCTCCCAGGGCTGAATCTCGAGCGCATCCGGGGATTCGACCGGTGTGTCGGTTGTACCCAGAACGCAGACCGTGCCAACTGGGACGATGATGTCACCGTCTGAAGGGGGCTTAAGGCGGTTCACGACCGTATCGACGATGCGCGTCGCCATCGCAACCATGGTTCCTTTCCCGAGCGAAAGCGGGAGATCCACTCTGGCAAGTCGCGCCACTCCGGCTGCCCAGGGGCCGGCCGCGTTTACAACGACCTCTGCATCGAGATTAAAGCGGCGACCGGTGATGAGATCGGATATCTCTGCGCCCGTGGTTCGTTCGCCTTCTCGGCGCAAGCGGTCAAGACGGTGGCGAAGAAGCACCTGGCCACCAGCAGCTTCGATATTGTCCTTCAGCAGATGTGCAAGATCGAAAGAATCAAGAGCGGCGTCCTGCAATTCGAATGCTCGTGCAATCCGCGGGTTGAGCAATGGCTCGCGCTCATTCAAACTGGATAAACTAAGTTCATCGGCGGGGACTCCCAACTTCTGACAGGCCGCATGCCATCGGTCGGAATAATCCAGCGGATCCGCAGGCGTAGCGATGAACAAACCACCGGTATTCTCGATTGTTGTGGGAGCGATATTCCTCAGGATCTGATTCTCGTGAGCGCAATCCAGAGCGGACTGCGGGTCGCTTACGACATATCGGCCGCCTGAATGAAGCAAACCGTGGTAGCGTCCGGATGTGCCCTGGGCGAGGTCAAATTGCTCGATAAGGACAACCTTGAGACCACGCAGAGCTGCATCCCAGGCGATGCCCAGGCCGGTCGCGCCGCCGCCAATGACGAGAACTTGTGTTGAGAGTGAGGCCATAGATAACATTCTGCCACAATTCATTGTGGCTGATAAACTACACCGGCGATTCAGAGATGGCGGTTGAATTCGAGCAGGGTAGCGGATTGCTCAAACTGCAACGCGGTCAGGAACGCGTGTGCTCCCGAATCGGCAACCGGGATACGGATCTGCAGTGACCGATAATCGGACTGTCTGGCCCAGGTCTCGGCGGCGTTGAGAAGCTGACGCCCGATGCCGCGCCGCCGGTTAGCACTCCGGACAATCAAATCAACTACCTCAACCGAACTGGCGCCAGCGAGATCGCTGTGCACACGCAGATGGGCAAATCCCACCAGGAAATCTCTTTCAACAGCGAGGAGTAACCGTTCACTGCGCGGGAGTGCGTCGATTATCTCCTTCAGAGAAGAACTTGAGATGGTTCGTCCGATCTCTTTATTCAGCAATGTTATCTGTTCAATGAATATTTCGGGAGGGTGCATCGTTCGCAGAATTTGCAATTCAGTCATGCGGCGTTAGCTGCGAGTCAACTGTGCACCGATCAAGTCAGGCGCGCCGTTAAGGAAATCGCCTGCGTTCATCTCTCGCTTGCCTGCAGGTTGAACGCGCTCGAGAACAAGCGCTCCGGATGCAGTTGAAATTGCAGGAAGCCCTTCAACGAGGATGATCTCGCCGATCTTCGTTCCCTGGATCAACGTGGCGCGTGCAGCGCGAACGACGATGCGTAAATCGCTCCAGTAGAAAAATGAACTCGGCCAGGGCTCGAACGCCCTTACTTGTCGGGCCAACCGCTCCGCGTCAAGCTCGGGATCGATCTCTCCGTCTCGCTTTTTTAACATCGGGGCGTAGGTGGATTGAGCGTCCTCCTGAGGAGTCGGGGTGATGTCGCCCGAAAGGTAGCCCGGGATGCTTTCTACCAGCAGCTCGCCGCCCATCCTGGCCAAACGGCTTTCCAGCTCGCCGCCAGTTTCATCAGGTCGGATGGGGGTTGCGGTCTGTTTCAGGATTGGACCTGTGTCAAGCCCGGCATCCATTTTCATAATCGTGACCCCGGTCTGCGCATCGCCGGCGAGGATAGCTGCCTGCACCGGGGCTGCGCCACGCCAACGGGGAAGCAGTGAGGCATGGACGTTGATGCTGCCGTGCACAGGCAGTTCCAGGATCTTTCTGGGGAGGATCTGGCCGTAAGCTGCGACCACGATTAGACCAGGCCGCAGTGACGCCAGATGGCTGTATACTTTAGTCTCACGGAGGTTTTCGGGCTGTATGACCGGAATTTTGTATGCGGATGCCTCCCGCTTAACAGCCGATTCTTGAAGTGCGCGGCCGCGACCTGACGGTCGGTCTGGCTGGGTTACCACCGCGCAAAGGTCATATTCACGCCGCAATGCGTTAAGGCTTGGCAAGGCGAACTCTGGCGAGCCCATGAAGATGATCTGCATACCCAAATCGTAGCACACGTCGATGTAAGATGGAATAAACGATATGAACTGCTGGACGATTTATAATCGTTCATTAGGAGACAGGGCTGTGTATGGACAAGATTCAAAAGATTTGGAAATATCCTGACCCGATCCCAGGCGGGGCGCTATCCGGCATGGAGGACTTCCGGTCCATCGAGCGCCAGGTTCTCTATTCGCGGGGTATCGAAGAACGCGGGCAAGCGTTGAAATTTCTTTCTGGTGATTATGGCGAGGTGGATGATCCCTTTGCGTTGCTTCAGATGGATCGTGCCGTGGAGCGCATCAAGCGGGCGATCGACCGACGAGAGCCAATCGTCATCTATGGCGACTATGACGCCGATGGTGTTTCTTCCGCCGCTTTACTCTATGCGGGCATCAAAGAACTGGGCGGCAGGGTCGCGACCTACTTTCCTGATCGGTTTACCGAAGGGTACGGCCTCAATAGCGGCGCGATCGACATTTTGGCGGGCGAGGGCTGCGCTTTAATCATTACTGTTGACTGCGGAGTCAGGGCTTATCAAGAAGCGCTCCATGCGCGTGAGCACGGCATCGATCTGATCATCACCGATCATCATTTCCCCGGCGAAGTACTCCCCGAAGCCTATGCGCTGATTAACCCGAAACAGCCTGGCGATGAATATCCGTTTAAATCGTTGGCAGGTGTCGGCGTCGCAAAAAAATTGATGCAGGCTATCCGGAGCACATATGGCATCGCAGATGACGAAAGTGACCTTGATCTGGTCGCCATCGGAACCGTAGCTGATATCGTGCCGCTGGTTGGCGAGAATCGCGTGCTTGTCCGTCGGGGGATCGAACTTTTGAACCAGACTGATCGGATCGGTTTGCAGGGTTTGATCAAGGTCGCTGGTTACCAGGGCGGTACGATCGATTCAACCGCGATCGGGTTTGCTCTTGGACCGAGGATTAATGCTGCCGGACGTTTGAGATCGGCGGAGATGGCTTTTGAACTGCTGGTGAGTGAGGACCTGCATCGTGCCGACGTGCTTGCCGAGCAGTTGGATCAGATCAATCGTGAGCGCCAGGAGATGATGCATGAGGTTGTCGAGCGGGCGCTCACCCAGCATGAAAAGCAGACCGATCGTGGAAACGTGATCATCGATTTTGACGAGGACTACCACGAGGGGGTCATCGGATTGGCGGCCTCAAAATTGACCGAAGCCTTCTACCGACCGTCTATCGTTGGACGCCTGCAAGAAGATTGGATCACCGCTTCCGCTCGGAGCATACCCGGCTTTCATATGACACGCGCGCTGGAATCAGCCGGTGAATGGATGGATCGATTCGGAGGACATGCGGCCGCTGCCGGGTTGCGCATTCACCGCAGCAAAATCCACCAGCTGAAAGCGATCCTCGAGGACGAATTTGACGATCAGATGGCTGATGAGACGCTCCAACCAACCCTGGACATCGATGGCATCGCGACATTCAAAGAGCTCGATGATCGCATGCTGCATTTCCACGACAAACTTGCTCCCTTCGGCGCCGCAAACCCGAGACCCCTCCTGGTCTCAAAGAACGTCAATGTGTTGAGCAAGCGGACCGTGGGGAGGGAGGGGGCGCATCTGAAGCTCAGACTCGAGCAAAATGGAAAACCATTCGATGCGATTGCTTTTCGCATGGGCGTTCGGCTAAGTGAGCTTAAGTCTGAAATTGATGTTGCTTACCGGCTGGAGCGAAACCACTATCTCGGCTTTACGACGCTGCAGTTGAATGTCGTGGATTTCTGTTCATCAGATTAAATATTAACGGCAAGCTCTAGTCGACGAAGCGGTATTTTACTAACGTCCAGACGGCCTCGAAAGCATCGGCCAGCCCAATTTTCTTACCTTCAGCGTATTCGCGCGGGTTAAATGTGATCGGCACTTCGAAGACACGAACTTTCCTCTTTAGCAGCTTGGCCGTCACCTCAGGCTCAAACTCAAATCGCTTCGAACGGAGCGGAATATCCTTGATGATTTCACGCTTAAAGAGTTTGTAGCCTGTCTCCATGTCCGTCAGGATGCTGTTGTAGAGCAGATTCGTCATGAGGGTCAGCAGCTTGTTGGCGACCATATGCCAGAACATCGTAACGCGGCGGGGGGCGCCCAGGAAGCGAGAGCCGTAAACGACATCGGCGATACCTTCTTCAATTGGAGCGAGCAGTTTCGGGTAATCGCGTGGATCGTACTCGAGGTCGGCGTCCTGGATGAGCACAAGATCGCCGGAGGCATGTTCGATCCCGGTCCTCACGGCAGCACCCTTACCTTGATTCCGTTCATGCAGGTACAGTTTGATGGCGGGATACTGAGGGACGAGTTCGCTCAGAAACTCGCGCGTGCCGTCGACGGACCCGTCGTCAACGACGATAATTTCATCCGCAAGCCCGACGGCGTCGACCCGTTTGAGGATCGGTTCGATGGTTTGCAACTCGTTGTAAACTGGCATGATCACTGAAAGTTTCATGAGGAAAATTTTACAGGCGTTGTGCAGTGGGCACAACTACCTATTTGCCCGGTCTTCCGGCGGTGTATATAATTCGGATGACCCAATTGGGAGATTAATTTCACGCGATTATTCTCAAAGAAATTTTGGAGAAAGAGAAGATGTCATTACCCAGGAGTCCGGTTAGGACGTCGAACGTCAATGACCGACCAACCACGTCCAACCTTCGGTTTGTCCCACCCCCGATCAGCAGAATTACGGATACTGGCCTGTCGCAATTATGGCTGCAGGACCTGGCGCTGAAGATCCTCTATTTCAGCGGATATATGACCGGTTTCAAAGTTGCCGAAGCGATGCGTCTGCCGTTTGCCGGAATTGTAGACCAGATCCTCGAAGCATTGAAGCGCGAGAAATTTGTCGAGGTCAAATCGCAGGTGGGATTTGGAGAGGGCTCATACCAGTATGCAATTACCAGCGCTGGCATCGCCCGCGCCCGCGAGGCGCTTGATCGCAGCCAGTACGCCGGTGCGGCCCCCGTGCCTCTCTCTGTGTATAACGAATCCATTCGCAGACAGAGCCGTGGCCGGCCTACCGTTTACGAACATGTCATGCGGGACGCGCTCGAGGAGCTCGTTCTCTCTGAGAAAACATTCAACCAAGTGGGCCCGGCGGTGAACTCGGGCACGTCAATATTTCTTTACGGCCCACCTGGAAACGGGAAGACCTCCATCGCCCGCGCGATCGGCAATATCCTCCTCCAAGAAGATATGTATATACCCTTCGCCATCGATATCGACGGGCAGGTTGTTAAACTATATGACTCCGTAAACCACCAGCTCTCGCCGGATGAGGAGATCGCGCAGGAAGGGACGGGGACACTAAAGACTGGATCCAAGCGCGATCCGAGGTGGGTACGAATTCGCCGGCCTTTTGTCGTCACAGGCGGCGAGTTGACGATGCCTGGTCTCGATCTCGTTTTTGATGATGTGAATAAATTCTACGAAGCACCTTTCCAGGTCAAAGCGAATGGCGGCGTCTTTCTGATTGACGACTTCGGAAGACAGCAGGTCAGACCGCGCGATCTACTTAATCGCTGGATTGTGCCCCTCGAAAACCGGATCGATTACCTGGCGCTGCACACCGGACGGAAGGTTGAGGTCCCATTCGACGTTCTGGTGGTATTCTCAACAAACCTTCCACCTAAGGATCTTGTCGATGAAGCGTTCCTGCGCCGTTTAAGGCACAAGATTGAGGTCGAAGATCCCTCCTACGAGGCGTATCGGGAGATTTTCAAACGAACGGCTGTGCATAAAGGTGTCGAGTATTCCGATAGTGGGTTGGCGTATCTGCTGCAGGAATGGTATATCAAACGCAACAGAAAATTGAGGGCTTCTCACCCACGCGATATTTGCGATCAAATCCTTGATATTTCTCGCTATACCAACAAGGATCCAGGTATGTCAAAAGATCTGCTTAACCGCGCCGCGGAGGCGTACTTCGTAGAGATTTAATGGCGACCGAAGACTATCGCTGGAAATCCGATGCCCCGCTGGTAATCGCCCATCGCGGGGCTTCTTCAATTGCCCCGGAGAGTACGCTCCACGCTTTCCGCTGCGCCGTCGAAGGCGGCGCGGATGCAGTTGAAATGGATCTAAAACTTTCCCGTGACGGCGTTATCGTCGTGCATCACGACCAAAGTCTGGATCGGACGACAGATGGGAAGGGATTCGTCGCCGATTGGACCTGGTCCGAACTGAGCCGGCTGGATGCCGGGATCCATTACGGAGCAGAATTTTTATCCGCCGGCATCCCCCGACTGCAGGACGTTTTTGACGAGATGGGGGATCGACTGCTGTACAATTTGGAGTTGACTGAGTACCGGCGCCCGTTCACTTCGCTGACGGAAGACACCGTCGAACTGGTCAGAGCGTACGACCTGGAAGAATGTGTGCTCTACTCGTCATTTAGCCCGATCGAGTTGTTCAGGGCAGCCAGGCTCGTCGATCGTGAAAGACTGGCCTTGTTGGTGCACGAGAGAACCCCCGCGTTCACACGTGCCTTGATGCGTTGGATTACACCGCATGCATTCTTCCATCCAAGTGATGAAATGACGACGCAGCAGCTCATTGATCAGTCTCATGCAGGCGGAAAGAGTGTGAATGTCTGGACGGTAAACGAACACGATCGAATGCGAGATTTGTTTGAATGGGGTGCCGATGGCCTCATCACGGATGCGCCTGATATCGCCTGCCGCATCCGCGCCGAGTTGGAGAGCTAAAATAAAAATCATGGTTGAGTCCTGGGCTGTTGACGAATTGATCAGTGTGTGCATTTCCCGGCAGGTTCGTGATGGTGATGTACTCGCCCAGGGTCTCGCAACACCGCTCGTGGCGGCCGGTTATTTGCTCGCATGGCATACGCACGCGCCACATGCATATTTCGCCTCCGCGATCGGCCAAACGGTCTGCCGGGAGGGCGCGCCGCTTGGGATTGCCAGCGTCGAATCCCTGTGGCTGGATAGAGCCATGAGTTCATTCGGGTTTGTGCAGGCTGCGGCCGACTTATTGCCCAGCGTAAAGCCGAAAGAGTTTTTTCGACCGGGACAGGTTGATGTTCATGGCAATTTTAATAACATTGCGATCGGAAAGGATTACAGGCATCCACGCCTGCGCCTCCCGGGAACGGGTGGGATCCCGGATGTAACCACATACATGCCGGAGATTTATCTCTATGTCCCCAGACATTCAAGGGTGACATTTGTATCTGAGCTGGATTACCTTTCTGGTTTAGGTCACCACGCAGAGCGGGTGCGCGGCGGTGGACCGGTGTACTTGATTTCAGACCTGGGGCAGTTTGACTTTAATGATGGACGAATGCGCTTATTTCGCCGTCACCCGGGAGTCGGATTGGAGCGGATCAAGGCGAAAACTGGTTTTGCGTTTGATGTGATGAACCCCCTTCGAGAAACTGAACCGCCCAACCAGGAAGAGCTCAACTTACTTCGGAAAGTCATCGATCCCCTGGGCATTCGGAAACTTGAATTGCTCTCGGGTCACCGGCGGCGAGAGGCGCTGCGAAAAGCGCTGGACGCCGAAGCGCTTTTCGCATAGTCATTAATCGCTGCATGAAAATATCCGCTACCTTGTTAGGGGGTCAGACGATAGGTATACTTCAAAAAGATGTCTAGATTTTCCGTTTTTCTACTCTTGCTGATTGGGTTTACGCTGGCTGCCGGACCATCACCGGTGGTCAATCAGCAGCAAGATCCAGCAGCCGAAATCCTCTCCCGTATGTCACCCGAGGAGAGGGTGGGGCAGTTATTTCTAATTACATTCCAGGGGTCAGATTTCAACGAAGATTCACCGATTTACGATTTGATTGTTAACCATCACATCTCGGGCGTAATTCTTGACAGGGAGAATGACAATTTTGTCGCTTCGCCTGATACGCTGTCAGGATTGAGCGAGCTGACCGGGAAGTTGCAAAACCTCAACCGCGAAGTGTCCTTGCTCGGAATTATTCCCGACCCGCAGGAACCCGATAATCCTCCGTCTGTCTATGTCCCGCTTTTTATAACGATGGAGCTATCCTCCAGCAACGGCATGTACAGCCAGATTCTCGAAGGGCTCTCGGACGTCCCTGTTCAAATGGCGATCGGGGCGACGTGGGATCCTTCAATGGCGTTTCAAGCTGGCTCGACAATCGGTCGTGAATTCGAGGCGCTCGGGATAAATCTACTGGTTGCTCCTTCGCTTGATGTCCTGGAAGATACGCGTGTTTCTCAAGCCGGTGATATTGGCGTACAGAGCTTCGGTGGGGATCCGTTCTGGGTAAGCCAGATGGGCTCGGCGTTCATCGCCGGCGTGCACACGGCCACCGAGGGTTCAATGGGCGTGGTTGCAACGCACTTTCCCGGGCTCGGAAGCAGCGACCGATCGTCGGATCAGGAGGTCGCCACAGTCCGAAAATCGTTGGAGCAGCTCAAGCAGATTGAGTTGACCCCATTTTTCGCCGTAGCAGGGACCGCCCCGGGGGATGCGCCCGAGACAGCTGATGGCTTCATGACCTCGCATATTCGCTACCAGGGCTTTACAGGCAATATACGCGCCACGACCCGACCGGTTAGCCTAGACCCCCAGGCGTTCTCGCAGCTCATGGCTCTGGAGCCGCTATCGATGTGGAGAGAAGGGGGCGGTATTGCGCTCAGCGATGCGCTCGGAGCCCGCTCAATCCGCCGGTTCAGTGATCCTCTAGAGCTTTCGTTTCAGCCTCACCTGGTTGCGCGCGACGCTTTTCTGGCTGGGAATGACTTGTTGTGGATTGAAGATTTTCAAAACCCTGAAGACCCTGATGAATACGCGACGGTCCTTTCGACGCTCTCATTTTTCACAACAAAATATCTGGAGGATCCCGGTTTCGCACAACGAGTTGACCGGTCGGTATTGAGAATATTGCGTCTCAAATTGAGGCTCTTTGGCAACTTTGAATCGCCGGGCATCTTCGAACCAACTGCTGATTTCGCTGAGATTGGTTCGGATCTAGAAACATCCCCTGAAATTGCGGCACGTTCAGCGACTCTGATTAACCCCGATCAGGACGAAATTGATGATCGAGTCGGCGGAAAGCCCAGGATTGGCGAGCGGATCGTGTTTTTTACGGATGCGCGACTTGTCCGGCAATGCACAGGCTGCGAGCCCGAAACCGTGATGCCCATCACAGCGCTCGAATCGTCGGTTGTTCGGCTCTTTGGCCCGAGCGGAACGGGGGAGGTGGGGGCGTGGAACCTGCGCTCGTTCTCGATGGCCGACCTGGCAAATTACCTCGGTGTTCCACCTACAACCGTTCCGGTGGTACCTCTGAGCGCGGCGGATGATGTCGATCAAGCCATTCGTTTCGCTGATTGGCTCGTATTTTCAGTACTGGACATTAGGGACGAAACGTATGGCAGCGAGGCGCTGAAATTGATGCTGGACCAGCGCCCCGATCTAGCGCGCGATAAAAAGCTGGTCGTCTTCGCTCACGATATTCCTTATATCCTCGATGCAACCGACATCAGCAAAGTAGATATATTTTACGCACTCTATGATAGCTCGAGCGCGTTTGTTGACATGGCTGCCAAGCTTTTGTTTTTGGAGGATAGTGCTGAGGGCGCTTCACCGGTTAGTGTTCCGGGCATCGGCTATGATCTAATCACCGTCACGTCTCCCAACCCAGAACAAATTATCCAATTATTCCTGAGCAGAGGAACCGTCGAGGAGGGTGAGGGGGTTGAGGAAGAGGCGGAGGGTTTTCAGGTTGGCGATGTCATTTCGGTCGTTGCCGGACCGATCGTCGACGCTAATGGCAATCCGGTGCCCGATAGGACGCCGGTCGAATTCATTGTTTCGCAGCAGGTCGAGGGCATACCAAGTTACACACTTGTGTCGAACACTTCCCGGGGGGTAGCTCAAGCAAGCGTCCCGTTAGATCGCACTGGTCTGATCTCGATCGTTGCTCAGAGCGGTCAGGCGCGCAGGTCGCAAACCCTGCAGTTAAATGTTCAGCAAGATATCCCTGCAGTTGCAACGGTCATCTCTCCCACGCCATTACCCACATCAACCGTTGGGCCCACGGTCACACCCGCTTCCCCGACCCCAACCGCTATCTCGGAACCGCCCCGGGGCAGTGATCCCGAATCTGTGGATGACATGGTGGGATTTGGGGATCTGGTTACCGGGCTGGTCGCTGCAGCCGCGGTCAGCGTGGTAGGCTGGTACCTCGCTGAACAGAACGGAAGGCTGAACGTTTATCGCGTCAGAATCACGCTGATTACATTTGCTGCCGCGATGCTCGGATACAATTATCTTGCGCTTTCGCTGCCCGGAAGCATGGCTATACTTGATAGCACCGGCGCAGGCGGAGTCTTCCTGATCAGCCTGCTGACCGGATCCATTGGATTGATCGCTAGTTATAGGATCCTGAGTCGGGACTTATAGAGCTGATGGGGGCGATTAGGTGAAAGTCGCAAGAAACGCGACCAGCGTGAGCAGGGCTGCTGCGCCGAAAAGCCACTGATCGATGCGGTCTTCGAGCATTCCGCTGATTGACTCCGCGATTGGCTTTGCTTGAGAGATCGGGAACACAAGATCCCTCGACCTTAATGCAGATTTGAATTCCTCGATACTTGAAGGTCTCTCGTCCGGATGGAGCGCCATCGCCCATAAGATCACTTCGCTAAGATTTCTTCCGATCTCAGGGTTGATGTGATGTGGTTTCGGCAACGTGCCGGGTCGCAGAAAGCGGTGTTTGGCCTCATGCGGTGGAGTATTGGTCAGGAGATGATAAAGGGTTGCGCCAAACGCGTAGATGTCGCTGCGCGAATCAGTGTGGCCCTCGTCGCCGCCGTACTGCTCCAACGGCGTATAGAGAGCTGTTCCGCGCCCCTGAATGACGGTGATTGTCATTTCGTCAGGGATCATCTGTTTAACAAGACCGAAATCGACCAGCTTTAATCTTCCCTGGGGTGTCAATTTCAAGTTCGAAGGTTTGATATCCCGGTGAATAACCGGAGGATCCTGGCTGTGCAGATATTGCAGCGCATCGGCAAGTTGATCGGCCCACGAGAGAACATCATCGACTGGTAAAAAAGTGTTTCTCCGTCTGGACTTGTCCATCAGCGTTTTCAAGTCATCGCCCGGCACAAAGTCCATGACGAGATAATCGAGATTGGCCTCGGTAAAATAGTCGGAGACCTTAGGGAGGGTAGGGTGATCCAGTTGTGCCAGAACTGATGCCTCCCGGTAGAACTGATCCCTGCTTTGTTGAATCAGTGGGTCTGGAAGCCCTTCTTCTTGTTGGACTTCCTTGATCGCACATTGGCGTCCTCGGAGACGGTTGTCTGAAGCCAGGTATATCGAACCCATCCCGCCCTTGCCGATGGGTTTTTGAATTATGTAACGATCCTTGAGCACGAATCCTTGCTCGAGGGGCATGGGCAAATCTCTTCCTTGCCGTCAGTCAGGATCAGGGGTGTAAACCCATAAAGATCGGCGTGGCGGACCCTGATTGTAGGCTTGCGTAGAATCTTGCTACTTGCATTATACTCTGATAAATTGGCCAAAATCGATGCGGGAGACAGCATGCAGCACAGGACTGAGGAAACCCCATTCCTGGTCGCACCTACGGGTGAATTGCGCGGAGAGCGCTGGCAGTTGACCAAGGATCGCTTCGTGATCGGTCGCGATCCCGAATGCGATCTTGTGGTTGCTGATCGCCAGGTCTCGCGTGAGCATGTGGAAATCCGAAAAAGCGATGCTGGCTACGTTATCGAAGATCTCAACAGCAAAAATGGCACTCACTTAAACGGCGTGAGGTTGAAAACCCCGTCTCTTTTGCAAGATGGAGATGAGATTCAGGTTGCGTTCGCGATTAAGCTCTCCTTCGTCGGCTCCGAGGCCACCTTGCCGTTGACCCTCGATGAAGGTACTCTTGATGGGGCGCGCTTGCTGCGTATAGAAATTCAAGCACACAGAGTCTGGATCGGAGATGAAGAGGTAGACCCGCCGCTATCGCCACCACAATTCAGATTGCTGGAACTCCTCCACCAGAACTTCACTCGAGTCGTCACACGGGAGGAAATCGCTGAACATGTCTGGCCGGGCACGCATGGCGTAGGCGTATCGGATCAGGCGATCGATGCCCTCATTCGTCGACTCCGTGATCGTCTGGCGGACATTAATCCAGATCAAGAGTTCATCGTCACCGTGCGTGGACATGGTTTTCGGCTGCACAACCCGCTGCGTGCAGAATAAAGAAAATGCCCGCGTGCGGGCATTTTCATATTTTGGTGGAGATGGCGGGATTCGAACCCGCGTCCGAAGGATTCTGCTTACAAACATCTACAAGCTTAGTTGATGTATTGTTCTCGTCACACGGCAGCCCCTCAACAAGGCATTCCTTGTGACCAGCCGCTTGGATCCGAAAATCCTCTTAGCCCTGGATCGCGGCGTTCTCGGGCGCAGCCTTGCCATTCTGTCACCGTTGCCCCAGCCGGCAAGGCCTGGCGGGACAGGGTGGGTCTACCTGGGTAGACCGGAGCTCTGTGTTCTACAGCTTACGCTGCTACTGGCAGAGCCGCAAAGTCAGTGCGATTGGCACTTTAAAGTACGCTGATTTTACGAGCTCGGCGTCTCTCGGCTTGCAGTTTGCAGCACTCCGCCTCCGTCGATACCTTTCATCCCCTTGAGGTTCAAACACATTATAACAGAAAATTCAAGCAATGCGCATAGCCACATCATGGTGCAATGGCTATTTTTCAACTAACTTTGAAATAATTAAGGCTATACGCATACAGCTACCATTCTGCGCCGGGGAAAGTATCAACTTCGGCTTTCTTTCCAACGATCTTATACATTGTGACGTCCGAATAAGGTTTCCCCATGACGCCGTCGTGCAACGCCCAGCTTCGTCCCCTGATTGAATTGGCAAAGCGGGGACGCCTGAAAGGGGTGGAGCTATCAAGTTTTTCAAAATACATGCCCCCTGGCTGAAACCCTTCGTGGATATTTTCCATCAATCTTCGACCTTGCTGGTACCGGAAACCATAGCGCTCGAAAATAATTGCGTTGTGATAATAAAGCGGTTCGTTGAAGTAAAGATCATGCCCCAGAGAGGTGACAAATAGTTCAAACGAATTGATTGCATCCTCTAATAGCCTTAAACCGCGGCGGACTTGTCCCGGCGCAAGGCCAGCATCTAAAGCGAGCTTTTCCGCTTCAATATTTCGCTTGAAAATACCAAATTTGGTCGGGGTTCCATCTGGCATACGATCGACGTCAAATCGAGGTGAGGCAGGATCGTTGACGATGTAAAGCAGAACATGAATCTGGCCGTTCATCGTATCGGCAAGGTGCGCATAAAGGAGCGGATCTTCGGCTCCAAATTTGTGACGCAGATCCAGGACCACATCTGTTGATCCCGATCGGCATTTCATCGTCAATAAATCCCGTCCTTGCGGATCTTGAAAATCGTGACTTATGTTGAAGAGCTGCATCATCTTGTCCGGGATGAAGCGTCGATAAATCGCGACTTTCTGATTTTCGGGCAGCAGGTTTACAGAGGCAATCGAGCGCGGAGAGCTCATCGATTGCTAGCCCGTTTGGAAAGGGCCCGTTCAACATCACGTTGCGCGGCTTTTTCGGCCAGCTCCCGGCGTTTATCATATTTGCGCTTCCCGCGCGCAAGCGCAATCTCGACCTTGGCGAGGCCATGTTTTAGGTAAAGTTGGGTCGGGATGATTGTGTACCCTTTCTGACGGACTTTTCCATAAAGCCGATCGATTTCGCGTTTGTGCAGCAGCAATTTGCGTCTTCGTTTCGGTTCGTGATTGTAACTGCTCGCAGCTTCGTATGGAGCAATGTGCATATCGATAAGCCATGCTTCGTCGCCATCGACGACGACATGCGCCTCTTTTAGGCTCACCTGCCCGGCACGGATCGATTTGATTTCGGTTCCGCGCAAGACCAGGCCAGCCTCGAACCGGTCCTCGAGGAAATAATCGTGAGCTGCCTTGCGATTCCTGGCGACAATTTTTACGCCCCCTTCACTCATTCTTCAACCTTCCCTTCACGCAACAATTCTGCCGCCTGAATGAGCGCGGCGTCAGAACCCGCTAGATCTGGTTCCAGCAAAACGTCGGGCACCAACCCCCTCGAATCCAAGGCGATTCCCGTTGGTGTCAGCCAGCGTGATGAGGTGATCCGCATACTGGAACCATCGGAGAGTTCAACGAGAACCTGGATCGAGCCCTTGCCATAGGTCCTTGAGCCAAGCAGAATTGACCGCTGACTTGCTTGCAGTGCTGCCGCCACAACTTCAGCCGCACTAGCTGTCGTGCCGTCAACGACGGCTATCAGCGGGATGTCTGCATAGGGACCCGGGTGCTCGACATGATACGTTTCCAGTATCGTCCCTCTGCGTTCTTCAGCCACAATCATACCTTCTCTCATAAAGATCCGCGCAATGCCAACCGCGGAATCTAATAAACCACCACCATTGTTCCGTAGATCCAGAATGAAGCTCTCCGCCTCCCGGTCAACCAATGCCCCTACCGTTTGAGCCACTTCATCGGGCGTCCTCTCGCTGAACACGTTGATCGCGATGACCCCGACATTCCTGGATCCCGGCAATATATAGCCTGTGACGGAGGGCAGGGGGATGCGCTCGCGTTCGATGATAAATTCCTGAGCGCGATCGGCTCCCGGAAGCCGAATGCGTATGCGCACTGATGTCCCGATCGGTCCGCGCAGCCTGGCTACAACTGTCTCAAGAGACCCTTCTTCGTTTAGAGGGGCGCCATCGACTGCGAGAAGATGGGCTCCGGCAGCCACTCCGGCAAGTGCAGCCGGGCTTCCGGGAAATGGTTCCAGGTGGTAGTTGCCCTTTCCATCGGTCGTGATCAAAGCGCCGATCCCGCCGTACTCTCCTGATAAGGTGTCCGCTTGGATGACGTGCTGCTGCGGCTCAGTGTAGACAGTATACGGGTCATCGAGCGTTTCCAGCATTCCCCGTACCATGCCCCTCTGCAAAACGGGCTCCTGTGGGAGCGGCTCAATGTAATGCGTCTCCAGCAGTTGATAGGCTTCTCGCAGCAAACCCAGTTTCAGCTGGTTGCCGAGTAGACCGCGCGCAAGAAAGCCTCCCCAGAACGCCAGGCCGAAACCCGTGATCCCGATGAGAGCTAAAATCCGTGCACGTGATTGAGACATAAGAGATGATTTTAACATGTACTTCTTTCCCATACCTATTCTGAAGCCCGAACATTACAATGCTTCTGTACCGGGCCGGATGCCTTCCGCTCGCTTGTTTGCTTTCCGCGCCTGCGTGGACAATAATCCGGGCATATCTATTTTACACAGAAGCCGATCTAAGAAATCATGGTATCGCCAAAAAACATCGCAAAAGACATTCCAAACCCTCAGCAAATAACATTGTTGATTGTTGAGGACGATCCGGCAATGCTGGTCGCTTTCCAGGATGTTCTGGAAAGCGCAGGATTTAACGTAATTACCGCTCAGAATGGCAAGGTTGCGCTGGAGAAATTGGACGCGATCAAGCCAGATCTGATCCTCTCGGATATATCGATGCCCGTGATGGATGGTTACGAGCTTTTTGAGGCTGTACGCCAACAACCGGGCGGCGCGGTCATACCGTTCATCTTCTTGACTGCTCGTGGGACTCGCGAGGACATTTTTGCTGGCAAATCGCTCGGTGCAGACGATTACATCACGAAGCCAGTTACGACCCGTGAGCTGCTCTCTGCTGTGAAAGCCCGGATCCAGCGCTCGGATGAGTTGATGTTGGCTCAGCTCAAGGCGGCTTACAAGGACAGCCTATTCGTGCTGGCGAACGCAATCGAGACACGCGACTCTTACACTCACGCACACATGCGCCGCTTGAATGCCTATGCCACGATGCTGGCCCAGGAACTTGATTGGGAACGTGAGCAGATCGAAGACCTGGAGTTCGGGGCAATCTTGCACGATATTGGGAAAATATATGTCCCGGAAACCGTGCTCCAGAAAGAGGGTAAACTCGACGACGCGGAGATGGCCGATATGCGCAAACACCCCGAGGTTGGTGCGCATATGATCAAGGATATCCCTTATCTCGCGTCCGCCACACCGATGGTGCTCTATCATCATGAACGTTGGGATGGCGACGGTTATCCGGAAGGCTTGGCCGGTGAGGAAATCCCACTCGGTGCACGTGTCCTGGCCGTTGCGGATGCATTCGACGCGATGACTTCTAACCGGC
Source organism: Anaerolineales bacterium (assembly GCA_029210945.1). Lineage (GTDB taxonomy): Bacteria > Chloroflexota > Anaerolineae > Anaerolineales > E44-bin32 > E44-bin32. Next base: position 150,990 of record JARGGH010000001.1, read on the forward strand.
CGTATCGCGATGCTCTATCACCTGACGTCGCATTTCGGGAGATACTCAGCTGTTCCGGAGCCCAATTCGACCCTGAAATTGTCGAAGCCTTGAAAGTTTGTTGGGAGGCCGGGCGTGTCCATGAAATCCTCGATCAGAACAATGGACACAAGTAGTCGCCGTCGGTTATAAATATTTGGTATAACGAGAAGGGCTATAATTCGGAATGGGTTTAGAATTAACCCATTCTATTTTTTTGGCGGGTCACGCGGGGCACGCATGAGACGACTCCAGAATGCTCTAGAGAAAATTAACGAACTCACACGTGGTTCCGTCGAGATCATCATCTTAACATTTCGTCGCTTCGGGGAGGCGCGCGCCGCAGAGAACGCCGCCAGCCTGGCGTACTATACGCTCTTCTCCATATTCCCCATGTTTCTCGCGATCATCGCGGCTGGAAGCTTCCTGCTTGAGCGCGATGAAGTCTACCAGCAGGTTCAGACGTTTATCGTCGAATTCTTTCCGGTTTCGCGCAGCCTAATCCAGGATAACCTCAATATCGTTCTGGACCAGAGGGGAACTGTGGGTTTAATCGGCATCCTGGGTTTGACATGGGCAGCCACCGGAGTCTTCTCAAACCTGATCTTCAACATTAACAGGGCCTGGCCGAACACCAAGCCGCGCAACTTTCTCAGAAAGCGTCTTGCCGGGCTGGGGATCGTGGCACTCCTGGCCAGTTTACTCGCCATTTCAGCGCTTGGGACGACTGCGCTGAACCTTCTTAACCGGGTTGATCTTCCCACGCTGGAGTTGATCGGCCTGGATTTCATCCAGGTCCGCACAGCGCTCGCCCGGCTCGTCTCATGGGGCGTTAAGCTGCTAGCATTCATGGGGCTCTTTTTATGGGCGCCAAACACGCGCGTGCCGTTTATGGCAGCATTCTGGGGAGCATTCGTCGCTTCGACAGGCTGGGAACTTGGCACCTCCGGCTTTACATGGTATCTGACCAGTGGGATCCCCCGTTATGAGCTAATTTACGGTTCACTGGGCGCCTTTGTCGTCTTGATGCTCTGGATCTATATCAGCATGTTGGTTGTGCTGTTCGGAGCGCATCTAGGGGCAGCGTATGTAGCTTATCAAGGGAAAGAACGCAACCTCATTCTCTCCTCGATGTTTGAATAACCCCGCAAGATAGAACACGCGTTCGTTTGTGGTCTACTCATCCAGTTCCTTCCTATGAGCCCCATTTAAATAGGGGAGAGGGCTGCCGTGAGACATAGAGGTAGACGTTTTGAATGAGGAGTTTTTTCGCAGTAATACTCGTCGCTGCGGCTTGACTCTTCCGATCACGAGTACAACTTTAAGGGGGAGGGGCTTGACAGGGGAAGCCTCTTTGGTGTAAATTGTTTATGGTTATGATAAGTATTATTATAGTAACCATTGTATAGATGAAAGAGGGACGCAAAGGAAGCGCGAAATGAAGCACCAGTTGACGATTCTAGACGCGATCGATGGCTACCTAGACACGATTATTCTTTCTCGCAGCAAGAACACCGCACGCACTTATACCAACGCCATGAACGCTTTCATAAGCTGCTTGGATGAGATGGATATCGACCCTGAGAAAACTCCCGTCTCACATGTCACCGAAGATTGGATCACCAATTTTGCCGATGACCTAAAATCCTATGCCCCGGCTTCTGAACGCCTCTATCTGACTGCAACGACCGGCTGGTACGAATATCTAGCCGCCGAACACCTGGCGGAAATCAACCTGCCTCGGCTGCGTTTATTAATCAAGCGAAGGAGCCGCAAACCCGGCCAGCGTCTGCCGCAATTCCCGCGAGATTCAATCGAGAAGGTGCTTGAATATGCCTCCGCTCTTTCCAGTGCCCGCACAGAAGACGAGCGCGAGCGATTGATCAACCTGCGCGATCGCGCTTTTCTGCTGACGCTTGGCGACACAGGCCTGCGGGTGCATGAAGCCTGCAGCCTGCGTCGAGGCGACATAGATTGGAACGAGGGTCGTGCTTTGCTGATCGGAAAAGGCGACCGTGAGGCGGTCGTGCGGTTTTCCAGCCGGGCCCTGACCGCTTTGAAGGATTATCTGCGCGCCCGCGCTACCCTCGACGGCGGATCGGGGCGTCCTCTGGGAACGCTTCCGATCTTCTCTCGCCATGATCGTGGTGCGGGAAACAAGGTGCTGCAGATCTCTACAACGACCGGCCGGGCAATCGTCAAAGCACGCGTGACGGAATCCATCGGTGCAGCTAGCTCGGGCGCGATCACACCACACTCTTTCCGCCATTACTTTGTCACCACGGTCCTGCGCGGTTCCGGTGGCAATCTAAAGCTCGCCCAGGAGCTCGCCCGCCATAAAAACATCGCCGTGACACAGCGCTATGCACATCTCACTGATGATGAATTGGACCGGGGTTATCACGAAATTTTTGAGAACCGTTAGCGCTTGTGGGCAATACAAGCCGGCCGTCTACACAGGCACATTCTCCAACCTCTGCGCCACGGAAGACGATCGAGTCCCGAACGCTTGAACCGGACCTGACCCGCGCGCCGGTCATGAGATAGGCGTTTGGGCCGATAGTCGTCTCCGGACCAATCCTGACTTCTCGTTCGATGTAGTAAGGCGGAATAAGCCGCACGCTCTGGCGGTCCAGGAGCACATTTTCATCGACCTGCTCGGCACGCTTGTCCTCTAACATCTGGATTACAGCGCCCAAATACTCTTCTGATGTGTTGATCGTGATGCGATCTCGGGCGTGCTTCCCGATGACCGCCCTACCCCGATCGATGAAATCCTGGATTGCTTGAGGCAGTTCATATTCTCCACGGTCCGAACGCTCAAGCTCATCCAGAATCTCATAAAACACGGTATCAAACGCGTACAGCGGGAGCATCGTCGTACCCGAGAGCAGCTCATCTGCGGCTGGTTTTTCAATAACCTTGCTTACCGCGCCGGAAGGCTCCTGGCGTATCGTGGAGCCCGGCAAATCTTGCGACCCCTCAACCTCCATCACAGCGACCTGCGCCTCCTTGTCGGAATCGGCAAATTCGTCGAGGAAATCGCGGAGATAGTCAGGTTCCATAATGTTGTCGCAAGCTGTGACGAGGCATGGACCGTCGATATAAGGCAATGCCGAACGCAGTGCGTCTGCGCTTCCCAACGGCTCTTCTTGAATCGCGACGGCAACCGCTGAGCGGCTCCATGGATGTTTGCTAAGCAACGAAATCAGAACCGGATCTTGCCGGTTCGCGACGACGACAAATGAAGTTGCAATACCCGCGAAAGTTTCACGAACCCGGGTGATCAGTGGTTTGCCCAGCAGCGGCAATGTCGGCTTTGAGGTGAATCTGCTCGGCTAACCGAGGCGTGCACCTTGCCCGGCAGCGAGGATCACGACCTTCATTTACTGTTGCGGGGGGTGCAGAGCCGTCTTTGGGAACAGCTGAGCTTCAACATAGACTACAAACGCGAGCCAGACCAGGTCGGCGATGAATAAGTGCAGCAGCTGCAGCCAGATGGGGGCAAGCAAGACCACGTTCACGGCACCGGCCGCCCACTGCAAAACGATCAGCCCTGCGAGGCGCCGTTCAATCGTTTGGCTTTGCTCACTTTTTTCGCCGATCCAGTCCAACCGCAAACCGAGTAGGACATAGCCCCCGGCTGCGATTGCGAGAAACGGGTGCAGGACGCGCAACCGGACGAGCAGACGAGTGCTGGAATTAAAATCCTCTGCGAAGGCGGTCGCCAGGTCTGCCGCCGGGAAGAGCGTATCACCCAGTGCGGCAATCGCGCCTGAGGCGCCTACCAGGATCAGGCCCGAGAAAGCGACGGTCATCGCCGCCCAGCTTGTCCTGCCCGGCGCACGGTACCCTGCCCCACCGGAACGTGCCCAAACACCTGTGAGGGTTATCGAAGCGAGCAAAAGGAAAGTATTCGAGAGGTGAACCGCTGAAGCGAACGCCCTGATTGTAGACGTGTTTCCACCTACCAGGTCAAACAGCACCAATCCGGCGCCGATCAGAGCTTCAATGATGATGAAGATCCCGGATGCAATTGCAGCCCTGCGCACCCGTTGACCAGGCGGGAAATGCCTTGCAAGATACACCAACCCTATGACGAGCAGCAGCCCGATCCCGCTCGTGATGCGGTGAGTGTATTCGATGAACGTCTCTGCGGTCCGGGAAAGCGGGATGACGTCGCCATTACAGAGCGGCCAACTGCCCCCACAACCCGCTCCTGATCCGGTGGCACGCACATAAGCCCCCCAGAGGATGACGGCAAGATTGACCGCCAGAGTGAACCACGCCAACCGCTGGTAGCGCCTGGCAAACGCAGGTGAAGGTGTCGCGGTCATCTCGTCAAGCCGGTATGAAACACAAGCCCGCCGTACCCGGCCCGGAATGGACCCCCAACGCCGGGGAGAGTTCTGCGATGTAGTTCTCAACCGTCTCTACGCGCACCTGCACTATTTCTCGCAAACGCAATGCTTCAGACTGAGCAGCAGCATGGACATATGCTATCTTCACCGGCCCAATCGTTGATGCGGCGTGTTCGACAAAATCGCACATTGCACGATAAGCTTTTTCCCGGCTGCGGGTCTTGCCCAGAGCCACGATGACACCATCCCGCATGCCAATCAGCGGCTTGATGTTCAATAACGACCCCACCAATTCTGTTGCTTTCCCAATTCGCCCACCCAACTGCAGGTATCTCAATGTGTCTGCGGTCTGAATCATCTGGGCATGCGGGATCAACGAACGCACCTTCTGGAGAACGGCATCTAGGCTTGCCCCGCCGATCGCTTCGCGGGCAGCCTCCATTGCGATCCAACCCTGACACATCGCGACGTTTAAGGTGTCAATAACCTCAAGCCGAAGCTCAGGAATTCTCTCCGCGATCAGATTTTTCGCCGCTAGCGCTGCCTGGTACGCCCCACTACCTTTGGAGGTCATATGGATGCTTGCAATCGCTCTGGCCCCCTGCTCGTACAGCGCCGTATACGCGTCAAGATAGTCGCCCGGGCCCGGAGAGGCCGTCGTCGGCAGTCTCTCGGCTGTGGTCATCCACGAATAGAAACTATCCGCTTGAGCCGTCACGAGGTCACGCAGGACCTCTTTACCGCGGTGAATGTAATATGGAACCCACGTAATCCCGAGCTCCTTGGCGATACCCGAAGGCAAGCTGGCGGTGCTGTCCGTTAAGATGCGAACGCGCGACATTGGTTACTCCATCGACAAATCTGTCATCAACTGGACTGAGCGGACAAATTTCCTACTCGACTTCTTTCGTTTGCTCCACTTCGCTCTCGTTCTCTGACTTGCTCCCGTCTGCCTCCGATTTAAACGATTCGATCGTGTGCATCAGATGCTTCGGCAAGCGGCCTTTGAGCGCAATCACCTCACGACGGTAATCCACTTCCTCAACGATCCCCTGGTCATGCATAAAACTGATAAAGTTTCCAGCTTCATAAGGTAGTTCAAGATCAACATCGACCATGCTTTCGAAAAGCTCTTGCTCGATAACCCTCAAAAGCGGTTCAGTCCCTTCACCCGTCAGAGCAGATATCGGTACCGCACGCTCGAATAGGTCGAGGTAATCCACCGGGAATCCAGGACCGGGAAAGCGATCGATTTTGTTTAACGCCGTGACGGTCGGAATGCCCTCGACCCCGATTTCTTGCAGAGTATCGCGAACCGCTTCCGCCTGTTCTTCTGCGTTCGGATGGGAACTATCAACGACATGCAGCAGCAAATCGGCTTCGCTTATCTCCTCCAACGTCGCTCGGAACGCGGCAACAAGGGTTGTTGGCAGCTTCTGGATGAACCCCACCGTATCGGTCATTAAAACTGTCTGCCCGTCCGGCAGAGAAACCCGGCGGGTGGTGGGATCTAACGTGGCGAAGAGTTCATTCGCGACATAGACATCCGATTCTGAGAGGCGGTTGAGGAGTGTCGATTTCCCCGCATTTGTGTAACCCACTAGAGCGATCGTTGGAATTGCAGTCTGCTTCCTGCGAGCGCGATAGCGAGAGCGGTGGGCCCGCACTTTCTCGATTTCGCGCTGCAGTTGAGCGATGCGCCTGCCGATATCCCTGCGATCAACTTCGAGCTGGGTCTCACCCGGTCCCCGCAGGCCCACACCGCCCACCGAGCCGGCCCGTCCACCGCCTCCTCCCGCCTGCCTGGCGAGATGCGTCCATGCTCTTGTCAATCGCGGCAGACGATATTCATACTGGGCAAGTTCAACCTGGAGCGCGCCCTCACGCGTATGTGCATGCTGGGCGAAGATATCCAGGATCAACGCGGTCCGGTCGACAACCCGAACCGAATCGCCGAAGGCGCGTTCCAGCTCTCTCTGGTGACGTGGGTTGAGTTCATCATCGAAGAGGACCACATCGACAACCAGATCTTCAATGACCATCTTGATTTCTGAAACTTTACCCGAGCCAAGATAGGTCTTGGGGTTCGGGCGCGTGAGGTTCTGGGTCTCCTGTCCAACAACATCGAGACCAGCCGTCCGGGCAAGCAACGCAAGTTCTGCAAGCGATTCGTCCAGCGACAGCAGGTTGTCTTGATCGGGAAAGGATATGCCGACCATGAAGGCTCTCTCTCTGGGAGCCTCTGTAGGATGTGGAATCTTAGTCATTCAATCCTTTCTTTCAAATTGACTGATTGCAGGCGATTCCGGTGGTGTTTCGCGGACCGGGAGCATCATATGAAACGTACTGCCCGGGCAGTTTTCGTCATCCCGAACGGGCGATTCGACCCAGATCGCGCCTCCGTGGGCTTCGAGGATCCCTCGTGCAAGATGGAGCCCCAGGCCAGAGCCTGTATTCCGCCCCCGGTCACCTGCGTCACGTCTGGCTGGCGAATCAGGCATTCGACCGAACTCATCAAATATTGTCGCTTGGTCTTCTCGGGCGATGCCGATACCGGTGTCTGAACAGGTTATTTCGATAAAACCTGGCAATAGCCGTCCATCCAATTCGATCGATCCACCTTCTGGCGTATACTGTACCGCATTTCTCAGCACGTGCGTGAAAGCCTGAACAAGCCTTTCCTCATCGGCATAGGTCGTCTGATCACTGCCAGAGAATGGTTTGATGTCGAACGAAAGCGACTTCTCAGCGATCGGTATCTCCAGTGACTTCGCGATTTGATCGAGAAGCTCCCCCACGCGCACCGGTTGGTAATAGAGTGACAGCATTTGATTATCGACCAATGAGACATCGATCAGCTCATCGATGATCGCACGCATCTTCGTTGTCCCCGTCCGGATGCCACGCATGAGAATCTCGTAATCCGCGGAACGTTCCCCGTAATTAAGCGCTTCGACCAACATCTCCGTATAACCTTCGATCAACGTGAGCGGGGTCTTCAGCTCATGCGCGGCGGTGTTGATAAAACTCGAACGGGTTTCGTCAAGTCGCTGAACTTTATCGAGGACAGCTTCTTCCCTGCGCCGTAGTTCATGCACGTACATCCCCAGTTCAAGCGTAGCAGCGAGATCATAAAGTTGGTTGAAGAGCGGGATGATTGCATCGTAGAGACGCAGCTGTTCAACTTCATTTAACGACTCGGCCGCTGCTTGCCTGAAGGCATGCTCGCAACTCGATAGGATCGGGATCAGGATCGGCTGAATGTCCGTCGCCAGCTTCCCTGTATCGATTTCGGAGACGAAATACGATTGCAGCCAGGCATCGAGCAAAGGCTTGACGGCTTCACGTTCGTGCCTGAGATGAGCATCCGCAGTCAAATCCCAGAACTTCGCCAGGTCCTTGCCCGAGGGCCGCCAGGGCAGCTGGCTGGAATTACCGATTAATTCAGAGACATGATCGAGCCAGGGTTTCTTAAGGGCGATCAACATGTCGATTGGCGTTTTCATGAAAAGTCAACCAGCCATACTCGAATTCTGCGATTCTGGGTACTAGTGTACCTAGAAACGACGTAAATGCGTATCAGATCGAATTAATAATTCTGCTCCAGCCAGACTTCGATAGTTCTCCCGACCGCTCCAAGACTCTCGGGAGAGACTTTATCTGGCAGATCCTCAGTCGTATGAAAATACGGATATTCAAAATCGATGATATCCACGGCTGGAATTCCTGCTTGCAAGAAAGGGGTATGGTCATCGAGGATGCTGTACTTCTCCTCCGGGATGAACTGCTCAAAACCGAGCGATGCTGCAACCGCCCATATCTCCTCTCTCAAGAATGGATCCGAATTTTTCTCGTAGTAGATCTGCAAATCGGTATCACCGACCATATCGACGATCACGGCTAGCGAAGGTGAGACGTCAAGAACATCGACAAAATGTCTCGAACCGAGGATCCAATCCCACCCTTGTATGCGCCCGTTATCTTCTGCGTCAAAGAAAACCAACCATACCGGTTGGCTAAGCGCACCGGTTTCCAGGACGCGGGCCAGCTCAAGCAGAACGGCGACGCCGGAAGCGCCGTCATTGGCCCCCGGAACTGGCTGATCTGGCGCAGCGTCATCGTAATCCGCATAGAAACGCGTGTCGTAATGGGCGCCGAGGATGATCGGGGCTGCAGACGACGAAGAGGTCATATCGCGCGCGATGATATTGCGCAGCTGATAACCGCCGTATTCGAAAGGCTGAAATTCAACGGTCCACCCGGATCCGGTTAGCTGCACGGCGATCCACTCGGCGGTACGTTCATGTGCCGGGCTGCCAGGCACCCTCGGGCCGAAATCAACCTGCGTAATCACGTGATCATATGCCCGCACTGCGTCAAAGACCGCAACCCCCCGATCGAAATCAGAAACTTGATCAGTTGGTGCGGCTGCAGTCGGGACGCATGCCACGAGCCCAAGCGACGAAAGCACAAACCCTAAAATGCGCATAGTCTTTTTGATTTCAAAAGGATATGTAAGGCAGAATATTGGATTAGATTTTGTGAAGGCTATGCGCATTATTCTAGATTCTTCAAAAATTTCTCTAAATCCATGTGGGCCCGCTCGGCATACGCCGCCGCACGTTGGCGCTTGTTCCGTCGAACGCCATCTTCCAGGGCAGGCATGATGCCGAAATTTGCCTTCATCGGCTGAAAATGGTCAGGATCTGCATGAGAAATATAGTCACAAAGAGCGCCGAGCATCGTCGTTCCGGGCGTGTTTAGCGGTGCACGCCCCTCATCCTGCCTGGCAGCGTTCAAGCCTGCAAGCAGGCCCGTGGCAATGTTGCCCAGGTACCCTTCCACGCCGGTTATCTGCCCTGCGAAAAGGAGATCCTCCCTCCGACGATGTTGGAGCGTCGGAAGCAGCTGCGTCGGTGAATTAATGAAGGTGTTGCGGTGCATCTGCCCATAACGAAAGAAATGCGCTTGTTCTAATCCGGGAATCATGCGCAGCACCTGCCGCTGCTCAGCATAGCTCAGATTTGTCTGAAAACCGACGATGTTAAATAGACTCGCCTCAATGTCGTCCTGGCGCAGCTGGACAACTGCGTGAGGCCGTTTCCCGGTCCGTGGATCCGTCAAACCGACCGGCCGCATCGGACCGTATGCCAGCGCATCCCTGCCGCGTTCAGCGATGATCTCGATCGGTAGGCAGCCTTCAAAAAACGTGTGCGCTCCAGCCCGAACGCCTGCCTTTATTGCGTCCTCAAAGCTTCGCAGCGGGATCCGCTCTGCTGACAAGAGCGCGTCAATAAAAGCCTCGTATTCGCGCCGGTCCAATGGGCAGTTGATATAGTCGCCTCGTTCCTGCTCGCCTCGTCCATAACGCGACCCGAAGAACGCGATCTCCATGTTGATGCTCTCAAACTCGACTATCGGTGCCAATGCATCGAAGAAATACAGGTAATCCTGTCCGGTCAATTCCTCGATCGACGAGGCTAGTGAATTTGAGGTGAGCGGCCCACTGGCGACGATCGTCAAGCCCTCTGGGATCGAGACGACCTCTTCTCTGTGAATATTAATGCGAGGGTGGCTTTCCAGCCGATCGGTCACAGCCCCTGCAAAGCCTTCACGGTCAACCGCCAGTGCGCCGCCCGCCGGCACGGCAGCTTGATCGGCTACTTCGAGGAGCATCGATCCCATTCGTCGCATCTCAGCCATCAGCACGCCCGAGGCGCGATCCGGCAGTTTCGATCCCAGCGAATTGGAACACACCAGCTCGGCGAGCCGGTCAGAGGCATGCGCGCCGGTCTGAACTGCGGGGCGCATTTCGTAAAGGTGAACAGTCAGGCCCTGCTCTGCCGCTTGCCAGGCAGCTTCGCTACCCGCTAACCCACCCCCGATGATTCGTACTTGATTTTTCACGCGAAGGATTGTATCATGGCATTTGTGGCACGTTTCTTGCAACCCTAGTTGGCACACCAACTCAAACATAGCGAGGCAAGCCATGTTTCAAGTACAAGATCAATCATTAAGGCCGCTGACCACTGCCCATCTGGCGCAGACGATGTCGCTACTCGTCCTCTCCAACCAGGAGCTGCACGATAAAGTTATCGCGGAACTGGCTTCCAACCCGGCGCTGGAGCTCATCGACGAGCGTATTTGCCCCGAGTGTCGGCGCAGGATTCACGGTCCGGGTCGCTGCCCGGTCTGCAGCCGGACGGCAGTCCAGGATGAGCCGATCGTTTTTCTCTCGCCACGCGATTCCTACCGGCCGACGAGGCGGAATTCCAGCGACGATTTCCCCTACAGTCAGGAACCGGCTGCTCCGGAAGACCGCACGACATTCGTGCTGCGCCAGCTGGCGGCTGACCTTTTACCCGAAGACCGCGAACTGGCTGTTTACATCCTCTCCAGCCTGGATGAAGATGGCTTCCTCGCCGATCCTCCGGCATTTATCGCCCAGGCGACTCGCTCCTCGATGACCCAGGTAAAGCGCGTGCTCGAACTGATCTCAAACGCCGAACCGGTCGGGCTTGCTACCGAAGGCCCGAGGCAAGCGCTGGTCGTGCAGCTGCACACATTCCCGCAGGATGATCCTCGTGTGCAAGTTGCCTGCCGCATGATCCAGGAACAATTTTCCGAGTTAGGTCGCGGAGAGTACGATAAGATTGCCAGAGCCTTGAACGTAAAGTCCCGGTTAGTCCACGAAGCGACCGAATTTATTCAAGAGAACCTCAACCCATATCCCGGTCGGGCTTACTGGGGATCCGGACGCGAACCCGGGACCGGCGATCCCAATGTTTACCACCGCCCGGATGTCGTCATCAGCTCGAATCCGATCGAAGCAGAAGGCCCGCTGGTCGTCGAAATCTTCTCGGCCATCTCGGGCTGGCTGCGGGTCAACCCGCTGTTCGACAAGGCCGTCAAGGAGGCTGATGAAGATCAATCAGACGAATTGAACGAGCATCTCGAAAAAGCCAACCTTTTCGTCAAATGTATCCAGCAGCGAAACAACACGATGCGACTGTTGATGGAGATGCTCGTCACAAAGCAACGCCAGTACATTCTCGAAGGCGCCCGTCATCTGACCCCCATGACGCGTGCCGAGATCGCCGATCACATCGGGGTACACGAATCGACCGTTTCGAGAGCGGTTTCAAACAAATCTGTCGCCCTTCCCGACGGTCGCATCATCCCACTGGCGAAGTTCTTCGACCGCAGCCTCTCAGTGCGCGATCGCATCAAGGAGATTGTCCGTGAAGAGCGCGAACCGTTGACCGATGACGCCATCGCCTCGCAACTTAAGAGGGACGGTATTAGAATTGCAAGACGCACGGTTGCGAAATATCGGTCGATCGAAGGTATACTTCCAGCGAGATTGAGAGCGAAGAAAAAACTTTCGACAGCCGCATAAGGGCTAACGCTTGGCAAAAGATACATCGCCTACGAATCCAATTGCAAGGATGTTCAAGTCCGATCCACATCGGGAATTGTTCAACACTCTTGCGGATACGTTGGAACGCGCCGTCCTGGTCATTTCCGGGACGGAGCCGCGTTTAATCACCTGCAATCACGCCTTCCTCCTGCTTTCTGGTTATGCCCGCACCGATCTCGATACGCTCACCCCCTCTGAAGTTTTTGTTAACGAAGAGGGCCGGGAGGTTCTCGATCATCTGGGTGAGTGCTGGGAGTCTTCCGACTGCGAATTTTTCAATGTACCGATGCGCACACAGGCAGGAAAAGTCATCCCGGTCGATCTGAAAGCTTATCCGATCGCTCCACCCCGCACCGCGATCCTGCTGCTCGCCAGGCCGTCAGCCATGCGGACAACCGCTGCGAATCAGAGAGATTTGGAGCGAGTTCGTCTATCATCGCTCGCTTCAATGACCCGGGAGGCCCTCGAGTTTGGCAGCGATGCGCTGCCGCGCATCCTGGAAATGTCCCGGCAATTCCTCTCAGCATCCTATGTGGCGATCTACCGCGCTTCCGCCAGCAGCCCGGACTACTTGATTGAGGGTGCGCTGCCACCCGAATTTCCAGAGCGTGTGAGCCCGGCCGACCTTGGCGATATTGGCGAGGCGACGACGTGGACGCTTGGCCAGCGCCCGGACCATGATTTCCAGCGTGCCGCCAGAGCGGCTGAACTTTATTCGCTGCGGACGGCATGTATTGGGGAACAAAACGCCTGGATCGGGCTGCTCGTCGCCGGTTGGGAGTCCGGCGCTGAGCCACCCGCTGACGCTGAGCGGCTGGTCGAGATCGCCGCCAATCTCTGCCACAGCGCGCTGCAGATTGGTCTCCTGCGCTCCGCGCAAGTGGAAAACGAGATCTCGGTCGGCACATTGGTCGCTGAGATTGACCACCAGTACGAAGCCATTTCGGACACGCTGATCACGATCGACCGCAATTTGAAAATCCTGCGCGCAAACTCATCTATTTCGCGACTGCTCGGCTTCCATCCTGAGGAGGTCGTCGGGCTCTCAATTCAAGACGTTCTCGTCGGTCCGGAGGATGTGACCACCTCCCTGCTGGATGCGTTTGGCCACAAGCGCGAGGCAGAACGCTTAAAACTCATCCTGCACCACCGTGACGGAACCCCCCTGCCCATTCACCTACGCGCCGTCCCGGTGGGCTCAGGCGCCGAACTCCGCCTGCTGGTCGTCCTGCGCGATCAATCCGAACAGCAGGCGATCGAAGATCAGACGGAGATCCTCGCCCAACGCGCACTGCTCGGCGAAGTCACGGCGATATTCGCTCACGAAGTCCGAAATCCAATCAACAACATCTCAACCGGTGTACAGCTGATCGCGTCGCGACTGGGCCGAGAACACCCGCAGAACGAAGCGTTGGATCGCATCCGGGCCGAGTGTGTGCGCCTCGATCAACTGATGAGCGACGTGCTCTTCTTCGCACGCCCTCTAGAATTGAAGATGGAAGCGCTCGACCTGCCCGAATCAATGGATCGCATTCTGGCGCGCTGGATGCCGCGCTTCAACCAGTCCGGCGTCCGCTGTCACACCTCTTACGATCCGGATACACCAATGGCTTCCGCAGATCCACGCACGCTTGAGCGCGTGATCGTCAATTTGATCAGCAATGCGCTGGAGGCGATGTCCGAGGGCGGCACATTATCGATCAAAGTTTCAAAAGTGGACGGGACGCATGACCAGGCGATCGAGTTGAAGGTTGCTGACACCGGTCCGGGAATTCCGCCCGATAAAATTGACCGTATCTTCGACCCGTTCTTCACAACTAAGAAGGATGGTACCGGGCTGGGGCTTGCAATCAGCCGCCGGATCATGACTGCGCATCGAGGGACGATCCAGGTTGAGAGCTTTCCAGATGCCGGCACCGTATTTACAATCCATCTTCCAGTTTTCGGAAGCAAAAATGACCAGGAGTAAGTTATGACCGCAACGGTTCTGATCGTCGACGACGAAGAGACCGCCCGCAATTTCATCAGCGAAGCGCTGACCGATAGCGGCTACGAAGCGATTGAAGCCGGCACGCTCGAGGAAGCTAATGAGGTCATCGACACCGCCGCTGCGGATATCGTGCTGCTCGATGTCATGCTTCCGGACGGATCCGGACTCTCCCTTCTCGATCGGCTATCGATAGAGAACCCGCGCCCTCCCGTGATCCTCATCACCGCATTCGGCGAGGTCGATACCGCCGTCGAAGCGATGAAAAAGGGCGCCCTTGATTTTCTCCAGAAACCGCTCGATCTTGAACGGTTGCTTCAGGCAGTCGAACACTCCTCGGAGGTCGTCTCTCTCCGCCGCGAGCTTGACCTGCTGCGCCGCTCCTCCACCTCCGACACCGAGATGGTCATCGGCGACACACAAACAATGCAGCAGGTTATGCACGAAGCCGAAAGGGCCGCTTCGGCGGCGGTCTCCGTCCTCATCACAGGGGAAACTGGCACCGGGAAGGAAGTGCTCGCACGTACGATCCACAACATAAGCCCGCGCGCCGACAAGCCCTTCATCCCGATCAACTGCGCGGCGCTCCCCGACACGATGATCGAATCAGAGCTCTTCGGTCATGAGGCTGGTGCGTTTACCGGCGCCCAGAAGAAAAAACCAGGGCTGATTGAAATCGCTGATGGCGGAATCCTCTTCCTGGACGAGATCTCATCAACCAAACCCGAGATGCAGGCCAAACTTCTGCGAATGCTGGATGAACATAAATTCCGTCGCGTCGGCGGTGTCAAAGAGATCGCTGTCGATGTCCAGATCCTGGCCGCCTCGAATCGCGATCTGCCTGCAATGATCAGCGACGGCGAATTTCGAGAAGACCTGTATTATCGTTTGAAAGTCGTCGACCTCCACCTGCCCCCGCTGCGCGAGCGCATCGGTGACATTCCGGCTCTCGCAGGCAACTTCCTGCGGCAGATAAACATGCGCGTGGGGAGCAACATCGAGGGTATCACGCCGCGTGCTATCGAAGCACTGAAAGCCCATTCCTGGCCGGGCAACATCCGCGAGCTCAGGCATGTTATCGAAAGAGCAAGCCTGTTTTGCGATGAAGAGATGATCGATCTCGCCCACCTTCCTCCGGATATCCGCGCGCAAACGAAATAGCCTCTTTGGCATAGTAATTGCACCCTTCGCCTCCAGATCCTTTGCAGCTGGAGGCGAAAATGATTCCCCTGAGTTTTACAGACGTCCAATTACTTATCGCGGCCGCCGTATTCGTGCTCGGCTTTCTTCTGGTGTTGATCGGAGCATTGGTCCTCATCAGCCGGGGCTACTCGCGCGAGATCCGCACGCTGACGGCACACACCGCCCGGCTAGGCCAGAAAGGCCTTGCCCAGGAAGTCACCGGCCTGGTGAACGGCGCGACAGAACTGGTCGCCTCGATCAATCAACTGGTGCGAACCGCCAGCGGGATCGGCGTCTTCTTGATCACGCTCGGCCTTGCCATGATGTCTGCTGGATACTGGATCATCCAACAGATAAACTGGCCTATTTAGTTCAAACGAGGCGCCCATATGTATCGCGACGCAGATATCATCTCCGAATTGGAACGAGCTCAAGGTGAAGAGACCGCCCACGAGAGCGTAGAACGGATTCTAAGGATTCCGCAGGCCTGGGAGGCCTTACAGGAGCCAGACTTCCTTAGCGAGGCCCTAAACGCTTCTGGCGGGCAGGCTCTCTTCCCATCGCTAATCGCAGCGCTGTCTCTGGGAGCAAAACAACTCTCGGAAGTTGAAGCGTTGGACGATGGACCGAACCCCAACCTTCCCTGGACGACCATGCTCCAATCGACAGCCAAGCAAGCCCTCGAACTTTACCGCATGGAACGGTCATCCGGGGCTCAGAAATTGGTTGAATTCATGCTGGGTGCGTCGAGGGATTGGCAGAGCGCATTTATCTGCGCGTGGCCGGAATTCGAAGACCATGCTGGTTTGTTTTCGATCATCGCCGAAAACCCACACCCAGAATTGGGCCAGTTGATCGCCAGCACCCTGCTCGCGTACATGTCCGTGCCGCAGGCAGTCGCAGAACTGCTCGCGCTGAAAGCCGACCTGGCCTTCAAATTGCTCCCCTATCTTCAGAACGAACAGGAACTATATCGGGCGCTGCGGAATGAATTGAGCGAATTATCCGACCTGTACAGGTACGATCCAGAAGCCTCGATTCAGGATGCCGCGGGAGCGGCTTTAATCTTGAGCCAACTGGGGCGGACGGACGATGCCCACCAAGCGCTGCGAGGCGCCTGGGACCGGGCGACTCAACAAACCGCATCGGTTGCCGACCATCTGGCCGAGGTCGCCAGTCATGACAAAGACCCGATCCTGGAGGCTGAAGCCCGGCAGCAAGCGCTAGAAGCGTATCCCACGTCAATCAGGCGCAGCAGGACCGCGTTAAGTCTGCTGCAAACCGAGCGCTATGAGGATGCGCTCAACCTCGTCCGGGAAGGCTCGAGCTTTGAAGAAAACACCGCCGCCGGGATGATCTACCTTGCCATCCAGGATATGCACACAGCAGGCAAGAAGCTGAACCAGGCTGCACAGCAATCCGGCGAAGTTATCCCCAGGTCTCCATATTGGTTCGAACAACTCGCCCGCGGTTTGCGGACGATGGGTTTCTCCGTTCAAGCAATCCACGTCTATCTACGCTTAATTGAAAATTTCCCCGCCCGCGCCGATCTGCGCGCCGAGATAGCAGGTCTCTACTCGGAGATCGGGGATCTACAATCCGCCATCCAGCATGCCAACATCGCCATCGTGCTCAACCCGCAAGACCTGCTCACGCGCGAACTGTTAGCGAACTGCCTTGAGCAGCTCGGCGATGCGGAAGCGGCGCTCACTCACTGGGAACACATCGCCGACCAGGATCTGTCTAAAAATATCCAGCTCGGTCAATGCGCACTATCAGCGGGTGATCCAGTCCATGCAAAGCGTGCCGCTGAGCGTGTCCTTTATGAAAATCCAGAAGACGTCGCCGCTCTCATCCTGGCCGGACGCGCTCTCTTCGAATCGGGAAAGCACGCTGAGGCGAAAACTATCTTGAAAGACGTCACCGAACGCTCGCCGGACGATGCCGACGCCTGGATTGCCTTGGCGGCGAGCATGGAAGCGACAAATGAAGCTGAGCAGGCCGGACAAACGCTGCATGAGGCGCTGCAGGCCATTCCGGATCACGCCGGCCTGCACATGGCGCGCGCGGCGTGGCTTGAGAAGATGGACCGCCCTGCTGAGGCGCTGGACCACGCAGCGACCGCAACCGTAAAAAATCCTGATAGAACCGATTGGCTGCTGCAGCATGCTTCCTTGCTAGATAAACTCGGCTATTTCGAGGATGCCAGGCACACTCTGGAAACGATCATCGCAAGCGAGCCGGCAAACTGGACTGCAAAAGAGCAGCTCGCTCGAACCTGCCAGAAACTGGATGACGATCAAGAGATGCTGAGACTTGTTCGCTCAGCTCCTGCAGACCTGAAACCCGATTCCGCATTTTTCGTAGGCCAAACGCTGGCACAGGTCGGCAGTTCACCCGATGATCTTGAACAAGCCACCCGACGATTGGAAGATGCAAAAAGTGCCGGTGTTTCGGATCCTTCGCTCGAATACTGGTTGGCCGTCTCTCAACGCAAGCAAGAGCAACACCACTCCGCCGCGAAACACTTCCTGCGCTACCTCGAAGCGGTCAAAGATTCCAGCGATCAACATTATCTGGATGCCGTGATCGGTTTCGCGAGATCGGCGCTTGAGGTCGGTGAGATCACACTCGCATTGACCCAATTGGAGAAGGCCAAGCCTTCATTCCCGACTTCGCGCGATTTGCTTTCGACGCTGGCCGAAGCACAGTTCGCAGCTGGCAATCGGGAGAAATCGATTGAGACCGCGCGTGAAGCGCTCGAGCTCTACCCGGATTCGCAGCCCGCGCTTCAAACCTTCAAGCTCGCCGCCGAACGCTGCGGAGATCTCGATGATGCGATCGACGCCCAGCGCAAGATCACCGCCCTGACCCCTGATCATGCAGATCATTGGCTAGACATGGCGCGTATCGAGCAGAAGCGCGGTGAGATCGCTGCATCCAGGGAGGCGCTGGCCAGAGCAATTGCACTGGGCCGGCAGGATGCTCAGTTAATCTCAGCAGCAGCTGATCTGGTCCACTCGATGCAATCCCCCAGACTGGAAATCCGGCTCCGAAAACGAGCGACGATTCTGGATCAGCAGAACGATCGTCATTTTGAAAAACTCGCTGAAGCCGCTGAATTCGCCGGGGACCTGGAGACAGCCTCACAAGCCTGGTTGGAATGCGCCAGCCGCAACCCGAAAGATGCCCGGATCCTGCTTCCAGGCGCGAAGTCACTCTGGAAGTTGAACCGGCGCACGGCTGCGGTGGGTTTACTCCAGCAATCAGTCACCGTGGCGCCTGAGAACGCAGCCGCACACATTGAGCTGGGCCGTGCACTGATCGGGATGAACGACATCGAGCGCGGCTTGAACGAAATCTCAACCGCAATCTCACTGGAACCTGAGAATTCAGTGATGCGAGCGCAAGCTGGGTCGATCTTCGCCAGATACGCCAGCCCTGAAGAAGGGCTAACAATGCTGAATGGCTCCCCCTCCGCCGGCAAGTTCCCTGACGTCGCAGAAGCGAGGGCAGAATGCTACTGGATGAACGGATCGATCTCTGAAGCCCAGAAGGCGTTGGATACGATCCCCGCCGCAGTCCCATTTTCCGCAAAGGGCTCAGCGCTGAGAACACTGATCTGCCTGGCCGCTGGCGACTCTGAAAAAGCTGGCGAAGAGTTCGAGCAGATCCAGGCAATGAATATTCCCGATTCAAATGATCTGGAATGGGCTGTCAAAGCCGGCCTTTCTGCCGGAAAAATCCAGAGTACGCTGGATATTCTCCAGACAATCAACAAGCAAGAACCGGTAATGCTTGAGAACCTTCTGAACGAACTCCAAGCGCGCATCCAGATCGAGAACCTGACCTGGATACACTCAACGCTCGCGCACTCGAGTTCCTGGGCTTCCGAGCTAAAAGAGCTCGAACACAATCTTGATCAAATCGATGCTCTGATCATCAAGATTGAGAGTTCACCGCTTCCCGGCGACAGCGTTGAGAGTGCAAAGCAGCTGCGTGACATGGTCGGCGGACGGATCCGTGCAGCGAGCGCTGAACCGATCTGCCAGGCACACGGTTTCAGCCGCGCATTCCTCCAGCAGTGCCATGCGATCGCGCTCTTAAGAGCGAATCGCCCTCTGAAGGCTCTCCAGGCTCTTGAGCAGCCGCCGGAGGAACCCTACGAGCATGCGCTGTCGGCGCTAATCCAGGGCCTGGCATTCTCAAGTGCCAACCAGCATGAATCGGCGCAAACCTCCTTCAATACTGCCGCTGGATTTGGTGCTCTCAGTCCAGTCGCACATTATTTCGAAGCGAGCATGTGGGAGAAGGCTGGCTCTTCCGATCAAGCCATATCCTCGATGAACGAAGCCATTTCACGTCAACCCTCTGAGCCAGTATGGCACGCAGAGCTTGCCTCTTTCTACCGCGCAGCAAACCAGCTGGATGCGGCTTTACCACACCTGCAGCAAGCCGCGGAACTCGCTCCGGACGATGCGCAGATCCTCGTTGAGCTTGCCCGCGCCTACCGTGAAAATGGTCAACCGAGTGATGCCGAAGAAATTTATGCTCGGTGCCTGCAGGCCAACCCCTCATCTCCGCTAATCTGGAAGGAGGCCGGCCAGGTAGCACTCGAAAGTGGCGACGACGAGCGCGCCGAAGCGTGGTTCGAACGCTCCTGCACGCTGCTGCCAGCAGATGCAGCTTGTGTCATCGGTTCTGCGAAAGCTGCCCAGCGACTCGGTAAAACCAACGCGGCCCTCGAGCGCGCCCGCAGGGCGTTTAATCTGGCTCCCGAAGATCCGCAGGTGTTGAGCGGCCTGGGTGACATTCTGGCGGAGAACGGATCGCTTGATCGGGCTATTCAGGTCTACGATCGGGCGATGCGAATCTCTGAGCAAAGTCCGGAGATACGGCTGGCGCGCAGCAAACTCCTGCTGACCGCCGAACGACCTCAGGAATCCGTCACCGACCTTGAACAGCTTCTGGAAATCGATCCAGACCATCACGAGGCCTGGGAGACGCTGGCCAGAGCGTATGCGGCGATCAACGAATTCGACGATGCTCTGCATGCCGCCCAGCAAGCGGTTAACATTTCGCCCCGCAGCGTCGATTACCGCCTGCTTATGGCGAAGCTCTGCCGGCAATCCGGGCAGCTGGATCGGGCGCTCGAAATCCTGTCAGAGATCGAGCTTGAAGCACCCGACCGGGTTGAGATTGCCCGGGAGAAGGGCATCGTCCACGAAGAACGTCGCGAGCTCGAACTGGCGATCGGCTCCTATAACCGTGCACTGTCAATCGATAGTCACGATGCTCAAACGGTTGTTCGGGCAGGTTTGCTGTTGAAACAGTTGAAAGCTTATGAGGAATCGGCAGAGCTGCTCTCGCGCGGCGCAAAATTATTGCCCAACGACGCGGACCTCCACCAGCAGTTAGCCGCCGTCCGCGCCCTGCAATTCGTACACGGAAATCGCATCGAGGAACAGGTGGTTGCATCATGACCGATCGCCAGACTTTCATCTCGCTCATCAAATCGGCCCTGCTCGCGAATCGAGCGGACTACGCCCGCCACCTGGCGACGGATTGGCTCAGCGTTTACCCCGGTGACATTGAGTTTCTTACACTGCTCTCGCGGGCCGAGCTTGAGTTGGGACACGTCGATCGCGCCGTTGCACGGCTGAGACGCATCACGGAAGCCGACCCGGAGTGTGCTGCTGCCTATGATCTGTTGGCGAGCGCGCTGCGGACGAAAGGGAACCTCGCATCCGCGCATCTCTACCAGGCTTGTGCAGGTGCGTTGCAGGGTGTGGATCTGGATCCGGAAAAGTATCCGGCCTGGACGATCATGCTTCAAAAAGCCCTGCGCGCTTATGCCCAGGGCAACCTAATCAAGGCGCGCTTATCCATTCATGACGCGCTCGCCGCAGGCCCGGAGCCGTGCCTGCCAACCTGGATCGCGGTCAAAATCCAGGAGGCGCTTGAGGACCATCAAGGTGCGGCTGCCCTGGCTAAATCTGGACTGAAAAGTTTCCCGGAGTGCCTGTACTTCCAACTGATTGTCGGGGCGAGCAGTGTCGAAGATGGCGATGTCGTCAACGGCATGGAGTACATCCACAGAGCGATGCGCATGGACCCTGATGGCTCACGTGCCGCCAGAGTGCTCGGAGAGGACCACCCGTACAAGCGACTCTGGCCAGACACATTGCAGGCGGCTATGAGCAGGCCGGTGCCGGCTTCCGTCGCCGCGATGCTGGGCGACAACATGCTCGCAACAAACCAGGCCGATCAATCGTCAAAATCGCTCGAACTTGAAGAGGTCAATGACCCAGCCGGAAGCGCCAAAGAAAATGGCGATCACAGCGAGAGCGACAAGCCGCCAGAAAGTCCCCGGCCAGTGGATTCGACCGATAGAACGGATTCCGAATTCCCCGAACCGCAGCCATGGGAGGCTTTTCGCGGCCCAGATCCCGGTGCTCAGGAAGCGTCGCTCAATCCGGCTGAAGACGATGAAAATCTCCTGGAAATCGAGCGTGATTTTGAGCGGCTGGCAGCGCGGGTTAACGCCCGCCGGCGGGTTCGTCACGAGGACGGCCGCTCCCCAGCCTATATCGTGCTCTCCAGCCGTACCCGCCTGCAGCAGGTGTTCGGCAGTCAAGGCTACGAGAAGATCAACGACTCCGTCTTGAATATCGTCGAAGCCGTCCGACGCAAGCCTGGGTGGTCAGCATACCGGTTCTTTACGGACGACCCGCCATCACTCGACACATTCAATATCGCCCCTGCTGATCCCGGAAACGCATGGGAAGTTAAGCTGCGGGTGGCAGACCTAGACCAGGCACTCGCCAAGCGCGGGGAGATGATCGCTGCGGTGCTTATCGTAGGCGGGGAGAACGTTGTGCCCTTCCACCTGCTTCCCAACCCGACCGATGATGACGATGATGACGTCCCATCCGACAACCCCTATGCCGCGCGCGATGAGAACTACTTCATCCCGGAATGGCCTGTCGGCCGGCTTCCGATAGAAGATTCCTTGCAAGCCCTGCAAAGCCAGCTCCAATCGATCGCGCAATACCACCAATGGACGAATCGTCCATCGAATCCATTTCTGCGCGTCCGCTATTGGTTCCAGAGACGATTCGGCGGTTTCTTCAGACCACCGGATAAGACCACTGGCTATACCGCCAGTATCTGGAGGAAAGCTTCCTTCGCGGTCTTTAAATCGATTGGAGATCCCCGCTCGATGGTCGCCTCACCGCCTGCCGAAGCGGACCGTCTGCCCGGGATCCTGATGCGACCTTCAAACCTTTCGTATTTCAATTTACACGGTATCGAAGACGCGCCGGAGTGGTACGGGCAGAAAGACCCGCTGCAGGATGAGCCCGGGGCACTGGATTTCCCGGTCGCGCTGCGCCCCCAAGATGTGATCAACAGCGGTCATGCCCCCAGGGTTGTGTTCACCGAAGCGTGCTATGGAGCGCACAGCATTGGTAAGACTCCTGACACCGCGCTCAGTTTGAAATTCCTGGCATCGGGCACACGCGCAGTGGTGGGATCGACCAAGATCTCCTATGGATCCATCACTCCCCCATTAATCGCAGCAGATCTGCTCGGCCGTCTGTTCTGGCAATACCTTAACCAGAGCTTGCCGGTCGGAGAGGCGCTGCGCCGAGCCAAACTAAAACTCGCCGGAGAGATGCACCAACGACAGGGATTTCTCGATGGTGAAGATCAGAAGACGATAATCTCGTTCGTCCTTTTCGGAGACCCGCTCTTCCGCCCTGAGAATACCTATTCGCTTCCCGGTGAGAAGACCGTGATCCGTTCTACGCAACGTCCATCAGCGATCAACACCGCCTGCGCAAAAGGAGGTCGTGAAATTAATCAGGAAACCCTTGACGAAGCAACCTCCGAAAAGATCGAGTCAATCGTCTCGAAATACCTCCCCGGGATGAAATCGGCTGTTTGCACGATCCATAACCAGCATATCTCCTGTCAGGAGGGAGATCACGTTTGTCCGAGTCAGACGTTTCAGTCCAAGTCTCCAGGGAAGATCGCCGGGGGAATGATGGTCGTGACTCTCTCCAAAGCGGTCAAATCAGGTGAGCGCAACCACCCTCACTATGCGCGCTTGACCCTCGACAAACATGGAAAGGTGCTCAAACTGGCCGTTTCTCGCTAAGTATTCAGAACCCCCGAGGCATGGCACTCTTCTTGCATCATTCTCAGCAGGAAGGAAGACTGTGCCATGTCTCGTCATTTAAATCGATTTGGATTGCGCTACTTCCAGGATGAAGACCACTACACCCGGGCAGCCTGGAACGCCTGGGGGAAGGCGTTTACAAGCCTGGGGGTTCATTGGCTGACGCTGACTGCATCTGAACGCCGCGCAATCCCGGAATTCTTCTTACGCTCCGTCATCGATGCCGGCATCCAACCCATCATCCACATCGTCGCGGCTGTTGGTTCAATTTCTCTGCGCGAGATCGCCCCGATCCTCAAGAGCTACGCTGATTGGGGTGTCCGACACGTTGTAATTTTCGATCGTCCAAACCTGCAGTCGGCATGGGACCAGGCGGATTGGAATCGCCCCGACCTGATCGAGCGCTTTGTCGATGGTATGCTCCCGGTGCTCTATGTGCAGCAAGAAGTCGGTCTTGAGCCACTGCTTCCGCCTCTCGAACCCGGCGGGGATTATTGGGACACCGTATTTCTGGAATCAGCCCTCTCGGCGTTCAAACGGCGCGGTCAGGTCCATCTACTCGAACAGCTCGGTCTCAGTGCCTATGCCTGGACTTCAGGTCGTCCGCTTGATTGGGGCCGGGGTGGGCCAGCCGCCTGGCCGGAAGCCAAGCCCTACCGGAACCCGGAAGGCAGCGAGAACCACATTGGCTTCAGAATCTTCGATTGGTATCAGACCATTATGGAACACGTCACCGGGTTTGAGACCCGCCTTTACGTGCTGGCCGGAGGTCACCACCAAGGCATCCAGAACGCCGGTCACGATCCGGTGAAAATGCAAACGGATATCTACGACCAGCTGCAGTCAAACGACGTGCCCGGATTTGTCAGGTGTTTCAACTTTGATGCCTTCCCGACAGGAGCCAGCACAGATTCACGCTGGTTCAACGCCGACGCAAGCCTTGGCCCCATGGCCGAGGCAGTATCGATGACACGCAAGAAGCAGTTCAGGCGTGAATCTTCAAAGCTGCCGAAGACGATTGACCACTATGCCCTCTTGCCGCGTTCCGGCACAGGACGTGCAATCAAGATCTGGGACAGAATGGTAGATTTCGCGGTTGCGGTCCAACCCACGACCGGTTTCTCATTTGAGGAAGCCCGCCACGCGAGAAAGGTCACGATACTGGCAGACGAAAAAGAAATCCCGCCAGAAATCCAAGAACGGCTCGAAGATAACGGCTGTGAAGTGAGCCGCATCGACATTCAAACGGACGAGAAGCTGCTGGACGCGATCACCGCGTTCGCGAAGCAGAAGGATCAGGCAGGAGGCAGAGATGAGTGAACAGGTTTCGAAAGATCCGTTGGAGAAATTACGACAACCCGCAGCTCCCGTGCGCGAAATCGGTGAGGTGTCTGTCAGGGTGCTCGGTCTCGGGGGTGGCGGTTCAAATGCAGTAAACCGGATGATTCAGCTGGGGTTATCCGGCGTCGAGTTCATCGCGGCCAACACTGATCGCCAGGCGCTTGCATCCAGCCTTGCGGAAGTAAAATTGCAGCTTGGGCCACGCATCACGCGCGGCCTGGGCGCAGGTGGAGATCCACGCGCTGGAATGGCGGCCGCAATGGAGAGCAGTCGCGAGATAGCCACCGCGCTGGCAGGTGCAGATATGGTTTTCATCACAGCCGGTATGGGCGGCGGCACAGGCACCGGCGCTGCGCCAGTTGCCGCTGAGATCGCAAGAGAGCTCGGTGCAGTCGTCATCGCGGTTGTAACCATGCCGTTTACGTTCGAAATGACCCGTCGGGCAAAAAACGCCCTTGAAGGGGTCCGCAAACTCCAGCCCCACACTCATACGCTCATCACGGTGCCAAACGACCGTTTGCTTCAGATTGTTCCCCAGGATCTGAGCCTGGAGATCGCCTTCCGTCTGGCAGATGATGTGCTCCGTCAGGGCGTACAGGGAATAGCAGAACTGGTGACCCAACCCGGCATGATCAACGTCGACTTCGCTCACGTTCGAGAATTAATGATCCATGGCGGCGGGGCTTATATGGCGATTGGTCTTGGTAAAGGTGAGAATAAAGCTGCCGATGCGATTCATCAAGCGCTCCACCACCCGCTTCTGGAATTGGATCATCCCGAGCAGGCTTCGGGTGTGCTGATTCATTTCACAGGTGGAGAGGATCTGACCTTGTTTGAGGTCGGTGGAGCGGTCACAGAGTTGCGCGAGTCGCTCGCTCCTGATGCTGAAGTGATTCTCGGTGCCACCACCGATCCCTCAATGAATACCCGGGCCCAGGCAATCATTATCTTCACTGGTGTCGGAGGTCGCGCGTTTCAACCTGCGCCACGCGCTCAGGCGCTCGAAATCGAGGAAGCCGGTCCGACCGAAGCCGTTCCAATCGATGAAGACCTGGACCTCCCAACCTTCCTGCGGCGCAGAGTGGACATCGGACAGAGGAATTGACATGGGCGAACAGGATCTAGTCCGCAGGGTATCACGCGAGGTCGTCGGGAAGTTTCCGGAGATGGCCGGTGTCCGGCCGACAGTGAAGCATCAGAAGGATAATACCGGGGATGTGGCACAGATCTTGCTCACTTATAAGGGCAAGGCTGTTCTACCCGGTGGAAAAACCATAAAGCGGATCGTGCGGGTCGTCGCAAATGAACGCGGCCAGATTAAGAAGATCAGCACATCCAAGTAGGTGATAAGATGAACAACACAGCGATCTCCTTCAACCAGATTATCCGGCTCACGTTCTGGCGGATTGTCGCCTGGGGTACCGGCAAGGCGGTCAAGAACCAGAAAATGGTCGAGCGTGCATTGTGGGTGACCCCGCTCGCGCTGGCCGCCGTTCTGGCGTACGTCCTGGGCAGATTGGTCGGCTCACTGTTACTCTGGGGATTTGCCTGACCTTGAGTCATGAAATTTATTGCAGACGATCTGCGCCCGGAGTACAATCCGGGCGCATTGCTTGTACGCCCGGCATGGGCGATAGCTAGGAGGTGAGAGTCCTCTGCGGGCGTTGATCCGACGAACCGCTAGCCGAAGG
>JARGGH010000020.1 GCA_029210945.1 Anaerolineales bacterium
TCGGCTAGCGGTTCGTCGGATCAACGCCCGCAGAGGACTCTCACCTCCTAGCTATCGCCCATGCCGGGCGTACAAGCCAAGGACCTCCCCGCAGGAAGGTCCCGATGAGATGCGAATCGACTGGCTGTTGCGTTACGGATCAGGGTTTAACAGAACCGTGGCTGAAAAGACCGCTTAACATCTCATGGCGGTCCTCGATCGCCGGCCAGAGTTCTTTGAGGAAATGCTCGGGGCCCTGCCAGGCTAAATCTTCCCACTGGCGTTGAGGGCGCAGGTAGAGCGAGATCAAGTACATCGTTGCTCGCATCGTCGCCATTTCCTCAGGGTTCAAGTCGTCCCCGTTGGCGTATTCTCGGAGCAATGCGAGACCAAGCGGATCAGCCATTCCGAGCACATCCTCAATCGGCGGATAAACTACCGGATATTCTGGACTGTCGTCCGCAGGCGGTTCATCGCCTGGGATTCGATCTGGCGCACACGCTCACGGGTGATGCCCATCGCATCCCCGACTTCCTGCAGCGTGTAGGTCCGTCCATCTTGAAAACCGTAGCGGAGCATGATCACGCGCGCTTCCCGCATCGGCAGTTCATCAAGCACGTCTTTGATCTGTTCTTGCATGATCATCTCGGTCGTGCTCTCTTCGGGCGAGGACGCTTCCTCGTCGGGAATGAGGTCCGCCAGAATGCGGTTCTCATCGTCGTCCTGTGGGAGCTCAAGCGAGATCGGCGTCTGGCTGATCCGCATCGTCTCGAGGACCTGCTGCGGGGTCATCTCGAGCACTTCAGCGATCTCTTCCTCGGTTGGCTCACGCCCGAACTCCTGCATCAATTCATTGCGGGTATATGACACTTTGTTGATCTCGATGTTCTTATGCACCGGCAGTCGGATGATGCGGGCGTTGTTGTCGATCGACCGGGTGATCGCCTGGCGGATCCACCATGTCGCATATGTGCTGAAGCGATTGCCGCGTTCTGGCTCAAACTTTTTGGTGGCGCGCATCAGGCCGATGATTCCCTCCTGGACGAGGTCCAACAGCGGGATGCCCCGGCCCGTGTAACGCTTGGCGACGCTCAAGACCAGGCGGGTGTTGGCTAACAATATTCTCTCCTGCGCAATTGTGCCCGCCTCGATCACCTGCTCGATCTGATGACGTTCTTTCTGGTCGAAGTCACCTTCTGCAAGCTGTTGGCGGGCTCTCTCCGCCGCCCTGATCTGGCCGGTCAGCTCGACTTCCTCCTCAGGTGTGAGCAATGGCGTTTTCGTAATTTCTTCAATGTAGCGGTCTTTCAAACTCCGGCTGGTGATGTTAGTCAAAGTACTAAGGTCCATAGTTAAACCTCTTTTTTGTCTGTGCTCCGGAGACAACCAACCGTCCACTCCGGCTACCAAATCGACCCTGACGGTTCAATACGTTATTTCGCCAGGACTTTCTTTTCTCGGGGGATGTCCTGTCACGACAACCCCTCCCTTCGAGGCCCATCTTAGCATTCCGGAGTACTTTAGTCAATATAATTGATATTAATGTTTGATATATAATAATTTGACGTTTCTAGGGTCCCCATGATATAGTCCCTCAACACCACATCGGGAGATACGAACTTGGTAATGAAGGACACACGGCAGCTGATCCTCGCTCATATCCAGCGCAACCCTGGTCTTGCAGCCAGCGATCTGGCGGAGCATTTCGACCTTTCACTCGGGGCGGTGCGCCACCATTTGACGATCCTTGAACGGGATGCGCTCATTCAGGGCGATAGCATGCGGCAGCCGATCGGTCGACCCTGCACCGTCTATGAATTGACCCAAAAAGGCGAGGAGAGTTTCCCGAAGCAATATGACCGCCTCTCCAACCTAATCCTTGACACATTAAAAGAAGAACAAGCCGGCAGCGACCTGCGCAGCTTCTTGCGCAGGGTCGCAGATCGCTTGATCGGTCAGTCTGGTTTACATCTAAACCCGGATGCAAGCGTCGAACAACGCGCCGAGCACCTGACCGACATCATGGAAGATGAGGGTTTTTCCTTAGAATGGAAACGCGCCGGGAACGAACTCTTCATCATCCAGCACACCTGCCCTTACCAATCTGTCGTGGGCAACCATCCCGAGGTCTGCCAGCTCGACGAGCAGGTGATCCAGACGGTGATGGGCGAGAAGATAAAGCGGGTCGAACACCGCAGCAGAGGAGATTGCAATTGTGTCTTCAGCATGAACCTCTCCGCCGGGGAAGACTCAAACGCCGAACCGTCGTGATCGCATCCGTTTGTCAAGAACCGGTCCCTCCCACTCGAAAATATTCTTGCTCACGGACCGGTCAGCCAACGCGGTATAATCCCGGCGTCAGGAGGTAGACATGATTACAATCACCGAAGCAGCACAAGAGAAGATCCAAGAGATCCTGGCCAAGGAAGAAGAAACCGATCTGGCTTTGAGGATGCAGATCATGGGGCGTGGGCCCGGCGGGTTCCGTTACTCCCTGCGTTTTGTCCCTGAGAGCGAACAGGCCTCTACAGATGAAAGGATCGAGTTTGATTCATTCGCCGTGCTGATCGACGCCGAGAGCGCCGAGAACATGCAGGGCTCATCGGTCGACTTCAAACAGGACACCTTTCGCAGCGGGTTCATGATCGACAACCCCAATCCGGTCTGGAAGGATCCCACAGCCCAGTCGATCCAGGATCTGCTGGATTCCAAGATCAACCCGAGTGTCGGCGCGCATGGAGGCTTTGTCTCGCTGCTCAACTATGAAGACGGGACGGCATTCATCGCGTTCGGCGGTGGCTGCCAGGGCTGCGGCATGGTCGATGTGACCCTCAAGCAGGGCGTCGAAGTGATGATCAAAGAAGAGATCCCCGCAGTCACCACCGTCGTGGACACTACCGACCACACTTCGGGCGAGAGTCCATTTTATGCTTCCAAGCAGGGAGAGTCTGCACTTTAGGTCAGGCAAGATTTTCCGATTAATAAAAACACCTCCGCGCAACCGGAGGTGTTTTTTTACTTAACCAGGAGTGATTCGCTGGGCGTTTCCGAGTGTGATCCTGCCCTCACCGGTTGGATCAGACATCCAGATTCCGGACCTCTTTCGCATGCGTTTGAATGAAACGCTTGCGCGGCGGGACCGCCGCTCCCATGAGCATATCGAAGGTCCGGTCCGCCGCAGCGGCATCTTCGATCGTGACCTGCAGCAGGATGCGGTTGGATGGGTCCATCGTCGTCTCCCAGAGCTGACCGGGGTTCATCTCGCCGAGACCCTTATAGCGCTGCACCTTGGCGCTGTCGCCATCCAGGCCCAGTTCCTTAACCACCTGCGTGCGCTCGCGTTCGGTGTAGGCATAATGCCGTTTCTTGCGGTGCTCGATGCTGTACAGCGGTGGTTGGGCGACGTAAAGGTGCCCGTCTTCGATCAATTGCGGCATGTACCGGAAGAAGAACGTTAATAGAAGCGTCCGGATGTGGCTGCCGTCAACATCGGCATCCGTCATGATAATCACCCGGCCGTAGCGCAAGCCTTCAATATCGAACGTCTCGCCGATGCTGGTGCCCAGCGCGGAGATCAGCGCTTTGACCTCGTTGTTAGACAGAATCTTGTCCAGACGAGCGCGCTCCGTGTTCAGAATCTTGCCGCGCAGCGGCAAGATCGCCTGGAAATGCCGGTCGCGGCCCTGCTTTGCCGAGCCGCCTGCCGAGTCACCCTCGACGATGTAAAGCTCACATTTGCTGGGTTCGCGCTCCGAGCAGTCGGCCAGTTTGCCGGGCAGCGTCATGCTCTCCAGCGCGCTCTTGCGGATGACCAGGTCGCGCGCTTTGCGCGCCGCGGCGCGCGCCCGCGCCGACGTAAGGCACTTCGAAACGATCGCGCGCGCGGCGCGCGAATCGCGGTCCATGAACTCGCCTAACTCCTCGCCAAGGACTTGCTGAACCTGGGTCTGGACCTCGGCGTTCATCAACTTCACCTTCGTCTGGCTCTCAAATTGCGGGTCGCGGTGTTTCACGCTGACGATTGCCGTAAGGCCTTCCCGCGTGTCGTCACCGCTGAAGTTGGGATCCGAATCCTTGAGCAGGTTGTTCTTACGGGCGTGATCGTTGATCGTGCGCGTGATCGCCGCCCGTAGACCGGTGAGGTGCGTGCCCCCGTCGACGGTGTTGATCGTGTTTGCGAAGGAGTAGACCGACTCGGCATACGCGTCCGTATACTGCATCGCCACCTCGATCCCGGTGTCGTCAACCTCCTTCTCGACGTAGACAACCGGGTGGATCACTTCACGATGGCGATTGAGATAGGAGACAAACGAAACAATGCCGCCCTCAAAGTAAAAGGTCATCTCACGCCCGTCGCGTTCGTCCAGGAGATGGATGCTAACCCCCTTGGTGACGAAAGCCATTTCACGGAAGCGCTGGACGAGCGTTTCGAATTTGTAGTCGAAATCGCCGTTGAAGATCGTGCGATCATACATGTAGGTCGTCTTGGTCCCGGTCTCTTTCTTGGGTACATCGCCCTTTATCTCGACCGGGCCGGTCGGCGCGCCGCGCTCGTAGCGCTGGACGTGGACCTTACCATCGCGCTTGACCTCAACCTCACACCACTCCGACAGCGCGTTGACGGCAGAAACCCCAACACCGTGCAAGCCACCCGAGACCTTGTATCCATCGCCTCCAAATTTAGCGCCGGCGTGCAGAATAGTCATCACGATCTCGAGCGCCGGCTTCTTCTTTTCCGGGTGAATGTCGACCGGGATACCACGTCCGTTGTCCTCGACGGTCACGCTGCTGTCTTCGTGGATGGTAACGTCGATCGCGTCGCATGCGCCTGCGAGCGCTTCGTCGATCGAGTTGTCCACGACCTCGTAGACCAGGTGATGAAGTGCCTTAACATCGGTTCCACCGACGTACATTCCCGGCCGCCGACGAACGGCCTCCAGACCCTCCAGCACCTGAATGTCTTTTGCTGCGTAGCTGCTGACCTTTTGAGTCCGCTTTGCCACCCTATTTCTCCTTCATAAATAACGTCTACACATCAATTCACTTTACATAACCGGAAATCAAAACCCTACAATCGGTTCGGATCGGGCGATCCACGCACCCCGAGCAACGTTAATTCCGGGGCCATTTACGCTCAGACTTAAGGCACGATCGTCCCGGAGAAATTGGCCCGATGTGGCTTGCGAGCGGGCTGGACAGATGGTGTTCTGGGGGGCACCCGGGTGCTGATTTCACGAATTAAGATTCTACCATAGCGGACCGTTTTCCGCTTCTCCTGCGGAGCGATTTTTCACCATGATTCGATCGCCCGTCGATCAAGCGCAGGGGACCCACCGATTGACCCTTGATTGCGACTTCGTTAGAATGGCCGGGAAAGGTTATCGATGATCTCAATCTTGAGCGATTTCGGCCTCGAGGATACTTACGTCGCGGCGATGAAAGCCGTGATTTACAGGATTGCACCAACCGAGCAGATCCTGGACCTCACCCACCACATCCCGGCGGGCGACGTGGCGCGCGGCGCGATCGAACTCTGGCGAGTCGCGCCCGTGCTGCCAACCGGCAGCGTCATCCTCGCCGTCGTCGATCCCGGAGTCGGCACCAACCGCAGACCGATCGCGATCCAGAGCGCGGAGTTCACCTGCGTCGGCCCGGACAACGGGCTTTTCACGTACCTGATCGGCACTGAAGACTGCGAGATCGTCGAATTGAGCAATCCAGACCATCTCCTGCCTGTACAAAGCGCCACATTCCACGGCCGGGATATCTTTGCCCCCGCCGCAGCGTACCTCGTTAGCGGTAGGCTGCTTTCCGATCTCGGCCCGTCCCTGCCCTCCTTCCAGCGGCTCCCCGCGCCAGAGCTGGAGCTCGCTGGCACGCACATTCTGCGCGGTGAGATCCTCTACGCTGACCGCTTCGGAAACCTGATCACAAGCATCGGCCGGCTCTCCCGGGCGGGAGATATCATCCGGCTTGAGCCATGGACAGGCAATCTTGGAGCGCAGGATCTACGCTGCCCCGATCCCGTCCTTGCGCTCCCGGATGGCGTCACAATCCCTTTGACGAACACTTTCGGCGACGTCGGTACGCACTCACTGACCGCATACATCGGGAGCGCGGGCCTGCTGGAAATCGCCGTCAATGGCGGCAGCGCACTGGAGTGCACCGGCTTACAACGCGGTCAAACCGTTGAGTTAAGAACACAAGGATGATCAATGCCAACCTATCTGATTGATGGTGGAACCCCACTTCGAGGAGATGTCACCCCCTCCGGAAACAAAAACGCAGCACTGCCGCTGCTCACAGCCTGTCTGCTCACTGAAGAGCCGGTTGTGCTCCGAAACGTCCCGGATATCGGTGATGTCCGTGTGATGCGGCAGCTGCTCGAAAGTCTGGGCGTGATGTTCGAGGACCTCGACATCCATACCTGGCGGATCAGCGCACAGGACCCACGGCAGGCTGATTTAAACCCGGATTTGTGCCGGCAGATCCGCGCTTCGATCTTGATCGCAGGACCGATGTTGGGGCGGACGGGTGAGATCACCCTCCCTCCGCCGGGCGGCGATGTGATCGGCCGCAGGCGCGTTGACACTCATCTGCTGGCGCTCGAAAAGCTGGGCGCCGAGGTCAGTTTCAGCGAGCGCGAGTTCCACATGCGTGCCCCTCAGGGGCTCCAGGGTGGCGACGTCCTGCTTGATGAAGCCAGCGTCACCGCCACCGAGAACGCCATCATGGCAGCCGTGAAGGCCAGAGGGAAATCTGTGATCCGCAACGCGGCCTCCGAACCGCATGTGCAGGAGCTCTGTCATTTCTTGAACACGGTCGGCGCAAAAATTGAGAATATCGGTTCCAACACGCTGAACATCACCGGAGTCGATTCGCTGCACGGCGGCGAGTACTCGATCGGACCCGATTATCTCGAGGTCGTCAGCCTGATCGGCGCCTCGGTCGTCACCGGCGGGGAAATCCGCATCCGCAACGCCGGCCCCGAGTACCTGGACATGGCGCGGCTGGTGCTCCAGAAACTGGGCGTCCACTGGGAGGTCAGCGGCAGCGATGTTTTCGTCCCGGCCAACCAATCGATGGAGATCGAGCCCGATGTGGGCGGCAAAATCCCGCAGATCAGCGTGATGCCCTGGCCGGCTTTCCCAACCGACCTGATGAGCATCGCCATCGTGATCGCCACTCAGTCAAACGGGACTGTGCTCTTCCACGACTGGATGTACGAGACACGCATGTTCTTCATCGACAAGCTTGTCTCGATGGGCGCCCGCATCATCCTTTGTGATCCGCACCGGGCGATCGTGCAGGGACCCAGCCCGCTTTTCGGAGAGCAGCTCGAAAGCCCGGACATCCGCGCCGGGCTGGCGCTTACCCTCGCTGCGTTAGCCGCCCAGGGAACCTCGCGCATCCGCAATATCGGTCAGATCGAACGCGGCTATGAGCGGATCGACGAGAAACTCCGCCAACTGGGGGCTAACATTCAACGTCTGGAGTCCGAGACCGGCTGACGGAAAAACCTGCCCACCACGGTCCCGGCCCAAACACCAACTTGCGTTGACCGTGTAATTTGTGTGCGGTATAATCCGCGGTCGCTAAGCCGGACTATGATTACGTAGTTATCAGGGAAATTAGAAATGCCAAAGCGAACATATCAGCCGAAGAAACGCCGCAGGGTGCGAACGCATGGATTCCGTGCGCGCATGAAATCTAAAGGTGGCAAGAAGGTCCTCAAACGCCGACGGGCGAGGGGTCGCTTGCGACTTGCGGCGAAAATGAATAAGCACGTCAAGAAGACCAACTGGAAGTCATAGGGAGGCTTCGGGTGCAGGTTACCTGCCCTTAGCCGGCCAGGTGGATGGACCGCAGATACAGGCTCACCAACTCGTCCGACTTCAAGCGGGTGCGGCACACGGGTCAGTCCTTTGCCCACCCGTTTGTCCTTCTCATCGTCAGCGAAAACCAGCTCGACCATGCGAGGTTCGGTGTGAGCGCCAGCCGATCGGTTGGCAACGCGGTGCAGAGAAACCGTGCCAAGCGCCGCCTGAGAGAAGCCTTCCGCATTTTCCTCCCCCAGATTTCGCCGGGTTGGGATATCGTTGCCATCGCACGACCGGCCTTACTGGACGCTTCCTGGGAGAAACTTCAACGTGCGCTGTTATCAAAATTGAACCAGGCAGGATTGATCGATGCAGGATGAGATAAACATAGGAGCAGAACTCCACGCACAGCAGGAACCTTCCCTGCGTGACGTTCCGCTCACACTGGCGAACCTCCCGCGTTTACCTTTCCTGGCGCTCATCCGCCTTTACCAACTTATCATCTCACCGGCATTGCCGGCCGGGACCTGTCGCTTTACCCCGACCTGCTCTCACTACAGCTACGAGGCGATCGCCAAACACGGTGCGATCAAGGGTCTTGGATTATCAATCTGGCGGGTGCTCCGCTGTCAACCGTTCAGCCACGGCGGCTATGATCCCGTTCCGTAGGAGTCGTATGACCATATCACCATCATCCAAATCACGTCTACCGCTTACCTTGCTGGCGTTCGCTCTGCTCGCAATGGCACTTTCCGCATGCGGATCCAGAAGCGTCATGCAGGCTTCCAGCTGGCCGGGTGCGACGATCTCAAAAGAGATCGTCTATATCGCATACGGACCTTTCATGTACTCGATCGATGTGGAAACCGGCCGGACGCTGTGGACCTACCCGGCGGAGGCGGATCGCAACGCAACATTTTACGCACCACCGGCGGTCTCACCCGACGGCGAGAAGCTGGTTGTCGGCAGTTACAATCAGGTGGTGTACGCTCTGAACGCCACGGCCGCCACAGCCGCGCCACTCTGGACCTTCGATGGACCTGAGGACCGCATCATCGGTGGCCCGCTCATCGTCGATGATCAGGTCCTCGTCCCAACCGCATCAGGACGCCTGTTCGCGTTAGACCTCGAAACCGGTCAGCCGCTGTGGAACGAACCGTTCCGGGCGGATCACGCCCTCTGGTCTAAACCGCTGGTCCAGGAGGATCAGATCTATCTCGGCGGGCTGGACCACAATGTCTATTCGATCTCGCTTAAAACGGGGCGCGAAAATTGGAGCACCGACCTGGGTTCTGCGATCTCCGATTCGCCGACCCTCACGAACGGGCTGCTGCTCTCAGGAAATTTTGGCGGGACGCTGACCGCGCTGGATAAGGACAGCGGCCGGGTTGAATGGGAATTCCAGGCCGATGACGCCATCTGGGGCAGCCCGGCTGTGGAAGGCGACGTCGCCTACTTCGGGGATGTCGCCGGGACGGCGCACGCAATCGATGTCCGGACCGGACGTGAACTATGGCACCAGGACCTTTCTGGCCCGGCTTCCGCCTCCCCGGTCATCCTCGGCGATCGTGTTTATTTCGTGACCGAATCCGGTCAGGTGGACGCCCTGCTGATCGAAACAGGTGCACGCGCCTGGCCCGCTAGTGCGACCATGACGGGCCGGTTGCTGGCAGACCCACTCGTCAGTTCAGAAGGCATCCTCGTGCCCGCCATGGAAAGCGATTGTCTCTTGTATGTTGTCGAACCGGAAACGGGCGGCGTACGCTGCCTGTTCACAGCCGAGTAAGATCTGAAGGTTACTGACCTATGTGGAACACGATCATTCTTGAGCCAATGATTAATGCGCTCATCTATATCTACAACCTGCTTGGCGGAAACTTTGGCCTCGCCATCCTGATCTTCACTGCGCTCGTACGCCTGATCACCCTGCCGCTTACTTACCAGCAGATGCGCGGATCGCTCGTGATGGCTGAGATCCAGCAATCCGACAAGTTCAAGAAGATGCAGGAAAAATACAAAGATGATCGCCAGAAGCTGTCCGAAGAGCAGATGAAGCTCTACCGCGAATTCGGTTACAACCCGTTCAGCGGGTGTTTGGGGCTGATCATCCAGTTTCCGATCATCATCGGACTCTACCAAGCGATTATTCGCACGATGGCGGCTACGCCGGCGCAGCTCTTTGACCTTTCAAAGCACATCTACGATTTCATCCCGGCCGGGTTGATACCGCTTAACAGCCAGTTCCTGTGGATGAATCTTGGACAGCCCGAGCGGCTTTCTTTATCCTTCCTGCCCTTCGACATCCCGGTGCTGACGATCCTTGTCGTCATCAGCACTTACCTGCAGACCAAGCTGACCACCGCCGCCACTCCTGGAGATTCACAAACCGCCGGCATGACGCAGATGATGAGCCTCTATATGCCGCTGCTTCTGGGTTATTTCGCGTACACGCTCGCATCTGGCCTTGCGCTCTATTTTGCCGCTTCGAACTTGCTCGGCATCCTCCAGGGTCTGCTCATGCGCTGGGCGCGTGATCGCAACAAATAGCATGCGAACCGAAGCACGCTCATTCAATTTCGCAACGAGAAGGTGAGACGTATGAAAGACACCAGACCGAGCCTTGAAATCATCGCACCAACCGTAGACGAAGCAATCGCACAGGGCGCCACAGAGTTGGGCTTGCCTGAGGAGGCACTCGAGATCGAGATCCTGGACGAGGGCGGCGGTGGGCTTTTCGGCCTGGGAAGCCGCCAGGCGCGCGTCCGCCTTACCGTCCGGTCAGCAGAAGGCCAACCCTCCGCCGCACCGGTCGCGAGCGAATCCCCGGCTGAGACGGAAGATCGCATCGAGGACACGGACCTGGATGAGGAGGCCGAAGCGCTGCGCATCACCCGCGACACCGTCGAAGAATTGCTGCAGCGCATGAACATCCAGGCTGAGGTCGATGCCTATTGGGGTGAAGCCGATACACCCGGGAAGATCAAGCCGCTGCACGTCGAAATTCACGGAGATGATCTCAGCATCCTTATCGGCCGGCGCGGCAAAACGCTCAGCGCGCTGCAATACATCACCCGCCTGATCGTCGGCAAGGAACTCAAACGACCCGTATCGGTCATGATCGATGTCGAAGGATACCGGGAACGCCGCGAACAGCAGCTCCGGCGTCTCGCCCGCCGCATGGCAACTCAAGCGGTTGAGACCTCCCGGACGATGTCCCTGGAACCGATGCCTGCCTACGAGCGCCGGATCGTCCACATCGAACTGAGAGGCGATCCGCAGGTTGAGACACTCAGCGTTGGTGAAGGTAAACGCCGCAAGGTCACAATCGTTCCCAAGGGTTAACCCCTTCGGTTTGATTGCGATGGGTGCGCGGCTATAATCGCCGCTATGTCCACCCAGTCCCGTCTCACTCCATATCTCTTAGTAGGACACGTGGCGAAAGACCTTACCCCATCCGGTGCGCGGCTTGGCGGTACCGTCGCTTACGCCGGTTTGACCGCCGCTGCATTAGGAGCGCATGTCGGAATCATCACAGCCTGCGCAGACGATCTTGATCTACAGCCGCTCATGCACATGGAACTTGTCGCTCATCCATCAAGCTCAACAACGACCTTCACCAATCGCGAACTGCAGTCCGGACGCGAACAAACGCTCCAATCACGCGCCGAGAAGCTGACCATCGATGTAGTCCCGCTCTCATGGCGCAGAGCCGCAATCATCCACCTCGCCCCGATTGCAGATGAAATTGATCTCGACATGCTGGATGCGCTCCCCGCAGCCTCGATCTATTTGACCCCTCAGGGATGGCTGCGGACCTGGGATCAGGATGGACGCATCGCGAGGAAAGAATGGGACGCCATCGCCACACAGCTCGCTCTCGCCAGGGCCGTCGTTTGCAGCAGCGAGGACCTCGGGCACGACGCTCATGCCGCCCACCGAATGGCACAAAAAACGCGCGTGCTGGCCGTCACGCGCAGCCACCAGGGCGCCTGGTTGTTCGTCGAAGGGGAGCGATCCGAGATCCCAGGGGAAGACGTCGAAGAGGTCGATCCGACCGGCTCGGGTGATATTTTCTCGGCGGCATTCTTCTGGGAATTGCACGGCGGGAGCAACCCTTTCCAGGCAGCTCAGTTCGCCAACCGCCTCGCCGCTCGATCCGTCACCCGCGCCGGGCTGGATGCGATCCCGACCGACGACGAAATTGCGAAAGCGAGAGGCAGTAACTGACCATGGCACATATTTATGCGCTGGTGAACCAGAAAGGCGGGGTGGGTAAGACGACCACCGCGATCAACCTCGGAGCCTATCTCACCCAGCTGAGGCAGCGTGTGTTGATCGTGGATGTGGACCCGCAGGCCAACGCCACCGCCAGCCTGGGCGTGGATCACAAGCAGCTCGAGATGTCGATCTACGATACCTTGATCGCAGACTATCCGCCCGCCGAAATCGTCCTCAAGAATCGCAAGCTCGATCTATCGCTGCTGCCCTCTTCGACCGATCTGGCCGGGGCCCAGGTGGAGATGACCCAGCTGCCCGACCGCGAGAAGCTTCTCGAGCGGGTGCTCCAGGAGCTCCAGAACCACTACGACTACCTGCTGATCGACTGCCCGCCATCGCTGGGACTGCTCACCCTGAACGGCCTTGTCGCCGCGAAAGCGGGGGTCATCATCCCGGTCCAGTGCGAATACCTTGCGCTGGAAGGGTTAACCCAGCTCATGCAGACGCTCGAACGCGTGCGCACCAATTTGTTCCCGGGTCTCACGATCCGGGGGATGGTTCTGACCATGTTCGATGCCCGCACGAATCTCTCCCGCGATGTCGTCGATGAAGTCCGCCGTCATTTTCCCGATCGGGTCTTCCGGTCTATCATCCCGAGGAGCATTCGCCTGGCGGAGGCGCCATCCCATGGTCTGCCGATCTCGATCTACGCGCCGGAATCGACCGGCGCGCTGGCATACAGAGGCCTGGCCAAGGAACTGCTCGATGGCGATCGAGATTGACGAAGGTGTTCTTCCACGGAATTTGAGGATTTTCCAATGACAAAAAAGCGAGGACTTGGCAGAGGGCTTGATGCACTGATCCCTTCCGGGCAAGGTCCGCCTGCGGATGCCGCTGGCGTGCGTCAGGTCCCGGTGAAAAACGTGAAGCCCAACCCCAGGCAGCCGCGGCTCAACATCGACCCTGCTGAACTGGACAGCCTCTCCAGCTCGATCAAAGAACACGGGGTGCTGCAGCCGATCGTCGTACTCCCGGAAGACGACCAGGGTGGCTACACTCTGATCGCCGGCGAACGCAGATTGCGCGCCGCCCGACAGGCCGGGCTGGAAGAGATCCCCGCCATCGTGCGGGATGTCAACGAGCGGCAGCAGTTAGAGCTGGCGCTGATTGAAAACCTGCAGCGCGCCGACCTCAACCCACTCGAAGCAGCCGAAGGATACCGGCAGCTGATCGACGATTTCGATCTATCACATGACGATATCGCCGCACGCATCGGGAAAAGCCGCACGGCTGTGACCAACACCATCCGGCTCCTGAAACTATCCGCGGCTGTGCGCACCGCGCTGCAGGACGGCAAGATCAGTGAAGGTCATGCCCGCGCCCTCCTGGCCCTCTCTACGGCGCAGGCCCAATCCGCAGCATTGCAGACCGTCCTCAGCCGCACACTGAACGTGCGTCAGACAGAGGAGCTGGTGCGCAAGCTCTCCGGTGAACGGAAAGAACGAAAGCCCGCCTCCACACAACCTCCTGAAGAAAAGGCGCTGGAAGATCAGCTGCGCCAGGCGCTTGGCACCAGAGTCACTCTGCGGCGAGGAACCCGTGGCGGGAGCATCGTATTGCGCTTCTACTCCGACGAGGAGTTGAATGCACTTGTCGATCAGCTTCTGGGCTCATCCGGAGAAAAGTAACGTGCGAGTGCTCGTCTTCGGGACGGGAGCCGTCGGGGGCCTCATCGGCGCCCGCCTGGCGCTCGCCGGACACGAGGTCGTATTCCTCGCCCGCCCGCGGGTCGTCGATGCGCTCAGGCGTAACGGCCTGACCCTGATCGATGATCAGCAAGTCGCGCAGGTCCCCAATGTAATCGCCAGCAGTGATTTTTCCGAAGCGGTCAAGACCGGGCGCCCCGACCTGATCCTGCTCTGCGTCAAAGCATACGATTGCGCCGATGCGGCTGCGCTGATCAAGGACACCCTTCCTGAACCCATACCGGTTTTAAGTATGCTCAACGGGATCAACAACGAGCAGACTCTCGCACAGGCGTTGGGTTCCGGAAATGTAATCGCCGGGACGCTTACCACCGCGGTCGAGATGCCCGAGCCCGCAGTCGTGCGTGTCTCCCGGAAGCGCGGTGTGGGGATCGCCGGCACGCACCCGATGACCGCCGAGATCGTCGGGCGGTTCAAACAGGCCGGCTTCCATACCGAGCATTATCCCAACCCGGGACGGATGAAGTGGTCCAAGCTGATGACAAACATCGTCGCCAATACAACCTCGGCGATCACCGGCTTCAATCCCGGTGAGGTTTTCGCCCATCCCGGCCTGGCCAGGATGGAGATGGACGCGCTGCGCGAGACGGTGCGGGTCATGCGAAAAATGGGCTTCGGACCCCAGAATTTGCCCGGAGTATCCGTCGCTTTGCTGGGAAGGGCGGTGTTCTTACCGGCGATTGTCACCCGCCATCTGCTCGGCCGGATCGTCGCCGGCGGGCGCGGCTCCAAGAAACCATCGCTGCACCACGACATTGGCAGGGGCAAATCGGAAGTCGACTGGCTCAACGGCGCCGTCGTCCGCTATGGTGAGCAGTTTGGCGTCCCGACCCCGGTCAACCGGGCGCTCTATGAGACGATGAAGGAGCTGGTCGAGGATCAGAGCCTGCATCAGACCTTCCTCGGCCATCCGGAGCGCCTGGTTTCAAAAGCGTACCCTGGAAACGGCGGCCGCGATGCCGGTTAAGAATCTGCAAACCAGGCGAGGAGTTCACCCACGGCGCACGATCAGGGCAGGTTGCGTGTTAGGTTTACAGGTATAATCACCCTCTGAAGCTGCCGGAGGGATGCAGCACGAACGGAGAACCGATGGAATTCAAGGACAAAGTAGTAATTGTGACCGGAGCTTCGCGCGGCATCGGGCGAGCGATCGCCCTCGAGTTTGGCTCGCTCGGCGCCAGGGTTGTCGTCAATTACAACAGCAGCGCCGATTCGGCCGACGAGGTTGTTCAGGCGGTGAAGGAGTTCGGCAGCGACGCGATTGCGTTGCAGGCCGACGTGAGCGACTTTGATGAAGCCCGGAACCTCATCCAGCAAGGGATCGAGCATTTCGGCGAGCTTCACATTCTGGTCAACAACGCCGGGATCACCCGTGATGGCTTGATCATGACGATGTCCGAAGACGACTGGGATGCGGTCGCGGCGACCAACCTGAAATCGACCTTCAACTGTTCCAAGGCTGCCATCCGGCATATGATGCGCAAACGCTACGGGCGGATCATCAACATCACCTCAATCTCAGGTAAGATGGGAAACGCCGGGCAGACCAACTACTCGGCTTCCAAAGCCGGCCAGATCGGTTTTACCAAGGCGCTGGCGCGCGAGGTCGCATCGCGCAAAATCACGGTCAACGCGGTGGCGCCCGGTTTCATTGAGACCAATATCTGGGAAACGGTTCCGGAGGATATCCAGGCCGGACTGATCGATATCATCCCGCTCGGCCGCATCGGCGCACCGCAGGAGGTCGCCAAAGCGGTTGCATTCCTTGCATCGGACGAGGCGTCCTATATCACCGGACACGTCTTGAACGTCGACGGCGGCATGGCGATGTAATCTGGGAGAAATTTACGATGACTGAAATCGGAGAGACTCATGATCGCGCGCCCGGCACAACCACGATGGCCCCGGGCGTGTTGGTCACGCTGGCAAAATTCACGGCGTTGAACATCCCTGGCGTCGTTGCGATGGCGCCGCGCCCGGGCGGTGTCAACCGCCTGTTCAAGCGTGGTTCCGGCGAGGGCGTTCAGATCGAGATCGATGAGGATTGCGTTTGCGTCGAACTCTTCCTGATCCTGAAGAGCGACACGAATGTCCGCGAGGTCAGCCGAAAGGTGCAGAACGAGGTGGCACGCGCGATTGAAGAGATGGTTGGTATGAACGTCACACGCGTCGATGTCCATATCGAGGATATCTACTTCGCGCCAGACGAAGAATGACGGAACATCTATGAAACGGGAACGCCGCAGGGCAAGAACCTTAGCATTGCAAACACTTTATGAAGTTGACACGGTCGGCCACCCTGCGGCTGCCGTACTGGCGCGTCACATCGATAACAACCAGACCTTGAGCGATAGCAATGCAGCCTTCATCAAAGAATTGGTTGAAGGGGTTCTAGAACTTGCCCCC
This sequence comes from Anaerolineales bacterium, assembly GCA_029210945.1. Classification (GTDB taxonomy): domain Bacteria; phylum Chloroflexota; class Anaerolineae; order Anaerolineales; family E44-bin32; genus E44-bin32. Next base: position 16,190 of record JARGGH010000020.1, read on the forward strand.
CGCCTGGATGAATACATTTCCACCTGCGCCCCCGAATGGCCGGTTGATCAGATTGCAGTCCTGGATCGCAACATTCTCCGCATGGCACTCTGGGAAATTGCGGTTTCAGAAGAAACGCCGCTTAAGGTAGCGATCAACGAAGCCGTTGAATTGGCCAAACGCTTTGGTTCCGACAGCTCAGCACGATTTATCAACGGCGTGCTGGGCACATTGGCAAAACGTTCATCTGAACTTCGCCAGCAATTCATATCAAGCTGAAATGTAAATTATGGATATTCTCGGTATCGGACCACTCGAACTGCTGTTTATTCTCGTCATCGCGCTGATCGTCGTTGGGCCGAAAGACCTTGCCCGCGTCGGCCGCACGCTCGGACGCACGCTCAACCGCGTCTATCGTTCGGACAGTTGGCGGATCTTAAACGAGGCCTCTCAAACAATCCGCACGCTCCCCAACCGTCTCGCTCGCGAAGCTGCGCTGGACGATCTTGACGACCTGAAAAGTGACGTCGACAAAGCTCGCAATGAACTTGAGAGCGAGACACAGAAATTCAACCAGAGCTTAAAAGCGTGGACTCAGCCTACCTCGAGGGACCCTGAGCCCACGCCGGAGGACGACCAGCCAGAGAAACCGGCTTCAGAGAAAACCGCCTCGGATTCTGCCGAATCATCAGGACCCGGGGGTGAAGAAGACTAACCGATGCGCTCTTTCCTACGCCGGATCTGGCAGATCCTCACCGCTCCCGTTCGTTGGCTGCTGACCCCATTCCGCGCGCTGCGTGACTTTATCAATCACGATCCCGAAGATGTGCCCATCGCGGATGTCTTCTCGCGCACGATTGAAGAGCCCTCGCTGGTATTCGAGCATCTCGAAGCCCTTCGACGGCATTTGCTGCGCGCGATGCTGGTGCTCATCCTGGCCGTCGCGCTTGCAGCTGTCTTCGCCCAGGATATCCTGGCCTGGCTATCAGAACCGATCGGCGGTCTCGAGCAACTGCAAGCGATCGAGGTCACCGAGAACATCGGCGCATTCATGCGCGTCAGTTTGCTGACCGGTTTTGCCCTCTCACTGCCATATATTGGCCTGGAGATCTTCGCCTTCATGAACCCCGGGCTGCGCCGGCGTGAGCGCATTATGGTTCTGTCATTCATCCCGACGGGCAGCATTCTCTTCGTGCTGGGCGTGCTGTTCACGTACTACGTGATGCTGCCAGCCGCCCTGCCTTTCCTGCTCAACTTTCTTGGCATCAGCACCGCCATCCGGCCGGCAAATTACATCCGCTTTGTGACCGGCCTGATGTTCTGGATCGGGTTGGCTTTCCAATTCCCGCTCGTGATTTACGCTGTAGCGGCATTGGGATTTATCGACGCCCGCATGCTCATCCGCGGCTGGCGCTATGCAATCCTTGTGATCGCCGTGATCGCAGCCGCCGCAACACCCACAATCGACCCGATCAATATGGGTCTGGTGATGCTGCCTATGATCGTACTGTACTTCCTCAGCATCGGCCTGGCTGTGCTGGCCGGTCGCGGGCACCGCAAGCGCAAGGCTGCCTCACAACCCCCAGAATAAGTTCACACCGCAGAACAACCCCCACAGCGAGTCTTTTTTGCCCTTCCACTCCGGAAAAGGTACAATCCACGCGCTCTATCCATCTCACGCTGCAGCCACAGGAGGATTGCCAGGATGCGACCTGTTTACGCCCTCTCCGGAGGGGTGTCCAAGTTCAGCAAAGCCCGACCGGATAAGACCTTCCAGGCGATTGTCAAGGAGGCTTACGATTACGCCATCTCCGACATCGGGCTCGATTTTCCCGCGTTCACCAACATCGTCGATGGATCCGTCGCCTCCTACTTCTCGGATCACTTCTCGCGTCAGCTCATGGCTGGCATCATGGCGCAGGACTATCTCGGATTGTGTCCGAAACCCAGCCATCGGGTCGAGGGCGGCGGCGCCACCGGCGGGTTGTGCTTCCAGGAGGCGTGGAAAGCGGTCGCGTCGGGCCACATGGATGTCTGTATCGCCTACGGGTTCGAGACCATGAGCCACGTCGAGACATGGAAGGGCAACGAGTTCATCGCCCTGGCGTCGGACGTCTCCTGGGATTATCCGGTGGGTGGATTCTACTCCGGGTATTACGCCATGATGGTCACCCGGCATATGAAAGAATATGGCACCACCGTCGAACAGATGGCGCATGTGTCTGTAAAGAATCACATCAACGCCTACTACAACCGCTACGCGCAGAAACGCAACCGCTACAGCGTGGAGGATGTGCGCAACGCGCCGATGGTCGCCTGGCCGCTCACCCGGCTCGATATCTGCGTCATGTCGGACGGGGCAGCGGCGACGATTCTGGCGTCTGAAGAAGGGCTGAAGCGGCTGGAAGAAGCCGGCGCCCGGGTCGCCCGCCCTCTCGTGCGCGTAACCGGTATCGGCCGCGGCACGGACGCCATGCGCATGGCGGACCGCCCGCACGTCGATTACGAAACGTTCCTGAACGACTACGCCACCGAACAAGAAAAATCTTCCGACGACACCCGGAAATACTACAAGGAGCTGTGGGATCACGGCACGCGTTATCCCGGCGTGCACTCGTTCCGAGCCGGACGCACGGCAGGCAACATGGCCTATAAGCATGCCGGCATCGCCGATCCGCTCAACGAATTGGACTTCATCGAGCTGCACGATGCTTACACGTCCAGCGAGATCCAGACGTACGAAGACCTGGGTTTATGCCGCTACGGCGAAGGCGGGCCATTCGCAGCCTCCGGTAAAGCGCACATGCCCGGCATCGATTACGGGGTAAGTCTCGAAGATCAACCGATCTGTCCCGTGAACCCTTCCGGAGGCTTGATCGCCTGCGGACATCCAGTTGGAGCGACCGGCTTGATGCAGGCCGTCTTTGCCCTCTGGCAGCTGCAGGGCACGGTTGAACGACATTTCGGAGACCCGCGGCTGCAGATTAAAGACGGCCGCCGCGGCGCGATCCACTCCCATGCCGGTACCGGCACATACGTCACCGTCAGCATCCTTGAGAGCGAGGCCTAATCATGGCGAAACTTCCTGAGAAACGTCCTGAAACGCTCGGCGGATACATCGTCCATGGAGTTCCATTCCCGGTTGAGACCGATCCAGAAGCGATGGCTTTCCTGAAACGCATGGCTCCGCTTCAGATCGAGCAGGATTACCAGATCACCTACCTGCATTCTTATGGGCAGGACAGCCCCTGGTTCGCCGCCGCGACGCAAAAGAAATTGCTCGCCAGCCGGGATCCTGAATCAGGCTACACATACGCAACACCGCGCGGCCACGACATGTATTCCGGCGCAGAGACCGAATGGATCGATATCACGGACCGCGAAGCAAAAGTGCACGCCTTCACCGTCTGTCACTTCGGCTCGGAAGAGTTTCTACCCGACACACCGTTTGTGCTGGCGCTGATCGAGTACGAGGGCGTGAATACATTATTCCTGACACGCCTGATGGGTCTTGATCCGATGGCGGCCTCGCTGGATTGGATCGGAATGCCTGTGCAGCCAAAGTTTTTAAGAAACAGCAAGCTGAAGCCCACAGATGTGTACTTCATCCCGGCCTGACTGCAGCACCGGCAGGCTGCCTGCCCCGGCACCTCGCCACACTGATCCAAGCACACAGCGCGTGCAGGCAGGTCTTAACCAGTGAGATAATCAGGTCAGTGGGTTCACCTCCACTGACCTGAAACTTGGAGCGGCTTGTGACCGAACCCTTACAGGTTGATCACCCCAACCTACAATCGGCGAGCACCAGGCTGCGTCGGATGCTGCGCTTCTGGGCGCTGCTATTCGCGGCGATGGCCGCCGTGGCCTGGATCACGCTGGGTGAGACCCACCCACTCACCGCCCTATCCTGGCTCGGTGCAGCTTTACTCTTCGTGGTGGGCTCCCAACCAGCCTTGCTCGTGCTTGCCGCTGTGCTGTGGGGACTATCGATTGCCAGCCTCATTCCAGGCGCAAGCGTCCTGCTGGGTCCGGATCCACTGTCGACCCTTTTTGATGGCAGTGTTGCCGAAACAATTGTGCTCGTCTTTGTACGCGCCGTGTTTGCCGTCATGGCGATGAACCAGTTTCTCTTCTACCGCTTGCTCTACGGAACGGCGCGCATGTCCGGGTTAGAGGAAACTCTTCCCGATATCCCTGAAGTGATCCCGAACAGAAGCAGCATGCTCTCCCGTATCTCGGCGGCGTTGGCCGTACTCGCGCTTGCGGGAGTCGCCTTCGGTTGGTCGGGGCCGGGAAACGCGCTCACACGATACATCCTTCACGGAAGCGCCATTTTCGCTTCATACGCTGTTGGCTTTGGCCTTGGATCTGCCTTCTCCCCCACGGACCAGCGCGGGCTCGCCCTTTTTGGAGTCTTCTTCGGGGCGCTTGGATTTCTATTGGCGCTCACCGCTGCGCCGGGGCTTTGAGCATCCCAGGATGAGCGATCATAGCGGACGATCCGGGGAAGCCTACTCCCCCGGGAAGATCCTCTCCCGGCACGAGCTCAAGCGCAGTGTTAGACGACGGGCGGCGATCCTGCTTGCAGCCAGCCTGATCGTGGTGCTGGCCGCCTCGGCGTGGTCGATCTACCGCTGGTATTTCGCATTTGCGCGCTTCGGACCGGCGATTGTGTGGCGATGGTCCGGACCTGCGATCGGGATCGCCCTGCTCGCCACCTCACTTGCTATATACGCCGGGTGGTTCCTGATCAGAAACCACCAGCGGGCGGTCTACTCATCAGAGGAAGGTTTATGGTTCGTCAACGGCAGGAACCAGCGGTTGATACCCTGGACTGACCTCGCCAGCATCCAGATATCTGCTGCCGCCTACACCTGGAGCCGATCCGACAACGACACCCAAATGCGCATCTCAATCAACACCCTGGGAGGCGAAACGGTTAGAATCCCTTCGTCCCTGACGAAGCTTGACGAGCTCCATCAGATCATCAAGCAGCGCATCTATCCGATGACCATGAACCGCTACCGGGAGATGATGAATAAGGGTCAACCGCTGGACTTCGGTCCGATCAAGTTAACGCGCAGCGGTGTGACTTACCGTAAGCGGGTTGAACCCTGGCAGAACTTCCGAGAGGTCAGTCTGGAACGCGGCCGGCTGAAGATCGAATTCCAGCGCCCGAAGGGCAGCCAGCGGATATCGATCGCTGCCCGGCATGTCCCAAATGTCGATTTATGCGTTCAGCTGCTGAGAAACATCGAGTATTAAGAGGCCTGATATGTTAATCAACCGATTGGCCCCGTTTCTTCTCGCCCTCGCGATAACCGGGTGCTCGCTCGTTTCACCGGCGCCAACCGGCCAGCTCGCGACACCGCCATCAGGCACGATTGCGCCGGCGGCTGAGGCGCGCTTCGTTGTCACAGCACCAGAAGGTACGCCGGCGAATGCTGAATTAACCCTGGTTCTGCTGGACCCGGTCACCGATCTAAACTTCAACACCCGGCGGATCCCGATGGAAGCTCAATCTGACGGACGCTGGTCTGTTGCCCTGACGCCTCCCGCGGGAAGCCTGCTCTATTATCGCTACGAGAAGAGCGCACCAGGCGAGGCGATCGAGCTCACCTCAGAGGGCGTTCCCGTCGACTACCGCACAGCATACATCCCGGGGCCGGGGGAGATCCACGAGAGGATCGCACGCTGGTCGGGAGAGACCATGCAGGGTGAGACCGGACGTATTTTGGGCCAGATCCTATCGCTGGATGATCAACCGCTGGCAGAGATGCTCGTCAGCGCCGGCGGAAAGATCGCCTTCACAGATGGCGAAGGTCGATTCCGCCTGGACGGCCTGCCTCCCGGGCTGCACACGATCACTGTTTTCAGCCCTACGGGCAGTTTTCACCCAATCAGACAGGAAGCGCTTCTCGCTCCCGCCAAAACTACGCCGGTCACTTTGAAATTGGAGCCGGCTGAACCGATTGTGGTCACCTTTCAGGTGACGGTTCCTGCGGATACGCCCGAGGAAGCGACGCTGCGCCTGGCAGGAAACACTGCCCAACTCGGCTTTCGTTTCAACCGTTCCAGACACGATTCGTTCCAATCGGTCTCTCAGATGCCGGCGCTTGTCCGGGTAGATCCCGAACACTTCCTGGGTGTGTTTACGCTTTATGATGGCACGGATCTGCATTACAAATACACGCTCGGTGATGGAGTATGGAACGCCGAGCGCGGCGCGAACAGCTCTTTCACGATACGTCGTGTGATGCTCGAAGGTGATAGTCCGACGCTGCGTGATACGGTGCATTCCTGGAGCGACGGATCAAGCGAGGCGACTCGCTTCGAAGTCGCCATCCCTGATTTCACGCCCCCCGGTGACACGGTGTCGCTCCAATTCCGGTCCGGATCCTGGCGAACCCCGCTGCCGATGTGGAAACAGGATGGACTGTGGACTTATGCGCTCTATGGACCCGAATCGATGCAGCGGGACGTGCAGTACCGCTACTGCCGCAATCTGCAGTGCGGGGCAGCGGATGAGGCCGGTTTTGCCGGAAGTGAAGCTTCCGGCCGCCAGCTCGACCCAGACCTGCGCGGCGCTCTCATCCAGGATGTCATCGATGAATGGCAATTTCTCGATCGGACAGCACATCTCGAACACTCCTCCGTCGAAACCCAGCCGCTGGAGCATCTCACGACCGGGGGGGTTGATTTATCGAACGAGTCTGACCCTTCCTGGCATACCTACGCCCCGCAGGCCTTTACCCGGATAGCCCAGACCGGCGCGAATGAGGTCTTGCTTTCACCGGCATGGCGGTGGGTGCAGAACGACCCTTTCCCGTTGCTCGAGATGGACCCGGCGTGGAGTCCTTTTGGTGATGAGCTTAATGCGCTCGTCCAGATCGCGCGCGGCCAGGGGCTGCGCGTCGGTTTGAGACCTTCATTTCTCGCCGGCGAGATCCCGATCGACACCTGGTGGGAGCAAGCTGCGCGCGACCAGCTCTGGTGGGAATTGTGGTTTGAAGAGTACCGTTCGTTCGTGCTCACCTATGCCAGTTGGGCAGCCCAGAACGGGATCGAACGCTTGGTCCTCGGCGGAGCCGACATCGTTCCTGCGCTGCCTTTCGGATCGCTTCCCGGCGGGCGCCCCTCGGGAGTGCCAGTCGACGGCGAAAGCCGCTGGCGGGATCTGATCGGAGAAGTGCGCGGAGTCTATGGCGGTCAATTGGCGTTTGAGCTCGAAGTCGGGGAAGACCTCTCAACGATCCCCGCCTTCATCGACCTTTTCGATGAGGTCCATCTCTTCTGGCACAGCCCCTTGGTCGCCGGCGAGTTAGATTCCTCGGAAATCCTGTTGGCGGAGATCGAAGCGCAGCTCAGCGCTGTGCTTGGTGAACGCGCTCTCGAAGGCAAACCAGTGGCGATCAGCCTGGCTTACCTCTCGTTATCGGACGGCGCGAGCGCCTGCCCGCAGCGACCCGATGGCACCTGCCGGCCGCTATCCGATTTCTCGCGCGGCCAGATTGTCGACATCGATCTGGAGGTTGACCTGCAAATCCAGGCTCAGATTTTCGATGCATTCCTGCGCGCCATCGCGGATGAGCCGCAAATCAGCGGTTTCTACGCGCGCGGCTTCTCCCCGGCAGTCATCCTGCACGACAAATCCGCTTCGGTATATGGCAAACCCGCGCAGGAGGTGCTGGGAGCCTGGTTCAGAGATCTGCCGGCGCCGTGACAATACCGGGCAGGTTGAGATCCCGCGAACTGGCGGGAGCAAGCAGGAATAACCTGCAACGCGCGTTTTACAATTTTCCCGGCCCGGTGCATATTCTGTGATGGTACCTATGGCCAGAGGGATCGCTCTCTCCGGTAAAGGTAAAGAACCAGTCGATGTGTCCAAATCAGGCGGGGAAGATTGTGCGAACTTGGTGGCGGATCACCCTTAATCGCGAACCGGAAGTTGCCCTCGACAGGTTCATCTTGCCGCCCGCTGGTCCTCGTGGAATGAACCGCACCGGAGACCAGTGCCCACCGAACAGCGTGCGTCAATTTCCCCTCGAAAACCCACATGATCGGAAATGAGGTCTTGAATATCGAACGGATCTATCGATCCAGCATAACACCCAGGACCGAGGAGCAATCACACCATGGAATTCAACCTGACCGATGAACAACGCATGTGGCAAAGTGCGGTGCATGATTTTTGTGAGCGAGAAATCAAGCCCAACGCCGCTGAATTCGACGCCTCCGCCCAACTCAACCAGGAAGCTTTTCGCAAAATGGGACCGCTCGGACTGCTCGGTTTGAACATCCCGGAAGCCTACGGCGGGGCAGGTGTGGATGCGATCAGCGCCGCGATCGCAATCGAGGAGTGCGGCTGGGCTGACGGCGGGACGGCGCTGTCAGTCGCCGCTCATAACGGCCTGGGCTGCACCCCGATCGCCCAGTACGGAACAGAGCAGCAGAAAGAGCGCTGGCTGCCCGGTCTGGCTTCCGGCGAGGGTGGGTTAGGAGCGCTGGCGTTGACGGAACCTGCGGCGGGCTCCGATCTGGTGGGTGGGATCCAGACGAAAGCCAAGAAAGACGGGGATTCCTGGGTGATCAACGGCAGCAAAGCCTGGATCACCAACGCCAGCTACGCGCCGTTGATCGTCACGCTTTGCAGGACCGATCCGGCAGGCGGCTCAAAATCGCTGAGCCTGATCGTGGTGCCTGGCTATGCCAAAGGGCTTCACATCCATCCTCAGGAGAAAAAGATGGGCGTGCGCGCCTCCCCCACCCACGCGTTAACCTACGAAAATGTGCGCGTCCCGCTGGACCATCTGCTCGGTGAAGAAGGGGACGGCCTCTACCAGACCCTCGCAATACTGGATGGCGGCCGCATCAGCATCGGCGCGCTCTCCGTCGGGTTGGCACGCGCCGCTCACGAAGAATCGATCCGCTACGCTAAAGAACGGGTCGCTTTTGGGAAACCGATTGCAAAGCGGCAGGCGATCCAGTGGATGATCGCCGATGCCGCCTGCCGGATCGATGCCGCCCGCCTGCTGGTCTATAAAGCGGCGTGGATGAAAGAACGCGGCGAATTTTTCAACCGGGAGGCAGCGATCGCCAAACTGTTCGCCACAGAGATGGCCGAAGAGGTCTCCAGAAACGCGATCCAGATCCTCGGGAGTTACGGATACAGCCAGGAGTACCCTGTCGAGCGCATTTATCGCGACGCACGCCTGATGACGATCGGGGAGGGCACGAGCGAGGTGCAGCGGATGGTGATCGCCAAACGTGAACTGGGGGACGAATAGGCATTCTCCATGAAACAAGAGAGGGCCCCTGGAGTACCGGGGCCCTCTCGATCTCCACCCGGAGCTATCCCGAGACCTGATCGAGCGCTGTCTTAAGATCCGCCTCCGAAACCGGTCCGACCCACTGCTCAAGAATGTTTCCATCCCCATCGAGCAGGAAGATATGCGGCTGATAGCGATATCCGAGCTGCTGCTTGAATGGTTCTGTCCTGGCGTCGTCGATGTCCAGATAGATGAAGTCAACTTTATTGACGTACTCAACCTCAAGCCCATGCACGATGGGCGCAATTGCCTGGCACGTCGTTCACCAGAAAGCGAAGAACTCGACCAGCACCGGCTCGCCCGAGGCCAGCGCGACCGTCGTTGGGTCGCTGGCCATCAAACCTTGCTTCGGCGTAGGTTTTGCTTCCACGATGATCTCTTCTTCGGCTGCCGGTGGTTGGACAGGTTCCGCGTCCACCTCGCGGCTTTCTTCGGCCTGCTCCTGAACCGGCGCCGCCTGCGGCGTTGGAGTCGCAGGGCTCGTCACCGTCGGGCTGCAAGCGGCAACCGCAATCAGAAACAACAAGAGCAGTAAGTACTTTAATTCTTTGAACAATTTCTGCATCGGCGTTTCCTCACCTGACGTATCGTTAATTGCAGCAATATACGATAAAGCTTATCAGAAATCAATTATCCGGGTGGTTACATTTTCTTGCCGGTCACTTTGCGGGCAGCCGCGCTGGGGGCAAGCCCGCGAACACGCCTCAATCTGGTCCCTGACAGCCGGCCAGGCGGTCCTCAGGGCTTCAGGATTAATCTGCAGCCCGTGTGGATGACCTCGATCGTTTGTAACAGCTCTTACCACGGCTTGAGCAGACACATGATAGCCTGCGGTAGGAGGATGTCATGCATAACAACATACACCTGGAAATTTACATCGACCGCAACTGCCCGAACTGTGAAACCAGCGTCGACTTGGCAAGCTGGGTAAGAAAGAACTTCCCCGGGCTATCTATAAAGGTGATTGATATTGCACACCCGACCGGGAAGATCCCGGAAACGGTTTATGCGGTGCCGACATATCTGCTTGACGGCGAGATCATCTCTCTCGGGAATCCAGCACGCCATGACCTGCGCCTGCGCATCGAGGAGGGACTCGACTCGGCGGACAGATGAAATTGGGAAGGCTGGGACCATGAAAGACCAGAAAACTCAATACTTGAACAAGATGGATGTTTTCCAGGACCTCTCCGAGGATGACGTCGGCAGGATCGACAGATCAACGACGATGACGACCTGCAAACCCGGGCGCGTTTTCTACGCGCCTGAGGAGACCGGCGAGGTCCTCTTTCTGCTCAAGCAGGGGCGGGTGCAGCTCTACCGCCTCTCACCGGATGGGAAGAAGCTCGTTGTGGCGGAGCTGGGACCCGGCGCGATTTTTGGTGAGATGTCGCTCGTTGGCCAGGGCATGCACAACACCTTTGCCGAGTCGGTCACTGATTGCACAATCTGCGTGATGAGCCGGCAGGATGTGCGCCGCCTGATTCAGGCAAACCCGCCGGTGGCATTGCGGTTTTTAGAGGCAATGGCACACCGCTTACAAGAGACGGAGATAAAATTAGAGGAGCTTGCATTCAAAGACATCCCCTCGCGCCTGGCCGGTTTGCTGCTCGAATTGGCAGCGAAGACGCCCGGCGAGGACCGGGTGACGGGTTACACACATCAGGATCTGGCCGAGATCCTCGGTACCTACCGGGAGACAACCACGCAGATCCTGAGCGCCTTCAAATCTTCGGGCTGGATTCGAGTCCAGCGCAAGCGAATCGACTTGCTCGATGTCCCGGCACTCAGGACGTTGAAAAATCCGTAATATCCGGCCGCCGACCGCAGCTCGAACCTCACAACAGAACGATTTGATCCCATTGGGACCAGCCCGATAAGCTTGGGCTATAATCGGGATAGCCAATCAAGGAAGGGACCCTATGGAACAAAGAATCGTTGAGTGCGTGCCAAATTTCTCTGAGGGACGAGATGAGCAGACCATCACCGCAATCAAAGCCTCGATCGATGCTGTGCGCGGGGTCTACGTGCTCGATCTGCACTCGGACGCCGACCACAATCGCACCGTCATCACCTTCGCAGGCGAACCTGAGGCGGTCATGGAAGCCGCATTTCAGGGCATCCAGAAAGCCTCTGAGCTCATCGACTTGGACAGGCACAGCGGCGAACACCCCCGCATTGGCGCCACCGATGTTGTGCCATTTATCCCGATCTCCGGTGTGACGATGGATGAGTGTGTGCAGCAGGCAGAAGATCTTGGCAAGCGCGTCGCCGATGAACTCGATATCCCCGTGTACCTTTATGAGAAAGCGGCCACCCGCCCTGAACGCGTCAACCTGGCGAACATCCGCCGCGGGGAGTATGAAGGGCTCAAAGAAGCGATTAAAAGTGACCCTGAGCGGGCGCCCGATTTCGGCCCCGGGGCGCTCGGCAAGGCAGGCGCAACGGTTATCGGCGCCCGGGTCCCACTGATCGCCTTTAACGTCTATCTCAACACGGATGACGAGGAGATCGCGACCAAAATCGGACGCGCCATTCGCCACTCATCGGGCGGCCTGCGCTACGTCAAAGCGCTCGGAATGCTGGTGGACGGCAAAGCCCAGGTCTCGATGAACCTGACAAATTACGAACGCACGCCGATTGCGAGGGTCGTGGAATCCATCCGCCGGGAAGCCGGACGCTACGGCGTCGGCATCCACCACTCGGAACTCGTCGGCCTGATCCCCCAGGCAGCGCTGGTGGATGCGGCCCAATGGTACCTGCAGCTGGACCAGTTTGTGCCCGATCAGATCCTGGAAACCCGCCTCTACGCCGCGATGCAGGCCGAAGAGGCCCAGATGGATCCTTTCCTCGATGACCTCGCTGCAGGCACCGCGACACCGGGAGGCGGGTCGGCCGCCGCTTACGCCGCTGCGATAGGCGCTTCACTGGTCTCCATGGTGGCCCGGCTGACGATCGGAAAGAAGAAATACGCCGGCGTCGAACGCGAGATGAGCACGATCCTCGAGGGCGCGCAGGCGCTTCAAGATCGCCTCTTCCGTGCGGTTTCCGAGGACTCACAGGCTTTTGAGGCTGTGATGGACGCGTATCGCCTGCCGAAAGAGACCGAGCAGGAAACGGCAGAGCGTAAGGCGGCGATTGAAACCGCGATGCAAACGGCTGCTGAGGTCCCACTACAAGTGTGCAGGGATGCGGTTCACGTTATGGCGTTCGCAGCGGATGTCGCTGAACGGGGCAACCGCAACGCAGTCAGCGACGCAGGCTCCGCCGGAGCGATGGCCCAGGCGGCTTTTAAAGCCGCTCAATATAACGTGCGCATCAACGCCAAGAGCATCTCTGACGAGAGGATGGCCAGAAACTGGCTGAAAGAGATCGAGCGACTCCAGGCTGAGGCCGATAAGCACTCGGCACGCCTTGACGGGCTCGTGCAGGACCAGCTATAGAACATTCAGCTGCGCCTGGCCCCTGGCAGAGACCCTCACCACCCGCTTTGACGGAATATTCCCTCCAGGAAGGTCTCCCGCTCCTCAGGCTGCATGGGCCGCGGTCGGGCGTAGTTCTCCAACAGGCTGGTCAGCAGTTCCGTGCTGATGTGGCGCCCATCATAGAAAACGTGCCGGTCGATAAACTGCTGCCGCAGCGCCAGACTCTGCATCTGGTCGAAGAAAAGGTTGCCGAGGCCATAGTGGATGAACGCCCCCGATTCGAAATCGATCGGTTGCGGTTGGTGCGCCTGGCTGCCGCTGACGATCACCGCGCCCGCCCGCGCGGCGGCGAGGAATGCTGCACGCTGCGCTTCAGACGGTTTCGCTAATTCGCTCCATTGGAATGTGAAAATGGGCAGGAAACCTTCATCGCGCAGCCGTCCGGTTTCCTCCAACAACCCTGCAGCACTGCATGGAGCCGCGCCAGGCGCAGATTCGCTCGCCCAGGCGTAGCCTGGCCCGGGCTGGTTGCAGCCGATCAACGCGATCCGGTTCCCGTTGTGCTCGAACACTGCGGGCTGCCGCGCGGCCGCCAGATCTTCTCCCCCGCCAAATGTGGACCAGCCCGCGCCGTGATACATTTCCAGCGTGGAGAGAAACGGCTCCGCGCCGAAATCCTTGTTGTGGTTGCCGGTCAGCTCCACCACGTCGACACCGATCGACTCCAGCAGCGCAAAGTAGTCCGGATCGCTGCAGAACTTGAGACCCTCCTGGACAGGATCCGGGAACGGGCACCCCTCCCAGAATGAAACCTCGTTGCTGATGTGGGTGATATCCGCCTCCCGCAGCCAATCGCCGATCAATTCAGCAGGGTAGAGCACCCCGCGGCGCTCCATCTGCCAGGCCGTGGCGCGCGTCAGCGCGGTGACACCGGTCATGACCATCACGGTCATCCGCCCGGGATCACGGTTCGTGACCGGCCAGTCAAGCCGGGCGGCAAATTCATCAAGCAGCGAGGGTTCGCCCGAGAGACCAATCGGGATCAGCAGCGGGTAGCTCTGAGGTTCGAACGATTTCTCGATTGGGCTCTGACCGTCCAGCCGCAAAACCTTCCAGCGGGGCTCCAGTTCTTCGAATGGTATCACCGAGATGTGTCCCGGGAGAGCCCAGGCGAATTCGAGCAGATCTTCTCCCTCAACCTGATCGACCGCGCTTCCCGGATCTGTCCCGAAACCCCTGCGGAGCAGCGCCGAGATCTCCGGCGTGACCAGCAGGCCGCCTTCTGCGGACACGCCCGTCCAACGCTCCTGCAGATCTTCAAGGCTGAATTCGTCACGAACGGTCGGGAACGCGGCAACCACGGCATAGACCCATTGGGTCAGCAGGCGCTCCGGCTGCGCTTCAACCCTGATTTCCGCTGCAGATTGCATCTCGACAAGCACATATCTCCCGTCGCTTCCATCGATGAGCGACAAAACCGTGTCTACCAGCGCAGCGGGCACCCCGGGGTCGATCCAGACTCCAAGACGATCGGGAGCAGGTGCTTCGGTCGCCGGCAGGAATGGCGTCGTAGAGGGTGTGGCGTCAGGGATCGTCCCGGTCACCAGCGTGCTGCTTCCAACCGGCAGTGTGCCTGTGCAGGCTGAAATCAGCAACGGGAGCAGAAGGAGAAGTGCATTTCTTCGCGATTCGGTCGTCGGGAGCACAGTAGCGGCATTATGCCATGCACCAGATGGATTTGCCAGACGGTGCCCCCCCGGCTCGATTTTCGATTGGTTTTTGAGATACCGGCCGGGGCAAGTTTAATCTTCTCCGCAGATCTTCGACTTCCGCGAAGCGCAGACCGATGCAATTGACGGACATTCTCATCGATGGTAAAGTTGCTTCATCATGGTTTTGCAGACCCGCGAGAGCCCGATATTCCCGCCCGTCCCTACCAGCCATCACCCGGCGTGGGCATCGGTTCGCGAGCGCTGATCGGCTGATATTCAGCCCCGTCCGCAACCTGATCCGTCAACCTGTGCCCCCGCTGACCGGGGCATTTTTTATTCAGATCCGTTTTGAGATCGTTTTTCTATCCGAATGTTCATTAACCAGGAGGCGCTCTTATGCGAATGAGTAAACTTTTCAGCCAGACCCTCCGTGATCGACCTTCAGAGGCGGAGATCGCCAGCCACGAGCTCTTGCTGCGGGCGGGTTTCATCCGCCAGCTTGCGGCGGGGATTTTCACCGTCCTCCCGCTGGCGCAGCGCTCGGTCACGAAAATCGAAGACATCATGCGCGCGGAGATAAACGCCATCGGTGGTCAGGAGATCACCATGCCCGTCGTGCATCCGGCTGACCTCTGGAAAGAGACCAATCGCTGGTACCAGGTTGGAACTGAGATGGGTCGCTTCAAGGACAAAGCCGGTCGCGATATGGTGCTCGCCATGACGCATGAAGAGGTCGTCGCCGACCTTGTGCGCAACGAGATCCAGTCGTACCGCCAACTCCCGCAGCTGATCTATCACATCCAGACCAAGTGGCGGGACGACCCTCGGCCGCGCGCCGGCCTGATCCGCGTGCGCGAATTTACGATGAAAGACAGCTACAGCCTGGATGCTGACTGGGATGGTCTTGATAAACAGTACCGCAACCACTACCAGGCCTATTTCAACATCTTCCACCGCTGCGCATTGCCGGTCATTGCGGTGAAATCCGATGTCGGCATGATGGGCGGTAAGCTGGCGCACGAATTTATGTACCTCACGCCGGTCGGGGAGGACACACTGCTGCTTTGCGACAGCTGCGGGTATGCTGCCAACCGGCAGATCGCCCGTTTCCAGAAGCCCAAACCTGAAGCCGAGGAACTGAAACCGGTCGAGAAGGTCGAAACGCCGGAGATGAAGACGATCGCGGGATTGGCGAAATTCCTGAACGTGCCTGAATCACGCACGGCCAAAGCGGTCTTCATGATGGGAACATTCACTCGGGACAAAGAGGAGTTCGAACGTTTTGTTTTTGCAATCGTGCGCGGCGATATGGACCTGAACGAAACCAAACTGGCCAACGCGATCAAGGCCAAAGAACTGCGGCCCGCCACCGAAGCCGAGATCATCGCCGTCGGTGCAGTGCCGGGATACGCCTCACCGGTGGACATCGAGGGCGCGCTGGTCGTTGTGGATGATCTCATCCCGGAGTCTCCCAACCTGGTCGCCGGAGCGAACGAGGAAGGCTACCACCTGCGCAACGTCAACCTGGGGCGTGATTACGAAGCCGATATTGTCGCCGATATCGCCGCCGCGGATGAGGGTGCGCTGTGCCCCGAATGCGGCGCAGAAATGGCATCCTCGCGCGGGGTAGAAGTCGGCAATATCTTCAAGCTCGGCACGCGCTACAGCGAGGACATGGGCTGCACCTTCCTCGATCAGGATGGTGTGGCGAAATTCGTGGTCATGGGCTCATACGGCATCGGCAGCGGCCGGCTGCTGGCTGCCATCGCCGAGGAGTATAACGACGAAAACGGGCTGATCTGGCCCATCACCGTGGCACCTTATGAAGTTCACTTGTTAGATCTTAAAGGTGCCGAGGACGAAGCGCGGCGCGTGTACGACGAACTGGTGGAAGCCGGGATCGAGGTGCTCTTCGATGACCGCCCGGAGAGCCCCGGCGTGAAATTCGCCGACGCCGACCTGATCGGGATCCCCATCCGGCTCACGGTGAGCAAGCGGTCACTGGGAGAAAACAGCGTCGAGGTCAAACGGCGGGATATGGAGAAGAGCGAGTTGGTGCCCGTCGAAGAGATTGCAGCGCACGTGCGAGCGCTGGTCAACACGCTGCACAGCGCCATCGAGAAACTGGTGGTCGAGATGCCGTACGAGGATTGAAAGAGGCGGGCGAGGTTTAGGTCGGGGATCCGGGCGCGACCAGGAAATAAGCAAAAAGGTATGCCCGCGAGCCCACGCCGCCTGCGCGAGGGGGTCTACGAACGACCGCCGCTCCCACGATCCAACCCTGTATTCAGGGATAACATAAAGCCTGCCGCGCGGCAGGCTTTTGATCGTGTGTTGAGCTCTGCTCCGGGGGGAGCCGATTCTAATATCTCATCAATCCTCGGGGACACCCAGGCGGCTCACCTGCCTGAGCAAACCCAGCACACCCACTCCGAGGCGCAGCCCTTCGCGCGTCCCGAATTTAAGCTCTTCGCCGGTCTCTTCGGCACGTTTCACGAGCACCACCGCGACGCCCAGGCCGGTCAGCGCGCCGAGCACAACGCCGAGAAGGTAGATCCGGTTCTTCCAATTTTGATCATTCATCTGATTCTCCATCATCCAGGCCAAAGAGGGAGGCTAACCCTTTGACAAACGCCATCATCACCGCCCAGCCGCCCTTGACCACGAACAGCGGTCTGACGGCAACATCCGTCCCCTGCCGAATATACCGACCCGCACGATTGATATACCCGTCAACCTTGCGGAGCGGCGCCGGCAGCCAGGCGGTCAATTTAAAAAGCCCGTACCAGAGCGCAGCAAGCAGAGCGATCGGGATCAGACCAGCGCACAACCAGGGGATCAGCAGGATGATCAAAGAGGCGTCAGCCCATGCGCTTGCCGTTCCGATGCCCCCTCGCCAGAGCAAGTAGACGGCGGCAAATAAAGCAAGCACCCCGACCATGAGTGGAAGGATCACTTGCAGGAGGAACCGGCGTCGGTCCGGCTTAACCTTTTGCTCTTGGGAGGAACGTTCAACATTGGGTGGCTGCGTCATCGATGTATCCATGCCTGTGTATTGTAGCATGACCCCATTCCGGGTTGTACACGCCGGTATGGAATCAGGGTGGTGATTCGCTGTTCAGATCCCACCGATCTCGATGGGTCAAACGGGCTGTTACAATTACGACTGCTAACGCGTTAAAATGGCAGCGGGAAACAGGAGGGTCATATGGCGGATTTTTCTGGTAAGGGAAAAGTTGCGGTCTTAAAGACAAAACCGGAGTCGGTCGTCGAAGATGTCGAACGCGTGATGAAACTGGCCGATTTCACCTCCGCGCTGCCCAGAGACAAGCAGACCGGTTTGAAAATCAACATCTCGTGGCAGACCTGGTATCCCGCCTGCTCATCCACGCCCTGGCAGATCGAAGGCGCGATCAAAGCGCTCCATAACGCCGGTTACGACGACATCGTTGGCGTGCACAACGATACGGTCGTCGTGGATACGCGCGTCGGTGAATTCAACAACAAGCACCGCTTCGTGACCGACAAGCACGACATCCCCTGCATTTATCTCTACGAGGAAGATTTCGAGTGGTTCGAATACGTGCCGAAAGAGCGCGAACTGCTCGTGCTGGACAAAGTCTACCCGCAGGGTGTTTTCATCCCCAAGGCAATCGTGGGCATGAATATGATCCAGCTCCCAACCGTAAAAACGCACGTGTTCACAACGATCACCGGCGCAATGAAAAACGCGTTCGGCGGCCTGCTGCACCGCGACCGCCACTGGACGCACGCCGTGATCCACGACACGCTCGTAGACCTGCTCAGCATCCAGCAGGAAATCCATCCGGGCCTCTTCGCGCTCATGGATGGGACTTTCGCAGGCGATGGTCCCGGGCCGCGCGCCATGCGCTGGCACCAGAAGGACATCCTGCTCGCCTCGGCAGACCAGGTCGCGATCGACGCCGTCTCGGCGAAGCTGCAGGGCTTCGACCCGATGCAGATCCGCTTCATCCGCCGGGCGCATGAGATGGGGTTGGGGATCGGCGACCCGACGCAGATCGAGATCCTCGGCTACGACATCGAGCAGGAAGAACCGTGGAACTTCTCGCAGGAGGACACGTTCGCCAGCCGCGGCCAGAAGCTCATCTATCACGGACCGCTCAAGCCGCTCGAAAAAATCCTGCTGCAAAGTCCGCTCGTGCCATGGTCGTATTTCGCCAGCAATTTTTACCACAACGTCTACTGGTACCCGTTCGTCGGCCGTAAGCGCGTCCGGTCTGCGCTCGAAAATCCCTGGGGGCAGCTTTTCAAGGAGTACGGTGACGGCGAGGTGGTCATGCCCGGTATGGAGCCGAAAACCGTGCTGCAGGCCGTTGTCGGGCTGACCCTGCTGGCGGCCGCGATCGTAGGAGGCGTGAGCCTGCTGCGCGGTCGCTGATGAAGGATCTCCGCCGACGGCTGCTCGCCGGCTTAGCACTCGGCTTCATCGTCATCCTGGCGCTCACCCTGCTCGGTGATGTCCGGGAAGTGCGCGCCCATCTCGCTGAGTTCAAATGGGCGCTGACTCCGCTCATCCTCCTGGGGACGTTGTTCAATTACACCCTGCGATTCTTCAAGTGGCATTTCTTCCTTGGCCAGATCGGGATCCGGGATCTCGCCTGGCTGCGGAGCCTGCAGCTCTTCGTAGCCGGCTTCCCGCTTGCCGTCACGCCGGGCAAAGTCGGCGAGGCGCTCAAGGGCGTCTGGCTGAACCGTGAGTGTGGCACGCCGGTGGCGCGCGGCGTGACGGTCGTGCTCGCCGAGCGCGTCAGCGACGGGCTCGCTGTGCTGCTGCTTTCATCGCTGGGCGTGCTCGCCTACCCGCGCTACTGGCCGGCGTTTGCGTCCGTGTTGGGTTTGCTGCTGATCGGCGTCGTGCTCTCACAGATACGTCCGGCGGCGCTGCGCATCCTCGCGCTGCTGGGTCGCCTGCCGCTGATCAACAAGTTTCAACACCACCTGCTCGAGTTCTACGAGGGTGCTTATTCACTCTTCCGGCCGCGCTCGACCGTCATCTCCGTGGGGCTGGGCACAGCAGCCTGGTTCGGCGAAGGCGTCGCGATGTACCTTGTCCTGCTCGGCCTGGGTGTCCCGCCCGGCGGGGAAATCCTCGGTCTGGCGGTTTTCGTGCTGGCGTTCTCGACCGTCATCGGCGCTGTGTCGGCGCTCCCCGGCGGGCTCGGGGCGGCCGAACTGAGCATCGCCGGCATGCTCGCGTTGACGCTCGGCCTCGAGGCGAGCACCGCCGCAGCAGCGACGCTCCTGATCCGTCTCGGTACGCTCTGGTTCGGCGTGACGCTGGGGCTGATCGTCTGGTTGTTCTCACGAGACCTGCTGCTGCTCGAATCGAGCGATCCAACCCAATCACCCGAGAGCCTGCCGACTTAGACCATCCCTTCAAAGGTGAGAACGATGACCACATACACCGTTGAGCTGCACTGCCATACCTACCATTCGAGCGACAGCCTGATGCTGCCGGAACAGATCTTGAAGATCTGTGACCGGCGCGGCATAGAGCGCATCGCGATCACCGACCACAACACGATCGCCGGCGCGCTCGAGACCGCCGCGCTGGTGCCGGAGCGCGTGATCATCGGCGAGGAGATCCTCACCACGGAAGGCGAGATTCTGGGCTATTTCATCGAGGAGGAGGTCCCCGAGGGGCTGCCGCCGGTGGAGGTCGTCCGCCGTCTGAAGGACCAGGGCGCCGTGATCAGCATCTCACACCCGTTCGATCTAACCCGTGGTTGCCGCTGGAGCATGGAGACCCTCGAAGCGCTGCTGCCTGATCTGGACATGATCGAGGTGCTCAACGCGCGCACGTGGACGAACCGGCCCAATCTGCAGGCCACCGTCCTGGCGGAGCGCGCCGGCCTGCCCGGCGCAGCCGGATCGGACGCCCACGCTCCGGTCGAGGTCGGACGGGCAACTGTCGTCATGCCGGCGTTCTCGGATGCGGAGACTTTCCGGAACGCGCTGCAAGGAGCACGGATCCGGGGCCGCCGTTCGATACCGCTCGTCCACCTGACCTCACGCTACGCCGCCTGGCGCAAAGCGCGCGGCTGGAAGCGGCCCTGACCGGACGGAGATCGGGGCGGTGAGTTGGAGGAAGGGTTCAGAGCGTTTTAATCAAAAGGGCTGCTGACCGCACAGCCCTTTTTCGATCCATCTGGGATATCGCAAACTAGCTTTCTTCCTGATCGGCCCCGTCCCGCTCACGGCTTCGCAGGTGCGGGAACAAAATCACCTCGCGGATCGTAGTTTGATCCGTGAACAGCATCGTCAGGCGATCGATGCCCATACCGAAGCCACCGGTGGGCGGCATGCCGTAGCTCAGGGCGCGCAGGTAATCTTCGTCCATCGGATGACGCTCCTCATCGCCCACATCGTAGGCGCGCCCCATCTCAAGAAAGCGCTGCTCCTGTTCGAGCGGGCTGTTGATCTCCGAAAACGCGTTGCAGATCTCCATGCCCCCGATGAAGGCCTCGAAGCGCTCGACCGTATCCGGGTCGTCCGCTCTGGACTTCGCCAGCGGGGAGATATCGCGCGGGTAATCGTAGATGATCGTCGGCTGGATCAACGTCGGCTCGAGCGTACCCCCAATCAGCGAGTCGATCAATTTGCCCCGGCTGGCGTCCGGGTTCGCCTCGATATCGAGGGCACGCATCGCGGCGTGCAGCGAACTGGCGTCCCGGTGCACATCGATATCGATCCCCGCCGATTCGATCAGCGCTTCACGCAGCGACATGCGCTTCCAGGGCGGCGCCAGCTCGATCTGCTCCCCGCCGTAGGTGATCGTCGTCGTCCCGTTCAGCTCCCGGGCGACGAACGCGATCAGCTCCTCGGTCGTGTCCATCACATCGGTGTAATCCGCATACGCCTGATAGTACTCAAGCATCGTGAACTCGGGGTTGTGTTTGAACGAGACGCCTTCGTTTCGGAAATCGCGTCCGATCTCGTAAACCGCCTCAACGCCGCCCACGATCAACCGCTTCAGGTACAGCTCGAAAGAGACCCGCAGGTAGAGATCCTGATGCAGCTGGTTGTGATGGGTGACGAACGGGCGCGCCGCCGCACCGCCGTAGATCGGCTGCAGGATCGGTGTTTCGACTTCAAGGAAGCCGCGCTGATCGAAGAATGTGCGCAGAGCACGCAGCAGTGCGGCGCGCTTTTCGAAGATCTGACGCACTTCCGGGTTGACCGCCAGATCGGCGTAGCGTTCCCGGTAGCGCGCTTCGGGGTCGGAAAACGCGCTGTGCACGACCCGCTCGCCGTCGACCTCTTCCTCTTTAGCGGCGGGAAGCGGCCGGATGGCTTTGGCGATCATGCGGAACTGCTCGACGTGCAGCGTGACCTCTCCCGTGCGGGTGCGGAACATATGCCCGGAGGCTTCGATGAAGTCCCCCAGATCGAAGTGCTCGCTGAAGCGCGCCATGGCCTCGTCCCCGAGGTCGTTCTGGCGGAAGAAGAGCTGCAGCTTGCCCTCGCCGTCCTCGAGATGGGCGAAGATCACTTTGCCCATCTCGCGGATCGAGCGGATGCGTCCAACTACCACCGCCTGCACCGTCTCCGCTTCAGCGGCGTTCTCAAAGGCTTGAACCGCCTGGGCGGTGCTGTGGGTGCGCGTGACGCTGGAGGGGAATGGATCTGCGCCGTTTTCCTGCAGGGCGCGCATCTTCTCGAGCCGGATGCGCTCTAGTTTGTTCCAATCATGCATACACGTCCGTCCTTCAGATCAGGGGCCGCATTTCACACGCAAGTGTACACGAAAAACGCCCCGCAGGGTTTCCGGCGGGGCGCTGCGTCTCGACTCGATCGGGTTATTTGACTTCGACTATGCGGAAACGCAGTTCCCCATCGGGCGCCTTGAACTCGGCGATATCGCCGACGCGCTTGTTGAGCAGCGATTTACCCAGCGGAGATTCGTTCGAGATGAGCCCCTCTTTCGGGTTCGCTTCCGCCGCACCGACGATCGTGTAGGTCTCAGGTTTGCGGTTGCCCTCTTTGACAACCACCGTGGAACCCACCTCGACGACATCCGAGGTCGACGAGTGCTCGATGACCTGGGCGGTCGCCAGAAGCCGGTCGAGCTCCAGGATACGACCCTCCACAAAAGCCTGCTCGTTCTTGGCCGCTTCGTACTCAGCGTTCTCGATCAGCTCGCCATCTTCCATCGCTTCACGCAGGCGCACTGCGACTTCCTGGCGTTTGACGTTGCGGAGGTGTTCGAGTTCCTTCTCGAGTTTCTCGAAGCCCTCTTTAGTTAGATAAGCTGGTCCGTTCGCCATACGATCCCCGATATTTCTAGACTGATGAGAATTTAAGTGAAAGGGCAGGGATGAAAAAACTGAGAGAATCCTCTCAGCCAACCCCGCCGCTCACTCTTACTGCGGCAAATAATAGCACAACTTGGCGCGGGAGTCCAGAATACGCCGATTTCGCGTTTGCGATCGCGATCAAGCGGGAGGGTTTGCGCCCCACTTCCCGCCCTCACATCGATTCGCGCAGCGGGATTCCGTCATGTTTATCGTGGAAATTGCGCAGTTCCTTGTAGAGTTCATCCTCATCCTGCCAGAACGTGGAGAGCTGGGATTGGTACTCGAGGACGGCCGCCACCCAGGCATCGATCGCCTCCTCGGTGAGCTGGATTGACTTCCAATCGACCTCCTGCGGGCTGAAGAACTCTGTCATTTCATCGCCCCGGGCGGCGTAGGGCATGTCGGCGTAGTAGAGCAGCTGGATATCCAGCCGCTCGGCGGCCGCCCGGGTTAGGATGTGATCCACGTGTGAGCCCAGGCCCATCGGGCAGTAGACGTTGGCGTTCAGGAAATCGATCGCTTCCAGCGCCTGAACAAGCCGTTCAAGCAGATCATCATCGTCCGGAGAGAGGCCGGCGAACAGGCTTTCGGTGCTGGGGTAGAGCGGCTGATTGGCGGCGTCCGTGCGGTAGATGGCGTCCGGAATGTCCAGGTGCACGACAGAGGCCCCCAGGCGGCCGCAAGCGAGTCGGTCCTCGGCGCGGCGCGTGGCGATCGGCGGACCTGCTTTGCCCCAGCGGGCGTGCAGTTCCGCCGCGAATTCGGAGATGCGGTAACCTGGGGGGTCTCCGGCGAAGAGCGTGAGCACCGAGATCGGCTCACCGCGCGCGTCCTGCATCGCCATCAGCCCCCCGCAGGAGAAGACCGCATCGTCCAGATGAGGCGAGAGGTACAGGTGCGCAAGCATATGGGGACATTATAGCGTGAAGTTGGGTGATTTTATGTTAACAGTTTGGTTGACATAAGTGAGGGGAATGGTTATGGGTTCAGGGATCCGGGATTAGTGATTTGGGCACTCTGGCACACTGGCACCCAGGCACCCAGGATTCTCCTCGGACAGGCGCAGGCGCGGACCCTCGGGTCCGCCCGCCGCAGGCGACGGCCAATCCCTGATCCCTGAGCACCCGATCACCGGGCGCCCAAAGCAATCGATTCTTCACACCTCGTTGACGCTCCCCTGCCGCGCTGTTACAATCAAACCCGATGCGCCGTTAGCTCAATTGGCAGAGCAGGGGCCTTTTAAGCCCAAGGTTACAGGTTCGATTCCTGTACGGCGCACAATCTTCTCCTCAGCTCCCCACAAGCCAATCCACCAGCCGGATCAAGCCCCAGAAGATCACCATACCCAGGAAGATCAGCCCAATGACGCGCGAGAGCTTGCGGTCATAGCCATCCATGCAACGCCCCTCCCCGAATGCGCTCCTGCCCTGCCGCTCCCATGATACCATCCGGCATGCCTCTAATCTCCTATCCTCGCCCGCCAGGCATAAGAAATCTGTCCATTGATCTTGGTCTGAAAAGCGGACAGCATGCTGGTTAATCATGTGCCCCGCCGGCTAGACCGCAGGGCTAACTCTATCTTCAAACCTGATAAGGAACATCCCCACCATGAAAGTCATCGTCGTCTACGAATCAGCCTATGGAACCACAAAGTCAATCGCGGGCGCGTTCGCCGGAGGGATCGGCATGCCCTCCCAGCGCTTCAGCTCCAGAATGTGCACATTTGAATTTCTGCCCCGCATTCCCTCCTGATTTCTGCGCGGAATAAGCGCGGCCGTTTTCGACACACTTTTCACGAAAGAGATGATCGCCAAACAGCACGTTGAGAAAGGCGGCGGCGAAGCCCCGCCCCCCCCAAACATTCTATGTCATCGATACGCACGGTCCCGCAGTAGTACGCGCCGGATCCCGGGGCCAACAGCTGGCTCAAGCCAGCTGAGAAGCCAACCTCTCCAACCCCCTGCTAGAGGCAATGATCAGCAGGGACCCTCAGAGATTCAGGATATACACAATGCGGCCAAAGGTGCCCAGACTGGCCTCTGAGTAGATCAAGGTGCCCGCCCTCTCAAGCTGTGGGAAGTCCAGGAGCGCGGCTTCGTTGGCAATCAGTACGTCCCACTCGGCATCTTCCAGCCCTACCCGGGAGCCATCCGGGAGGGTGACCAGCCCCTCCCACATGTCGTAATTCAAATCGTGCGGACAGATTGAACCGATCTCTTTTGAGAATGAATAATGAGCATAGCGGTTGCCGTACCAACGCGCGTTGCAGTCAGAGGGCATGCCATAAACCCACAGCTTTATGACCGGCTCTCCATCAGTCTCTCCGGACCTTTCGTAGGACTGGATGTATTGTGCGATCGCCTCCTCAGCCGCACTTACGTGCTTACCCACAGCCCGATGCAACAGCAGCGCACGCGTCAATCCAAGACCGTAGATGGCACATATAGCCAGGCTCAGACCGAATGTGCCCAGCCTGAGCAGCTTCTGTCTCTCTGGATCTTTAAATCTCATCAGGGCGATGACTACCCCTGCCAGCAAGAGCAGATCGACCGCAACCGCTTGCAGGTAAAGGATGTCTGGATGCTTGATGATCAAAGCCAGCATGATCAACAGCTGCGCGCTGAATCCCGCCGCGCAAGCCCACAACCCGGGCTTCAACCGCCAGCTTGCCGCACCGCCTCTCGCAGCCAATCCAAGCAGGATGAACGTGAAAACGGTCGCCGCGAAGATCAGTGGGGCTTGATTTACCAACGAGCCAAAATTATCCGCCGCAGTCTCAAGTGAGATAAACCCTGGCGGACCGCTTCCATGGCGGCCTTGATGAGTGCTCACAGCCAGGATCCATCGCACAAACTCCCCATAGCTGCTTGCAATCGGCAGCGTCGATAGCACGAAACCAGACAGCGCCGCCAGCCCAAGCTGCAAACCTGAGACGATCGAGCGCCGCCAATTCCTCTGCTCGAGGAGCGCATAGACGCCCGCTGCCACCAGAGCGCCGAACAGCCAGGTGACGTAATACACCTGTACCGCCACAAACACACCGAGCAACAGCCCCAGGAGGGCGCGCTGGCGCCTGGTACCGCCGGCGCGATCCCGAAAAAGCAGGATCACTCCGAGACCCAGCAAAGCTCCAAGGGGGTAGTTGAATGAGTTATGAGACCAGGTGACGACGGCGTCGAACGCAGCCGGATAGATCGCAAAGAAAAGCACCGGCACGGACACCGCCGCAAGCTCGTCGGTCCAGTGCTCTACATGCACCACGTGCCTTGCGAGCAAGCCGAGCGTGACCAGGCTCAGCGTGAGGATAAAGGTGCGTGTGAGCAAAAGGAAGAGGCTTGGATCTCCGATTTGTGCCGAGATAAACGATGTTTGGGAATCTTGAATGAAAGGGTAGGTGCCAGCCAGAATCACAGTTCCCGCCATCTCAACGGGCGTACCGGGGTGATCGATGAACGTGTACGGTTCACCCTTGAATGGGGATAACGAGCTCATCATATACGGCATCTGCGGATCAGCACCAACATGAATTGGGAGCGGGTTCAGCACCTGCGAGTACAACCACCAGAACCCGAGACCGAGCGCAAAGAACGATGTCAGCAGCACGCGAAGTTTGCCGGATGAGGTCATTGGATCCTCCGCCGGCATCTTAGCACCGCTGCTGCCTTCGACACAACCGGGCCACGTGAAACAATCCTGTAGAGCAAACCACTGCCAAGATTTCATTGCGGTTCCCATTCCCCCTCATGTAACAACAAGAGCGAAACGTTGGATCAAGATTGATGCAATCTCGCCGCTTACAAGTATGGCGAGAATGAAAAGCGGTTTGTTCCCCACCCTTTGTGTTCTATCGATCTACTGAACCGGGCATTGCTCCACTGGATTGATTTGAATATGATAGGAACATCTGACCACACCACAAGAACGCAGCGAAATTGAAGCCGATGAAACCTACATCCGGAAGAAGATCTGGCACGTCCAAACTATTAGCCTTTAGCAGCGGATACTGGCTCCTCATGCTCTTCCTGAGTTTGAACCAGGGGGTTGCAGAAGGTATTCGACCGCTCACGCCGTACGGCTTTAGATACCTACAATCCCTAATCATCCCGGTCTCCGCCCTGCTCTCGTTTTTCCTATTCGCACTGCTCACGAAAGCCCGCAATCCACAGCCCCCTAAGCCCTTCCTGCAGGCATTTTTCATCACGCTGTCTTTCGTGCTGACCTACTGGGCGGCGACCGCCCCGCTGCGGCCGAACTGGCTGCTCTTGATTGGAGTCTGGCTGACATTTCCTCTGCTCTATGCTGCAGATGTGCGCCTGGTCGGCCAGAACGCGCTCATTTCGCTGGCCTCGATTATCGTGACGCTTATCCTCCTGGAACTGCTCCTGCGCCCCTTCCCGCAGATCTGGCCGCGCTACGCGCAGATCGTCGGCAGCAACTGGCGGCGGCTGCACGCCGATATTCCCGATATTTCCTACGAAAAGGACGGCGTCTTGTACCAAACGAACTCGATCGGCTTCCGGGGCTCCAACCCGGTCCCGGAGAAGGTCGACGTCGCCGCGCTGGGTGATAGTTTCACATTCGGAGTGGGCTCAGAGACCCCCTGGCCTGTGCAGTTGGAGCAGGTCACCGGTCTCCAGGTGCTTAACCTTGGCATGGGCGGCACCGATCCACCCAAACACGTTTATCCGCTGGTCGGTTTTGGCCTCAACCGGGACCCCTCATTCGTGATCGAGGGCTATTTCGAGGGCAACGACTTCTTCACTTGCTACCAGCCCGCTCGCCCCTCCGGCCCGCGCTGGGGCGATCGTTTGATCCTTCCAGACGTCGCCGGCAGCCTGTTCCAGACTCTGCGTTCAGGCTGGCGGGAGCAGAAGATCACCTCGGAACTCACCTATAACTCGGTGACGCCGTTTCAAAAGACGATCAACGGTCGCGAGGTGCTGCTCACCTTTTCACCGGCCTATTCCGCAACGCTGCTCATGGATCGCGAAACGCTCTCCAGCTCCGAGAACTGGCGCATCACGACCGGTAGCCTGCTTCGGATGCAGCAGCTCACCGAGCGCTCCGGCGGGATATTCATGCTCGTCTTTCTCCCTGATCGCACGCATGTTTACTGGCCGCTGATCCGGGGCGACGAGGCTCTCGTACGGACGCTCAACGAGGATATGATTTACCATTGGCAGGAAAGCTTCGGCTGCTATGTGCTCGTGCCGGGGCGCAAACCGGCCGATCTTGAGAGCTTCCGACAGGCGGTGGACAGGTCTATAAATGACCAGCGCGCCTTGCTAACAGAGTTCGCACAATCAGAGGGCATCCACCTGCTCGATCTCACCGGGCCGCTCCGTGATCTCGCCGCCCAGGGGCTCACGCTGCACGATCCGCTCGAGACGCACTACAACGACCTCGTGAACCAGAAAATTGGCGAGTGGATCGCTGAAGAAATCTCGACCCTGCAGCCTTGAGACCTCCACCCGGATCTGGCTTGGAACTTGTAACAGAATAGTTGGAAAAACAACACATCGAACTTAGTACCTATGGACAAGCCCGGACGGCTCGATTAACGTGATGGCGATGAACACAGAGCAGGCTGGCAGCCAATATCAGTGAACAGAATGACATTACTTCAACGAATCTGGTCCGGTTGGAAGAAGGTCGGGCAGGCGATCGGTGACCTCATCGCCCGCCTCGTGCTCTCGGTGCTGTATTTCACGATCGTGCTTCCCTTTGGATTGATCACGCGCCTGGGGCGAGACCCGCTCGATCTGCACCGCACAAGCGAGACCTGCTGGCAGGAACGCTCCACCCATGACCATACCCTCGAGGATGGGCGGAGGCTTTCCTGATGTACATCCTCGGGATCTCCTGCTACTATCACGATTCAGCCGCCGCGCTGCTCAAGGACGGCGAACTCATCGCCGCCGCAGAGGAAGAACGCTTCTCGCGCCGCAAGCACGATTATAGCTTCCCGCATCACGCCATCGACTTCTGCCTGGAACAAGCCCGGATCCATCCGCAAGATCTGGATTACGTCGTCTTCTACGAAAAGCCTCTCCTCAAATTCGAACGCATCCTGCAGACAACGCTGCAGACCTACCCGCAGTCCTACGCCGTCTTCCGCGAATCGATGATCACATGGTTCAACGAGAAGCTGTGGATCAAGAGCCAGATCCTCACCAGTCTTGACCTGCCCGAGGACAGGCTGCTCTTCGTCGAGCACCACCTGAGCCACGCGGCGAGCGCGCTGTTCTGCTCGCCGTTTGCGGAAGCCGCCCTGCTCACGGTTGACGGGGTCGGCGAGTGGACCACCGCCACGATCGGCAACGGGACGGCGCACTGGCCTGCCAGCGATCAACCCATGCAGAACGCGATCGACCTCTTCGGCGAGACGCGCTTCCCGCACTCGCTCGGGCTGCTCTATTCCGCCTTTACAGCCTTCCTTGGCTTCCGCGTGAACAACGGCGAGTACAAGGTCATGGGCATGGCGCCCTATGGCGAGCCCAACCGGGTGGACGACGTCTACAAACTCATCGACGTCGGCAGGGACGGCAGCTTCCGGCTGGACATGTCCTATTTTACGTTCCACCACTCGACCCGATCATCGTTCAACCAGAAATTCGTCGACCTGTTTGGCGAAGCGCGCGTACATGATGCCGACTTCTACGTGCCGCGCATGCTGCCTAATCCAGGAAAACCGCACTGGGACCCAGCCACGGCGCGCGTCAACCAGCGCTACGCCGATATCGCCGCCAGCATCCAGCGCGTGGCTGAAGAGACACTGCTCAAGATGGCCAATTACGCACACGAGCGCACAGGCTCAAAGAACCTGTGCATGGCGGGCGGCGTGGCGCTCAACTCGGTCGCCAACGGGCGCATCGCCCGTGAGACGCCTTTCGAGCAGATCTTCATCCAGCCAGCCGCCGGCGATTCCGGCGGCGCGCTCGGGGCGGCCCTGTATGCCTACCATGTCATGCTGGGTAAGCCGCGCGCCTTCACGCTCGAGCACGCCTACTACGGCAAGGGCTACCGCCCCTCAGAGATGGAATCCGCCATCGAAGCCAGCGGCTACCGGTTCTCAACCGTCGAGGATCTCGAGCAGAGGGCTATGCTGATCGTCGACGACCTGCTGGCCGGCAAAGTCGTGAGCCTCTACCAGGGGCGCTTTGAGTGGGGCCCACGCGCCCTCGGCAACCGTTCGATCCTGGCCGACCCGCGCAGCGGGTCGATGAAGGACAAGGTCAACGAGACGATCAAGTACCGCGAGCCCTTCCGTCCGTTCGCGCCGGTCGTGCTTGAGGAGCGCGCCGGCGATTTCTACTCCGGGCTGGAGGACAGCTACGACCTCTACCCGCTGCGCTACATGCTCATGGTCTATCCGACCAAGGAAGGCCAGGGCGAGAAAATCCAGGCTGTGACGCACGAAGGCGGGACCGGGCGGCTGCAGACCGTGCGGCGTGAGTGGAACCCGCTCTATTACCGCGCCGTGGAGCTCTTCGGCGAAGCCACCGCCGTGCCGGTGCTGCTCAACACCAGCTACAACCTGCGCGGCGAGCCGATCGTCAACACGCCCGAAAACGCACTCAACACCTTCCGCAAGAGCGAGCTGGAGACGCTCTACATGGAACAGTTCGTGGTTCGAAAGTGAGGTCCCGCTATGCGTAATTTCCTGCGTGGAATGTGGATGAACCTGGGGGTCGTGCGCGAGCTGCTGGGGTTCCTCTGGGAACGCAAACTGTGGTGGTTGATCCCGATGGTGGCGCTGCTAATGGTCTTCGGACTGCTGCTGATCTTCGCATCGAGTTCAGGTGTTGGACCGCTGATTTACACGCTGTTCTAGTCAAACTGCATCCTGGGCCGCTCGCACCGCCCCCGGTTGATTCGCCGCAAAATCTGTACTACACTCATGCAACCTGTGCGATTCTTCACAAGAACGACCGGAGGTGCAGCATGTCCAGCCAGCGTCTACGCGTACTTGCCATCTTCTGCCTCCTCATCCTTTTGAACCTATCAGCATCCTGCAGCGTACAATCCCAGGACACAGCTCCCGGGGACAGCGGCGCGCCCACCGGGGATGAGGGAGCCGTCGATCAAGGTGACCCCGCCGGCGGTGTCGGGCCGGGGTCTGAGGACCAGGGCGACGTGACCGGACCGGTTGCGCTGGCTTGCCCGGGAGAGACTACATTTTTCCGCCTGCAGCTGAACCACACCTTTACTTTCAGTCCCGGCGGGGAGAAAGAACTCATGCAGGTTAGCGGCAATACCCTGGGAAGCTCATGGTGCCTGGTCGCCGTCAAGGGTGCAAAAGTTGATGCCGAGCCTTGCCTTGTCGATTATGAATATCACGGCTGGATCCAAACCGATGCTGGAAAATGCGATATCACCGGCACCAGCACTGCTATGGTCGAGGTAGAAGGGGATTGTGCCCTTTCGGATCCCGATGCAAGTGGAGACGAGGGGGTTGCAGAGGTCATGCTGGCCATCACGGAAGGGCCGGACCCGGACGCGGATTTAAGCGGTGCGATGAACTGCCCAGGAGTGTCCCAACCATATATGGGTTTCTATCCACCTACCTTTTCGGTCATGAGCTTCTTGATCGATGACCAGGGTTCCACGGATGTAGACATCGACGAGAGCGATATCAGCGGCCAATTCTCATATCACAAGAGCTGGACTTTGACGCCTTCAAGGTAGCCGGCTGCAAACTTCCGTCTCCAATGCCCGCGCGAAGATCCGCGGGCTTTTCCCGTTCAACCCACACAGATCGAACCCATGATTCATGTTACACTCCGTTCCGTTATCGTGTTCATGCATCAGATAGGACAACGATAGAGGATCCTGACTATGGCAATTGAAGAATATACCCAGAAGGACGCCATCGGTTTAGCGGCAATGGTGCGTTCAGGCCATGTCTCACCGCTCGAACTCATGGAAGAAGCCATCCAGCGCATCGAAGCGGTCAACCCACAGGTCAACGCCGTGATCCATAAAATGTACGACAGGGCGCGCGAGAAAGCGATGGGAGATCTGCCGGAGGGTCCGTTCAGAGGGGTCCCCTTCCTCGTGAAAGATATGAGGGCGCCGTTTGCCGGAGAACCGATGTGGATGGGTTCTCGCTTCCTGAAAGGCTATGTCCCCGATTACGATTACGAAATTATCCGCAGGTTTAAACAAGCCGGATTGATCACGCTCGGCAAGACGAACGTCCCCGAATTCGGCTTGACCTTTTTTACTGAGCCCGAACTCTTCGGGACCACCAACAATCCATGGGATCTCAAACGCACGGCCGGCGGATCGAGCGGCGGCGCAGCAGCGGCGGTTGCCAGCCGCATGCTGCCTGCAGCCCACGGCAGCGACGGCGGCGGTTCGGTGCGTGTGCCCGCCGCCTGCTGTGGCGCGGTTGGTTTGCTGCCCAGCCTTGGCCGCACCCCGGTGGGACCCAAGCGAACGGACCTGTGGCAGGGACTGATCCGCGAGAGCATCATCACCCGTTCAGTCCGCGATACGGCTGCATTGCTCGATGTCGTGCAGGGGCCCGATCCAGGCGCACGTTATTATCCACCGCCGCCGAATCGCCCTTATCTTGAAGAAGCCGGGCGCGATCCAGGCCGCCTCAGGATTGCGTTTACAACAACACCCTTCATGGGAAAGAAGGTCGATTCGGAAGCAGAGCGCGGGCTCAAGCAGACCGTCCAACTCCTGGAAGACCTTGGGCACGATCTGGTTGAAGCCGCTCCGACAATCGACAGGCTCTCGATCTCCAGAGCATATTTCACGATCGTCATCGCCGAGCTGCAGGCTGAAATCGAGCACTTTGAAGAAAAGCTCGATAAGCAGGCCAGCTCGGAGGAGTTCGAATTGGCCACCTGGGTTGGCGCGCTGCTCGGCTCTCGCTTGAGCGCTCAAGACTTTCTCCACGCGCAACGCACACTGGAAATGATGTCCAGAAACGTCGGTCATTTTTTCGAGAACTATGACCTGCTGCTCACACCTACCATCGCCGAACCGCCGGTGAAATCTGGCTCACTTCAACTGAAAGGTTTGCAGGCGCGGATGCTCTCGATTCTTGCGCGGTTGAACGCCGGCCGGTTGATCGAACTCTTCGGCGGCATCGAGTCGGCGGTGGAGGATATGTTCGATTTCACACCATATACCCATATCTTCAACATCAGCGGGCAGCCGGCCATTTCCCTCCCCCTCTATTGGACCAAGGATGAGCTTCCACTCGGTATGCAGTTTGCGGCAAAATACGCCCGGGAGGGGATGCTCATCAGACTCGCCGGCCAACTGGAACGCGCCAGTCCCTGGGCGGACCGGCTGCCGCCGGTGCACGCGTGAAGGTGCGCCCATGAACCAGGTAGATTTCCCGCAATGGCTTATCATCGTCATCTCAGCCCTGGGCGTGGGTCTGCTGCTCTCGCTCGCCCTACTCGGAGTCGTTGTCTGGCGCGTGCGCAAGATCCGCCTGCCGGAAGACGCCGACTGGATTACAACCATGCGCATGACCCCGCTCGTCGTCGTGCTGCTGCTCGACCTGCTCGACTTCAGCCTGGACATCTTCTCCGTCCCGATCACCTGGCCGCTGCTCGGTTACCTGGGCTTGAAACCGATCCGTAACGTCGCCGTGCTGGAAGGGCTGATACCGGGCACCCAGTTGATCCCCACCCTCACGCTGACCTGGCTGCTCGCCAGGTTGATTCCTCAGGCTTAAAGACGCTATACAAAGCTCAACACGTGTGGAAGGAGTGCCTGTTGTTCGGTTCCCTGGATCTGGCGCGGATCGCTGAGATTCGATACACTGGAACAAGTCCGGGCGGTGCACCACCACAGCCGCAGCCGGACGATGAACTGAACACCTGATTCAATTCACAAAGGAGTGAACCACATGGATTTCGGTCTCGCATTTTCGTACGTTTTCCAGGACGAGGAATGGGTCAAGAAAATCGTCATCACCGCCATCATTTCGATCATCCCGATCATCGGTCAGATTGCCCTTCTGGGCTGGAGTCTGGAGATCGCACGACGAGTGATTCGCGGCGACGCGACCCCGCTTCCTGATTGGAGTGATTTCGGGGGACTGCTCACGCTCGGTTTGAAGGCGTTCGTGATCAGCTTCGTCTTCGCGCTGCCGATCGTCTTCCTCAGCATCCCCTCCGCGTTCATCGATTCGGCGAACTCGGACGCTGCTTCAGCAGTGTTGACATTCCTGATCTTCTGCATCAGCTGTTTCGCGCTGCTCTACGGCATTGCGTTGGCCTTCTTCCTGCCGGCTGCCTACGGCGAGCTCGCCGCCACCGATAATCTCGGCGCGAGCTTCAACATCGTCAAGATCTTCGGGCATATCCGCGCCGCGCCGAGCGCTTACTTGCTCACCTTCCTGGGGATCATCGCCGCCGGCTTTCTGGCTTCGCTCGGCATTATCCTCTGCTTCGTCGGTGTGATCTTCACCGCAGCATACTCGTACGCCGTCCAGGGCCACCTGTTCGGCCAGGCGTACAGAGAGGCCACCTCCGGGGAAGCCGCCGCTTAGCGCCCTGACAAAATCTGGAATCCGAACGGCGTGGAGGGCCTCCACGCCGTTCTCTTTTTAAGTTCCTCTCATCGGGATGATTGTGAATTGGTATGATTCATAGAGATAAGCTGAAAGGCAGGGATGTGATGATTGAGGTCGCCATGATGATTGAGGGCCAGGACGGCCTGACCTGGGAGCGCTGGATGCAGATCGCCCGGATGGTTGAAGATCTGGGGTTCGTTGGGCTCTACCGGTCCGACCACTTCACCAACACCCGGCCGCCGCACAAAGATTCGCTGGAGCTGTGGGTCTCGCTCACCTGGCTGGCGGGCCATACAAAACGCATCGAGTTCGGACCGCTCGTCACGCCGGCCTCGTTCCGCCATCCGGTCTTCACGGCGCGCACCGGCAAAGACGTCGACGACCTATCCAGCGGAAGGCTCACGCTGGGCATCGGCGCCGGCTGGCAGGAACACGAGCACGAGGTCTTTGGTTTCGACCTGCTGCCGGTCAGAGAACGCTTCGATCGTTTTGAGGAGAACGTGAAGGTCATCACACAGCTGCTGCAGGCCGAAGAGCCGGTCGATTTTGATGGCAACTATTACACGCTCAAGGGCGCCGAGCTGCTCCCGCGGCCGTCCCGGCCAGGCGGACCGCCGGTGCTGATCGGCGGGAACGGCCCCAACCGCACGCTGCCGTTGACCGCCCAATATGCGGATGAGTGGAACGGCGTCTTCATCGGCCCGGAGGAATACGGAGATCTAAACGCGCGGCTGGATGAACTCATCGATGAACACGGGAGAGAAAGGGACGATGTGCGCCGCTCGATCATGACCGGCCTGGTGTACGGCAATGTGCGCGCTGATCTCGAGCGCAGGGCAAGCCTTTATAGCGCAGGTCCACAGGAACTAAGGGAGCGTGGGCTCGTCGTCGGCGGACCACAAGAGGTCGTCGATCGCCTCGGCGCGTACGCTGACGCCGGCGCGCAGCGCATCATGCTGCAGTGGCTCGATACGGAGGATCTTTCAGGGATCGAGCATTTCGCATCAAACGTGCTGCCGCAGGTCCACAAATAATTATTTAAACATCGTAGGGGTCGGGTTGCCCGACCCCTACGAGTGGATACAGCGCAAATCGCGGCGCGGTTTCTAGTCCGCGATAGATGCAGGCTCGTCGACAGGCGCTTCGGGAACGATCAGCGCCATCACAATGTATGCTGGCAGCACACCGGGCGCGCCGACAAACAGCCCGCCGACGAACAGCAAGCGCACAATGGACGGGTCGATTTCGAAATACTCCGCCAGACCAGCACACACCCCGGCGATCATGCGATCGCGGCGTGGGCGATAGAGGCGTTTAATATTCTCAGTTATGGTTTGTCTCTCCTTGATTCAATACCGATCTTCAACCACCTATACGTTCGAATCTGTCACCAGGTTGCTCGCTGCGCTTCCAATCTAGAAGAAACCGCGGAAAACCAGCAGCAAACCGAACAGAAACACTGGCACACCGACGACTGCGCCAATCACGGTGATCGAGACCACCACTCCAACGATCATCATGACCAATCCGAGCACCACCGCAATAAGTCGACCGGTGAGCTCGAGGATCCAGGTGACCAACCGCCACAGCGCCACGAAAGGCCAGAGGATCCACGGGGTTCTTTTATGTTCTTCCATCGTTGCTCCTTTGATACTTGCCAGTAATTATCTATACGCAGATCGAGCGTTCAGGTTCCGTTCAATTGGATCGTAACAGAACCGGGCGCAACCCCATTACCGCCGGCTGACAACCGGCTGACGGACTCCGAAACAATTGCTTCTTCCCGGGGAGTCCGAAGGCTTGCCTTCGGTGCACAGGTTGCCTGAGTGCCTGAGTGCCTGGGTACTCGGGTGCCAGAACGCCTAAATGCCCAACCCATCCAATCCCCATCTACCCGATTCCATTTTCATACCACGCTGTAGCCACGGGCTTCAGCCCGTGCATTAGTGAAACAATAGCCTAGATGTTCCAACGGTTGGACCGTATCAAAGATAAATCTTCGCGCAGGCTAAAGCCTGCGGCTACATACAACATCTTCCCGGATGCTTCGCCTCCTCCCATTCCCAAATCCCTGATCTTGAACCTCAAGATTTCCTTGCTGCCTCCTTTGGAGTCCGAAGGCAAGCCTTCGGTGCCGGCGTCAGCAGGCAAGCGACAAAACTCACTTGCCTGCGCAGGTCCCCTTCGACCGCAAAATCCCGGCTCTGCTCCGCAGCCGTCAGCAAGCTGACGGACTCCGCGTTGGCTTTTTCCCCCGGGTCCGTCATTCGGAGTCCGAAGGCTTACCTTCGGTGCACAGGGTGCCTGGGTGACTGAGTGCCCGGGTGCCCTAATTAACTAATCACTAATCCCCGATCGCCAACCTCTAGATTTCCCCCCTCCGCGCATTCCATATAGACTATCCCCCTATACCGTCAGGAGGACCCATGAGCCGCTTCGACCACTTCGACTTTCTGGCACCGCTCTATGACCGTGTCATCCGCATCCCCGAGGACGACCGCCTGGGTGAGCTGCTCGGGCTGCCAATCGAGGGGCGCCTGCTTGACGCCGGCGGCGGCACCGGCCGCATCGCCGAAGGGTTGAAGGATCGCGTCGCCCATCTGACGATCGCCGACGCCTCGCTGCCAATGCTGCGCAAGGCGCACGAAAAAGCCTGCTGCGACGTCGCCGGCGCGCACACTGAACGGTTGCCCTTCGCAGAGGACAGCTTCGATCGGGTCATCGTCATCGACGCCTACCACCATCTCGGCGATCAGCCAGAGAGCCTGCGTGAGTTTGTGCGCGTCCTGAATCCCGGAGGCTGGTTGGTCATCGAAGAGCCGGATATTGATCATTTCGGTGTGAAACTGGTCGCGCTGGCGGAAAAAGTGGCGTTCATGCGCAGCCACTTCGAGCGCGCCGAACAAATCGCCCGGCGGCTTGAAGCGATGGATGTTTCAGTTGAGATCGCCCGGGAAGGGCACAATTACTGGGTCGTCGCGACAAAAGTCTGACCACGTCCCCGGAGCTCAGGAGGGCCGGGGACTTATCTTCGCCACCAGGCACTCAGCCCGTCGCCAGCCATTCCACCCAACATCACCACCACCACGAACACCAACCCCATCAGCCCGTACCCCAGCACGGCCAGGAAATCGATCACGTCCACACCCGTCGGGTTTGGCGCCGGGAAATCGATCCAGGCCCACAGCAGCTCCCCCGCCAGCGCCCAGAGCGCGAAACTCACCGCCGCGATCCCCGCGCCGATCGATCCCGCCCGCAGGCGGCTCATCGTTGGATCGCCCAGCAATTCCCGTCCGAGCATTGCCGCCACAAGGAATGTGAGCAGGCCGGGCAAAATGAGGATGTAGATAAACAGGTACGCGTCGTACGGAGTCCCGGAGCCCGGCGCGATCAGGCCGTCCGAGCGCAGGATCAGGATGTAGAAGCCCGCCACAGCCAGCGCAGCGGTGTCCGTCACAGCGCTGAACACGAGCGCGATGAAGATACGCGGGTAATTCTCTGCCAGTTCTCTCATCTGTGGTTGCGACCTCCACCACTAAAGGTATGCGCGTAAGCCCGTACGGTCAATCGGCAAGCGACAAAACTCGCTTGCCTGCGCAGGTCCCCTTCGATTGGAAAATCTCGGCTCTGCTCCGCAGCCGTCAGCAAGCTGACGGTATCCGAAGGATGACCTTCGGTGCCCGGGGCGCCTGGGTGACTGAGTGCCCGGATGCCATTCCACCCTAATCCCTGATCGCCTGATCCCTAATCCCTGACCTCTAATCCCACCCGTACCAATACAGACAATCCACGACCTCTCCGTCAGGACCCACGGCTCCAAAAGGGTAGCCTTCGGTATTTTTGACCTCGTACCGGTCGAGCAGCTCAAGTTTCTGGAGCGCTTCCCGCGCCCGATTCCGGCTCACAGTGAAGCTCTGCCAGCCGCGCTCCTGCTCCTGCGTCTGCAGTTGATCCAGCTGGCAGGCCAGCTGCGGCAGCAGTTCGCCCTGAACGTCAGCGGGCGCTCCCTGCGCGAACGCAGCCAGCGGCGGGGCGGCGTCCGTCGAGAGCGAGATCAGATACGGGACATCAATCCCCTCCCCACCTCGGAAGCGTTCGAGGTTGCGCTCGACGATGAAAGCGTCGATGTTCAGCGCCGCCATCGAGACGATGAAGCCCAATCCAACCAGGAACGCGAGCGGCGCGATGCGCCGCAGCCTGCCCGAGTACAGTAGGATGACGAAAACGACGAGCAGCACCCCCAGCCAGGGGATGAAGACGTGCGTGTAGGTGCGCAGGCGGGTGAAGCCGTAGGCGCTTTCATAGAGCAGCAGGCGCTGCAGGGCTGATACGAGCATCACGCCCAGCATCACCACGAGAAACGTGCTCAGGATGTTGAAACCGAGCCGCTGCGAGGGCGCCTCGCGCCTGGAGAAATAACCCAGCAGCAGGATCATCCCCAGGCTCAGGAACGCGACCGTCACGAGTTCGCCGAAACCACGCCGGGCGTACTCGCTGTAGGTGTATCCGGCGGCGGTGATGTTCGCCTCGCCGCCGAAGAAGTAGCGGAACTGCACAATCACGAAGAGCAGGAAAAGGATATCCACCGCGCCGAGGATGATCGCCGATTCGGTGAAACCCAGGAACGGTTTGAGCAGCGGTTTGTCCTCGCCCTGCAATCGGCGCTCGCCAGGCTTCACCAGCGCCGCGACCAACGCGCCGAGGCTCAGCAGCGCGGCCGCGATCGCAAACAGGACCCGGCCGAAGGTCTCAAGCAGCCAATCGATGTTCAACCAGGCGAGCGCCTGCTCGACGAAATCCTGGAAGATCGCATCGGCTGCAGTGAGCAGCGCGGTGAAGATGATCAGCACCGGCAGAGCCAGCAGCAGCCCGCGCAGGATCGCTGAGGCGCCGCTGCGCCCCCTGCCCTCGCCGACCGCCTGACGCCATGCGGTGGAGGCCGTCGCCCACGGGCGCAGCCATGCTTCAAGCGGGACCCAAACCAGCGCCACGGCGAAATCCAGCCATCCGAAGCGGGCCAGCGCGCCGGCGCGGAACGTGCGGATCCAGATCGTGAACAGGATCAGCGTCCCGGCCACGCCCAGGAACAGCGTGAATGGCTCCTGGCGGAAGATTGTCATCCAGGAGAGGAACACGATCGGCAGCGCCAGCAAGACCTCCCACCTGCTTGGTTGGACGTTTTCGATGTAGGCGGCGGCCAGCAACCCCGCCAGGCTGAGCGTCGCCCAGATTGGAAACGAGATACCCGGCGTGTGCCCATAGAAGAGGATCTCGGCCGCCAGACCCAGCGCCAGCGCCATGAGCGCGACCGGCAGCACATGCTCCGGCCTGGCGCCCGGCGATGGTCCTATGATGGTTTGTTTCGATTCTTCGGTTCCGGTCATCGTGCCCTCCATTGGATAGATGCAGCCGGCGGAAGGTGCGGGAGGCGGACGTCTGGACTGAGTCTACACTCGGGGCGCACTTTCCGCCGGGCGTTCACCCGACGATCATCGGATAAAAACCCTCTCAAAGCCTATCGGGAGACTCTCGGGATAGGTTTTGAGAGGGATTATTAAGGGGTTTGGGATCAGGCACCCGGTCACCAGGGCACGAGGGCACCCGGGAAAATCGATCCCTGGGTGCCGGATCCCCCACACACGTCATTCCGAGGCCGCAGGCCGAGGAATCCCCCGACCGATCCTTATCGCCGGAACGGCACTGGTGTATGTATTCGTCGTCCATCAATTCTGCGAAAATCGTGTTGGAAGGATAGCAAGCGATAATTTGTGTGCAAAGACCCTGATTGCCTGATCCCTTGTTACCTGATCACCCGTATTTTTAGGGATACCTTCCGGTGATGCGCTCGACGTATTCGACCGCTCCCTCACAGGCCTGGAGGCTTAGCAGGACATCCCTGAGGTTGATCCAATCGAGGGGTCGTTTATCGAAATAAATCTCGTCCACGGCTTCATAGAGGCATCCCGATCCGGCGTTGTAATTGGCGAGCGTGAAACGCCACAGATTAGTATAGGAAGCGACCTCGCCCGGTGCCTTGCGATAGGTCTGGCGAACGATCTCGCCGGTCTGCGAACAGTTTGCAAGGATTAAGTTTCCGAAGAGGTCGACGCTCTCGTCGGCGCGGTCAAGGTCAATTCCATTCGGGCAGGTCGGGCAGCTCACGTCTGCCTGGATCGCCAGCGCGCCGCGCAGCAGCTCCTGTTCTTCGTCGCCGAGTTCGTGGTAGCGCAATGCACAGTAGTCTTCCGAAAGCACCAGCGGGCAAAGCTGGTTGTAGAAAGAGACGTTCCACAGCAGCAGCGTGTCGCCGCCTTCAGGGTGCAATCCACCCAGGCCATATTCTTCGAGGTTTGGGAACTGTCCGGGCCAGAACTGGCTCTCCAGGGCGAAGATACGTTTGATC
This sequence comes from Anaerolineales bacterium, assembly GCA_029210945.1. GTDB lineage: Bacteria > Chloroflexota > Anaerolineae > Anaerolineales > E44-bin32 > E44-bin32. The sequence goes on from JARGGH010000020.1 coordinate 56,925, forward strand.
AGTTCGGCCGGCAAGCCGGTGCGCTGGGCGACCTGGAAGATGCGCTCATCGAAGCGGTTTTGCCATGTTTCGACCTCGGCCCGCGTCGCATCCACACCGCACTGGCTGGCCGTGCCATCCGCCAGCAAACCGTCCCAAGGGCAGTCTGGCGCTTCAACGAAGCCCCAACGCAGCAATTGGCCAGCGAGCAGGTCGTAGGCGCGGTCCGTTGCCAGACCGGAGGCGTCTTCGGGTGTGGTGAGCCATGCACCTTCCGGGTCGATCGGCGGGAAGGAACCCCAGGTGAGCGAGCAGGCTGCCGGCGGCGCCCCGATCCACTGCGTGCTGAGGACTTCGATCTGCCAGTTCTCAGATCCCGGGCGCGCCGGCCAGGTCAGCGTGCTGGCCCGCACGAGTGCGCTGAATTCATCGGTCCGGTCGCCGTAAGTCGACTCAGCCCAGAAGGTCATCTTCAGCTCCTGGTCCTTGTAGGGAGCGAGCGGGATGCGGCATTGGTAGCCCTTACATTCGTAGACGTCGTCATCCACTTCGGCGGTGATCGAGACGATGCGTTCGTCAGCGAGCGGCTCGTCGGCGGTAAGCACCAGCGTCGGGTCGCCGACGCAGAGGTTGCTCAGGTTTTGTTCGTCGCAGCCTTCGAGCGTGAGCGCGACGGACGGTTTGGGCAGTTCCTCGACGACGGCGCGTTCGCCCTCGAGGTAGCCGGCGAAGAGCAGGAAGAGACCCTTGCAGGTCTTCGTGTCGCCGCCTCGCACCGCCGCGCGGCAGGCCTTGGTTTTGCGCCATGCTTCGAAAGTGTCCTCACCGCAGACCTTCGAGACCTCCTCCCAGGTGGGCAGGCCGTCGTGCGGGATCAGGATCTCGCAGACCGTCTCGTTATCCTCCCACTGCTTGAGCCACCACAGGTAGCCCTCGTCGGCGACGTAGGTGATCACACGCCGGTCGGGAGGCGGCGGGTCGTCCTCCTGGGCGGAGGCAGTGAAAAAGAACGCGCCGGCAGCCAAGAGAAAACCCAGCGCGGCAGCCAGCGCGAGAAATAGGCGATTTCGGGAGGTAAATACGGGTTGGGTTTTCAACATTCAGGTCAAAGTATACACAAGAATAAATGATCCCGGAATCGAGCACCCATACAAAATCTATAAAATCTTGCTACGGTAAAGAAAAATGGGCTGCCCAGTTGGGAAGCCCATTCAATTGGACTGGAATAGTCGATCTAGTCTAGAAAACCAGCCAACCAATCAAGGTCATCAGCCTGGTCGATGCGGTATCCGCCACCGGTCCCGGCGCAGTTGCCGTTCAGGCCGAAAGAGGTCACCGCCACGACAGTGTTTGTGCCCGCCAAGAACTGCGGCCCGCCGGAGTCGCCGAAGCAGGTGCCACCCGAGTCCGAAGCGTCACTAAAAACTCCCGACCCGGAGACTGCGACCGAGGTCCCCTTCGGAACCCCGAAGACACCCTGGGTGTTGAGGATATCAAGCGAAGCTTGCAAGCGAACTCTATTTCCCTGCCCA
>JARGGH010000021.1 GCA_029210945.1 Anaerolineales bacterium
GGTGCTAAATTCGACCCTGCCGGTGCTGGTCGACTTCTGGGCGCCGTGGTGCGGTCCCTGCAAGATGGTCGCGCCGATCCTCGATAAATTGGCCGGCGAGTATGGCGATCGGCTCGTCATCGCCAAAATCAACACCGATGAGAATCCCGAATGGGCGATGCAGTTTGGCGTGCAGGGCATCCCCACGATGCTTGCCTTCGCTAACGGCGAGCTCCTGCGCGAACAGGTTGGTGCGCTGCCGGAACCGATGTTGAGAGACTTCGTGGAAGACTTCCTCCAGACTTCCGGCGCGGCCCTATCCCAGTAACGATATGCAATCCGAATAACCACGAGCTGCCCCGGGGGTTACCCGGGGCAGCTTTCGAGGCAGGCAAACCAACCGGGTATCCTTCAACTGGTATCCGGCTAGATCTTCTCCAAATGCTGTTCCACCCAGCGCTGGTAGCGCCGCCACAATTCCTGTGCAACCGGTCCGGGTTCTCCGGTTCCGATGATATCTTCATCGATGCGCACGATGGGCAGGATCCCCCGGCTGCTGGAGGTGAGCATCGCTTCATCGAGAGCGTTAACCTCGTCAAGCCGTACCGGCTCAAATGAGGTTTCAACGAGACCCTCTGCCACTTTCAGCAGGATCATGCGCGCAACCCCGGCGAGCACTGTTCCACGGGCGGTGCGCAGTTTTCCTTCAACAACGGCGTAAAAATTGCTCGAAAGACCCTCCAGGATCACACCGTCCGGGCTGCAGACAAGTCCTTCATACGCCCAATCCGGCAGCTGCCTGCGAGCCTGCTCGCGCGGCTGGATCCAGCGGTTAGATTTTGCTTGCGGGTTAGGCCGGTCGATACAGATCGTGGCGGCCGGAACGCCCGTCATCCGCAACTGCTCGGAAATGACCCGTAACGGCTCAACCGCCAGGAGAGCCGTGTCAGGGCTGTGCCGCGCGATCGAAATGCGGAAACGAGACTCCGGGAATCCTGCTTCATGAATGAGCCGTCGGAGACCAGATCGAAGCCGGGAACGGTCCAGATCGAGCTGGATACCTTCCAGTTGGGCGGATCGCTCCAGCCGGTCCATGTGTGCTTCGAGCATGACGACGTGATCGGAGCGGTAAGTTCGCGCGATTGTGTAGACGCCGTCCGGTTCCCTTGCACCGACTTGATCGAGTGAATCGGCGCTGAAGGATGCCGTGACGAGCTCGCCGTGTGATGTTAACAACCTTACAGGGATCGTCATGGCTCCCATTCCGAATTCATTAGGCAGGTGGTGATAAAGATAGCATAGATCTATGCGCCGATGAAGAAACCGGTGCCTCTGAGGTGGTAGAATCCCCGGTCATGCCCTTAGACCCCCACGTGGAAGACACGCAACCTTACGCTTTTGTAGATCACCGGACAGACCCGCCGCAGGTCGATGCATCCAGACCGCAGCGATCGATCCGCAGGAGAGGATCATTATTGCTGCTGGCATTCTTTGGTGCGTTGCTGATCTTGCTGCTGTTCCCCGGTCGGAATAACGTGCTGATCATAGGCCTGGACCGGGCTCCCGAAGGGACGACGATCGCCCGCAGTGATACGCTGATCCTGATGACCTACCGGCCCCACCGCCCTTACGCTGCGACCCTTTCGATCCCGCGCGATCTATGGGTCGAGATCCCCGGTGTGGGTTACAACCGCATCAACACGGCGCATTTCTTCGCTGAAGGCGAACGGTCCGGGAGCGGTCCTGGGGCGGCGATGGCGGCCGTGGAACACAATTTCGGTGTCGAAGTGCATGACTATGTCAGTGTGCAATTCACCGGATTGGTCCGATTCATCGATGCGCTTGGAGGGCTCCCGATAACCCTGGAGAATCCCGTTGGGAAGCTGCCTGCCGGCGATCACACGCTGTCAGGGGAGCAGGCGCTGGCATTCGTGCGTGATCGCAGCGGCACGGATGATTTCTTCCGCATGCAACAAGGCAGCATGTTCGTTCAAGCTGTCTTGCGTCGCATGCTGAAGCCGGCGGCCTGGCCGCGCATTCCGGCAGCAGTGTTCGAGTTGCGGCGAAGCATGCAGAGTAGCCTGAACATACTGGAATGGCTGCGGCTCACCTTCACCCTGGTGCGCGTAGGGCCGGAGGGGCTCGACAGCCATCAGATCTCACGTGAGATGACCAACGCGTTTGTCACGCAGGAAGGGGCCCAGGTGCTTGCCCCCGATTGGCCCCTGATCCAGGCACTCGTCACGGATCTTTTCCAAACGCCGTAGACCCGGTCCCTGTCGTGCTCCATCGGCGCGAATCGTCTCGCATCACATGGATGGCCTGAACAGCTGTCAAGTTATGCGGGGTCTGGGTTGGAGATATAGCGTTCGCCGGCCGCGATTTCTACCGGAAGTCTGTTCACGGGAGGGGGCAGCGGACAGGTCGCATACGGCGTGAACGCACAGGGCGGATTGTAGGCGCGATTGAAATCGAGCCAGACCTGCTCGCCATCCGCCAGATCGACGACCAGGAACCTCCCTCCCGGGTAGGTGCCCCTTCCGTTTGTTTCATCACCGAAGAGGACGAGCGCGCGCCCCTCACCGGCCTCCAGGGCGTGAAGGCTGAATCGGGTCCCTTCGAATTCAAATTGAATCTCCCCCAGCACTGTTTCCTCTGTGGAATCACCGAGGACATCCGGAATTTGGATGGTGCGCGCCGCTTCTGCCTGTCGAAATTGAGCCGGCAGGCGGTATTCCGGTTGAACGGGATACCAGCTGCGGTCAGGGAACGCTACTCGCTCTTTCCGGCTGTTATCCCAATATCTCAACCCGATACGGCTGCCGCGTTTGATCAGCACGAAGCGCAGGTCGTTGTATGTGAGGAAGTCAGGATCCGGGTCAGTGTCCGCCGTGAGTTCCGCCTGTTTCAGCGGATGGCCGTTAATCTCGACCGTGACTCCCCTTCCGGCTTCGAAGGAGACAGTCTGACCTCGTCGCGTCAGCACGCCTAACCCTTCCGGTGCTTCAGCGCTGTGGAGCACGAAGTCGCAATTGGGCGAACGCCCGATGCTGTGGTCGCCCTCCTCGACCCAGAATAGGCCGGCCAGCGCCAGCCAGCCGTTCTCATTCCGGATGCTTCTATTCAGCTCCGCGCGCCAATCCTGGAGCTCTTTAATATATCGCTGTGTCATCCTCGAGTTCATGCGCTTAAAGCCCTTGCCGCACCCCGGTCTTTGGTGCTCCTATCGTTGAACCCAGGCTTCAATGCCCTCAGACATCATTAAAAGCCAGAAGCGGTTCCCGGCATCCTGGAGCTTGGCGGCTGCATCCCAGAATCTCAGCGCGGCGGGGATTTTGTGCAGTGCGTTGCCCGTCGCGCAGAATTCGTTGATTTTGGCCATCGCCTCGGTCCATGCCTCACCGCTCTCGACCACCAGGTTATGGATCGCCCGGGCATCTGATGGAGCACGGATACTTCTAACCTGCTCAATGTAGACCGTGAGGATCTCGTTGTCGGAGGCCAGACGCCCATCACAAAGGACCTGGTCATTTTCTTCGGACTGCTTGAGGATCTCGCCGTCCCTCTGGAGGATCTCGCCGGAAGCCGTGATGAGAGGGCTCATCGTGTTTGCGTAAACAATAAGCGCCCGGAGGTCATCATCGTCCGGCAGGTTTTGAGGCAGTGATTCGGGCGCGGTGGGAATCGCAACAAGCGTGGCAGTCGGTTCGTATTCCTGTGAGAAATAATCTCCGTCGGGCGATCTGCGGCCACCGCCGCATCCCAGGATCGAAATCATTATGGTCAAAATGGGCAGAATGATATTTTTCATATTCATAGCCTTGCCTCTCCAGGCAATCTTATCGTATGCTTGCGAACCCAAATGTCGCCGCTACGCGTACACTCCGTGGATATGAAAAGTTGCGCTCCAAGGGTAGTACAGCATCGATCTAAATACATCCTGCTCTCTTGCTACAGGCAAGATTGTATTGCAGGAGTTCTCACATTCCAATTCCCGGTGACCGGGGAATGGATGGAAACTGGCACTGAAAGATTAGTGCAAGCCATCTGCTGATCGAAATTTGATTCCTTTAAACAAGTCCGATATAAAGAATTCAGACCTAACCTGACAGGAGAACGTTTATGAGCGGCATCGTGTGCGCGATCCGTGGAGGACCAACGAGTAAGCCGACTATTTCACGAGCGATTGCGTTGGCCAAGGAAACCAAGAAAGTTTTGCACTTTCTATATATCGTCAATCTTGATTTTCTTGCCTACACGGAGAGCAGTCGTGTGCGCGTGATTAAGGAAGAGATGCATGAGATGGGCGACTTCATCGTGCTGGCAGCTCAAGAGAAAGCTGAGAATCAGGGTGTCGAAGCGCAGGGCGCTGTCCGGGACGGAACCGTCGCAGAAGGGATCATCGAGTTCAGCCAGGAAATCGAAGCGGACTATGTCGTTCTCGGCAGTCCACGTGCTGAACACGAAGAGAACGTCTTCACCCGAGAGCGATTTGAATCGTTCGTCGCAATGGTAGAAAAAGAGAGTGGGGCAAAGGTAGTGCTTTCTGAGATCGAAAGATCATGAAACCGATCGTGCGCAACTCTCTGTTGTCTTTACTGGTAATCATCTTCAGTTTCTCTGTTTTTGTGGTGACGTCGCAGGTTGAAGCTCAAGATACGATCCAGCAGGCCTACCTGGTGGGACTGATAGAGGACCATCAGAGCGAGCCGATCGTGGGCGCTGACGTCATCTTGCAGGACGCTGACAGCGGCGAGGATCTGGCTGCAACCGAGACCGAATCAGACGGGCGGTTCGCCCTCCCCATCCCGCCTCAAATCCCCGCAGCTATGAGTGTGCAGATTGAGCGTGCACATTTCGAAAATGTTGAAATGCGGCTTCAGGTGAGCTCCATCGAGCATCTGGAACGGGGCGAATCGCTGACTCTGTCGCGGGTGACACTCGAGCGTAAAATCACACCAGCTTTCTGGGTCGCTGCGATGGTTTTTCTCGTCGTGCTCGTGCTGATCGCCACGGGTTTGTTCCACAATACGCTGGCTACCCTGATCGGCGTCACGCTGGTCTTCGGATTCAGCTATCTGGGATCCCTGGTCGATGATGGGTTGTTCATCTTTGACTTTGAGCGCTCGCTGCAGTACGTGGATTGGAACGTGATCTTCTTGATCATGGGCATGATGATCGTCATCGCCGTCGTCGAGGACACCGGTATATTTCAGTGGCTGGCTTTTGTCGCCTACCGATTATCACAGGGCCGGGCTTATGTGCTGCTTCCGATCCTGATGCTGTTTACCGGAGTAGCCTCGGCCTTTCTCGACAACGTCACCACAATGCTCCTGATGACCCCGATCACCGTGCAGATCGCGCTGGCGATGGGCATCAACCCGCTGGCGCTGCTCATCCCCGAAGTGATGGCCTCCAACGTGATTGGCGTAAGCACGCTTGTCGGTACGCCTACGAACATCCTGATCGGGTCGTTCGCAGAGATTTCCTTCAACGACTTTCTAATAAACCTGACCCCCGGGGTGCTGATTGCGTTCGCAGGTCTCGTGGTTTATTCCGCCTTGATCTACCGGCAAGATCTGCGCGATGCGGATAAACCATCAGAGATGCTCATGGAGCGTCTGGCTGAACGTGGCAAGATCGAGGACGCCGAAAACTTGAAGAAAGCCGGCATTGTATTTGCGGGCATGATCGTGCTGTTTGTGCTGGGCGAGCAGTTCCATCTGCTTCCCGCTGTAACCGCATTGATGGGTGCGACGACACTGCTTGTCTGGATCCGGCCCGATATTGAGGCGATGATCGAGGCCGTGGATTGGACCACGCTGGTCTTTTTCCTGGCGTTGTTCATCACCGTGGGGGCGATACAGGAGGTCGGCCTTATCAGTATCATCGCCGGCGTTGTCGGCCGATTGGTCGGAGAGAGCATCGTACTTGCCATGATCGGCATCACAGTCTTCAGCGCCGTGCTGTCGACTGTGATTGCCAACATCCCCTTCACTGCGGCAATGCTTCCCGTTGTCGCGTTTCTATCCAGGACCGTACCGGGAGCCGAGAGCAAAATGCTGTTCTACTGCTTGTCCGTCGGCTCTGCGATGGGTGGAAACGGTTCGCTGATCGGCGCTTCAGCCAACATGGTCACCGCCGGGATCGCCGATTCGGCTGGTTATCCGATTAGCTATGGCTACTTCCTGAAGAAGGGTTTCCCGGCTTTGCTAATTACGGTTGCATTGGCGCTGATCTGGTTGCTGATACATTTCCTTTAAGATCGGAGAGTGAATGTAGATGGATAAAGCGAACGAGACCAAGATCAGACATGTCGCCTGCGCGGTGCGCGGCAGACTTGCCAATCGCAACGCCGTACAGCACGCGATCAACCTGGCTGCTGAGCATGGTGCGCGCCTGACATTCTTTCTAGTGATATCAAGTGATTTTCTCGCTGCGGCAACACCGACGATGAGCCCGACCAAGACGCTCTTCGACCGCTTAGCCGAAATTGGGGAGTACCTCCTGTTTCTGCTCCACGATCAGGCGATTCAAAGTGGAGTTTCAGATGTTGAGAATGAGATTCAGATTGGTGATATACGCTCCAGCCTGCGCGAATTTGCAGAGAGGACAAATGCTCAGGTTCTGGTGATGGGGCGCCCCTCGGATCGCGAGCCGCGCTCGATCTTCACTCCGCACGAATTTCCGGCTTTTGTTGAAGAGCTAGAAGATATTGGCGAGCTCAAGATCGAGGTAATTGATCCGGAAAATGTCAGTTAATATCATTTGCACAGCAATAATCGGGATCCTTCACCAGTAGGTCTCCTCCGGTTGAACAGGATAAAAATTATGTCCGGGCACGAACACATCGCTGGAGGATGCAACCGTGACGCATGGATGCAAGGGTTGCTAAGTCGCACGGCTTTTTTTAGTGGAGCCGTACTGATTGCTATGATCTTAAGCTCCTGCTCTCCAACGGCACCGGCTAATCCTCAGACATCTCCAGTCGCGGGCAGTTCACCTCAATATACGCTTAGTCCACCGATTATCGCTCCTGTAACTGAACCACCTGCCACCCCGACCATCACACGCACCGCGCGGCCAACCCAGAAGGCACCGACCTACACTCCTGCAGTGATCGTCACTGCAGCTTCTCCTGACCAGACTGCCATGGAAACGCGGCCCTGTTTTCAAGCGACGTTTATCGAAGATGTCACTTACCGTGATGGCGCCAGGGTGTCGCCGGGTGAGATCTTCTTAAAAATATGGCGGTTTCGGAACGATGGCTCCTGTGAGTGGAGCTACACCGATCGGCTGGATTTTGTCGGCGGGGAACGATTCAGCGGACCGGATGATGTGAAGATCAGATTCTTTGAAGAGGGCACCGACCTGGACCTTGAGCTCGGCGACCGCGACTGGTCAGACGGAACCGTGTATCACGTCCCTCCCGGCGCGACGGTCGATATTGCGGTGGTTCTCAGAGCGCCTCTTGAAGAAGGCCGGCATAGAGGATACTGGCGCGTGCTCGCAGAGGACGGTGAGAACGCGAGCATGCAATTCTACGTTGATGTTGAAGTCCTGTTCACGCTTGAGGAGGAGAAAGGGCTCTGGAGCGGTGAATGGGAGCACGAGACGCACTTGAGTGAGCGGTCAGGAAACCCGCTCGTTCTGCATCAAGACGGCCGGCAGATTGAAGGTTTCTATTACAATTCGGACGGTGAAGTTTTCCTGATCGAAGCGAGCCTCTCGTCCGACGAAATGCGCATGGAAGGGTCCTTTGGCGAGGCATGGCAGGCTGGCTTTCCGTTCATTTTAGAACTCTTTCCCAATCAAAATGCATTCCATGGATTGTATAATGATTCATCCTTCTCCAGCGGGCCATGGTGCGGGAGCCGGAACGGTTATGCGGTTCCGATCGGGGAATGCCTGCTGGAACCTTAGATGATCAGCAGTTGAGGAGCATGCTCACACGAATCGACGGCAGGGTGGTCGTGATTCAGGAGGAAGTGTCAGGATGAATAAACGTAGGCCGTGTTGGCTTGTCCTCGCAGCATCGATGGCATTCGTCGCCGGCTGCACTGGCACAGGCGTTGAGCAGTCGCTGATGCCGCAAACTACTGCGGAGGCCACAGCCGTGCCATCCGTGACTCAAACACAGACGCTTCCCACGCCTTCAGCGACGGCGACGGAGACGTTACAACCCTCTCCCCCGACAGAACCCGCACGCACGATACCCACCGGACAGGTGCCGACGCTGCCTCCCGATGCTGATCTGGAAATTGCATTTATCCAGATGATCGACCGGCAGAGTGGCTGGGCAATCGGCGGTATCGAGCGCGGCCGGGATCGCGTGCTTCATACTCAAGACGGAGCGAGAACCTTCCGGGATGTCACGCCCCCGATTGGGACCGCTCCAGCGCCAGGGATCGCGCGCTGGTTTGTCAGCGAATTTCTGGATGAGAATCTCGCCTGGGTCCTGCATTTCCCCGCCGTCCTCGAGCCGTCCCCACCTGGAGGCGCGGAGTTCGTCATCTGGCATACACGGGATGCCGGGGTGAGCTGGGAACAGAGCGAGGTGGTATCGAGTTCAGTTCTTGGCACCCAGGACTTCCCGCCTCGATTGGAATTTGTCAATCCCGACGAAGGCTGGTTTATGGCTCGCAATGGTGGTGCAGGAATGCACCGCTACCCGATCTCGCTCTACCGCACGCACGACGGCGGCGCCACCTGGGAGAGGCTCATTGAGGCGATCGGCGGCAGCGGATTGCAGAGCTGCCGCAAGACGGGATGGTCGTTCGGTGACCCTACCTTCGGGCTGGCCACGATTGATAACTGCCCGGTTGATGGACCTGCGATTGAGCGCACGGTAGACGGGGGCAGCACCTGGGAACGGGTCATACTTCCGCCTCCCCGGCAGGATCCGGAGACCGTAGCCAATGCGTACTGCGAGACATATTCACCGCAATTTCTCACCGCAGATTTGGTGCTGCTGGCTGCGTCGTGCACTTCCTACAGCGATCCTCAGGTCGAGCGCGAACTATTTTACCGATCGGCTGACGGTGGCCAATCGTGGGACGCCTGGGAATTTCCGGGGGGTGACATCTACTTCCTGGATGAGACGCGCGGCTTCGCATTAAGCCGTGAGATCTACTGGACCGCAGATGGCGGGGTCACCTGGGAATTGGGGAAAACAGTCAATTGGGATGGTCAATTTAGCTTCGTCGATGCCGATTACGGTTGGGCGGTGGCGCGCGCCGGTAGTGAGTTGGCGTTGGTAGCAACCGAGGATCGGGGCCAAACCTGGCATTTCATCGAGCCGGCCCTTCATCCTTAATCCCCCACCATGACGGACATGATCCCGCCGGATGAGACCAAAGGCAGCAACATGTCAACGCGAAATCCCTTCGCCCGTCGCGCCCTGAATGCATTCTTCTATCTGCTCACCACGGCGATCTGTGAGGTGGAGGCGGATGCGCTCGCAAGGGTCCCTCCGCGTGGCCCATTAATCCTTGTCAGCAACCATGTCAACGCGCTTGAGATCCCGGTGCTCGTGCCGCGCCTGGGCGGTCGGCCGGTCTCAGGCTTTTTCGCTTCCTACCGGCTGGAAAGCCGGTGGATGCGCTGGCTGCTGACGACCTACGGCGGCATCCCCGTCCAACGCGGTGCGCCGGATGCGAAAGCCCTGCGGTCGTCGGCTGAGCGCATTCAGGCAGGGGATATTTTTGCGCTGGCTCCGGAAGGCACCCGCAGCCGAGATGGGATCCTGGGGCGGGGGCGTGCGGGGGTGGTTGTGCTGGCGCTTGAGACTGGGGCGCCGGTCCTGCCGGTTGTCCACCATGGTGATGCTCACTGGCAGCAGAATCTCAAGCGGCTCAGGCGCACCCCCTTCCGGATCGAGGTAGGGACCCCGTTTCGTTTGAATTCACGTGGTGAGAAGGTCAACCGAACGCTGCGTCAGGCGATGTTAGCGGAAGTGATGGCGCAGATGGCCGCCCTGCTGCCGGAGCAGTTCCGGGGACAGCATGCGGCCGGTGCTGCGCGTGCACCCCGGTATCTGGATTTTCTCCGGTGATCTTTGCCAGATCGTCGCCTCTCCCGGGTACAAGATCCTAGGCTGGCGGAAGGACGGTCAGCGAGACGGTGACGCTCTCCGATCTTCCTTTGCCGTCTTCAACCCAGTAGGTGAAGCTGTCGCTGCCGGTGAAGCCGGGTTCTGGCGTGTATTGGAAACTGCCATCGGCGTTCAACACGAGCTCTCCGTGCGATGGACCCTGGTCGAGGACAGCGGTGATTTCATCGCCATCGGGATCAGCATCGTTCGCCAGGACCCCCGGTGCTTCCACGATCAGGGCCTGTTCAAACGCGACTTCGAATGAATCCTCAACAGTCGCGGGCAGATCCCGGCTGATTCACATTCATTCAGCCAGGCACGCCCTCCGATGCTCGCCGGAGGGACTGCCAGTGTGACGGTAGGGGTCACATCCCGGACGGGCGCGAATTGGCAGGCGCCCACGAGAGCCGCGACCATCAGGAGCGGCGCGATGATGCGCCAGCGTGCAGGACCCCGTAGATTCGAATTAATATACGCTTGAAGACTCTGACTGGTATTCATGATCATTGCCTCTCGGGCTCAATCTTTATTGTCTGGCCCGTGTTTCGTTTTGAGTTCAGTTGTGCGCATGCCAGGCGCCTAGTGGTACAAACGCTCACTTTCTTGTCTCGCAATTCTGCGTGACTTGCGCAGGGCCTCAGAGCGCATCGACCGGGCCTGTTCTAACACGTCGCGCATCTCCTCGTCGTTCAGCACCGGATTCTCGATCAACCAGTAAAGTGTCGCCAGCACACCGATCATCAGCAGGGCGGCGAGGAGCGATTGCAGGATCATCAGGCCGTTCAATTCTGTGTTCATCTTTCCTTACTCCTTCATCCAGGACGTCGATCGGGCTGTTTTTGTTCCCGGATGATCTTTCAAATAATTTTGCTGGAAGGCGGTAGATCGATCCCGCCATGATCCAGTATGGTGCCGTGAGATTGCAGGAGTATCACGATCAGGTTACAAGAATGCGACAAACCCAATTATTCGGCAATAAATCTTGAAATCCAAGCTCAGTCTAACGGGTTGAGCCGTTCGGCAAATCCGCTCAAGGATGGGTCCCGCGATGCCCGGCTGCAGGGAAAGCCATCTGGTCAGGTGGAGGATATTAGTTTTGATCCAGAATCAGCGGATTCTGAAGGCTGTGCAGTCGCGTGGATCGATCGTCGGGTGAAGAACCGCAGAGGCGGTGCAGGTATTCCGGGTGTGAGTCGAAGCATTTATTTAATGGTGAACGTGCTTGCGCTTTTCTCGAAGACCGGGAGCCGGGCTCCGAATTTTGACTTCAGCGTCTGATACCCGAGAGAGTAAGCCTGGCCTTCATGCAGGATGATGTAAAGCAATTGCCGGCCGTCCCGGTTCATCTCGGGATCATGAACCTCGATGATGAAGCGTCCCATTTCGTAGGGAGCGCCTTCGATGACTTGCCTGGAGAGCACCCGGAAATCCCCTTCGATTTGCTGCAGTGATTGCTGCATTGCGAAATCCAGGCTCAGACTTGTGGGTTCGCTGGCGAGCACGACGCTGGTGATGAAATCGTCATCAAAAGCGATCAGGAAATCGAAATCGAACGCTCCCTCGAGTTCCGGCGCTGTGAATCCCATCTCGGTTGGTGCAATCTGGATCTCCTCGCCGCTCAAGCCTTCCAGCCCTTCGAAGGACTTCTCGAAGCCTTCCGTCAGACCTTCAAGCAGCGCGACGATGAGTTCGCCCATTCCCTGACCGAGGTCGAACACTTCGTAGCTCTCGGGGACGCGCAGTTTGGTGTTCGTCGTTTCGATCCATTTCCATCCAACCCAGTTTTGAGTGACGCTCGCCGGTGCGATGATGTCAGCGGGGATGGGCGTGAAGGTGCTCAGTGCTTGAAGCGGGGCGGCTGTCGCGGTGAATTCGGGATCCACCGGTGTGTCCGTGGCCGGTTTTGGAGTCGAGCTCGGGGTTGAGGTCCAGGTTGGCGGCAGCAGCATGGGGGTTTCGGTCGCGGGCAGTGTGGCCGGGTCGCCGGCCTGCGATGGTGGTTCGGCCGGGGCGATGGCCGGTTCGACCACGGGCGTCCCAGCGCAGCCTGCGATGAGGATGGCAGCCGATCCGACCGAAAATACAATCCTTGCAGCGTTCGTCATTCAATCTGGCGACCGAAGAGCTTTTCTGAACTCATTATAGACCGGGCAAATCGGGGTGTCACGATTGCATGCAGGGAGTAAGGCAATCGTAAGCCCGGAGGATCATGAAGTCTCCTTGCGATGGTGCAGCTCGGGCACTGATCTGAGCGCCAGCAAACTGAGCAGCGCGACAGCGGCGGCGAAAATGAATAAGCCGTCATACCCGAGGTACGCTCCCGGTTTGAGCGCATTCAGGCTATCGATTCCGGGGCCTGCCAGGCGGCTTAAAGCACCTCCACCGGCAGTGGCCAGATTTGTCAGGCCCAGGAATTTGCCGGCCTCGCCGGCCGGCGCGTGGTCGTTGGCGAGCGCCCAGTTGGCGCTGATGAACAAACCGATACCTGCTCCAATCACGCTCCCGAAAATCAGGACGGCGCCGGCATCATGCGCAAACATCATCAGGAGACTGCCCGCAGCGACCAGAAGCGCGGCGACAATGTGCAATGGTTTGCGTCCGATCCTGTCCGATAAGTATCCTGCGATCAAAGAGAATCCAATGAGCGCAAGCACGATTGTGGCTAATAAATCGCCGGTGAGTTTGACCGGGTCAGGCACGGCTAACGTATCGCGAATGTAATATTGGGCGAACGTCTGCACACCGTACACGCCGGTCAGAAAAAAAAGCCGGGAGAGGATCAGCCGCTGATAGACACGCTGCCCTCTTAAAGATCCGATGATGAAATCGAAAGGTTTCGCCCCATCGTCGGCATCGTCTGGGAGGTGCGTATTCTCACGAACGCCGAAGAGCGTAACAAGGCTGCTCAGCACGAGGAAAACGGCAACCGCTCCCAGTGCAAGTGGGACGTTCCGCTCGGTGAGGATGCGGCCAACCAACAGCGAGGATACGACCAGCCCGGCCATGTCGAACAGGTTTTTGATACCGCTCGCCATGCCCATTTGCTCAAGCGGAACCCGATCATGCATCAAACCTTGAGCCGGGCCGTGCGCAATGTTGGATGTGAACTGCAATCCGATATACCCCAACGCTAATAACGGCAGCCCACCGGCAAACGTGAGCACTGCCAGGAAGAGTAAATCCATCAACGTACCCACCGCGATCCATGGGCGCCGGCGTCCGAAGGGCAGGTACCAGCGGTCGCTCAATGCCCCGGAAATGGGTTGGACGACCATAGCAACAATCAACCCGGTGAAGGTCAAGAGACCCAGCACAGTGTTCTTGCGGGCGTCTTCTACGAATCCAAGCAAAACCGCCGGGAGGATCAGAACGTGCAGGCTGTTCCACATGAAGGATAAGCCAACCCAATAGGTGTTCAGGCTGACAAGTTCGAAAGCGGACGCGCGTTTTTGCATGCTGCACCTCAAAGTCAGGCGTAAGGACCGTGCAACCGATCAGGCAGACAGTCCGCGATGGCGTCCATCGCCTGGTCGGCGACCTCGCGATCCAGAGTGGGTTGTGCCGGATCGGGGATAACCGGCTCGATGATCGGACCGAAATTCAAGTTCAGAGCGCCCTCATCCTCATAAACGCCGACTGGCGACCACTTAAGCCCCTGCCGGGCCAGGTGTACGAGCAGACGGCCGACCCCCTCGGGTGGCCGCTGCAATTGTCCGGAGGCGGAATCAAACCCTTCAGGCGCAAATCCGATGATTGGCTGCGGGGCGCTCTTTGCGAAGCGTACCAGTGAAAGAACGGCACCTGCGCGCAGTTGCGCGTCCTCGGGTTTGGGTGGCATCGCTGGCATGGATGTGAAGTTGTATGCGTGAGCGATCCTTCGAAGCAGCCAGCGGGACACAGGTGTAATTGTGCTGGAGCGAATGGGGTCATCGTAAACCCATGCGGAGGTGACTACCCAATGGAGCTCGGCATCGAAGACTGCCGATACCGCCAGTGCGATCCACCAGGCCTGGAATCCGCGGCGTGAATAATGATTCACCAGCACGATCATTCCCTCTGCAGGAGGTTGTGGGACCGGTCCGAGCAGCCGTACGCCAGGATAGATTCCGTTGAGCAGGGCGAGCGCGTCTGTGCGGAAACTTCTTCTCCTTCGTGCGAGAAACGAAACTAACATGGACGCAAGCGGACGAGCGGGGAGCGAGTAGCGGGGGTAGTTATCATGCATCTGTGTGTAGCGCTCTCAGGCGTTCACCGGCGAATCTGCTTCGCTGATGAGAGTTCAGCGCTTGCCAGTGGACTTTCTGCGGGCTGAAAGATCGACAGGTAGCCGATAACCGCGATCGCTACGTAAGCGAGTGTTTTCGGGATCATCAGCATTCCGATGACCGGAGCCCGTTGGATGAAGAGCATCACGGGGATGTAGAACCCATAAGAAAGCAGGATCATAATGCCGATCCACTGGAAGGCACGGTCGTTAGCCCGCAGGGCATCGCGCATCATCAGGAATGCGACGCCCAGGCCGAGTACGACAAGCGGGAGGTTGCGCCAGAGGGACCAGGGATGCGGAGGCACTGTCAGGTTCCACTGGTTCTGGGGAAGAGTCATCAGGCCGAGCCGGACAACAGCAGAGAGCATCAGTATCCCACCGAACACACCGAACCGTTTTTCGAAACGAGCCGCCCAGATATAAAGCATAACGACGTAGAACAGGGTTACTGTAATCGCAGTCGACAACGCGCCAAGTCCCACCAGTCCCATCGTCAAGCCCGATACGTAAACTCTGGCCTCCGGGTTTCCCAGTGCGTAAGCCCACACGCGGAAGCCGACATGCCCGGTGTCGCCGATCGCCAGCAGCGCAAATGCCAGGATGAAGTAGCGCGCGACTCTCAGGTCAGGTGGAGGGACTTTGTCAAGCCTGCGGGTCATGGCGATGACGATCACCCAGATGGTCATAAGGTAGAGCAGGTTGAAGATGATCTCCACCCAGATGCGCAGTGACTCGGACATCAGTGAACCTCTTTCGCGAAAAATTTCACGTTCAGATTGTAGTGGATTTTTCACGTGGGTAAAATTGTGCGATTCCGCGCGGGATGTGATTTAGAATTAACAGGTTGCTGCATCGCCGCATTCATCCTGAATGCTCCGCTGGGGAGCTCGGGACATGGAAGAAGGGGTGGGATTTACACACCGATGGAATATAAAACACGTCCGATGTCGGGTAAGACATGCCTGGTCACCGGCGCGACCTCAGGAATTGGACGAATGGTTGCGCTCCGGCTGGCTCAACTTGGTTCACGGGTCATCGTCGCAAGCCGCGATGAAAAGAAATGCGAAAGAACGGTGGAGTGGATTACCGGAGAGACCGGCAATCCGGGAATCGACTATGCCGTCGTGGACCTCGCTGATCAGATTGACATTCGCCGCTTTGCGAGAGAGGTACACGAACGCTTCTCGCGCCTCGACGTTTTGATCAACAACGCCGGTGAATTCTTCCTCACCCGCCACGAAAATCAAGCCGGGCTTGAGATGACATTCGCGCTGAACCACCTGGGCTACTTCTCGGCGACCCTGCTGCTGCTGGATATGTTGAAGGCAAGCGCGCCGGCGCGCATCATCAATGTGGCCTCCACTTCACATCGAAACTCGAAGATGCATTTCGATGACTTGCAGTTTGAGAAACGTTACCGTCCTTTTGAAGCCTATGGGCAGTCCAAACTGGCAAACATATTATTCACCCATGAGCTCGCCCGCCGGTTGGATCCCTCGAAAGTGACTGTGAACGCGCTGCACCCCGGTTTCATCGCCACCCACATCGCTTCCGATAATCGCTTGATCGGCTGGCTGGTCAGCCCGATCATGCGGCTGATCGCAAAAAGCCCGGAGGAAGGTGCCGAAACTCCGGTCTACTTGGCGATTGCTGAGGACGTGGCCGGCGTGACCGGAAAATACTTTGTCGACTGTGAGGAGGTGCCTTCGGCTCCGCACAGCGTTGACGGTGAAGCTGCCCGGAGGCTCTGGGATCTCAGCCTCGAGCTGACCGGACTTGACGATCCGACATAAACGCGAGTGTCAGACCAGGCTCTGAAAGCCGTACGGTCGCTCTGGATCCTTAACCAGCGCGCGTGCCGCACCCGCCATCTAAGAGACAGCTCAATAACTCGGTTGACAACCTCCTGCTCTGCAGTGCATGAGGGTTGGCTGGCATGGATTCTGCACTGGATGTAATGACGGCCGCGGTTAGATTGCGGGGTCCGCGATAAACACAGCGCCAACGATTTATTGCATTTCGTCGGTAGGAAAATACTGAGGCTGCAGGATGGAATCGACAACAGAGGTCAAAGTCAAAGCAGGAAAAGGGCTCGATCCCGGATCGATGCGTGTGCTGGTCGTGGAGGATGAAGAAGCCAACATCGCGGTTATCCAGCAGATCCTGGAGCTTATGCTTGGGGTGAAGCATGTTTTCACAGCGCAGGACGGTCATGAAGCCATCCGGCTGGCCTACGAACTTGAACCCGACCTGATCCTGATGGATCTGAGCCTGCCCAAGCTAAATGGGTGGGAAGTCACACGTTCGTTGAGGAGCAACCCGCGCTTCCAGGGAGTCCCCATACTGGCGCTCACCGCGCATGCGATGATCGGCGATCGTGAAAAGGCCCTCGAAGCAGGTTGCGATGACTACTTCGCAAAGCCCATTGAAGTTGACGAATTCATACGATTCATGCGACCATATCTGAACATGTAGTACAGCTCTCGTGTTCAGGGGTGGTCAATGCGCATTCTCAAAGTTTGGCTGCATATTTTATCGAGTGTCGGCACCGGGCTTTCCGCGGGTCGGCAGGCGGACCAGATGTTCCGTTCTTATGTTCTGTCGTGCTTGGATCACATCGGGGTGTTCAGATTTCTTGAGCAGCCAAGAACATACGGAGAAATCCTCGCGGAATTCGGATTTGTCGACGGCTCATACACACGTGAAGTCATGGAGACTTTATCAGCCGATCCAAAGACCCTGATTGAGAAGAAGAATGGCCGCTATCAAGTGGTCAAAGATTTCCAGGTGCCCGGCATTGATGAAGTGATGCGGGACGTCGATCCGCGCATAAGACCATTCAAAGCCCTGGCGCAGGGGATGTCCTCGAACATCCTTGACAGGCTCCGCGAGGAGTACATCGATTTCTCCACCGCGCTTGAGCGAGAAGGAAATGACCTCTTTCACACATTTAACCAGATCCTGGGAAATAAGATCTACCAGTCGATGCGCGCCGGAGCCTTCGAATTCATTGGGACCAGGAATCTTGATCAAATGCGCGGGAAAAGGTTGTTGGACATTGGCTGCGGAAGTGGTCGGGAGAGCGCAGATATCTGGCTGAAATTCGACGGCGACATCAAGATCACGGGGGTCGACCCGGTTCCGAGCATGATCGCAGAAGCTGAAAAGGGTTTCGAAACTTACCTTCTCGAACTCTCAGAGGACCCCCCAAGAATCACAGAGGCTAATCGACCGATTTTCGAAGAAGCCAGCGCAACGCGATTGCCCTACGACGACGATAGTTTTGAGGCCGTATACTGGCAGTTCATTCTGCATTGGACCTCTGATCCTCGCAAAGCGATCGCCGAAGCTGTGCGAGTCACAAAGCCTGGCGGCTGGATATTCGGAGTTCAACCCTTCAAGCCGCAGGCCAATCCCTACTTCAATCTGGTCATTCGCAGCAACCGGAATTCACACGGCTTTTTCTGGAGAGAAGAGTACCGTCAATGGTTTCGCGAAAACGGCGTTGATGTAGAGATTGCAACCCCTGCTGGCATGTTTCGTGCACAAAAGGTCATGAGGGAACGACAGAGCTCCATTCAGTGATCTGAGCGACGAAGCATCAATGAACCTAGCTGATCCGTTTAATAATCAATCTCCTTATGAGGAATTAGAGACCCAGCGGCGAACACGCTTAGTGATCGCGGTCTGCAATCGCGGGTTGCTTTACAGCATCCCGCTGAACATATTGATGGGTGTTCTGCTCTTCTTAAACTTTTCATTGCCGCTGTTGATTGCGTTTTTACTTTGTCTGTCGATCATCCCCGTCGGTTTGATTGCGCGCCATTGGGCAAGGATTGGAAGACCAGACCTCGCTGGGCAGGCGTACGTAAGCTCTCTACTGATCATTATCGCGGTTAATGCGCTGACGCTTGAAGGTTTTTATCCCATCCTCGTCCCAGGGTATTTGATCTTGATCGTCACTTCGGGCATGATCTTGCGTCCCGGACGCAGCCTCTATGTTGCTATGGCTGCCGGTGCCTTGTATCTGGTCTCACAAGTGGTGACGCATTCTGATTTTAGACCCGCACCGATTCCTGCTGCTTCAAGCGAGATTATCATTTTCGTCATCGTCTTGCTCGCCTTCATCTTTGTTGCGATGACAAACGATATGTCCACCCGCGATCTCCGCAGGGCGCTGGATGATGCTACCTACGATCTCGTGCAGGCGAACAAGAAGCTTGAAACTGCAAGCGAAATGAAATCTCAATTCACCGCACGAACGAGCCACGAGCTTCGTACGCCGTTGAGCGCGATGATCGTCTTCACAGATCTGGTTCTGAGGGGAGCTTATGGGCCGATCAATGATCGCCTGCGCAGTGCTCTCGAGCATGTGATCAACAGCGCCAGACACTTGAAGAACGTCATCAATGACATCCTTGATCTTTCAAAGATCGAAGCCGGTGAACTAGAGGTCGATCACCATTCATTTGAATTGGAGAACGTCGTTTCAACGATTGCAGGGGCGTTGGAATGTCTGGCTGGGGAAAAAGGTATCAATTTCCAGATCGAACTTTCCGGGGATTTGCCCCGGACGATCGTCGGGGATGAGAGCCGTGTTGTTCAGGTTCTCATGAACCTGGCGAGCAATGCGGTTAAATTCACCGAAGAAGGATATGTAAAGATCTCAATTGGTCAAGGTAAGGAGGGGTTTTGGAAGATGACCGTTCGTGACACTGGGCCAGGAATCCCCGAGGATCAATTTGAAAAGATTTTCACAGCATACCGTCAATTGGAACCCATCGCGGGTTCTTCCAAGATAAAAGGGACAGGCTTGGGGTTGGCGATAGCCCGCAACCTGACCCAATTAATGGGTGGCGAATTGAAGTTGGAGAGTAAATTTGGCAAGGGGTCGGTCTTTGAAGTCTCTTTGCCACTAAATGCTTACGATAGTGAAGAGGTCCAGATCGAACCCGCCGCCGAAGGTTGATGGTCCTTTGTAGTCAACTCTGCCCTCCGGAAGGGATATGGAATAATCAAGGGAGACAGCCATCGGACTGTCTCCCTCTTTCCTTGTATAACAGCGATTGCCTGCTAAAGATTATCAGATGCCATAACTCAAGCCGACCTCTGTAAGCGGCTATGTCTGAAACCCGTTTATAGGAATATTAGTGGGTTGTTGAACTCTTAAATGCTGGGCATAATACAAGCGTGGCACAATTGGCTTCTGGTTGCCATGCGAGGGAGTCGATGATCCAAAAAAGAGGTTTCCTGAGGGCTGCGCATTTGCTGCTTGTGCTTGGTCTGCTGACAGGCTGCGTTATGCCCGAGATCGAAAGTCTAGAAGACATCCCCGGAATTGAAAACGTCCCGTTTCTCGGGATCGGTGGGACTGCAACCCCGCGCCCGGTGCCCGATTTCATCGCCGAGCGCGCCGCAGCGGCGATGAACGCGTCGCTGGACCAGGATGTGCCCGCCCTGCGCGAGCAGGTGCTCGAGCTTCTCCGCTCCCGGGGTGCGGAAGGTCCAACCGCCGCACTGCAGCTTTCCAGCGAACGCCTGGCGACATACGCCGCCGACAGCGGGCGCTTTATCGATGATGTCCGCATCCCGGATCGATCAACTCTGGAGCACGACATCGCCCTCACTTATGACCTGATTCGCATCCTCTCAGAGCCGGAGATCAGCGGCGAACAGCGTGAGCCCCTTATCAACGCCCTCGAGAAAATTATGCTCGTCGATCGCCTGATCATTGAGACTGCGAAAAAGGACGCCGAGGTCATATTGAAATCTGCGAAAGACGCCGGTGATGAAGTCTCGCCTGTGGCAGTCAACGCCGCCCAGACCGAGGTCGGCCGGGTGCAGCAGGCATACTCCAGCCTCGAGAACGCCTGGGGGCAGGGTGAGGTGCGCAAAGGGTTGAACGCGCTTCTGCCGCTCTGGGACGCCGCTGCAGCGGTGCGCAGCGTATGGTTCTTGAAATATGACGAGGACCGGGATGAGGACGGGGTCGTCGACCTGGTCGAGCTGCAGTGGGGTTCGGGGCCATTTACGCTCGATTCGGATGGGGATGGCCTGAGCGATCACTATGAGATCAACAACACCGTCCCACACGCTTCACCGGGTTCCGCCGATTCGGACGGCGATGGCATCCTGGATCCCCAGGAGGATTTTGACCTGGATGGTGTCCCCACGGGACTCGAGCGGGATTATGGGACCAATCCGCTCAAGCTCGACAGCGATGGGGATGGCATCGGGGACATGGCGGCTGCCCATGGCGGCTCCCTCGCTGATACCGACGACCGTGATGGGGACGGCCTCTCGGACGAGAGCGAGGAGCGCCTGGGCACGAATCCCGAGCATGTCGATACGGATGGGGATGGAATCCCCGATTCGCAGGAGTGGCACCGCCAGGAATTCACGGTCGAGGAGCACGGGCTGTCTGTCGTGCTGGAAGGGTTGGGCGATCACAGCGAATCGTTCCAGGCCGAGCTGATGGTCGGCGCGCCGGGCTTCGCCGGCAATATCGGTGCGGTCGGCAACTTTATCAACATCCAGACTGGCTTGCCGGCGCGCAATGTGATCGTGAGTATGCCGTACGATGAGACGCTTGTGCCCGGCCAGGATGAGGAGCGGATCAGGTTGTACCGCTTTGATGAATTGCAGGGCATCATGGTCCTGCTCGAGAATCAGAATCTGGATCTGGAGGCTGACCGCATAAGTGGCGAAAGCCAACAGCTTGGCCCCATCGGTGTGCTCTATCAGCCGATCTGGGACGCGGTAAACCCCCAGCAGTAACGGGCCGACATCATCCCTGTTTCCAGCAGATCGCGTACCATGCTGCGCAATCATCTCTCAGACGCACGATCACCGTTCTGCTGCGCAGCCGTCAGCAAGCTAACCGACTCCGCAGGTGCGATTGTCTCGCGAATTCTCATATGAGGTCTGGATTCTTGCCTTAAGGGGGATGATCACCCGGCCGGAAACACTGGATCGAAGACCTCGGCATCTCTGAAGCCTCACAATAAAGAGTGCTGCCCGGTTGACAAAGATTTCCTGATCCCTTGTGTGGCCTACCTGGCTCAAGTGCTGATCGCGCTCGATCAGCAGATGAAATTGTGGGAAAACATATCTTTGCTCTCGCCGCGATCTTGTGCGTGGCTTCGTTCAGGAGAAGAGGGATTAATGTCTGACATCGCCGTTCTTGCGGAAGGTTTGACCTATCAATACGGCCCGCTGACCGCTGTGGACCAGATCAATTTTCAAATCCGCAGGGGAGAAATTCTGGGATTCCTTGGTCCAAACGGAGCCGGCAAATCAACGACGGTGAGGATGCTGACCGGCCAGCTCCGTCCGAAGGCCGGGCGTGCGATGGTGCTCGACATCGACATCGCCCGGGATCCGAAAGCCGTGCAGGCGAGGATCGGGGTGTGTTTCGAAATCACCAACCTGTATGAACAATTAAGCGCCCTTGATAACCTGAAGCTCTTCGCACGCCTGTTCGGTGTTCGCGTTTTCGATGCCGAACGTCTGCTCGATCGCGTCGGCCTCGACGGGCGTGGGAGCGAGCCGGTTGAACGCTATTCAAAGGGGATGAAACAGCGTCTGATGGTCGCCAGAGCGCTGGTTAATTCTCCAGAGGTTCTCTTCCTTGATGAACCTACCGAAGGGCTCGACCCGACTTCAGCGATTTCCATCCGGAACCTGATCCTTGAGGAGCGCGCCCGGGGCGCGACCGTCTTCCTGACGACGCACGACATGGTCGAAGCGGACAAGCTATCAGACCGGGTCGCATTTATCGATCAGGGGAAGATCGTGGCGCTGGACCGGCCGGCCGAGTTGAAGCAGCGCTACGGCAAACGAATGCTGCGCGCTGAGATTCGGTCGGCGGGTGAAGGCACAGAAATTCGGGAGATCGTGCTCGACGCTCCCGAGACACCGGACAGGATCGCGGCTTTATTTGAGAACGAACAGGTCATCACGGTGCACAGCGAAGAAGCTACGCTCGAGGACATCTTTGTCCAGCTCACCGGCAGGGGGCTGGTATGAATTGGGCCCGGCGGATCCTCGCCCTTGTAGGGAAAGACATTAAGCTCTATTTCAAGAACCGCTTTTTCGCGCTGATCACTGTGCTGGCACTTGTCTTCTATACTGGGGTTTATTTCCTGATGCCCGCTCAGGTGGATGAGACGATCGAGATCGGCTGGGTCGCACCAGAGCTCCCCGGGACTTTCTTTGAGGCATTCGAAGATGAAGGTCTGGTCATCGCTCGTTTTGAGGACCAGGCCGGGCTGGAGCAGGCTATTCAGGGCGGTGACCTCCAGGTCGGATATGTGTTGGGGGAGACGTTCCTCCAGGATCTTGAGCCGGGCGCGAAACCGGAGGTCAACCTGCTCTACTCGACCTCCTTGCCGGAGGAGCTGCGGGATGTCTACCCGCTGCTGATCGAGGAGATGGTCTTTGCACTGCAGGGCGAGGGGCTGTCACTCGAAGTTTCCGAAAACATCATCGGCACAGATCTGGCAGGCAATCAAATTCCGCCGCGCGACCGCATGCTCCCGCTCTTGACCGTGTTTGTCTTGATGATGGAGACCCTCGGGCTGGCGAGTTTGATCACCACCGAGATCGCCTGGGGAACGATCAAGGCGCTGCTGGTCACGCCTCTGAATGTCACCAGCCTCTTTCTGGGGAAAGGGATCACCGGCGTAACACTCGCCTTCGGGCAGGCGCTGTTGTTGATCTTGATAACCGGGGGGCTTGTGAACCAACCGCTGCTCATCATCACGGCGCTTTTCCTGGGCGCAGTGATGGTTAGCGGGATCGCGTTTCTTATCGCCTCGGTCTCGAAGGACATGATGTCCGTAATCGGGTGGGGTACGCTGGCAATCCTGCTCCTGGCGATACCCTCGATCAACATCCTCATTCCTGGAATGGCGACGGAATGGATCCGCATCCTGCCATCGTATTACCTGGTTGAGATCATCCACCAGGCTGTGAATTTTGACTCCGGCTGGCAGGCGCTGGCGCCCATGTTCCTCGGTTTGAGCGTGTTCACACTGTTTTTCGTCTCAAGCGGGGTCTTCGTGTTGAGGAGGCGTTTCCAATGAGCATCCGCAGAATCGGTGTGCTATTCTGGAAGGAACTCGTGCACGGCCTGGGTAGTTTCATGTTCATCCTGGCGATTGTGATTCCGGTGGTCATCTCGCTGGTGCTCTCACTGCTCTTCGGGACGTTCTTCACCGGCAAAGCCCGTCTTGGTATCGTCGATCTGGGAGCTTCAAGGTTGCCGGAGCTGGCGAGCGAGGTAAGTGCTATTGATGTCGAAATTTTCGCGACTGAGGGCGAACTGGTTGACGTGGTAGAGCGTGGCCGGATCGATATGGGGATGGTGCTGCCAGCTGGATTCGATGTGGCTGTGGCAGACGACCGGCAGGTGGATTTAACGGCGTACCTGTGGGGGGAGAGCCAACTCAAACACCGGACGATCCTCGCCACGAGCCTGATCACGATCGTCCGGACGATCGCCGGTCAGGAATCGCCGGTGCGGATAAGCATGCAGACGGTCGGTGGGGATGTGCTGCCGTGGGAAGAGCGCTTCTTGCCGTTGATCGTATTGCTGAGCGTGCTGATCAGCGGCGTGATGGCGACCGCGACCTCTGTGGTTGAAGAGAAGGTAGGTGGGACCCTGACCGCGCTCACGGTCACGCCGCTCACGATCGGTGAGGTTCTTACTGCGAAAGGGCTGCTAGGTGTGTTGGTCGCGGTGGCGATGGGGGTAATCTCGCTTTTCCTGAACAATGCATTTGGCGCTCATCCCTGGCTGCTGGTGCTCACGCTTTTCCTGGGAGCGGTGTTCGCATCGACGATAGGGATCCTGCTCGGGATGTGGGTTAAAGATATTAACACGCTGTTTGCGATGATTAAATCACTCGGGATAATTCTTTATGCACCGGCGCTGATCTACCTCTTCCCTTCGATCCCGCAGTGGATCGCGCGCATCTTTCCCACCTATTACATCATCCAGCCCGTGATCGAAATTGTGCAGCAAGGCGGTGCCTTCAGCGATGTCAGGTCTGATCTATTGATCCTGACCCTGATGATCGCCGGCCTGGTCGCAGCCGCTGCTGCGCTGGCTCCCGTTGCGGCGGCGCGAGAAGCCTAAAGCCGGTTCTGGAGACCCGTATCACTGCGCAGCACAAGGATCTCACCTCCGCCCTGCGCATGCCATGCCACTCCGCGATAGGAAGCACCCAATCCCGGGTAGGATCTCCTGCAGCCGACGGCAACAGCCTTGGCCAGGAGCTGGCCCTTCCAGACGGGATTTCCACAGGTCGGCATTGCTGTAATGAAGCTGTAAGCTCAGGGACGCTAGAGGGCTCCTATACTGAGTGGGTCCGGTGTACTCAGGAAGCCGTATGTCAATGAATCCCGTTCCCCAACTGACCCCAAGCGAAATTGCGATGCTGAATGCCAATCCAGAGGGCGGAAATGTGCTTTTTGGAAACCTGATGCGCGAGCTCGAGAATGCGAAAGCCTCATCGCAGCCTCTTCTGGAACGGGTTTTGAACGCGGCGCTGCGTGCAAACGAAGTTGTAGGCGTGTTCGAATATCGCCCGAGCACGCAGCGTGCATTGCTGGGCCTCCGCCCGAGAACACGCCTCGTTGCGGATATTACGGGAACGGTTTTTGCCTGGCCTGAGCCGAGTCTAGAAGCGTCATTGATCCAGCTTTACGAGGATCTCTCGCGTCAGGGTGAGCCGGTTATGGTTGCGGCGCTGGTCAAGAAGTGGCTCAGTACCGCTGCTGTCGGGCATCTTCAGGCTGCGATCGAATGGTTTTACGGATGCCTGGTGACGCGCGGATGGGTCCGGCAGGAATCATCGGAACGGCTTCACCTCTTTCAATTTAAGCAGTATGTCATCCCGGAAAGCACATGCCGGCTGCTTAATCGCACACCGTGGTGGGATCCAATGACGGTAGCCTCGCAAGAAAGCGCGCATCGATTCGATTGTGCAGAGATCCTCCAGCGTGAGGTGCGCAGCGCACTGTGTTCGCTGAACTCCCCCTCTTAAAATCTTCATCTTAAATTGCCCTGACTTTGACTTCGGCCACCCGCGCCTGTTTTTTTATCCTCGGTTAAGCTGGCGCAGCTAGATCGGACGACCTTTCCATGTGCGCCTTCCACGCAGCCGCTGGACCAGCCCGTCGAGGTTTACGACACCCATCAAGAAGTCAGTGATCGGGAGCAGCAGAAGATAGGTCAGCGGGACATTGTGTATGCGCAGAGCCATGGCGTGCATTGCGTACCAGGCTGCCGAGCCAATTGCAGCCGCGCTCAGCGCGGCAACTGCGATCCATGTATTTTCAGAGCCCAGCCTGACTGCCAGCCATAAGGGGTATCCCCAGGGGAAAACCGCCGCGAAGAACGCGTTCAGCACCGCGAGGGCTGTCAGCGTCGGTCCGAAAAGTTCAGAGCCGTTGCGGGCGAGCGCGTTCCAGAGGGTCGACAAATCACGGTACATTCGTGTGCGGATCAAGTCCCCTCCACCACGGATGGCGATGCGAAACCCTGCCCGCTTGACACGCTTTGCAATCTCTACGTCCTCAAGCACCGCTGCTCGGACGCTGCGGTGACCGTCCACTTCGTTATACACAGCACGGTGAAGGAGGATGAACTGGCCGTTGGCCATCGCTGCCCGGTCGGAGGGGTCGTTGATGCGCCGCGCGTCGAGCAGCATCATCAAAGTGAGAAACGGGACGGGCATCAGCAGCCTCTCCCAGAAACTCTTCATCACCTGATGTGGGTGCAGTGAGAGCAGATCCAGCTGGTGCTTCTGGGTTTCGGCGATAGCGGTGGCGATCAGCGCGGACTCCGCTCGCGTGTCAGCATCGGTGAAACACAGCCAATCGCCCTGCGCATGCTGCGCGCCGTGCCAGCAGGCGTTCTGTTTGCCGCGCCATCCGGGCGGTAAGGGCGGCGCCTGGAGCAAATCGAGGCGGGGTTCGGAGGCTGCCAACCGTTCGACGATGGCTGGCGTGTCGTCACTTGAGTTGTCATCCACGGCGAGAATGTCAAGAGAGCCGCGTGGATAATCCTGGGTAAGCAGGCCCTTCAGGCAGGCTTCGATATTGGCTTCTTCATCGCGTGCGGGGATGATGACCGTTACGCTGGGTGTGGGTTCCGGGTGTCTCGACCGCGCTTTAAGTTTCCCTAAAGACCGGTACCGGTCGCGGATCAACCAGTACAACGCGATCATGACTCCCATCCAGAGCAGCGCGATGATGAGATGGATCGTCACAGCGAACGCACATCCACCAGCGGGGAGATTCTGTTGATTGTGGATTGGATGAATTCATTGTCCTCCACGTTAAACGTGATCGCCTCCTCCGGGCAGGCACCCACGCAGCGACCACAGCCCAAACATCCGTCGCCGATCCGTGCTCTCCCGGAAACCATCGTGATCGCAGAGACGAAACATATGTCGTCGGCGCAGAGTTCACAGCCAGTGCAATTATCGGTTACCACCACGCTGACCCCCGGAATCCGCTGAAGAGCGGCGCGTATCCCCGCATTCAGTTCAGGATGCATACGCCAGAGGCAGCAGCACGGGCAGCAGCTGCACACGGTCAGCAGCTTGTCGCCCGGACCCACACCCAGCCAGACCGTATCGAGCTTATTGCGGCCGATCAAATGGACCAGACCAGCCCGCCTCGCTCGTTCGACGTGGGCGCGGGCTTCCACTCTGCTGGCCGGTCTTCCCAGGCGCCGGTTAATTCCACGCGCAGCCGCACCCATAAACAGGCAGCCGAGGTCGACCGGAAAATCGCGGCAGTCAGATGCGCTGCGGCAAATGCATTCATCCATGATCCACAGGTCGCTCGCCTCCTGGATGAAGTGATCGATAATCTGCTCCGGCACGACGTATTCCGTCTGCATGGAAGGTGATTCACCGACCGGAATGCGCAGGTTTTTCGGAAGGTAGATGAGTTCGTCGCCCTTGAAAAGCCAGCGTTGGACGATAGCCCCGATGGGTTTGATCTGCGTGAGCCGCGCGAATTGGAAACGCCCGGGAAAACTCCGCTTGAGCATCTCGACAAACCAGAGCGGCCGGCTCATGAAGTCATTCTCCTCTTCGAATGATTTGAGATTCTACATTGAGCCGGGGTAAGAGGCGAATGTCATCTGGCGCTCAAACGGCCGCTCAAGACCGTCGCTTACCTTGCCCCACAATCGGTGAATCGCCGGTTGCGATCGTTTTGTCATTGCCAGGCTGATGGAACTGTCAGAGGCACCGTGTCGCTCAACCCGTGTCTCTCCGATTCGCCCTTCACGTGTACAATATGCGCAGACCAGGCAGGAGCGGGAAGGACACATGAGTCTCAGCATCGGCATCGTCGGCCTTCCGAACGTCGGCAAGAGCACGACCTTCAACGCGCTCACAAAGGCGCAGAACGCGGAGGTCGCCAGCTATCCTTTCTGCACGATCGAGCCCAACCGTGCCATCGTCCCGATCCCTGACGCGCGGGTGAGAACTATCCAGGAGACCGCCGGAAGGCCGAGCTCGATATTCGCCACGATTGAGTTTGTCGACATCGCCGGCCTGGTGAAGGGTGCCAGCCGAGGTGAGGGGCTGGGTAACAAGTTCCTGGCAAACATCCGTGATGTCGACCTGATTGTGCACATCGTGCGCTGTTTTGATGACCCCAACGTGCCCCATGTTTCCGGGGAGCCTGACCCGCTCAACGACATCGCGGTCGTGACCACCGAATTGATGCTCGCCGATCTTCAGCAGCTCGAGCGCAAACTTGAACGCCTCGAGAGCCAGGTCAAGGGCGATCCCAAAACTTACTTGCCCATACAGGCGCTCGCGCAGCGGTTGTACGAACATCTCGACTCGGGCAAACCGATCTCGACCCATGCAGAAAAGGGCAAACCGGTTTTCGACCAGCTCTCGAATGAGATGCGCTTCCTGAGCGCCAAACCGGTGATCTACGTGGCCAATGTGGATGAGACAGACCTTCGAACAGAGACGGACTGCGAGAGGGTGATCACTGGCGTCGCGGCGGAGCAGGGGGCTGATCTGGTGAAGATCTGTGCCAAACTGGAAGAGGAAATAATCGATCTGCCCCCGGATGAACAGCGGGAGTTTCTTGAACTGGCCGGCGTGCAGGAGAGCGGGTTGGAGAAAGTCATTCGATTGAGCTACGACCGGCTTGGATTAATCAGTTTCTTCACCATGAATGAAAATGAGGTCCGCGCCTGGACGGTTTCGCGCGGCGAAAAAGCCCCCGCCGCAGCGGGCAAGATCCACACGGACTTCGAACGCGGCTTTATTAAAGCAGAAGTGGTCCCGTTCGATATTTTTATGGAGTACGGCAGCATCCAGGCTGTGCGCGAGGCGGGCAAGATGCGCGTGGAGGGCAAAGAGTATCTCGTTCGGGATGGTGATTTGATCTACTTCCGGTTTAACGTGTAGTTTCTGTCTGCCAGCGGAGGCAAGCTTCCCGGGCCCGGCAGCCCGGATATGGAAATGCTGTGATCGGGAGTTCTCTTGTGTCCGGCCTTTGCGGCCACCTTCAGGGATCGAGGTCGAAAGAAGAGGAGAGCGGAAATGTCTGAAAGCCCATCAAGAAAGCAAGGGTTGATCTGGGGCGGGTTGTTGATCGTATTCGGTGTGATCGGTCTGTTCGATTCGTTCATGAATCTGAGCCTGTGGATCTGGGTGGCGACAATGGTTGTCTCCGGACTGGGGGTGCTGGCCGTCTACTTTGCGGATCAAACGGAGTGGTGGCCGCTCATTCCGGCTTATATCTTGCTCGTGTTGTCGATCTTCGTCGGGGCCGTTGAGCTTGAGATCCTGCGTGGTGCTCTGATTGCGCCGGTCGTTCTGACGGTCGCAGCGATCCCATTTCTGATCGTGTATTTCCGAGACCGGTCGCAGTGGTGGCCGCTGATCCCGGCCTACGTGCTGCTGCTCATCGCGGCGATGGTTGCGCTGATAGACACTGGATTGCTGGGGGATGTCTGGACGGCAACGTTTATCCTCGGCGGGATCGGGCTGCCTTTCCTGGTTGTGTACCTGCGGGATCGAAAAAACTGGTGGGCACTGATCCCGGCTTATGTCATGTTCGCCGTTGGTTTAATGGTCGGTTTGATCGACAATCGAGTTCTGCAAGACAGCCTCATTCCGGCATATGTCTTGTTGTCGATCGCGCTGCCGTTCTTCGTCGTGTATGCGACAGATACTTCCCGCTGGTGGCCGCTGATCCCTGGTGGGGTCCTGGCGATGATGGGAGTCATCTTCCTGATGACTGGAGAGCTGCTTGGATTTGTTGTTCCGATCCTGATCATCATCGCTGGAGTGCTGGTCCTGGGGGGCCAGTTTTTACCCTGGTCTCCGGGCAAAGAGACAGAAAAGTCAGAGGAGGACGGGGGCTCGCTTACCGAAGATTGAAGAACAGTCTCATTGACGGCCGGCGGTGATCCTCCAGGCTGAAGTATTAAAATTTCATGAATCTCCTCTGGATTCGGCCGGCGCACGCTATTCATCGGTTAGACTAGGTTCAACTTGCAAAGTGTTCCAAAATCGGGACGGTTGTTGTGAGCTTAAAAGACGAACAGAAACGCGTTCAAAGAGAGCGGCGCTACCCCCCATTCTGGGAGCGTGCCGTCCCGGTCATGGTGGCGGTGATCGCGATCGTCATCACCGCGCTGCTTGTGATCGCGATTCTGGTCGCATTGGGGATGTTCCCCGGCTCCCCCTGAGTGTTCGAGGGCGAGCATCGGTAGATTGGGAGGTCAAGCGTGGAATTCACTAACATCATCCTGCCGTTTAGTTCGAGCCTGATCAGCTTCGTTTTTGCTTATTTCGTCCTCAAAAGGTATCTGGCCCGGCGGGGACCGCACCTGCTGCTCTGGGGCATCGGCATGATCTTCTACGGCATCGGCGGTTTCACTGAAGGTTACCATGGTCTCTTTGGTTGGAACCCGGTGATCTTCCGGTTTTGGTACCTGTTTGGAGCGATTCTGGTGGCGGCCTGGTTGGGTCAGGGGACTGTCTATTTGCTGGCCAGGAGGCGTTGGGCGAATACCTTCATGATCTTGCTGGCGCTGGGCTCGATTTACGGAGCACTGCGGGTTTTCGGGGCAGAGCTGGATCCTTCCTTGATGACGACTAGCGTGCACACCGGCAGTGAGATGAGCGGGCATGCTATCGTGACCCCCGGGGTTAGATTACTGACACCCTTCTTTAATATCTACGGGACGTTCACGCTCGTAGGTGGCGCAGCATATTCCGCGTGGTTGTTCTGGCGGAAGCGCGTGCTCCTGCATCGCACGATCGGGAACTTGTTGATCGCCGTGGGAGCGATGCTGCCGGCATTCGGTGGGACCTTCAGCCGCATGGGCATCAGCGGTGCTCTCTACTTGAGCGAGCTGCTGGGGGCGGTCGTGATGTTCATCGGGTTCTGGCGGGCGGTGACGCCGATCGGTGAAACGGATGCGCAGTCTGCAGAAGTGCCGGTATAAGCAAGACCTGATCCCTGCGGAAGCAGGGATTTTTTTCGTAAGGTGAAAGAAAGGAGCATCGGCCCCCTCAACGGATATACTAGGAACAGGGTCCCATGTGTGGTGTGAAACATATGGGAGTAACAACCGTTATCAAAGATGGATCTGAACTTATCTATCTTGCGAGGGAAAAACATGAGCAAACCACTGGTTCTATTGATCGATGATGAGATCGCATATGCAAAGGTAATCGGGGAGGCACTGCAGAAGTACGGTTTTGAGGTCGTGCTCGCCGCAAACGCCGGCGAAGCGCTCGAGCTCTTCCAGCAGACCAAACCGAGCCTGATTCTTCTGGACGTTATGATGCCCGAGATCGACGGGCTGACATTATTGAAATGGCTTCGAGAGCATTCGGAACAGGATGATCTCCCGATTCATGTGGTGAGCGCCAAGGCTCAGGAGGCGGATAAGGAAGCTGCGCTGAAGGCCGGCGCGAGCGGGTTCATCGCCAAGCCTTTTTCGCTGGATGAGCTGCTGCAAACCGTTGGCAGTTACCTGCCCAACGGGGCGAAAAGCTTGATGTAACAGTCAAATTATCATGATTAACGAAGAGCCACCCGCCCGGGTGGCTCTTTTTAGATCGAAGCGCCGGATAATTATCGATCAGGCTCTCAGTGCTTCTTTCGTGCGTTTGAGATCTTTTTCCCGCTGGCGTGTGTCCAGCTTGCGCTTACGGATGCGCAGGCTGCTCGGCGTGATCTCAAGAAGTTCGTCTTCACCGAGGTACTCGATCGCTTCGTCGAGACTCATCTCGCGCGGCGGGGTAAGGCGCTCGTCGATTTCTTTGAATGAAGCACGGTGGTTGGTTACATGGCGTTTCTTACAGACGTTGACAACCAGATCGCCGGGGCGCTGGTGCTCACCGATGACCATCCCCTCATATACTTCCACGCCTGCCCCCAGGAAGAGATGGCCGCGCTCCTCGGCGTTTTTCAAGCCGTAGGTTGTTGTGATCCCGGGTTCCCAGGCGACGAGTGATCCCTGGGCGCGCGTGATGCTCCCGTTGGAGAGCGGCAGGTAATCGTGGAAGATGCTGTGGAGAAAACCGGCGCCGCGTGTGGCGGTCAGGAAACGATGGCGGAAGCCTAACAAACCGCGTGTCGGCACCAGATACCGCAACCGTACGCCCTCATCGCCCTCATTTTGCATGTCGAGCATCCGTCCTTGCCGGGTTCCGAGGATCTCGACAACCGTCCCGAGCGCCTCGCGTGAAGTCTCGATATAGACTTCTTCATACGGCTCGTACACGCCCCCGTCATTCGTGTGCAGGATCACTTCTGGGCGGGAGACTTCAAATTCGTACCCTTCCCGGCGCATGTTCTCCATCAAGATTGCCAGATGAAGTTCGCCGCGACCGGAGACGACGAATTGATCGGCCGATTCCGTCTCCTCCACCCGCAACGCGACGTTGGTTCGCAGTTCGTTGAATAAACGCTCGCGCAGCTTGCGCGAGGTGCTGTAGGTGCCCTCGTGCCCTTGAAATGGCGAGGTGTTGACACCGAAGGTCATGCGCACAGTGGGCTCTTCGACATGGATCGATGGAAGCGCCTGGGGGACGTCCGGATCGGTGAGCGTCTCCCCGATTGCGACGTCCTCAAGCCCGGCGATAACGACGATTTCACCGGCCTCCGCCTGATCGATCTCTTTTTTATCGAGTCCTTCGAAAGTGTAAAGATACTGCGCGCGATCGTGCAGCTCCTGACCGGAAGGCTTAATGCGCAGGATCGGCATCTCGGTCGTGATGCGACCGGCGGTGATCCTGCCGGTGGCGGTCGCCCCGCGATAAGAGTCGTAACCGATCGAGGTGACCAGCATTTGGAATGGCGCTTCAGGGTTACCCTGGGGTGGGGGTAAATGATGCAAAATGGCGTTGAAAAGCGGCTGCAAGTCGTCACCGAGTTCGGTCGTCTCCCCGGCGCGGCCAAAGACGGCATTGGTGTAGACGACTGGAAAATCGGCTTGTTGATCGCTTGCACCGAGCTGGATGAAAAGGTCGAAAGTTTGGTTGAGCGCGCGACCCGGATCGGCGTCCTTCCGATCAACCTTGTTGATCACCACAACGGCGCGATGTCCCAGGCGAAGGGCATGTTTAAGGACGAAGCGGGTCTGCGGCATTGGACCTTCAGCGGCGTCGACCAGGAGCAGCACGCCGTCGACCATGTTGAGCACCCGCTCGACCTCGCCGCCAAAATCGGCGTGCCCGGGTGTGTCGACGATGTTGATTTTTACCTCTTCGCCCAGTTCTTGATCGTAGAGTGAGATAGCCGTGTTCTTGGCCAGGATTGTGATCCCGCGCTCACGCTCGAGGTCGTTTGAATCCAGCACGCGTTCGCTGATCTCCTGGTTCTCACGGAAGATCTGCGCTTGTTTGAGCATCCCGTCGATTAAGGTAGTCTTGCCGTGATCGACGTGTGCGATAATCGCAATGTTGCGAATTTGATGACGCGGTTCCATGGGTCTCACCTGTGTTCCAAAATGATCTCATACAAACAAAGACCTCGGCGACGGAATGCCGAGGCGTTCGATGTCGTATTGATTGAATCTTATCAGTGCAGAGGTGATTTGTGAAGGAGGAGCGCCGATCTTGTTTCGGCGCTTCAGGCCGTCGATCCGATCAATCGGATGGCTCGCTTCAACTGTCGAGCACGCAAGCAAACTGAATAACCCTGCGGGCTGAGGATCGGGTACGATAGACGCTGAGAAGATCTCCCCGTCGGTCTGACATTGTCCGACGATATCAGGGCTGAAGTGAGGCAAACGGTGATTGACCCCTGCAATGAGCTGCGCGAGAAGGCTGCATCGGCTCTGAAAGAGCTGACCGATGCCAGCGAAGCGATGGCGGAATTTTCGGTTGCCGCCCCTTATGAGAGCAGAGATGAGCCCGCAGTGGTGGCCGATTATTTGAAGCGTATGCATCAGGCGTTTGAACGCGAACGAATCGCGTGGGAGGCGTATTACGAGATCAACCTCGAGCTTCTGGATTGCATTCGCGCAGCCTATCAAGAGTGAGGGGCACTGACCAGGCAATTTATTCTTTTTCACACTGATTGCAAGCAGGCTATACTAGCGCTTTAGACAAACAGCGGTTGGCAATGGAGATCGAGATGGAACGATCAGTATTGATCACGGGATCGGCCGGCGGTATTGGTGCGGCTGCCGTAAGACATTTCCACAACCAGGGCTGGGCAACGTATGCCACCGACCGTCGAGAGGTCGCTCCGGACATCGAGGCGGTGCGGTTTTTCCCATCGGATGTGTCGGATCCAGAGTCCGTCGAAACTCTTTTTAGCTGGCTTGGTGGACATACCGGGGCGCTCCACGCGCTGGTTAACAACGCCGCGATTCAGATCAGTAAACCGATCGCTGAGATGGGCGTCGAAGAATGGGACCGCACGATGGCATCCAATTTGCGTTCCGTCTTTCTCACCGCCCGCAGCGGATATGGCTTGCTCAAAGCCGCCGGCCAGGCCGCCATCGTCAACGTGAGTTCGGTGCACGCAGTCGCCACCTCGACAGGGATCGCCGCCTATGCCGCCAGCAAAGGCGGCATGCTGGCGCTCACGAAAGCCATGGCGATCGAATTCGCAGGCGATCAGATCCGCGTGAACGCAGTCCTCCCGGGCGCAGTCGACACGGAGATGCTCAGGAGCGGGCTGGGAAGGGGGCATGTGGCCGGGGACAGTGTCGAAAGTCGATTGAATGATCTCGGGGCGCGGACGGTGATGGGGCGGGTCGGCAAACCGGACGAAATTGCCTCGGCGATCTATTTCCTCGCTGACAAAGAGCAATCTTCATTCATGACCGGAAACACGCTGGTCGTCGATGGGGGCGCAACCGCCCGGTTGAGCACGGAGTAACCGCCCGTGATCCTGCCGAACGCAGGGGTCTTTGATATCATTTCTCTCAGCGCGCACTTTTTTCAGATCTTGATCCAGGTCAGGGCAAACCGTTTCCCTGCGTTGGTCGTTTAAAGGATGGTTATGAAGAATATCTTTGGGACGAGGCGATTAGGTCGCACAGATCTCCAGGTGACGCCCGTCGGGCTGGGGGTGATGCAGTTTGCAGGGGCAACCGGAATCTGGCGCTTGATCTTTGATGAGATGGATACGCCGGAGATGCACGCCATCGTCCGGGCGGCGCTCGAGGGCGGCATCAATTGGTTTGACACCGCCGAGATCTACGGGCGGGGGCGTTCGGAAGAGGGTCTCGCAAGCGGCTTAAAGGCTGCGGGTAAAGCGGATGACGAAGTGCGTATCGCCACGAAGTGGATGCCGCTCTTACGCACCGCCGGGAACATCCGCAAGACGATCGGGGAACGTAAACGCCGTCTGGCACCGTACAGCATCGATCTCTATTACGTCCATAACGCCACCGGCTTCTCATCGCCCGAGGCGGAGATGAACGCGATGGCCGATCTCGTCGAGGCGGGAGACATCCGGACGGTTGGCGTGAGCAACTTTGATGAGGCAAGAATGCGCCGCGCTCATGGCGCGCTTGCGGAGCGGGGGATCCCGTTGGCGGCCAACCAGATGGAATTCAGTTTGTTGAACAGGAAGATCGAGGCCGATGGGGTCCTTGACGCCGCCCGCGAATTGGGGATCACGATTGTGGCATATTCACCCCTGGCGCGCGGTTTATTGACCGGCAAATTCCATTATGACCCGGATGTGTTGAAAAACACGCCGATCGGCCGCCGCCTCTACCTGCAGAGGATGATCGAAAAGACCCGCCCGCTGATCGATGCGCTTGGGTCTATCGCCCGGTCCCATGAGACCACCGCCGCTCAAGTGGCTTTGAACTGGCTGATCCAGGTTCACGGGGAGACGGTGGTCGTGATCCCCGGGGCGTCGAGTGTGTCCCAGGCCGAAGAGGCAGCCGCCGTGATGGGCTTCAAGCTCACTACAGATGAAATTGACCGGCTGGATCAGCTCTCAAAACAGTATCGATAGGATATCTTGCCGGGGAGTATCGTGCAGGGCAAATCTATATGTTGGCTGTCCAACACCTCACCCGTTTCAAGGCGAGGTGTTTCCCTTTTGTCCCGCCGGCTGCCGATAGGCACTGTAGAGCAGCAGTATTCCGAGGAGCGTGAAGAACGCCGCTGCAGGGAAGATATTGAACAAACTTGACTGCGTGATGCGTGCGCCCACGGCGGCGCCGACCATAAAACCCACGTTAACCGGCATGTAGGCAAATGACATTACACGGCCGCGCACGCTCGGCTCGGCTGAAGAGGAGAGCACGGCGAAGGAGAGTGCGAAGACCGCCGAGACGACGCCGTTAACGATCGACCAGAGGATTGCGAACGGGAGGAGTTCCCTGATCCAGAACGGCAGCGGCCAGAGAAGCAAGGCGGTAATCGTGCCAGCGAACAGCACCCGCCAGCTACCGAACCGGTCGGCCAGCGCGCCGAGCAAGGGGGCAAGCACAAGCGTCGTCAGGCCGCTTGCGCCAATCACGATGCCGGTGATCGTGCCCTGGTCAGGACCCCGGTAGAGTTCGCCGATGACAAGCGGAATGTACGTGAAGGCCAGCATCCACCCACCGAAGAGCAGGAACAGGGCCGGGAAGAGTGCCCGCAACCGACGGTTTTCCCATACCATTCCCAGCGAATTCCAGGCCATGCGCAGGATCGGGCGTTTGTCCCGGGGGTCAGATCTGTATTCCTCGTGGTAGCCCCGGACGAGTGCCGCGATGACGAATGCGAGCATCAGGGCGTCGATCGCCAGCAAAGTCCTGAAGCCATATCGATCGAACACCCAACCACCGGTCAGCGGACCCAGAAACGCGCCGATCGGCGCGGCGCTGTTCATGATCGAGAACGCCAACCCGATCCGGTTCGCGGGCACACGCTCGGCCAGGCTGGTCATCATCAGCCCGCTGTTTCCGAGCGCGAAACCGGTGAGGCTGCGCGCCAAGATGAAGACCCACAGGCTCTGGGTCAGATACGCCATCGCTGCGGCGATGAGCAGAACGATGAACGAGCGCAGAATGATAGGTTTGCGGGCGTAGCGATCTGCGAGCGCGCCCCAAAGTGGGATGAAGGGGATCCCCACGCCGTTCGAAACTGCCGTGATCAATCCTACGAGCACGAGCACACAGTCCGGATCTGAAACACCGAGACTCGGAAGGTGGAGCGGCGTGAAGGCCAGCAGCTGGCTGTAGAAAACAGTCTCGGCCAGGCTTGCAAGCGTGAAGAGCGCCAGCACTCGAGTCCAGGGTCGTCGTTTCACAGAAATCCCTCGCCTATAGATAACCCCGGGAAGACGATCGAGGTTCGGCATTTTAGGCTTTCTAAATCAGGCGCGGGTTTGTTCTCTGAAATGGGCAGCAGGTTGTATCTGGTGCCCGTTACGATTCTCTCCAGGACGGGCAGTGACGGATTGGTAACAACCGGTAGCAAAACCGGAACCTCGCTGCAATGTCGGTGCAACCTGGAATATGCATACTTCACTTGATGGTACGGATGTCGCGATATCCTGCATCTGTCTATAATATCTCTCAAGGTGAGGTGACCATATGAAAATCGCATTTCCAATTCGCTTAAAGTGGATCCGTTTTAAATTCTGGTTGTCGGATTTGTTCTCCATCCAACACGAGCGCCGATTCATCGATCGGGACGCTGGCAAGCTGGGCGGCGTACTGCTGATCGCAGCTGTGCTGCTTACGTCCTGTGGTTCGTTTCAAATTGGCGTGGAACCCACCGGGACTCCGGTTGTGGATTCAACTCCGCCTGCACCCACCACGGTGGAGCCCGAAGCGACTCCTGCGGAGATACAGACCCAAACTGCGCATGCGGATCGCCCGGGCCCGGACATTTACTGGATGCCGTATGGATCCGGGCTGCTCGAGTCGGACGATGTGATCATGGCTGAGGATGGCGTCGTCGGCTTCTCAGAGAGCCCGGTAACCTTCGAACTGTTCTATGACTTCAGCCCCTCAAGCGGCCGTATCGCCTACGGTTCTGAATTCTGGCACGCAGCAGCAAACTCCAACCGGGCCGTGTCCGATCTGTGGGTCTATGACTTCGCCTTTGAGCAGGCGCATCAACTGCTGGCCGATAACGTCGGGCGCGCTCTCTTCTCCCCGCGCCTGGCTTCCAGTGGATCATCCGATCGCCTGGCGGCAGTTGTTTTCAGCCCCGAGCGAGGCGGATTCGATCTGGCGCTCGTCGAGAGCGATGGGAGCCTCGATGTACTGGCAGAATGCGCCTCTCCAAGCTTCAGTTGGTCGCCCGATGGCAGCATGATCGCCTATGAAGCGTGGACCGATCCCGAGGAAGAGTCGACCCGCGGGGAATGTGAAGACGTGTTTGTTGTATCCATCGATGACCGGTCGGTGACGAAACTCTCCGAGCAACCACCTTCCACGGGCGGATGGCACGGCGACCAGCCGATCTGGGCGGAGGGACAGGATGCGCTTCTGCTGACTTACGCCTCGCCGGAATCGGTCTTCGCGGTCGCGCCGTTGGATGGTTCCGGTGCGTTTTTGGTGGATAAGGCGGAGTCCATCCCGGTCGATTACCTCCCCAATCCGATGTTCAGCCTGTGGTCGGAGACGCACAACAGTGTGATCGGCCAGACTGAGGGCATGTTTGATCCCTTCGGTGTGTGGGTCTACCAGTTTTCGCAGGATATGCGCACAGTTCAGGATGCCTACCGCATCACGGTCGACGGCCGAGAGCTGGATCTTCAACTGATCGGGTGGTGGG
Organism: Anaerolineales bacterium; assembly: GCA_029210945.1. Lineage (GTDB taxonomy): Bacteria > Chloroflexota > Anaerolineae > Anaerolineales > E44-bin32 > E44-bin32. Next base: position 38,597 of record JARGGH010000021.1, read on the forward strand.
AAGAGGGTGAGAGTGTGCTGCTGCGGGATATCACCAACCTGAGCGAGCTAAATCAGTTCGGCCGGGCGATCGCCTGGTCGCTGGAGGACCGCTCATGGCAGCCGGTTCCTGATAACACCGCACCAATAGAGGTCAGGCTGCACGAGGATGATGTGCGCAGCGGTGTGGATGCGGTTGACCAGGCGATCGAGGCATTCGTAGACGGTGATCGAGGCGATCGGTTGGCGCTTCTTAAAATGATATCTGCCGAGTGCGTCGCTGAGGAATTTGGAGTGGGACCGCCACTTTGCCCGGCTGGCACTTCAGCAGGAACCGAGCTGGTGGTTTTCCCATACCGGGTTTACCGGGGAACCGAATTTGCGGCGGAAGAAGAACTTGCTGCGCTGGTCGATTTCGAAATCAACGGTTTGTATGCAGTGCACCCGATCAGCGGAGAGTTTGAAGATGCCTGGTGGCCTGCGGGTGATTACCGGATCGTGTTTGCCTCCCCGGATGACGATCACGCCGTTGAGGTCATTGTCGATCAGGATGGCAATATCGTCCGTATCGAGTTCCGCGAGCAAACACCGGTCGAGGTTCTGTACGGTTACAGCGGCGACTTCATCATCCCTCCGGTGGATTGAACAAGACAGTCCGCATATACCTGAAGCCCCCTGCGAGAGCGGGGGGCTTTTTTTGGCACTCTGTTCTACGTTCATCCAGGTTTTTATGAGTTCACACACCAGACTGAGATGTATCAGGATCATCGTTGTCGGAGTTGCGAATCCGGAAGGCTTGTTCGCCGGGCCCATCGTTCTAGATCAACCGGCACGCGCCGCTTACCTCATGACTTTGGCTTCAAACTTGCAATCTAAATACTCACTATGGAGAAATCACAAGAAGGACAGGCTCAAAACCGTCTGAATCCGCTTGACATCCTCGACACCCGGGCCGCGAACGGAAAGCGGGCAGTCCGTTCGATCCAATCGGGCCGACCGGGCGTTGATTCCGGACCCATGCAGGACTCAACCTCGCTGAGAGGTTGGCTGGACCTGGCTGCCTACTGGATCCGGGAGCTGCTCTGGCGCCGCCGGTTCTGGTCCAGGATGGACCGCCGGGCGGTGGACGACGAATAAGCCAGCTGGCGAGCCATCCACAGCGCTGATTTGAGCCCTTGACATCCCAACAATCATGACCGGGCCCCGCTTCCGGCGTCCCGGTCCCTGCTCGCGCATCATCCCCGCTCCACGGAAGTGGGTTTTCGCTTGCTGCGGCTGACCCCGGGTTGAGGGTGCCCGTACCGGCGCCGTCTCGCTGGTAGCCGTAAGATTGAATCACGCCTACAATAAATTCACTCGCTGCATCCGGGGGAAGACGTGCGCTGGAAAGATCTGCTCTGGGGGCTTGCATACCCTGTCTACCAGGTGATCGGCACCTTCCGGCATGAAGCCGGGCATGCGCTGGCGGCGATCGCATTCGGGGGAGCGATCGAGGAGTTCGTTTTCCTTCCGACGAAAGGCTACTGGGGGTACGTACGATGGGAAGGCCCCCGTAATTTATTTACCAACGGTGCGCCCTATCTGCTCGATCTCCTCACGTTCTTGATCTTCTTCGTGATTTGCATGCGGCTGCCGTTTCGCCGGCGCTGGGTCTGGCTCAACCTGGTGATTATCGGCGCCGTCTCTCCATTGATCAACACAGCCTACAACTACCGGCCGAACCCTGAAAGGGTGAACGACGTCGATGTCCTGCTCGGAGACGGGAATGCGATCGTGGTTCATACGTACTTTGTTCTCACGATCCTGTTGTATCTTGCAGGCATTTACATACTGTTCACGCGTGCGAAGATTCATGGTCATCAACCATCAGCGAGTCGTGCATGGACCGCCGTGCCGTCGATGATCGGGATAGTTCTACTCATTTCGACGTGCTCATCGACATTGCTGTCGAGCGTCGAACCCAAAGAGCGGCAGGTGGTGGAAACGCCAACTCCCGCGTCGAAGCCCTCGCCGGTCGTTCATTCGGTGACGATGACACCTGCGATGACGCCTGAAGATACCTACGAAGCCATCTTTCGACAGGCGGTGTCGCATGTAGCCGGGGAGTACCCCCAGCGCGCTCCTATTCAAGATCTGGAGTGGGAAGGTGGGTTCCATGCGGGTTCGCGGGATCCTGATACGATGGAAGGCGAATTTGCGGCCGGGGACTGGAATTTCCGCCTTTTCGACTGGGATGCGGCTGACCCCTCTGATGCGGTTGATGTTTCTATCCGGAATCCAGTTACCTTCTTCACTTGGACTGGGTCTGCCACTCTTGATCAAATCAACGGACAGCTGCGGGCAGGGGGGCTTGTTCCGGAACCGGACTCATCTACGGGTGAATGGATCACGTACACCAATTCACGCTATGGTTATCGATTTACATATCCGATAGAAGCAGATGTCATCGAGCATGGTGTGGACTGGATCGAAGACACTGATATTCCGGAAGGAATGGATGCCCGGGAAGCCAGACGTTTCTGGATCCAGGAATTGGGTCCTAATCTCTGCGTCCAGGTGGCGCTTGACGACGCCTTCATCTGGTTCAACCCGCCCGAAAATTTCGCGGCGCGGTTCATCTTCTGCCAGCATCTAGGCCCAAATGCTCCGGGTTGGAGCAGTCCTGAGCGCTCTGAAGTTGTGACGATCGATGGGGGCGAATACCTGCTTCAGGGTCGCGAGCTCATCAAAATTGACGGCGGCGATCACGACGAAGCACTGAGCGTGGAGATCTCGTCCGGTATGCATGTACAGGTAGGCGTCACGACCGACTCTGAAGAGGATTATGAACGCTATCGTGAGGACGTGCTGCCGGTGCTGCTGGCGATTCTGGAGACCTTTGAACCGTTTCCTCGCAGCGTAAACTAATAATCGAATCGTGCTGCATGCACTCCATTACCCTTTCAGGATAGCTGGAGGCTGATAGAATCAGGGTAGGGAAAAAAATTAGAGCAGGTTGATGCTGAAGGTGCGGGGGGCCTGTTTGTGAGCCGCGCACCATTTAGCAATGCCGTACCAGTAAGGAGCAGATTGATGACGGTCGAAAGCAATAAGGTTGTCGGATTCCATTACACATTAAAGAACGAAGCGGGCGAGGTCCTCGACCATTCTGAGGAAGACGCGCCACTGCATTACCTGCACGGCCACGATAATATCATCCCGGGGCTTGAGGATGAGATGGCCGGCAAAGATGTCGGAGGCTCGTTCACGGCGATCATCCCCCCGGAACAAGCATACGGCGAGCATAATGAATCGCTGGTCCAGGTCGTCAATCATGACGCATTCCAGGGAGTCGATCAGGTTCAAATCGGGATGCAGTTCAGCGCCGAGCTGGGCGGTCAGACGCGCATCATCACGATTAAAGACGTCCAGGGAGACGAGGTGACGTTCGATGCCAACCATCCATTGGCTGGAGAGACGCTGCATTTCGACGTTGAGGTTGTTGAGGTGCGGGATGCGTCGGAGGAGGAGTTGAGTCACGGTCACGTCCATGGGGACCACGGTCACCACTAAACCCCCGGTCCTATCCATTTCTACGATCCGTGGCGCGCCGCCAGGCGCGCCACGTTTGCGTTGAGATAGGCTGGAACCCGGGGGCGAGTGATCTTCAGATCCCCATTTGTAATCTCGCCGGAATCTAATGTAGACTTAGTAGGTCTAGTTTATCCTTGGCCAAGGAGGACGGCATGTCTACGATTCGTTTGTTGCTGGAAAAGAAAGGGCACAATGTATGGTCGGTAGCGCCCGATGCGACTGTCTATGATGCGCTGCGGCTTCTGGACGAGCGTGATATTGGCGCGCTGCTCGTCATCCGCGGAGAAGAATTGGTCGGGATCCTCTCCGAGCGCGATTACGCTCGGAAGGTCGCATTGAAGGGCAAGACCTCGATGAAGACCCCCGTCCACGAAATCATGACGGATCAGGTTATTGTGATCGGGCCGGAGCGGACGATCGAGCAAGCGATGGCGATCATGACCGAACGGCGTTTACGGCACCTGCCGGTCGTCGAGAATGACCAGGTGATCGGAGTGGTTTCAATCGGCGACCTCGTCAAGGAGATCATCGCCGATCGAGAATTCATCATCGAGCAGTTGGAATCCTATATCGCCGGTCAGCGAAGCGGGATGTGAACACGACGGTCGATTGATCCGGTCAACCGCAGTAAGCCGTTCCCCCTCAAACGGCTTTTTGCAAAGGCTTGCTGGCGTTTACTTACTCCGCGCCTGAACGAAACTCGATCAGGGTCAAGGTGATATCACCTTCTTCGCTGCCCGCCGGAAGCGACATGCCCGAGAAGGCCATCTCGGCTGCATACGTCGTCGTTTGCAGCAACCCGATGCCGGGCGCGTACCATTGGCTCTCCTCGGTGGCGATCTCGGCCGTGATACTTGTGCCGCCCATATCGATGTCGAATGACATATCGCTGTTGGTATTGAGCCTCAACGCTTCAAACTCTCCGGCGAGCACTTCAATTGTCTCGAAAGAATCCCGCCCGCTGCCGGCAGTCGACCAATTGAGGAGGAACGTGCTCTCGTTCATCGTGGCAAGGAACGCCTGTGATTCATCGATGAGCGTGCGCATCTCACCCGAAAGCAGCAGTTCGGTTTGCCATTCGTAATCCCAGTTGTGATCCTCCAGCGTTTCGATGCTGGGCAGGAAGACGCCTGAGCCGCGTGAATATTCCAGGTTGGCACTGCCGAAGTCTCCGCCTCCGAGGGCGAGATCGAGTGAGAGCGATGGGAAGGTCAGGATCGCCCCTTCTGCACACTCCAGTGTATAAGCTGCAGTAAAGGCTGGCTCCTCCGAGGTCATCTCCAGTGTGGCCTGTGATTCGTTCACATCAATAACCGTCCAGGTGTACCTTGTAAAAAGCGAGAGATCCGGCTCGGGAACTTCCAATAATGAATCCTCAGGGTCGAGCGCGTAGACCCACTGGTTGCCAACCTCCAACGGGAAGAGGTTGTTTGCGCAGACGCTCGCTGTGATAGGAAGCGTCGATGGCTCGTCCCGCTCAGGTTCGGGATCGGCATCCGATGAATCCGGATCGCCCGCCTCCAGGGTGGTGCTGTTGTCCTCAATCGGCGCGGCTGGACTGGCGGGATCCTCGCTCTGCGCGGGGCTGCACGCGCCAAGCACGAGGGTGAATGTCAGCGCGCCGAGCAGGGCGGACCGACTGTGATTTCGTGATCGAAACATAAACTACCTCCGATGGATATCCATTCAGGGATGTACTGGATAAAAGTTGTCCAGTTGCCGATTATAATGCAATCCATTCCGAAATCTGCTGCGTCGGGCTGAACCGGATCCAGGCATGCTGTGCTCCGTCCTTTAAACTCTACGCCGTGTTGGGTCAGGACCGGTTCTTGCGTTCCCAATCCGAAGTTGTCATCCTTGAAACTTTATCGCCAGGTATGTTGTCATCTGATGAGCTGTTTTCGGATGCAGCTTAATCTGGTATCGGCGCCGGCGGGTAAGCGGCGCTTCTACCACCGGTGCTCTTTGGATTCCGTTGATCTGGGGTACCCTGATAGCGCACCAGCCGGCATTTTCATTCACCCAATTGGAGCGGGTCCATGTCCCCATCGAATCTCCGAAAGATCTCAACCGGTGCTATCATAGTCCTGTCCGATGCCCGCTTAACGCCGGTGTCAGAACACACCAGGATGGTTTCAAGATTTGAAGAATAAGGGATTGCTGCTCAGTTATTTCGAGAATTTCCAGGATGCACGCGCTGCCCTGGAAAGACTTTGGAAACGCGGATATCGCCGGTCGGTGTTGATATCCAAGCCAGGCGACGAAAAGTTTGAGTTGCTCTCCCTCTACCGGCGGGCATGGCTTTTGCACGCGCTCCTGTTTTCGTTCGCGGCTGCAGCCCTCGGCGGGCTTGTTTCCATGTGGCCAGGTCGCCTTTCTTTTTTGCCCTCGTCAGGATTTGAGACGCTCTTATTCGTCACGGTCGGAGTGCTGACGGGCTTCTTGATCGGTTATTTGTTCTCCCGCATGCGGATGCCGCCCGTCCCGACGGAGTTGATCGAGATCTACGGCGGGAGGATGATCGCCGAGGAAAATCTTGTGCTCCTGTTCGGAGACCTCTCGAACATGGAAGCCGCATCTAAGATCTTGAGACAGGTCGCCGAAACCGAACCGTCGATATTCGTGCTGCATCCCGAGCGTGATTTTGAAGTCATCGACGAGCCGCGCGAGTACACATCGCTGGCGATCATCCAGCTGAGGGCGCGAGCCGGTAGACTTGCCAGGCGCCAGCGTGTCGATCTTGCCGGAGGGAGCGATCCCCACCTGCTCAAGCGGATTGATCAAATCAGAAAGACGATTCATGTCGTCTGTGCTGATCTCAATGACGCTCTGCGTCTCGAGCAGAGCCTCGGTGCTACTGCGGAGTGGATTCTTGACAATGAGTACTTAATTGAAGGGCACGTGCAGGATGTTCTGGACAACCTGCCGCAGCGCTACTTCAGCGAACTGCCGGCGCTCGCTTCCGAACCCGACCGAGGCCTGCCCCGTATTTACAGCCTTGCCCGCAATCTGACCGAGCTGACGGATGCCCGCCTCGACCAAGACAATATCATCCAGTTCATTGAAGGATATCAGGAGAGCCAGGTGCTGACGATCGGCGAGTTATGGGCCCTCCCGCTCTTCCTGCGTATCGCGCTGGTGGAGCGGATCGGTGATCTCGCCCGCCAGGCCTGGACTGAGATGTATGAGCGCGAGCAGGCAAGCTACTGGGCATACCGGCTCTTGTCGACACTGCGTAGAGAGCCGGACCAGTTATTTGCCATTATTAACGAACTGACGCGCGCCGTTCCATCACCCTCGCACTACTTCGGCGTACAGCTGACCGGACACCTCTATGACGAAGATTCGCTCCTTACGCTCGTGCAGAATTGGTTGGAGCGAACGGTACGGCATCCACTCGCCGAGCAGAGCCTTCGCGAGCAATCGCGTCAGGCTGCGGATCAATTGTCAATCGGCAACGCGATCACGAGCTTGCGCACGCTTTCACTGCTCGATTGGCGCGAGCTTTTTGAGGCGCTGAGCCATGTCGAACGAGCGCTGAGACGCGATCCCGCCGGGATTTACCAGCATATGGACTTTGACACCCGCAACCAGTATCGAGAGGCGGTGGAGGTGCTCGCGCGGGGCTCGGGCTCTGAGGAAGTCTACGTAGCCCGGCTGGCCGTCGAGATGGCTGAGGCAAGTGGAGATCGAACCAGTGCCGATCCGCGCCGTGCGCACGTCGGGACCTACCTGATCCGAGACGGCCGTAATGATCTCGAGCAGCGCCTGCACGCCAGGGTCAAGGTCTCCGCTCGCATCAGAGCATGGATCAAGCGCTGGCACACGCCTGTATACCTGCTGCTCATCGCGCTTTTGACTCTGGTGTTGATGGCCCCGGCGTTTGTCGCATTTGATTACGGCGCATGGGATTGGCCGTTTTTCGCTGCGGTGTTGTTCCTGCTGGGCCCTGCCAGTCAGGTGGCTGTCGAGATTGCCAACTACTTGCTGACCCGCATTCTTCCGGCATGCTGGCTTCCCAAAATGGATTTCGAGGAGACGGGGATCCCTGATGCATTCCGAACGCTGGTCATTATTCCCACTCTCCTGACCGACGAAGAGACGATCAGGCAGGAGGTCGAAAAACTTGAAATCCGGTTCCTGGCCAACCAGGAGGCGAATCTGGCCTTCGGGCTGTTTTCAGACTATGCCGACAGCCCAACGCCACAGGCCGAAGATGATGGGTTGTTGCTGCAAACCGCGACAGCTGAAATTGAGAGGCTGAACCAGAAACATGGCCATACGCCGTTTTTCCTTCTTCATCGCGAGCGAGAATGGGTTGAGACAGAACAGCAGTTCATTGGCTGGGAGCGAAAACGCGGCAAACTGGAGGAACTGAACCGTCTGATCTGTAGAGCGGCGCCAACGGATCAGCGTGAAATTGTGCGGGTGGGGGATCCGGATGCGTTGCAAGAATTTCGATTTGTAATTACGCTCGACAGCGACACCCAGCTGCCGCGCGACACAGCCCGACGCATGATCGAGACGCTCGCCCATCCGCTCAACCAGCCAGTGCTCACCGACGATGATCGTGTGGTCGAAGGCACGTACGGGATCATCCAGCCGCGCGTGAGCCCCTCACTTCCCAGCGCGTCGGCGACGCCGTTCAGCCGGTTGTTCACCAATCCGGTAGGGACAGATCCGTATACTAAAGCGGTCTCAAACGTCTACCAGGACCTAACCGGTGAAACTTCCTATCTGGGGAAAGGGATCTATGATCCGCGCGTTTTCGATCGTGCCCTGGGAGGAGTCTTTCCGGAACAGAGGCTGCTGAGCCATGACCTGATCGAGGGTGCCTACGTGCGAGTTGGGTTGGCATCCGATATCGAGCTGTTTGATGAGTTTCCCGCAACCTATGCGGCCTATGGGAGACGTGAGCACCGCTGGATCCGCGGGGACTGGCAGATTCTCGACTGGCTCTTCCCGACCGTTCCATCTGCGGATGGCACACGTGTTCGGAATCCGCTTTCATTAATCAACCGCTGGAAGATCTTCGATAACCTGCGCCGCAGTCTGGTCCCGGCGACCAGTGTCGCTGCGTTGTTGACTGCCTGGCTCGTCTCACAAACATTGAGCATCCACGCGATGATTTTGATCGCCATGATGCTGCTCTTCCAACCTTTGTCGCAGCCACTGACATGGCTGACAAGTGTTTCGGGTCACCGCACATTTTCACCCACCCTTATCCGTCGTGATATCCAGCGGGCGCTGGCGGAAGTCGCCTTACTGCCTCACAAAGCGGGGCTTTCGATCGATGCAATCATACGGGTCTGGTACCGGCGCCTGATCAGCAAGCGCCGGCTTCTGGAATGGACAACATCGCAGATGGGAGAGTGGCACAGCCGCGGCCACCGGCGGATTTATGTTTTTCAGATGGGCTTGATCAGCCTTTTCAGCCTCTTCCTCTTCGCTGTGTTAAATGTTTTTCAGGTCGCTCAGCTGGCATTTGCACTGCCGTGGCTGGGTCTCTGGTCGATCACCCCCGTCATCGGGTGGATGCTCAATCGAACGCCCGAATCTCGCCCGCGCACCGCGGCGTTGAGAAGTTCGGAAGTCCGCATGCTGAGGCGCGTCGCACGACGCACCTGGCGCTATTTCGCAGATTTAGTCGGCCCTGATTCGCACTGGCTCCCCCCCGACAATTACCAGGTTTCCCACCAGAACCAGCTCGCGATGCGGACAAGCCCGACGAATATCGGGCTGTGGATGTTGAGTGCGTTGGGTGCTTCGGACCTCGGTTACATGAGTATCGATCAGATGGCGACTGCGCTTGTGAAGACTCTGGACACGCTGGAGCGACTTGAACGTTTTGAAGGACACCTTCTCAATTGGTACAGCCTGGAGGATTTATCGCCACTCGAGCCGCGTTACGTCTCCACGGTCGACAGCGGTAACTTTATTGCGTCAATCTGGACGCTTATCCAGGGATTGCACGAGGTGCTGAACACGCCCGTCGTCGATGATCGCGCCAGGCTCGGCCTGCTGGATTCGACTGAAATTCTGGTTGAAGCCCTGAATGCTGAAGGGCTTTATCTAGAGGTCAAGGAGAAGATCGAACCGATCCTGCGCGCACTGCGTGAGGAAGAGTCGGATCCCGCTGAGCTTATCGAACGCTTGCGGCAGCTCCACGCGCCGATTAAGGATCTTGCCAGCACACTGCGGGCGCACGCCGGCATGAATGCCGGGGCTGCCTACTGGGCCCGCATGCTCGAGCGGGAATTGGTCGATTGGTTTTCAACGATCGACCGCTACCTCAGCTGGCTCGATCACGAGCCGGAGAAAATGGAGGCTGCCGACCTGCGCCCGGCTGTGAAGATCTACGGCACGCGAGAAGGATTGAACACTTTGCCATCGATCTCAGAATTGGCTGACCTGTTCACCGGCGTGCCTCTCCCCATCGAATCAGATCAACTCATCGATCCTGAGATCTCCGGATCGTTCGATGAACGGCTCTGGCATTCAGCCCGGGCTGCGCAGGAAACGCGGGCTCAAATCAGGACGCTGATCGAAAACCTGAACGCGTTTTCGGGGCAGATAAACCTTGGGTTTCTTTACGATCCGAAGCGGCGCCTCTTTACGGTGGGGTACAACGTCTCGCGCGGCACACGTGACAGCTCGTATTACGATTTGATCGCCAGCGAGGTGCGGCTGGGCGCCTTTGTGGCGATCGCGCGCAACGATGTGTCCGTCGACCACTGGCTTGCCCTCGGGAGGCCATACACCGCCCATGAAGGACATCGCGTTCTGTTGAGCTGGACCGGGACGATGTTTGAATATCTCATGCCGGTCTTGTTTCAGCGCGTTTATCCTAACTCGCTCTGGGATCAGGCAGTGAATGAAGCCGTTGAACTCCAAATCCTCTATGGTCGTCGACGGGGTGTCCCCTGGGGGATTTCTGAATCGGCTTTTGCTGATCTGGATATCCATCGGACCTATCAATACAAAGCCTTTGGTGTGCCCTGGCTCGGCCTGAAGCGCGGTCTTGAAAGCGATCTGGTCGTCGCTCCCTACGCCACGATGCTGGCTCTGCAGGTGAAAACGAAGCAGGCGATCCGTAACCTCGAGCGTCTCGCAGCGAGGGAGTTGCTTCAGGATTACGGGTATTACGAATCGATCGATTTCAGCCGGCGCCCGGCGAAGGGATCTGAACCCGGCGTGATCGTCCGGGCGTACATGGCCCATCACCAGGGCATGAGCATGCTGGCGATGGTGAATGTGCTCTGTGATGACCCGTTCCAGAGGCGCTTCCATGCTGACCGTCGCGTCAAAGCGGTCGAGCCGCTGCTCTATGAGCGCGTTCCGGCGATCCCTGCGGTTCATCACATCTCTACTCGTGATCAGGCGCCAGCGCGTCTGGATGAGCTTGGCGAGCGACCGTCGGTAAGCAAGTTTGACACAGCGCACACCGATCATCCGAAGATTCAATTACTGTCGAACGGCAGGTATAAGCTTCTGTTTACAAACGCGGGGGGCGGCTACAGCCGCTGGGAGGACTACGACCTGACCCGCTGGCGCAGCGATCCGACGCTGGATTCCTGGGGGAACTTCTGCTACATCCATGACCTGGACACGGGTCGGGTGTGGTCCAACACATACCATCCAGTTGGCGGCGAGATCGAGGAATACGAAGCGCGCTTCCCATTAGATCGGGCCGAGATTCGTCGTGCCGAGAACGGCGTGGTCACTGAGACAGAAGTGATTGTTTCGCCGGAGGACGATGTCGAGATCCGCCGCATCACGCTGGTCAACCGATCGCTGCGGCCAAGACGCATCGGTTTGACCAGCTACATCGAACTCGCATTGGCACCGCACGGGTCGGATGTGCAGCACCCGGCGTTTAACAAGCTGTTTATCAAGACCGAGGCGGTCGAATCGGCGGAGGCGTTGATCGCCCACCGCCGTCTTAGATCTCCAGATGAAGAGCCAATCTACAGCGCCCATCGGATCACAATTGCGGATGGCCTCCATCCGCCGCTGCGTTTTGAAACCGACCGCCGCGCCTTCATCGGCCGGGGGAGGTCCTTGCGCGACCCTCTCGGTGCCGTCCATGTTCCCGGGGATAGTGATGGTTTCGTGCTCGATCCGATCTTCAGCATCCGGCGGGATATCCGCCTCGCACCGGGAGAGCGTGTTCAGGTTTCGCTTGTGCTGGCTGCCGGCCGATCGCGCGAAGCCGTGCTCGGTTTGATGGAGAAATACGGGGATCCCTCGGCGATCCAGCGCGCGTTCGAACTCGCCTGGGCTTCTGCCCAGCTTGAACTGCGGATGCAGCGTATCCAGGCCGATCAAGCGCGCCGGTTCCAACACCTGGCAAGTTATCTCATCTATCCGCATTACCGCATGCGGCCCTCAGCAGAGCGTGTGCTGCAGAACCGCAAGGGACAGTCAGGCTTGTGGCCGTATGCGATCTCAGGGGATTTGCCCATCGCGTTGGTCAGTATCGAAGATGAACAGGGCCTCGGGTTAGTGCGCCAGATGCTGCAGGCACAGACTTACTGGCGCAAGCATGGCTTGATGGTTGATCTGGTGATCCTTAACGAGGAGTCAAGCAGCTACGAGCAGCCGCTCAATGAGAAGTTGGAACAGCTCATCCAGGCACATTCGTTGTATACAGGGCCCGATCAACCGGGCGGGGTCTATCTGAAGATTGCCGATCAAATGCCGGACGATGATCTGACGCTGTTGCAGTCTGTGGCGCGCGTATCGCTTGTCGCCGCCCGTGGTCCGCTCTCCCAACAGCTCGGCGCGCCCTACGATATTACCGAGCCCCCGGAAGAAATTGAGATTCAGGATCAGCCCGATGAAGCTTCCCGGCAGCTGCCCTATATGGAGCTCCCCTATTTCAACGGGCTGGGCGGATTCAACGAAGACGGTAAAGAGTATATTGTTTATCTCGGCCCGGACACACACACGCCTGCCCCCTGGGTGAATGTTATCGCGAACCCGTCGTTCGGCACGATGGTTAGCGAATCGGGTTCGGGGTTCACGTGGTACGGCAACAGCCAGCGCAACCGGTTGACAGCGTGGTCGAACGATCCGGTGTTGGACCCGACGTCCGAAGGATTCTACATACGCGATGAAGAGACCGGCCGGGTTTGGTCCCCGACGCCGAATCCCATTCGCGAGCGCACAGCTTACCGCATACGGCACGGCGCGGGCTACACTATCTTCGAACACAACAGTCATGCTATTGAGCAGGTATTGACGATTTACGTGCCCCAGGATGACCGGGGGGGCGAGCCGGTTAAAGTCAGCCAGCTGAGCCTGAAGAACAATTCCAACCGTCTGAGGCGATTGAGCGTTACCTATTATGTTGAGTGGACGCTGGGTGAACGGCGGGAGGAGTCACAACAGCACGTCACCACTCAATGGGATGAGGAGGCGCGCGCGATCCTCGCTCAGAATGGATACCACCCGGACTATGGCGACCGGGTGGCGTTCGCCGCGATCTCCCCGCGCGCATCATCGTTCACGGGTGATCGAAAGACTTTTCTCGGCCGGAATCAATCGGTACAAAATCCTGATGCGATGCGGAGGAAGGGCCTGTCCGGCAGGGTGGGAGCCTTGCTCGATCCTTGCGCCGGGGTTCAAACCGTCATCGAGCTCCAACCGGAAGAAGAGATCGTGCTGGTCGGCTTGCTGGGACAGGCTGGTTCGCGTCCCGAGGCGCGCGCTCTGGTGCAAAAATACCGCGACCCTGTCGTGGTCGATCAGCAGTTGGAGGCAGCGAAACTGTGGTGGGATCGCACGCTCGGCGTCCTCGATGTTGAGACGCCGGAGCTGTCGATCAATTTCATGTTGAACCGCTGGCTGCTCTATCAGAGCCTGAGCTGCCGCATCTGGGGTCGATCGGCTTTTTACCAATCTGGAGGCGCGTTTGGTTTTCGAGACCAGCTGCAGGATGTGCTCTCATTGATTTTCACCAAACCGGAATTCGCACGTGAGCACATTTTGCGATCCGCCGGGAGGCAATTCGAAGCGGGGGACGTTCAGCATTGGTGGCATCCGCCCGGCGGGGCAGGCGTGCGGACGCGCATTTCGGATGATCTGCTGTGGCTGCCATATGCCACCGCAGAATATGTCCGGGCGACGGGCGATCAGTCAATCTTGAGGGAATCCATCCGTTATCTGGAAGGGCGGCAGTTGGAGGAAGGTGAGCACGAGGCTTTCATCGAGCCTTCGCCCAGCGCGCAGGCAGGTTTGCTGTTCGATCATTGTAAACGTGCTGTTGAGCGCGGCTCCACGCGCGGGCCCGATGGTTTGCCGCTCATTGGAACGGGTGATTGGAACGACGGCATGAACCGTGTGGGCGAGAACGGGCGCGGCGAGAGCGTCTGGTTGGCCTGGTTCCTGGTCGTTGTGCTCGATGGCATGGCTTTCCTTGCTCGGGAAATTGGCGATGAGATACTCGCCGAACGCTACGCAGACGATGCGGCCAGTTTGCGCATCACGATCGACCGGGAAGCCTGGGATGGCGCCTGGTATCGGCGCGCCAGGTTTGACGACGGAACCCCGCTTGGCTCTGCTGCCAATGATGAAGCGCGCATCGATTCGCTGCCACAATCCTGGGCCTGGATCGCAGGCGGCGGCGACCCGGAACGCGCTCAGACAGGGCTCGAATCTGCCTGGCGGCAGCTGGTCTTACGGGACGAACGCCTGGTGCTGCTGTTCACCCCTCCATTTGACCTCATGCGACCTTCGCCCGGTTATATCCAGGGGTACCCACCAGGAGTGCGAGAAAATGGCGGTCAATACACGCACGCCGCGATCTGGCTGGCGATCGCGCTGGCGCGCAGCGGGGACGGCAACCGTGCCGCAGAGCTCATGCGGATCCTGAACCCGGTCGAGCGGGCGCGCGATATTAGCGATGTCTGGCGCTACAAACTGGAACCTTACGCGGTGCCTGCGGATGTCTACAACCTCACCGGACACATCGGTGAGGGGGGCTGGAGTTGGTATACCGGATCAAGCGGCTGGATGTACCGCGCCTGGGTGGAAGAGATCCTCGGGCTGCGCCGGCGGGCTTCTGTGCTGGAGATCGACCCGGTGATCCCTTCCAGGTGGAGTGGATTCAAGGTGAACTATAAGTTCGGGGAAGCGATCTATGAGATCACGGTTGAGAATCCCGAACAGGTTCAGAAGGGTGTCCAAGAGGTTGAATTGGATGGACGGCCGCTGGAGAACAACTTGATCCCACTCGAAGACCAACCGGTCCGTCACAGCGTGCGCGTGCGCATGGGGGCGCCCGCAAAAGACCTCTAATCCTGCGCTTTCCACTGGCCCCTCGGTCGACGGTTAGTACAGCTGGTCTATTGAGCTGAAGGTTCCCACTCTCTATCGTATAGTCATCATTCAATCGGCGCACAGTTCGGTGCGCGGGCAGCTATTATCGAGGGGTGGTGGCAATGAGGGTAGACGAGGCGTTTACGGCTTTAAAACAAGCCCTGATCGATGAATTAAAGGCTGCGAAACAGGAAGGGGGGCGCGCCTTCGAACAGTCACAATTTGATGCCGCACAGGTGGCGGCTCAAAAAGGGGCGGCGGTCGGTGCGATCCTGCAGCAGGTCGAAGAGCTGGCACTTCAGTGGGATGGCAGCAATATTTACCAGGTTGAGAAGCGCAGTCCTGCCGGGACAGATCCCGAGCAGCCGCTGCGTGAGGCTCTGAAAGGATCGTCCCCCGAGCAGGACGATTTTGTGATGCCGATCCTGCAGGCGCTCCAGGAACTGGGGGGCAAAGGCACCTCCCGCAATGTACTGGAACAGATCGAAGCGATCCTCGATCCGGCGACGAAGGATGGCCAGGGAGGTTCGAACGGCTGGAAGCTTGCGGCGCAGACAACGAGCGCAGCGATGGTGAAAAAAGGGCTCATCTCCGCCGAGTCGCCGGAAGGCGAATGGCGGCTCACGACCAAGGGCCGGCTCTACTTCTTCGAGCAGCAGTGATCCTTTATCCATGAACAGGATGAGTCCCCGGCACCGATAGTGCCGGGGACTCTTATCATTCAGGGCGGGTCGATCGTCCCCTGCTCGTTTACCGCTAAAACGTCCTCCAATTCAAGCAAGGTCCCTTCCAGTTCGTAAAGAACGTGCTCAGCACTGTCCTCCATGATCTGCCCGTCAGGTGGTGCTGGTCTTCTAGATGTACTGGAGTTACCCCGTTTAGGTGGACAGTTAAGGACTAACTGATTACGCGGCAAGGGCATGTTCTCTCTCAAACCTGACGGGCGAGACGCTTCCGATTGAGGAATGACGCCGATGCGGGTTATACCACCCCTCAACAAAATCGAACACTGCGCGTCCCGCCTGGTCACGCGTCCGGAAGGTACTTCGGTCGAGCAGCTCACATTCGAGTGTCGCGAAGAAGCTCTCACACAGGGCATTGTCATATGCATCCCCGACGGATCCCATGGAAGGTCGCACCCTCGCTTCGCGGCAGCGTCTGCCAAAGGCCAGCGACGTGTACTGGCTGCCCTGGTCCGAGTGATGGATCACCCCTTCCGGCTTCCGCTG
>JARGGH010000022.1 GCA_029210945.1 Anaerolineales bacterium
CGTACACGATGAAGCACGTATACGAGGAGCCAGCCTTCTCATTCCAATCTCGCTGGAGGCGACCTGGGACCACAGCGGAGCTGGGCAGGTGTGCGCCGCGATTTGCAATCAATCAAGCAAGCTTGCTATCTTGGAAGGCAAGAGCAGGGGAAATCCCAGGCGCCTCAGCTCGAGGCCGTTAGGGCTCTCTATATTATCGGGCAACAGCTTGAATGATACGAATTCTGCATTTTTCTGACTTGCATGGGAACCAGAGGGCAATTTCTGCAGCTAAGAGGGTTGCAGAAGAATGGGATAATTCAGTTGTTTGCATAACTGGAGATTTGTGTTCTTCCAATTCAAAGGTCGACCCGGCATTCGATTCCATCAGGGGACAAAGGGTATGCATAGTCCCAGGGAATCATGACCAACCTCATACTGACTGCTTCGCTGATTTAACCCGAGCTGTTTGGGACGTGCCATACTTAATCGAGGAGGAGAGACTTACGGTAGTTGGGCTCGATAGTGAA
Source organism: Anaerolineales bacterium (assembly GCA_029210945.1). Classification (GTDB taxonomy): domain Bacteria; phylum Chloroflexota; class Anaerolineae; order Anaerolineales; family E44-bin32; genus E44-bin32. The sequence continues at coordinate 510 of JARGGH010000022.1, forward strand.
ACCGACAAAATGGAATCGCAAATTGCTGGTTTGACCATCTCAAAGAGAAATTCTACGGTGGTACTCTTAGCCCATCGCATAAGCGATTTGACCATTGATTTTCTCATTGAGCACTTTTCCTTTTCAGACTATAAACCTGACCTCCTGATAGTTCTGTCTGGGCACGAACATTTTCGGAAAAGTTTCGTGGAGTCGAACTCTATTGAAGAGCGAGGTTCGGCTGCCGTTCTTCGATCTCGCGTTTACAGTGCAAATACACTATGCCTAGGTGTTGCTAATCATATTTCCTTTGAAGAGGATGGCCTCGTTCTCCGAACTGTCTACGACCCTGGTTCGATGGCTGTTGAAGACGGTTGGATTGTCCGAAGCGATTGGGGTGCTCACCCATCAGATACCAGGTGGCAGAGAGGTTATTCGGGAAAATACGGGCCACCATCATATAAACTAGAGCCAGGTGAGGATCCATTGCAGGTAATCGACGATTACTGGCGTTGGATCTTGTCACGTTCTGAATGATCTAGAAAGCAGTAAAGGTTCCCTTACGTACTCGCTGGAGGCGACCCGCGCCAACAACGCGGGACTTCGCTGGCACCACAGCGGAGCTGGGCAGATGTGCACCGCCATGGAAAAATTTTGCTAACTTGGAGAGCAAGAATTGGGGAAATCCCAGGCGCCTCAGCTCGAGCCTGTCATGCCTCCATACTGCCGCTAATCGTAATTGCTGGTAAAGTTGGCCGGTGGGCCGTTATGGGGCGTCAATCACGCCCGGGAGTTGATCATGGATGTACGCATCGGCGCATTTCTCTGCTGTTCCTCATCGCCGTTTCTCTTTCTGCATGTGCCCAGGCTCAAGCGCAGCCAAGCCCGACCGCACCCGCTCCGACGGCGACGGCCTATCCACCTACGCAAACCCCCGAACCCAGCCCGACAGCAAGCCCGACGAGCGTGCCGAGCGCGACAACTACAGCTAGCCCGAGTCCATCTCCCACGATCACGGAAACGCCAACCCCGATAGATAGCCCCACGCCTAGCCCCAGCCCTACGCCTGAAGCTGCCATCGCCACTGCCCAGGGCAGCATTAACTGCCGCTACGGTCCCGACCGGCAATACCTGTATGCCTGGGGGCTGTCAGAAGGGGACACGGCTGAGGTGAGGGGAAAGAACGCAACCGGGGAATGGCTCTGGGTCATTCCACACGACACGGTGTGGACCTGCTGGATCACGGCTTCCGCCGTAACGCTGAATGTCGACCTCGAGACGATAAAGGTGGTTTATCCGACCCTGCTAACGAATCCCCAGGTGGCTCCCCCAACAGGGGTCCATGCGGTGCGCAGCGGGGATAAGGTGACGATCTCCTGGAACCCGGCGCCTCCCGCCATCGACCTGGGGTACCTGATCGAAGCGCGCCTCTGCCTCGGCGCCTATTCATGGGACATGGTGTTCAGCACGACCAACACATCCTATACCGTCACCGATCCGACGACCTGCCCGAGCAGTTCCTACGGCACGCTGCGCGTCTTTAACAAGCTCGGCTACTCCACGGCCGTGACGATCCCCTGGCCGTAGGCTCCTATAGATCTCCAGACTGCGCGGGACGATTGGAGGGGGTGTCGGCAAGCTGGCCCGGGCCGCGATCGGCCTGTCGTGGAGCAAGCTGCCGCGCCCTGTAGGACCGCTCGATCGCAGCAGCATGTCCGCCGCTGCCCCGGACGTGCATTCATGACGGTTGACCTCAATCTGGTGAGGACACGAACGATAGGTCCGGCAGAAACGGCCGCTAATCACAGATCCATCTCTCTGACGGTGTATTGTGTCCGGATCGTTAAACTACCGAATCGCTACGGCGCTGGTCGGGGTGATTACGCGGATTGCAGTCGAAGCTGAAGACGAGAGTCATCAGTGCAATCAGTTTTCTCAACCTAATCAACGATTCGGACCACCCTGGACAAATGCCCCTGTTCGCTTTCCAGCAGGGATCGGGCTAGGAAGCTGGCTCTCCAAAGACCTGGATCTCTCCCCAGGCGACCCATGAAGGGCTGCTGAGGGTGTCGATGCGCAGGACTTGCACGTCCTCAACCAGGCTTTCTGGTGTGAAGATCAGCCAATCCCCGCCGGCGGTCGACTGGTTGAAGACGTGGAGTTCCACGAGGCTCCCGGCGGCATTCCGGCCGCGCAGGCGTTGGTACCTCGTCCCCTCCGGCTATTGCGCGACCAGCAGCCGGACCTCACGGACATCATAGGGCTGCCCCAGGTCGATCTCGATCTACTGCGGTGTATCTCTCCCGGCGCCCCATTGGTCTCTCATCCACGGCGCTGGCTGACGGTTCTCCAGGCAGGCTCTATTTCCCTCCGGGTGCTTGCAGCGTGAGCGTCGCCAGACCGATGACCGTCTCGTACGTACTGACAGCACCGTCCTCGGCCGGGATGACGAGGTAGATCTGGTCGCTGGCCATGTCGTAGCCCTCCACGCCGCCGCTGCTGTGAATCTCTTCGACCACGTATTTCGGGAGGTAGGTCGCATCATCAAACGGGTTGCAGGTGTCCTCGCCAGATATGCTGACCTCGGCTGGGAGCTGGAGCATAAACTTCGCTGTACCGTCACGGTCCACTTCCTTTCCGGTGACATCGAAGGTGAAGGTTCCTGTCACGTCGGTTGTCGAGAGAAACTCATCGCCGCTCATCAAATCCACGCAGGTGACCTCCACATGTGTGTTGATTTCGCCCGTCCCCTTACCATCAAGCGAGCCATCTGGTTTCACACTGAAGAGGCCTTCCCAGGTGATGTTGTGGAAACCAGCATCCCATGTCGTCTCGAGCTGCATCTGGAGTGTCCAGGTCTCACATTCCGGGACATCTTCGCCACGAGATCGGCGTTTCTGAATATCAGCCCACGAACCGATCTTCGCCATCAAGCTGCTTGTGTCGACCTCGACACCTAACAACATTGCCGCAGCAGCCTTTCGGAGCAGCTCACGTGCTTCTCCTTCGGAAGCCAGACAGGGGTCAAACGACTGGATCGCGTTGGAATATTGCTGATCGGCAAGCATGGACGCCCGTTCGATTGCGGTATCAGCGAGTTCACTGAGCCCGAGGAGCATTGCCTCCGCTGCAAGCCTCAACGCCTCGCGCAGGTCGGCAGAATCTACAGCCTCCGATGCCCATGCTTCGTAGGTCCGGGTTGCATCTAACATGGCATCATCGCCGCGTTCGGTGTTGCCCCAATAGTATGCCCGACCGGCAGCATCGAGGTACGCACGAACTTTACGCCGGGCATCGGCTCCACCGCTCTGTGCGCTGACACTCGAGACCTTGATATGGAGCGAGGACGAGAACGCATCTTGTCCGATTTGCTCGAGCAGGTTGCTCAGCGCCTCATCCGCGGCGGTGGCCTGTCCCGATTCGTAGAGCTCGTCGATTTCATCCAGCGCCTCCAAGAAGCCCGTCGGAAGATCAGCCTCGCAGAAGCTGCCCTCCAGTGAGAGCAGCTCGGCGGCAAGATCCCGCGCGCCGGGCGATCCGAGCGAGTCGATCTCGAACTCCTGACCCAGCGAGGCGACACGGCCAGCTAGCTCGATATTGAGCATGCTGTAGTCGAGAGGCTGATCGCAAGGGTCGGCTTGCTCGATCGGCTCGGCCGCGTCTGACCTCCCCGGTGTTGAAGGGTCTGCTAACGAACACGCGCTAAAGATCAACACGGAGAGGAATAAAAACACCAGCCATTGAATGCGTTCCATCGGTCACTCCTTGGTAAGGATTTTCACCAAATCTTACATGTTTGGGTTGATTTGGGGAAGCCGCCTTTCTTGACACGGACGTGTTTGGGAAACCGAAACCAGAAGATTATCTTCAATCAGATTCGGGCTGGTTTGAGCTCCCAGACCGAGCGATGGCATTGAGATGATGGCCCCATTGCGATCTTTAGCAGCGCGGAGATCTATTGCTTTCTTCGAACAACGTGCTTTGGAAGACGTTCGTTGAGGTGGGTTACCGATCCTGCCCGGGTGATTGGATTGGCTGTTTCCAGATCAACTGACCCCTAGGGCACTTATTCCAGTTGGTCAATCTGTAGTATGGTTGGCGCAGTGCCTTTGAGAAGGGATCGATCATGAGCGGCGGCGTGACCCTCTCCAAATCCACCTTTCTGCACGGGGTGCAGTGCCAGAAATCGCTGGCTCTCCATACGTTTCACCCTGACCTGCGCGATCCGATCACGGTGACGACTCAGTTCCGCATGCAGAACGGCATCGAGGTCGGGGTGCAGGCGCGTCTGCGCTACCCGGGCGGCTCCGTGGGGCGCGTGCCCGACTCCTACGACATTTCCCTCAAGCGCACAAAAGATCTCATCCAGAGCGGGGTCCCGGTGATCTACGAGGCGGCTTTCGAAGCGGAGGGCGTGCGCATCGTCGCCGATATCCTCGAGCGAACGATGACCGGCTGGCGCTTGATCGAGGTGAAGAGCACAACTGAAGCCAAGCCGGAGCACCGCTGGGATGTGGCTGTGCAGGTCTATGTGCAGAGGAAAGCCGGGCTGGATATCAAGGAAGCCGCCCTGCTGCACCTGAACAAGGAATACGTCCGCCAGGGCGAACTCGACTACCAGGCACTTTTCTGTGAAGTGCGATTGATTAATGAAGTGAATGACATGCAGCGGGAGGTCGAAGACGCCATTGCCCTGTGCAAAGAGACGCTTGCAGCAGGCGCTGTGCCGGAGGTGCCGATCGGACCGCACTGCAGGGATCCGATCGACTGCGACTTCATCGGCCACTGCTGGGAAGAGGTGCCCGATCCTTCTGTCTTCGACGTCTACTACATCGGCAAGAAGGCTCACGAGCTCTACGCTCGGGGTATTGCGCGTATCGAGGACATCCCGCACGATCACCCGCTCGACAAGCGTTCTGCCTTCCACGTCGAAGCGCACAAGGCGGGCGAGACGATCGTAAAGCCGGACGAGATCCGGGATTTCATCTCGGCACTTCGCTACCCGCTTTATTTCCTCGATTTCGAGACATTTGCTCTGCCGGTCCCCCCATTTGATGACCTATCACCGTATGGCAAGGTGCCCTTCCAGTACTCGCTCCATGTTCAGAGCGAACCGGGGCGACCGCTGCGGCACTACGGCTTCCTGGCGGACGTGGGGGTCGACCCGCGCCGGGAGTTTCTCGAGCGGCTGCTCGAAGACACGCGGGGCGAGGGCTCGATCATCGTTTACTACAAACCCTTCGAGCGCGGCGTGTTGAACTCGCTGGCGGAAACCTATCCGGAGCAGGTCCCGGAGATCGAGCAGCGCATCGAGCGCATGGTTGACCTGCTCGATCCGTTCAAGCAGCGCGCCTACTGGCACCCCGGGATGGGCGGCTCGAACTCGCTCAAGAAGGTGCTGCCGGTCTTCGCGTCCGAACTCAAGTACGGGGAGATGCAGGTCAGCGACGGGGACCAGGCCATGGCGGTCTTTGTGAGCCTGGCCGGCGAGAATGATTTGGCCAAGACCGAGGAGCTGCGCCAGGCGCTGTGGGAATACTGCAAGCTGGACACGCTGGCGATGGTGCGCATCCTGGATGGATTGCGTGGCATTGCCAGTCCTGATCCCTGATTCCTGATTCCTTCCATGGCTAAACGACGCATCACCATCGACGGAATCGATATCGACCTCGAACGCAAGCGCGTGAAGAACGTCAATTTCACGATCTATCCTCCCGACGGACGCGTGCGTGTCTCGGCACCGCAGCGCATGGATGAGGGCAAACTGCGCCAGGTGATCCTCTCAAAACTTCCCTGGATCAAACGCCACCAATCGCGTCTGGCACATGCGCAACGGGCCGAGTCTCCAGCCTACCTTTCCGGAGAAAATCATGCATACCTCGGGCGTCTCTACCGGCTGGAGGTCCGCTGCCGCCAGGGGCCTCCAGAGGTTGCATGGGGGGAGAATGGGACGCTGGAAATTTCGGTCCGTGATCTTAGCAGCCGTGACCAGCGCGAGCGCTTGCTCTATGAGTGGTACCGTCGGGAACTCAAGGCGCTCATCCCGCCGATCATCACGCGCTGGGAGCCAGTCATCGGGGTGGAGGTTGCGGAGTGGGGCGTCCGGCGTATGAAGACCCGCTGGGGCAGCTGCAGCATCAAGGCCCGCCGCATCTGGCTGAACCTGGAGCTGATCAAATATCCTGCGAGCATCCTCGAATACATCATCGTGCACGAGATGGTGCACTTGCTCGAGCGACGCCATAACGATCGATTTTATCGCTTCATGGATACATTCATGCCCGACTGGCGCGAGCGGAGGGATGATTTGCGAGCCCCGCAGAATGGGCTTTCAGACAGGATTGACGAGCCGCCGGCACGGTGATCAGCGCCATTGAAGATGGCTGAAGGGATAGATTAGATGTCTTTACGCCTTTTTCCCAGCGAAACAGCTCGGTTGACCGTAGCGGGCGAATTGCCGTGTGCCCGCACTGCGCCTGCAACTGGAACGAGGTCATGGTCTCTGATCGCAGACAGCTAGCCATCTCACCCTCACCCCGAACTTTCTCCCTTCAAGGGAGATGAGGTCTGCTTCCTGCTGCCGGGTCCCCATCAAACCCGTCATCGTGAGGAGCGTAAGCGACGACGCGATCTGCCTCTTGGAACGAGGAGATTGCCACGCCGCCCACTGCGGCTCGCAATGAAGCTTGGGAGCCCGGGCGAACAATGTTCCAACTGATCCCAAATCCCCAATCACGAATCCCAAATTTCTGTAACCGTATTCCTATTCCTCAGCCGCGATCACCGTCGGATCCCCATCCACCTTGATGACCGCCTCTGCCTTAAATGTCTCCAGGTTGAAGCGTACGATGGTGTTTTTCGTCGGGCTGGTGATCCAGATCGAGCCATCGAAGATCTCAATATCGTTCGGCGGGTAGGAGGTCGTGAAGCTCCCCGCTTCCATCGTCTCTACATCGACATAGTGGATCGAACGCGGGTTTGTGTACCAGAGCTTGCCCTGGTGGAATGTGATGGCGTGGATGACCGAGGGCGCGCTGAAGGTCGTTGTAACCTGATCGGTGGCTGGATCGACTCCGACGATTTCGTTGCGGTCATAGAGCACAACCCACAGCATACCGCCTCCGTATGCCAGATCGCCGGGTTTGGCGTCGAATTTTACCGTCGCGGTGACCCGACGTGTCTCGGGATCGATTTTCAAGATTTGCTGGTCCTGGGGTTGACTGGACCAGACTGCGATGTCCCCCACGACGATGTCGTAGCATCGGTTGTAAACCACATCCCGGGTGGAGCCTTCACCAAGATTAAGCTGTGTGATCCCTCGTCCACCGGCGATCCAGAGCACTCCATCATGCAGGTCCGCCCGTAATGTGACTTCGTGCAGGTCCTTCTGCTCCACGATGGAGAGTGACTGCGGGTCGAAACGGTGGATCACACCTCCGACCTCGTTGATGACCCAGACCTGGTCCTCCTCAATCGCGATGTCGCTGTTGAAGCGCCCAGAATCGACCGTGGCGAGCACTTCATTGTTACCCGGGTCAATCACAAGCACTTGGCCGGAATTGCTGGTTCCAACCCACACCAACCCCTTGGGTTCATCCTCTTGGGCGGCGGCTTCGTCCGGGACCGCTGTTTCCTCGCCGATTTGAATCTGGATGGAACCGTCCGATCCGGGGTCAAGCATGTAGAAAGCGGGGGGCAGTTCGCCGAAGGCGCGCTCGGCGAGCGTCGTCAATTGAGCCGTCTCAAGCAGCGGCAGAGAGCCCACTTGATTGATTGAGACATAGGTGTCCTGCACCACATAAATGATAGTGGCTTGCTGATAGGTTTCGCTTTCGTAAGCAACGGCTAGCGCTGCGGTGGTTCCCTCCGGCTGGAAGCTGACATCGAGCCCGGTTTCCTCCAGCAGTTCACCCAGGAGCCCGATCAGCTCGATCAGGCTCAGCGAAGCTGCCTGCTCGTTGACGGATTCGAACTCGGCCTGGAGAGATGGGTCGCCGGAAAAACCGGCCAGCATTCCGAGGCTCAACAGCGTGAGCGATTTGGCTTCTTCGCCCTGCGCGGCGCTGACGATAAGCTGGGTCGATTCGGTGGGGGAAGTGCCTTGATAGAGGTAGGAGCAGCCACCGGTTCCCATCGCCGGCATCACCTGAACTTCGCCGCCCAGGATGCCGCTGACCTCTTCCTGCTCGAGCAGCGTGCAGGGGTCCAGTGGAACCGGCTCGGGCTCCGCTTCAGGAGTAACCGTAGGCGGCAGCTGTGAGGGTTCGACCATGACTGTCTCTTCTGTGGGCTCCGATGGAGATTGAGCCGGCGGCCATGGCGCGTTGCATGTGCTTATGAGCAGGGCGGTTAGAAGCAGGATCGGAGCGAAACGTAACTGGGCTTTCATGGGAGGTTTCCTCCAGGCTGGTGGCTAGAACTTTAATTGATTTGGTGCTACCTGCGTTGGATCGCTCGTATAGGAAACGAAATCGGGGTGTTTCTGTTACCGGCGTAGGTCATGCTTGATCATCGCTATCATAGATTGAAACTTCAATTTTCGAAACTCCTACCTGCACAAGTGGCAGCCGGTCGTCCTCAGCAAGCTGACGGACTCCACACCCAGGCTCACCCGTGGACCAACTTGAGAGCGCGTGTGATCAAAGCGAGCACAGAATGTTCTCCCCTACCCAATTCGTCCGAAATCCTCAGCCACCCGATGCTCGCAGGGCGGAGATCCCCGAATAACCTAATCGCTTGATCTGTTATAAACTAACAGTTGTTTATCGAGTGGATGGAGCTCGCCTTAGGTGGAAATATGCGCACTGATGATAAAAACGCACTCGTGGTCGGATTTGTTACCTCTGCTGTAGGATTGTTTTTTGTCGGTCTCTCGATCTGGGGCAGCGGCGAGGGGTTCAACGCCCCGCGCTGGGTCATCGCGGCAGCAGGAGGGGTGTTCTTTCTGGCCGGTCTTTCGATCTTCGGGCAGCGCTATCGCTTCTTCAATGGATTCGTCGTGGCGCTCATGGTGACCTTATTCGGCCTGGCCGTCACATGGGTCTCCTTCGGTCCCGGTGAGCGGGAGTTCACCAGCACGGTCAGCGTCCCTTTCCTATCCTTCTCGAGGTCGTCTTCTGAGCTAACCGGCCGGATCTGCTTCGCGCCCGGCGCGATTTTGCTCGATGGCATGGCTTTGTACTTGTGGTTCCGGCTCTTCAAGGATTGGCTGCTGCGCGATCTCCATGAGGGCGGATGAAGGTTGCCGCAGGGACAGACGGCAAAGCGTGGCATGTCGCTTTTACTCAACCTGCGGGAATCCAAATGCATTGATCCCATTTGGGCAACCGGGTAATGTGAATCGCCTCGGCGGTCGCTGCATCAGCGTCCGCACCGTGCGTGCGGAAGCAGCGAGTACCTGATGCCGGGTCCCTGATCACGAATCTCTCTCCGCCAGCAACCGATCTTTCCTCGACTGCAGAAATATCTTCGCCATCTTGCGGTTGTCCAGCACGCCGCGGGTTTTTGCGAGGTGAATGTATTTATCTGTTGTGGTTCTGGGAACGTAGCGCTCCTCAGCTTCAGGTTTTCGTTCGAGCGTCAGGGCTTCATTGGGGCAGGTCGTGATGCACAATCCACAGCCAATGCAGTGGGTGCGGTCGACGCTCATGATGCCGTTGTCCAGGTAGAGCGCATCCATCTGAGAGCGCTCCTGGCACAGTCCGCAGCCGTCACAGAGGTCTTCATCATGGACAGCGACAAACGCGGATGCTGCGATTTCGGCCGGTGCCGGGTGATTTTTCAGGGTCCTGAGCACACCGCAGCAGCAGCCACAACAGCAGCAGATGAAAGTCGTTTCCTGGGCTGCGTCAGGTTGGAGCACCAACCCGTTCTCCTCGGCAATCCTCAGGATTCCCAGGGCCTCCTCCTGGGTGATGTAGCGCCCCATCGCATTACGGACGTAAAAATCCGCGCCGGATCCAAAGGAAAGGCAGGTCTCCACCGGCTTGACGCATGGCTCGCCCAGGATTTCCTTCTCTAGGCGGCAGATGCAGTTCGCCACGCTGATCCGGTCGTGTCGCTGGATAAGCGCTTCAGCGCGCTCATAATCCATCACCGCAGTCGTTGCGGCGACGCTCTCCCCGATCGGTATAGTGCGCAGCTGTGGAACCTTGCTCCAGACTTCCGGGTCGATGAAGTACGGAAGGTACGCTTCAAAGTATTCCACCAGTGCGGTGTCCATTTTGTTGAGTTGGAATTCGTAGATGCCCACCACAAAATGGACGGCTGAGTATTGAGAGTCATGACCTTCCTTGAGGCGTGCGTAGACCAGGCCTTTGCGTTCCATCCCGGCCAACCTCTCGGACACTTCTTCGACCGGCTTGCTGGCCTGGCAGCCGATCACTTTCGCGGTTTCCTCGATCAGTGAGAGGTGCATAAAGTGCTCGGCTTCTTCAGGGGAGAAGAGTCTTTGGAGAATCTTAAACTCGACGCCGCTGTCGGTCGCGGGGAAACCGCCGGGGAGTTGATCGAGGAAATGGGCTAACCGCCTGTAGACATCTACGGTCATCGAAGTCTCCTCACCGTGCTCTGCAGGCAAACGCGGGAGCAAATTTGCTCCCGCGTATATGCCTTAAGGTGTGGAGTCAATTCGTGATCTGCTATTTGCTTTCCATTCGCACACAATCGAAAGGAGAAACCTGAATCGTATGGGCTTCTAACTCGACCGTCTCGCCATCAACATTAGCGCTGGTGATCGCAAAGCCATGCACGCTCAACTGGATTGTGTCGTATGGGAATGGGAAGCCGCCTTCTTTCTCCCAGGAGATCTCGAGCGTGTCCCGTTCCCGGTTCAGCATGAAACGATCGAGCCGGTGTGGCCCGTATCCATCGCCCGCATCGCTGTAAAGCAAACCGGTCCCGGAATCAGTTTGTGGGGCGAAAATCTCAAGGGTCAATTTGCCTTCATTCTCCACCGGCAGCACGCTGCCGGCACGCACCAACACCGGGCAGCGTTCGAGCGGGGCGAATAATGTCAACCGCCCGGGCCCTTCATATTCGCCGTCGCCATATAGATCGAACCAGCGGCCGCGCGGGAGCTGCACCTCTCTCACCGTTCGCCCGCTCTCCAGTACCGGAGCGACCAGCAGATGCTCTCCTAACATGAAGGCATCCTCAATCTCGCGCAGGGCTTCGTCTTCCGGATCAACCCAGAAAAGCGGTCGTACGATCGGTGCGCCATCCCGGCAAGCCTGCCATGCGAGCGTATACCAGTAGGGCATCAAGCGCTGCCGCAGTTTGAGTGCCTCACGGATATGTGGCTCAACGTCGGTTCGCCGAACTCCCACGGCTCGCGGCGGGGAGAGCTGTTCGAACTGTGTGTGCGGAAGAAGGGCAGGAAAGAAGCCAATTGGAACCAACGCAGATAGAGTTCTGCGGAAGGTGAACCCGTGAACCCGCCGATGTCCGGCCCGCAGTATGGGATCCCGGTTAATCCGAGCCCCAATACGGTGGGGATCGTCTGCCGCAATACCTCCCAGCTGCTCTCCGTGTCCCCGGTCCACGTCCAGGCAAATTTCTGGATTCCCGCCCATCCGGAACGCGTCAGCATCCATGGACGTCTTCCGGGCTCTATCTCACGAAGCGCTTTGAAGGCGGCGTGGTTCATCAGCAAACCATACAGATTATGCGCTTCGAAATGCGTCCCGCCGCGGCCTTCCATGGCATGTGGTGTAGTGCACGGCAGCGTGTTCGCGCCCCAGGCGGCGAACGCCGCCGGCTCGTTCATGTCGTGCCAGAAACCCGAGATGCCGTGATCGAGCATCTTCTGAAAGCCGCGACCCCACCAGGATCTGGCGTGCGGATCGCTGAAATCGGGGAAGACGGAAGCGCCCGGCCAGACGGGCGCGATGAGCAGTTCGCCATCTGGCCGCTTCAAGAAGACATTATTGGTCACACCGTCATCATAGCGCTCGTAGCCGGCATCGCGCTTCACGCCCGGATCGATAATCGTGACGAGGTGCACGCCGGCTGCTTCCATCCCGGCTGAGAGCGCATCGATGTCTCCAAAGCGATTGGGGTCAAACGTAAAAACCCGGTAGCCGTGCATCGCATCGATGTCCAGGTGGATGGCGCTAAGCGGGAGGTCGTGGCGCTTAAATTGATCGGCGATCGCGCGCACTTCCTCTGAACTCATGTAGCTGAACCGTGATTGGTGGTATCCCAGCGCCCAGCGCGGAGGGAGGGGAGGGCGGCCGATGAGATCAGTGTAGGTCCGGTAGATGTTTTCCAAATCACCCGCGATGAAGGCGTAGACCAGACCGCCGCCGGTCAACTCGGCTGTTACGAAATCATTGAAATGCATGCTGCCGTCATGGCTGTTTTCATAGTGGATGAGATAAGCGCCCGGAGATTTCAGGCAGAGATAAGTAGGAATGCAGATGTAGATCGGGTCGTCACCGGGGCCATATTCGCCGTCCGGATCACGGTTCCACATACGGTAACTGCCGCCGCGTATGTTCAATGGGGCGGCGCGTTCGCCAAGGCCGAAAACACTGGCGTCATCCGCCAGGGCGGCGCGTGTGCGCCAACCGGAGTGGATCAGCAAAGGGGATTCCTCGCGGCGCAGGATCTGGCCACGCGTCCCAAGAAAGGTCAGTGCGCCGTCTGAAGTGATCTCAACCTTCAGCCCCGGGAACATCAGACCATACCCATCATCGGTCTGCTCGATCCGCGGGGGATCGTAGTTCCGGTCCGGCATGAGCGATGGGTAGGCAAACAGCGGGCTGCCGGTCTCCCACTCGACGCGCACCGCGCCGGGTCGTAATGTGGCCAGGCGCAGGACGCTATTTTCAAACTCGGCCTCGAGGCCGCCTTGAACGGCTCGGACCCGCCCCAGGTTGCCTGGCGACTGGTAATGCTTGTCCCTATCCCGGGGCCCGCGGATCGTTTCCTGCCAATCGCGCAGGAGCGCGAAGCGGACCATCTCCCACGACGTTCGCACGCCGAGGAAGCGGAACCAGGCCAGCTTATCGAACCATCCCATCGTGAGGATCGTGGTTCGACGTCAGCCGCGGTAAAGCTGCTCGACGTACTGCTTGATCATCCGGCGGGCGGTGAAATCCGGGGAAACCTGCTGTATGGAGTTCTTCATCATGCCAATCCATTTGGCTGGCTGCGGACTTCCATCGTAATAGTATGGCAGGATTTCGTTCTCAAGCGTATCGAGCAGATCCCGGGCGTCCAGGTCGTCCTGGGTTTCTTCATCGTCGATCGGGTCGGGATCGCCGAACGACCAACCGATCTCCGGCGTGTAGGCTTCCGCCCACCATCCATCGAGAATTGAAAAGTTAAGCACGCCATTCATAGCCGCTTTCTGTCCGGAAGTGCCCGAGGCTTCGTTGGGCACACGCGGTGTGTTCAGCCACACATCGACGCCCTGAACGAGATAGCGGGCAACATCCATGTTGTAGTCGGGAACAAAGACGAACCGGCCGGCGAATTCAGGCATCCCTGTTCGCAGGTAAACTTCCTTTAACAAGGCTTGCCCGGCCTGATCGGCAGGATGGGCTTTGCCGGTCATCACGATCTGGACAGGCCGGTTTGGATCGGCCATCAGCGCGGCGATTCGTTCGGCGTCTTTGAAAACCAGGTCGGCACGCTTATATGTGACGAAACGGCGGGCGAAGCCGATCGTAAGTGCGCGGGGGTCGAGTGAGAGACGATTGACGCCCTCCCCATCGATGGCGCGGGATGCCAGAAATCGGAGCATGCGCTCCTTCAACTTCAGATGCGTGCCCCAGATCGTGGCGTCCGCGATCTGCCGAATCGCCTGCCAGGTTTCAGGGTCATCGGCGGCGTTGATCCAGCCGAGGCCAAACTTCTCATCAAATATCCGCACGAATTCCGGGGCGAGCCACGTTTGCAGGTGCACCCCATTCGTGATGTGACCGATCGGGACCTGTTCGATAGGCCGATCCGGCCACAAATGCGCCCACATTCCCCGCGCCACTTTGCCGTGGAGCTCGGAGACGGCATTGCGGCGATTGGACATGCGCATGGCCAGTCTTGCCATGCCGAAGCTCTCACCTGATTCGCAGGCTTCATCGATAAGCTGTTCGACGAGTTCCGGCGCTTCTGCGCGGTACGGCACCAGAAGCGACCGGATCAAATCAAGAGAGAATTTCTCGTGCCCGGCGGGCACGGGTGTGTGAGTGGTAAACACCGTGTTTGAGCGCACGCGCTCAAGTGCAGCGTCCAGCGTTGAGCCTCGCTCGAGGTGATCGAGCGCATTGGCCAGGACCAGCATGACGGAGTGGCCTTCATTCATGTGCCAGACCGCGGGTTCGTGACCTAGCAGGCGCAGGGCGCGCACGCCTCCGATTCCGAGTACGATCTCTTGCTTGATGCGTGTCCCGGCTTCGCTCGGGTAGAGACGCGCGGTGATCGCCCGGTCATCGGGCATGTTGCTGTCAACGTCGCTATCGAGCAGATACAATGGAACGCGACCGACCTGAAGTTTCCAGATCTGTACCTCGATCGAGCGATCACCTAATGGAAGCGAGACCAAGAGGGGCGAGCCATCTTCGTTTTCGAGCCGTTCCAATGGAAGTTTGTCGACATCGATCTCGAGGAACTCGGTTGCTTGATCACCATCGGCCGAGATGCGTTGAACCCCGGCACCCTCTTTATAAAGCAGGCCAACGCCGATGAGCGGCACACCCAGGTCGCTGCACGCTTTAAGATGATCGCCGGCTAGTACGCCCAGGCCGCCGGCATAGAACGGCAGCCAGGTCGCCAGCCCATATTCCATGCAAAAATAGGCGATCTCGCCGTCCGTTCGACGACCTTCATACCATGTGGTGGCTTGCTTGCCCATTTCAGCACGGTAGGCTGTCATCACGGCGTGATAGCGATCTTGAAAATCAGGAGCCTTCAGCTTCTCTTGAAGCTGATCCTCAGGTATGGAAGCGAGCAGGCGGCTGGCGTTCATTCCGCAGGCTGCCCAGAGGTCGGGATCCAGCGAGGCGAAGAGTGCGTGCGCTTCCTCATGCCAGGTCCACCAGAGGTTGTCGGCTAGCTCCAGTACACCTTCGTGGGGCGGGGGCAAATCCTTGTTTTTTTCAGCGGTTGTAGCGTTCATTGAGCGTTTTTATCCTTTTCGAAAGTTCAGTCGTGAGCGAATCGGCGGGTGCGCGCCAGGTCCAGTTGTCGGCCAGCGTGCCGGGCAGGTTCATGCGCCCTTCACTGCCCAGATCGAGGAAATCCTGGAGCGGGGCGATGACCCAGGCAGCTTTCGAAGCCCAGATCGCCTCGATCATGCGCCAGGCGATGGGGCCCGCTCCAGGAAGCGTTTGCTGTGTAAAAACTTTCGTTTCGGTAGAACTGGTGAGATACCAGTTCTTTGCCGTGTCGTTGTCATGCGTGCCGGTGTAAGCAACGCAGTGCACCTTATACTTGTCGGGAAGGAACTCGTGCCCTTCGCCACCCTCGAGCCCGAACTGGAGGACTTTCATGCCCGGAAGGCCCAGTTCATCGCGCAGCTGGTGAACGTCGGGCGTGATCATACCGAGGTCTTCAGCGATGAAGGGAAGCTCGCCCAGTTCTTCCTTAAGCGTTTGGAAAAGCTCCTTCCCGGGCACGGTCACCCACTCGCCGCGTTCAGCGGTCTCGGCCTTGCCGGGGATCTCCCAGGACTGCACGAAGCCCCGAAAATGATCGAGGCGAATGTAATCGACCAGCGAAAGTGTCGATCGCACGCGTTCGACCCACCATTCGAATCCCCGTTCGCGCATGATGGACCAGCGATACTGCGGGTTCCCCCAGCGCTGACCGGTCGGCGAGAAATAATCCGGTGGGACGCCCGCCACGACGATCGGAGATCCATCGTGGTCGAGTTTGAACAGTTCGGGGTGAGCCCAGACGTCGGCGCTGTCATGCGAGACGAAGATCGGAAGGTCGCCGATGATCGTGATCCCGCGCGCGTTGGCTGTGCTGCGAACCGCCTGCCATTGACGGAAGAAGAGAAACTGCATCACTTTCTCGCGCTCGATAGGACGCGAGTTTTGCGTCCCAAATGTCCGCAACGCGTCTGGATCACGACGCTTCAGCGGTTTCTCCCAAGTCGTCCACGCGGCGCCCTGGCGCCCGTTGCGGATAACCATGAAGAGGGCAAAATCATCCAGCCAGGATCGATTTTGCTCACAAAACTGCGCATAGTCCCGCTTAAAGTCGGCATCTATGCTCGTTAGCAGCGCCTCGGCGGCGCGCTTAATCGACTGGAGTTTGACGCGTTCGACCTGATTGAAGTCGACTTTCTCTGCCCGTTGGGGGGCTGATGGGGTGGAGATTTCGATGCCCGGATCAGCTATTCTTTCTAAGCTGATCAGCATGGGGTTGCCGGCGAATGCGGACAGCCCGTCATAGGGCGAGTTGGCAAAACCGGTCGGGACGAGCGGCAGGATCTGCCAGAGCGAACAACCGGTGGTTTCCATCCACTCGATCCAATGCATCGCTGCGTCGCCGAGATCGCCGATCCAGGGCGAGCCCGGCAGCGAGGTCGGGTGCAGCAGGATACCGCCAGCACGTTGCAATCCGGAAGCGCGGCTCACCATCGCTCATTCACCCTTTAAGGTGAGGTTCTCGTCGGCTAACGGATATCGCGCATGTATTTGAAATCTAACTTTATCGTCCGGCATTAGAAATGCCACCTCGCCGGAGCAATGTGCCGCGTACACTGGCTGCCTCAAGAACCATCGCCTGTCGCCAGCATGGGAACCTGGGCGAGGTCGTCAACCGTCAGATCCTTCAATGACACACCGGGCGCATTCGGGTTCTGCAGCAGTTCTTCCTGCGTCGGTGTCTCGCCGGGTGGCCACAGGATGTCCATGATGCGCGTGTCGGCTGGGGATCCCGTGCCGCCGCCAATGCGCCATTGTGCGGCGCTGGGCTGCACATCACGCACTCTCCAGACGCCTGCTGATGGGTAGCCCTCCTGACTTAAGATGGCGACTGCGATGTGCCAATTTTCAGGGTCGGGCTCGATCAGCGTGCGCGGCACGTAGATCGTCACCCGCCGCTGGCCGGGGTTCGTCACGATGCGGTATCCCGAATCTACCTGCACAGGCCCCTCGGATCCGGGCGTGTAAATGCCCGGCGTCCAGCCTTCAGCCCAGATGGCGTAATCCCACCCATGCCCGGGCTCGAGCGCGGCGTTGCGCCCGGGCAGCAGAACCCGGTCTCCGGTCTCCGCGCCGTCGGTGTCGATATAAAGATCGATCGTCTGGATGCTGAGGCCATTGGGTGAACCCCATTCGTTGACCACGGGGCCCCTGAACTCGAGACGAAAAATCATATCCTGTTCGTCGTAGCCAATCGTCAAACCTGTCAGGTCGAAGACGCCCGATTTGAAGACCTGATCCGAGGGATAGTCGTACGTCCCCGGGCCGTGATCGTCCGTCGCCGGGTCTTCGAACACGGCGAAGACGTTCGGAATGGGCAGGTCCGGCACGGTCGCCACCGCCGGCCCGTCCCCGGGAAAAATGGCGAGATCCTGCTCACCCTTGCTGAGCACGAGGCGGACATGGATGCGATCGCCGCTGCGCGGATCGGGCGCGAACGCCTCCATCGGAATAGCCATCTCGAGCGATCCCTGGCTGGCAGCAGCCGCAGGCTGAGCGTTCTCGGGCGCAGCGGTCGGGATCCAGCTTCCGGTACCGTCAGCGCGGTAAATCATCAGGCGCGGCTCGCCAGATTGGAAGGTGATCTCGATCAACCGTTTCACGCCGAAGCCTAACCGCGTCTCTCCAGAGCCATAACGTGAGTAGGCGTTCGTCGTGCCTGCAGCGGGCGGGCTGACGTAGAAACCAAGCGTCCAGTCGTCAGAAAATCCCTCCGCCGAATCGAGGCGGATATAGAGCTGCTCCTGATCGAAGCCGTAATAAAGGCTCTTAAGGTCGATCCCTGCAAGTGAGTAATACCCGGCTGCCTCCCACTCGTCTTCGCCTGGCTGTCCGTCGGAGATCACGCTGAGCATCCCGGTTGGCGCTCGGTCAGGCGTTTGTGCGCGCTCAGGGATGACCGGGACACGCACATAATCTGGAACTTCATCCCCGATCAATTCGTAAATGCGCTCGAGGTAGGCTCGGAACTGCCGATCGAAACTGTCATCAGCGCCGGAGTTCTGGTCCGCGCCGTACCACCAGAACCAGTCCGAACCCTCGGCGATATAGACCAGTTCCATCACCCGCTCGAGAGTCAATTCGTCCAGATCGGGTGCGACGTTCTGAACCGCTGCTCTGGTTCTCCGCAGGTATTCCCAGGCCTGATTCTCCTCCTCTTCGCCGATCCAGGTGCTGAAGGTGCCGTCGATCCAGGAGCCCGGCCAGAGTTCTTCGATCACGGGCCGCGACTCGCCGGCCGCATCGAGCGCATTCAGATACTCGGAGGGGGTCACCGTGACGAGCGTTTGCGACTCGGAAAGCAGGCGGTAGGTCTCGTGGAGGAATTCCTTACCGTCGTTGTCGTAGTATTCCCAGGCATTTTCGCCGTCGAGCAGGACCGTGACCAGGTGCGGGCCTTCGGCGCCCTCGTTTGTCAGCTGTTCATAGATCGCCTCCAGCCTGCCGATCAAGTCGGCGGCGGCGACGTCACCGGGAGTGCCGGAGTATTCGAAGCCCACTTTGTCTGAAAGCACGTGATCACGGAAGATGACCGCCACCGGTCCGCCGCGGGCCCCCTGCACATCGTAAGGACGGTAAAGCTCATCCGCCTGCAGCACGACATCCGAAGAATCGCGCGTGAAGGTCTCCACATCCGGCAGGCTTTCTGCCAGCACTTCTTCATCGCTTGCCATCCATTGGACGCCAGCGTTGGCGACCATCGCGATGATGTTCTCGGCTACCGAGCCTTCCGCCGGCCACATGCCGCGCGGTGGGAGGCCAAAGTGCTTCTCATAGAACTCCACCCCGAGCTCGACCTGCGCAACCGCGTCCTGGCCGTAAACAAAGCGGGTGGGGAGATCGGCTTCGGGCAAGGCGACCTGCGCCAGATTGCTATCGACCAGCAGCGGGAGGATCGGGTGGGCGAACGGGGTCATCGTGACCTCGATTTGACCGTCGCGCTGCATTTCCGCATGCAGCGGGATGACCTCGCGGACGAGGCGCAGGTGCTCTTCAAAAACGATCTGCTTATCGCTTTCGGAGAAGTCACGGCCTTGCTCCACGAGGCTTGCGAGCGGCTGCTGTGCAAGCCAATCCGGATCGGTCCACGCAAGGTTGAACAAGACCTGCAGGTCAAGCCAATCCTGTTCTTGCCATTCTTCGAGATCGGCGCCGGTGCGCATCCGCGCGAGTTCGGCATAGCGCGGGAAGCGCTCGATGATCTTCGGGTTGATGTCGAAAAAGCGATTGAGGATGAATAGCTTTTGCGCGCGATCGAGTTCGGAAGCGGGAACCTCCGCCATGACCCAGTACAGATCGCGCGCCCCGGCCTCGATATCATCCAGTTGGCGGATCAGGCTCGGGGTGAGGTTGAAGGTGGCGTGCACATCTGGATACTGCATCAACATGGCAGCCATGTCCACGTAATCTTTGGCGGCGTGTACCCGGACCCACGGTCTTTCATAAATATTGCTAGCCTCATCCTTGTAATAAACAGGCTGATGCTGGTGCCAGATAATCGCTACGTAAAGCTTGTCATCCTCGATGACGAGCGGAGGCCGGGAGGCCTCCTGCACGCTTTCTTCACGCGTAGGGGCGGGGGGTTCGCTTGTGATCGTTTGCTGCCCTCCTGTGCAGGCCGCTAATATCGCGCAGCAATGTGCCAGCAGCGTCAGTCGGAGTTTGTGTTTCATGATAGACCTTCCTGCCAGTTCAGCGCCCGGTCCCATGGCCGGGCGAGCTCTCGCTCGCGGATTAACAGCTTGTATTTCTGAAGCAATTCTTCATCCTGGCGGTCGTCCCAGACCATCGGCACGCGGCTGGCTTCCAGCCCATCGGCGCTGGACTTACCAGAGGATTGGTTCAGGCCGACCTCTGTGCCGTAGTAAATAATCGGGGGTCCCGGCAGGTCCATCTGCAGCTCGGCTGCATGAACAAGCTTCTGCTTATCCCCGCCTGTGATGTAGAGGAAGCGGTCCATGTCGTGGTTGTCGAGGAATGAAAACTGCAGGAAATCCGCTTCGAAATAGCGGTAGTGCTTCTGAAGGAACGTCTCAAGGAGGGTTTGATCCAGGTCATCCTCACGGAAGAAGCGCCGTACAGAGTCGGCGAAGATAAAATCCAATGTGCCATCCAGCCGGCCCGTGTAACGGCGCAGCACCTCTGCCGGCTCAACGATCTCGCTGAAGCACAGGCAGTCGGGTTTTTCCTGCTTACAGGCGGGCCAGAATTCGGACCAGAAGCTCGGTCCGGGACCATTGGCGTGATCGAGGCGGTAGCCGTCGATGTTGTATTCATGCAGCCAATAGGCGCCGATGTCGATCATCCACTGGCGTGCCTCAGGATTGGAGAGGTTCAGTTCAGGCATTGAGGCCACGCCGAAGAACGAGCGGTAGCCCGGGCCGTAATCCTCAAACGTGAACCAGTCACGGTATTTGCTCGAAGGGTCGCGAACTGCTTCCTGGAAATAAGGATGTTTGTCTGATAGGTGGTTGGGCACGAGATCGAGCAGGATGCGGATGTCGCGATCGTGCGCGGCCTGCACAAGTTCGCGCATCGCTTGTTCGCCGCCGATCCTGGGCTCGACCGAGAAGAAATCGATCACATCGTAACCGTGCACAGAGGGTGTCGGCCAGGTTGGGCTCAACCAGAGGCTGGTCACGCCGAGGTCCCGCAGGTAATCGAGTTTTTCGAGCACGCCCCAGAGGGTTCCGCCGAACGGCTGCTTTAGGTCGTCGGTCTGAATCCAGTCCCGGCCCGGGCCGGGGGAGAAGCGGTCGATAAAGATCTGGTAGATGACCGCCTCACGCGCCCACTCCGGCGGCCGGAAGCTGTCCACGTGGTAGCTGAACACATGCCCTGCATGGGGTCCTGAGACCCAATCCGCATGCGCTTCGCGTCCCTGGAAGAAATTGGTCGCGGCCCGGTCGGTCGTAGCCTTCACGTCAGGCAGGTCGGCAAAGTGCTCGTCGCTGCCATGGGTCCATCCGCTGATGCGGTAACGGACGAGGGTTCCTTCCGGCTGAGCGGGGATCTCTGTTTCCCAGCGCGTGAGGTATCCCCAACGGAAGTTGTCCCAGATGGATTCGCACGGCTGCAGCATTAAGGCGTGACCATGTTTTGCGCGGCCATGCGAACCCTCCGGCTTACTGCCGTCCGTTGTGTAATAGCAGGCTGCATAATCGAGAGGCAGGTCAGGTCCCGACAGCACAGAGATACGCACCGGCTTCCCAGGATTTGGGTCGCGCGGCTGGATGGCGTGTGCGTGCTGGAGACCGGATCGCTCGACCCGGTGGCGGTGTACTTTGAGCTCATCGACTGCGACGGTGCCAAAGATGAAATCTTCCATACGACTCCTGGTATAGATGGTAGCGATATGAGGAAGTCTGCTGCGAACTGACGCTCTAGCCTTTGACGGCACCCTGGGTCAGGCCGCCCGTGATCTGGTCCTGCAGTGTCAGGTAGATGATCACGATCGGGAGGGCGCCCATCAGCGCCCCGGCGGCGAAGATGCCCCACTGCTGGGTGAACTGCCCGCTGGTGAAGATATACAGCCCGACGGTGAGCGGGTACTGCTCGGTCGTCTTGAGCAGGATGCGGGCAATCACGAAATCGCTGTACACGAAGATGAATGACAGCACGGCGACGACCACGATGATCGGCCGCATCAGTGGCAGCAGCAGTTTCGTGAAAATCTGCCAGTGGGTGGCCCCATCGACCATCGCCGATTCATCGATATCCTTCGGGATGGTGTCAAAATAGCCTTTCATCAGCCAGATATTGATGCCCATCGCGCCGCCCAGGTAAACCAGGATCAATCCGTTGTGTGTGTTCAACCCGAAGGAGGGGATCACGCCGCCGATCTGCTGGATAAGCAGGAAGACGGCAACCATCACCAGGATGTTAGGGAACATCTGGACAAGCAGGATGCCGCGTAGCATGTTTTCCCGCTGGCGGAATCGGAAGCGTGAGAACGAGTACGCTGCAGTCGTCGTAATCGCGACAGAGATGATCGTCGTGATGCTGGCGATCTTCACCGAGTTGAAGAGCCACTTTCTAAACGGGTAGATCGTCGAAAAGGAGCTATCCGTCAGCAGCATCCGATAATTCTGAAAACTGGCATTGCGGGGGATCATCGTCTGGGTTGAGAGCGAGTTTAAAGGGTTCAGCGAAGCTGAGATGATCCAGAGGATCGGGAACAACGCAAAGGCGATTGAGAAGAGCGCAATGAGGTATGTCAGCACGAGCCGCAGCCTTTTACGCTGCGTGTTGGTTAGCTGGAAGCGGGTGGATCTTGTCTTAGACATTCTCGCTGACCTCCTCCCACATGCGGGTAAAGCGGAATTGGAACAGCGCCAGTGCGGCGACGATCACGAAGATCACGAACGTGATCGCAGCTGCCAGACCGTATTGTGCGCCGCGCCCGCCGGCAAACGCCAGGTTGTAGACGTAGCTGATCAGGATGTCGGTGTGACCGGCCTCCGTAGAAGCCCCCACGATCGGGGGACCTCCTTCGATGAACAGGAAGATGATGTTGAAGTTGTTGAAATTGAAGACGAAGGAAGCGACCAAAAGCGGCCCGACGGCGACCAGCAGCATCGGCAGGGTGATGTTCCAGAACTGCTGCCAGATCCCGGCGCCATCCACATTTGCAGCGTCGTAGAGATCAGTCGGGATCCCCTGCAGCGCCCCGCTGCAGATGAGCATGAAGTAAGGGAAGCCCAGCCACAGGTTGACAAGCAAGATGGCCCCTTTAGACCACCATGGACTGGTGAACCATGGCGGCGCCCAACCGATCAGCTGTCGAAGAGTCTCGTTGATGATCCCCAACTCCGGATTCAGCAGCCCGCGCCAGACCATGATCGTGATCAGGCTCGGGATCGTGTATGGGATGAGCAGCAATGTCTGAATGATCCTCCGTCCACGCAGCATCGGGTCATTGAAGACGATCGCCAGGAACAAGCCCAGCGAGAAGGTCATCAGAACGCTCAGGAACGCAAATGCAAAGTTCCAGATGATGATTCGCACGAGCGGACCCTGCAGCGCGGGGCTCTCAATGAACTGGACGAAATTATCCAGCCCAACCGAGATCTGGAAGCCCGGTGTGAGCCGCTCGCCTGTGTCGGAAGTGAATGCGCCATTGATCGGCCTGTATCCCACGCCGGTCTGCTGGTTGATGAGCAGGTCATCTTCCTCGCTGTACACGTAGAGCGGCACCAGCTCCGAAGCTTTGTCGAGGCTTGAGACCAGAACGATGCGATCGCCAGCGCCGAATGAGATTTCGCCAAGCTCGTTGATATGACGCACGGCGGTCAGGCGATTCAGCCGTTCATAACCTTTGATCGAGAGCGGGATCCCTTCGGCGTCCAATCCGCCGACGCCTTCTATCTCAGGTCCGGCTTCGATCAATGGTTGGTCAGGGTAGGCCAGGAAATTCTGACCGTCTTCCCTCTGCAGCCAGAGCGCAAAATCGCCGTCCTCCGAGCGAAAGGCCGTCCATGTATAAGCCCCGCTGCCTTCAGGGAGGTATTTTGTGTTTTCAAATCGATCGATGGCTTGTTCTTTGGTGAGCAGGTGGCCGAAGCCGTAGTTGGTGGTCGAGATGTAGCCCGTGTAGAAGATCGGGTAGATCGCGAACAGGGCCATCAGGACCAGCCCGACCACCATCCAGCGGAGCGGGTAGGCATCGCGGTGCAGAATGACGATGTTGAAGAAAACGGCGAGCAGCGCAAAGGTGATCGCCAGGACGTTAAAGCCGCGCAGGGTCAGTTCGAGGATAAACCAGACGACAAAAGCGTCAATAATTCCAAGTAGGAGCAGGCGCAGCATCAAGCTGCCTGCGCTGAGTGTTGATGAAGATTCCAGCCTCCTCAGGTCTGCAGGGTTGGGTTTTTCCGCCACGGCACACCTCCCGTTGGAAGCCCGGTGGGTAGAGAGGAGGCCGGGATGATCTCCCGGCCTCCGGGTTTAGAGTCTCTCTTGCTACTCGGTCTCGATCGTGAGGATGTGGGTCTCAGGATCGTAGGTAAACGTCACGGTGCTATCGCTGGCCAGACTGAAAGTGTAGTTCGCGCCGTCTGGTTCGCCATCGACGCCGTAGTTGGTCGTCCAGGCGCCGTCGAGGGCGACTTTGGCCTCGTAGTCACCGGCCGGTATTTCGTGCGAGGCGGTGTAAAGGCCATCGTCACCTTCCGTGAGCGCGGTCACTTCACAAGCCGGATCCCAGTCGGATTCACAGCCGGCTGCGGCCTGATAGGACCCGGGCACGTTGACCATGCCCGCCGTTGCGCCGCCGAGCACCTCGCGGATCTGCTGTGCGGCGGTGCTGAAGGCGCTGTCAGGTGTGTCCTCGCCGGTGATGACGAGCACGACGGCTGAGTTCCATGAGCCCCAAACTGCGCCCATCTCGGGGATGGCAGGCATCAGCGCGGCGTTTTCGCCAGCTTCGCCGAACGCAGCGAGGTCGGGATCTTCCGTGGTTTCGAGCACCGGCAGGTAGGCTGAGGGACGATCGCCGGCTTTATAAAGCGCCCGCATCGTTTCTTCCGTGGCGACGAACTCGGTCAGGAAGGCCTGGGCAAGCAGGATGTTCTCGCTGAAGGCGTTGATCATGAAGCCCTGAATGCCGGCGAACGCCTGTCCATCGCTCGGGAAGGGGCTGATGCCGTAATTGACGCCGGAGGTGCGGAAGCGTTCAAGCGCCCACGGTCCGGTCATGATGAAAGCCGCTTCGCCGGTTTCAAACAGCGTTTCGGCGGTGTCGGCGTCATTCGCGTTCGGGCTGATCAGGCCGGCTTCGACGTTCTCGGTGATCCAGGTACCAGCCTGGATCATGCCTTCACTGTCGATACCCAGGTCATTGGGGTCCCAGGTTCCGGCTTCGCTGCGTCCGAAGACGTAGCCGCCGAAGGATGTCAGGACAGGGTAGACCTTATAACCATTGTCCTCGAGCACCAGGCCGTAGGTCACCTCGCCTGCGTCGATCAGATCCCGGCTGATCTGCAGGAGTTCATCCCAGGTCTCGGGGGCTTCAGGTACCAGGTCGACGTTGCGGAAGAGGGCCATGTTCTCGATGGCATAGGGCATGCCGTAAAGCTGACCATCATAGGTGAAGCCACCCAGCGCGACGTCGAGGAAAGCATCTTCCTTTGCGCCGAGATCGATGGGGGTCACCAGGCCGCTATCGACCCACCCGCCGAGGCGGTCGTGAGGTCCGATGAAAATATCAGGACCTTCGCCGGCGGGGGCGGCAATCGGCAGCTGGTCGTTGATGTCAGCGACCTGCTGGACTTCCAGCCCTACGCCGTACTCAGCCTGGAACTCGTCAGCCAGATCCTGCAGGATCGGGGCGCGGGTTTCGTCCGCCCAGATGACGAGCGTCAGCTCGGGCTCGGCGGGCTCTTCGACTGCGGTTGGTTCTTCCACGGGCTCTTCTTCTGCCGGCGGCTCGGCGGGTGCTGGCTCCGGCGTGGCAGCCGGTGCGCAGGCGCCCAGCAGCACGCTCAGCGCTACGAAGAGTGTTAGTAGGGTCCACGCGAATCTGCGTTTCATCTCTCGATTCCTCCGTTTGAAATAGACAGTTACTGCTTTTTGCACCGCAAAGTGCGGCGGACGGACTTGGTTTTTGGCCGTACTCACCTCCTTAGTTGGTACGCTGAAGTCGCCTGCGGTGGGCTGTGATGGCTGGCCTATCCATGCAGGCAGGCGGCCAAGTTTTGGCATTGTTTTTGGAGCAGTGTCCCCAGCGCTTCGAGTTCTTGCGGTTCGAAAAATCGTGAGCGCTGCAGGAGCGAGTTCAGGTGCGTTTCTGAGATAGCCTTCAGTTTTTCATGGCCGAGTTCGGTCAGAGTGACGCGCTGGGCGCGACCGTCTTCCGGGTCGTTGATGCGTTTGACCCATGCCTTTTCTTCGAGTTGACCGACGATACGGGTGATCGTGCTTTTAGAGAGCAGTAGTTGATCGCTGAGCGTTGTGAGCCGAACGCCTGGCCGGTCCGCGAGCAGGATCATCAAACGGTAGTGAGAGCTGATCAGATCATACTGGCGGAGCACCTGCTGGTCGCAGGCATCCTGCAATACATAGAGTTCATGGATTAAGTGGTAATTGCGTAGGGGGAGGGGCGGATCGCCCCTTCGTTGGCGTGAACCTGTGCTCATGGACCACTGCCTTTGGCTGGTCCGCAATTAGTTGCGTGCGGAACTAATTACATCTTATCCTGTTTTTAGGACTTGTCAATGACAAGTATTTTGACCGGAGATGTGGGGATTAGGGATCAGGCGCACAGAACCCTGAATTTCTCTTCCGGTTGATTTTTCCGCTACCCTGTACAGTTCCCAATAAACATGATATATTCTGTATCAGTAGGTTGCATGCACGTTCTGTCTGGAAGTCGAAAGATCACGGCCCGAGCTGCAAAGCCCGGGTCGCTTTGTTTGAATACGAAGCGACCACCGAGAACGAGTGAAGCGCCTTAAAATAACACTTGCCTACAAGGAGGCAAAAAGAAATGTCAGAACGTATTCTCGGTACGGTCAAATGGTTTAACGGTGGCAAAGGCTACGGTTTCATCGAGCGCGAAGAGGGAGAGGACGTATTCGTCCACTACTCCGCCATTCAGGCTGATGAGTTCGGATCCTTCCGCACGCTGGACGAAGGCCAGAAGGTCGAGTTCACCGTCGAGCAGGGCCCGAAAGGCCTGCAGGCCGCCAACGTCAAAACCGTCTAATCTTCAAAATTAGCGTTTGACAATAAAAGGACTGCCCCTTAGGGCAGTCCTTTTTCTGTTCCATGCAAGGCTGTTCGTTTCGCTTCAGCGGCTGCGCCGCAGCCGTGAGCAAGCTCACGGACTCCTGATTCGTCGATGTGAGGGCGGTTTAGCGAAAATGGAGGGGCAACCTGGTGGGGTGCTCCTGCGAACAATGCGATGGTAAACCCTTAGGGAAGAGTGATGGTTCCGAGCAGCACGCCGCCTTCAGTCAGCAGCGTGAGCTCACCCGTTTCGATGTTGAGCTTTGAGATGCGCGGGCCATCTTTGACGATGACTCTCTTCCCATCGGGGGACCAGGATGCGGGAGCCAGCTCAAAGCGGGGTTCGCCAAAGTAAAGCTCGCCGGGCAGATTGTAGAGCATTTCGAATGACTGAGCGGCAAGGTCGAAACGCCAGATCTCAGAGCGTTCTTTCGCAATCGTCATCTTGTCGGTATTCAGCTGCACGATGTAGTAAATTGCATCGCCCTCTGGTTGCCAGACTGAATCTGTAATGGCTCTAGTGGCTGAATCGACGGGAGCCATGTCTGATGGAACCTTGGTTAGCTGCGGATTACATGGAACGGTGGATTTTGTGACACAATCTGAGTTGATTATCCCTATTTCGTTTGGCGCGATCTCAGATCCTGTCCGTATTTCGAAGAGGCTTCCATCCGGGCTCATCGGACCGAGCCAAAAGTCCAAACCCTTGCATACCGGATCCCAGATTGTTACGTCGACGAAGCAAGACGAATTGTTGCGAGCTTCAACATATATGATTTCGTTCCTATTCAGCCACAGCGGTTCTAAGAATAAGTATGACTTTGCAGAATCAGGAAGCTCCAAGGTCAGTTGATCGGTCGCATCATTGAGATTAATAAAATGCCAGGTCTGCTTTGACTCGGTGCACGCAAAGGCGATAAACTCTGGTCCGATCCCCATTGGGAGTGGAAGATCACAGGTTTCTTTAAAAGCCCGTACTTCATGAGAAGCAAGATCAATCAAATAAGATTCGCGAGCAGAGTATGACACTGGACGATACGAGACAAGGAAAGCATCTTCGTTGCGTGTCATCCCTTCTCCAATTATGGCGCTGTTTGCATCCAAGCCAAACGTGACGAGAGTTCCACGGATGCCGGCCCAGGTAAGATAGTCCAGTGTTACCTCGCCTGCTTCATCTATGGTAATTTCTGAGCTAAGTAAAATGAGTACCTGTTCGTTTGCATGTTCCTCCCAGTCAGAAAACTCAATCGTCACCGCCAATTCATCGCTATCCAAGACTCGCGCTACCAGCGTTGGAGTGGGGTTTGTGGA
The DNA here is from genome assembly GCA_029210945.1 of Anaerolineales bacterium. GTDB lineage: Bacteria > Chloroflexota > Anaerolineae > Anaerolineales > E44-bin32 > E44-bin32. The sequence goes on from JARGGH010000022.1 coordinate 28,685, forward strand.
CCCCTCCTGAGTAGGCGTGCTTAAAGAGGAAGCCAATGTCGGACTCTCGGATACCTCTGGTGGCTGGGGAGTGCTCATCGATTGTTTATGAGGAGTTACAGTCCCAGCCTCAGGTGCGCACGCTGCGGCAAACGCTAGCGAGAGCGAGATGAACAGAAGCTTTTCAAGGTGAAATCGATTCATTGATCCTAACCAATTCTGCGATTATGCTGCAAACACGGATCATACCGTAGTTTAAAAGGTCCCTACGTGCTGACTGTAACTGCTGTTTGGGCTTCTCCACCTGAGGCTTTCTGCCATGCGCTCTCAAATTCGCTGATGACGATTGGCTCGCTCACTTCATTCGTGTACGGGTTGTAGTAAGTAATCTCATTTGTGTCACGATTAATTTCCCTGATTTCGACCCAGTGGTTGGTCTCACCGGAACCACTGACGACTCCATTCCTGTTAACATCGATCGTCACAAGCGCGATCATTTTCTTGCCTTCGGACAATAAGATTTCAGCTTGCTGTGTGTTAGCTGTGATCGCATCTCCATTCCACCCATTATCGCTGAATGCATCGATAAACTTATTGAGATCGGTACTGCCTGTAGGCGCATTCGGGTTTTGTAAGATGTTTACAAATTCCTCACCAAGCTCATTGAAGCGCGCGAATCCCTCCTCCAACGACACACCCAATGCCTGCATCACTGCCAGTTCTCCACAGAGATTTTTATGGGAGGTCGGTAGATGGCTGTAAACGCTTTAAGGATATCCCATATCCTTGAAGAGCTGGAAAAGATTGAGGTTCTGCGCCGCGCCGCCGGCGTGGTAGGCTGACCAGCCATTTGAATCTTCGTAGCCAAATGTGTTGATCGGCCAGTTGCCATAGATGAGCGGTGAGTAATGATCAACTTCCTCGATCTCGGGTGCAAGATGTTCTCCGGGAATCCAGCCTGTGTAGGTGTTTCCGTTGAAAGTCCAGGAGACCTGGTAATACACGCAAGAGTTCCCCTCGTCATCAACACCAATATGATAGTTTCCGTTCCAAACTACCTTCTCGCCCTGGGGCACACCCAGGAAGGCCTCGGACACATTCGCCGAATCTGGATCCGGGAAAGCATATAGATAATGTCCGTAACGTCGTGTAACAAATAAGTTGATCGGGAAGTCACCAACGGAGGTGCTTTCCCCCGCAGGCCAGGTCGCATCATCCAGTATGTGAAGTAAAAGATCTGCTTCTGTGACTCCATATACCTGAGAAGCGAGACGCCATGTCTCTTCTGTCGGAGGAGTGATCAGATGATCGGATAGTGACAACAAGGTTCGAAATGCCTCAACGACTTCCGGGGTCAGCGTCGATCTCTCGAAATAGGAGGATGGAATCCCACCGCTTAGATACCAATCTGGAAGTCCAAGGAGTACATCTGCAGCCTCAGCCAAAATATCGCCAAACACGTCGCCCGGACGCAGGGTTGAGGTGATGCGCTGAATTTCAGCGCGGAGGGCATCCACTTCAAGACGCGCTGAGTCAATCAATGCCTGTCGCTCTGCTTGGCTCATGTGATACCAGTAATATTCCAACGTAGCATCTCTAGCCGCGAGCGAATTGTCCGGTACTATCAAATCAGCAGGATCAACAGTTTGCTGGTAACCTGCGATGACCCAACCGTGAGTCATCTCGCCATTAAGCATCATCGCTATCGATTTCCAATTTGTGCCGTTAACGGTTATCGTGGCACCGGTGTAATAGAAGTAATCGCCGGCTGAGATCCAGGCAAGATGTTCGGAGTCCCCCGAGGGTTCCGCCCTGAAATGCATATTTCCTGTCGCTTGCCTGAGTTGCGGCTGGAAGTCATCCTCGAAGAGCGATTGAAGGTACATCTCCTTCGTTGGAAAATTACCTCCGGGATTGGCCCTGAATGGATCCCAGTCCATGTTCGCTGTCTCAACGGGCAGGGGCTCTTCATTAATCGCCACGCTGGCAGGATCATCCACCAGCGTCCACTCGTACATGCCCGTCGGCGCGTTGATCGTGATTTCCTTCTGGCGCGGGATGTCCCTCAAGCCGTCCTGAACGTACTGTTTCTCGTAAACCGGTTCGTCGCGTTCGATGACGTAATGACCGCGCTGGACTTGCTTCTCCACGATCCTGGGGATCCAGCGGTGCTTGACTTTCTTCCAGGTTACTTTTTTCACCTTCTTATACTTCGGCACCTTCTGGACGGATTTTTTCCAGCCCGATGGGGTTGGATACCACTTTGTTTTGTAGGTATAGCCCGCGAACTGGGTCTCCCATTTTGTCTTCTTTACCCGCTTATATTCCCAGTGGCCTTTGTCCTCTGTGACCGTCACATAGCGCGGCACTTTCTCGGTCACGGTCCGGGTGCCAACCTGGATGTCCTTCCAGACCATATTCGGCACCTGGTCGTAAACGGTGATCACCTCGGTGCGCTGGTCGTAAAATTGCCCTCCCTTGATCCACATCTTTCCAGGCGGCGCGCTGGACGGCTTTTCCTTTGAGATCATCACTTTCGCGGAATCCCCCGTCGACGTGCCGGTGGTCTCAGATCCACTCACAATCGCCCCGCCCACGCCGCGCCGGCGCGTGTCCGTGAGGACGCCCGGTCCGAGCGCCAGCGTGGCCATCATCGCCGCAAACAAAGCCGTCCAGGGTGCATAGTCCGGGCTGCCAACCGCCGGCGGTGCTCCAGCCACGGCCACGCCGCTGTTGCCCTGCAGATCCCACAGACGCATGAACTCCGCCAGCGAGACGACGCGCTCGCCGAGGATCGGGTCGCTGTAGGCCACCTGGCTCCAGTCCTCGGCGATGCCGGTCAGAGTGACGAAGTGACCGGGCTGGTCGGGACCGTTGGCGCCCAGATCCACGACGAGCGGCCGCCCGGCATCCAGCTCGGCGCGCAACTGCTCGAGGTTCCAGCCGTGGAACGCCACCGATCCGCCGTAGCCGAAGGACTGCGCCGCCCGGGCGAGCTCCTCGGCGCCGGTGCCGAATTCGTACAAGTAATCGTGTGAAGTCAAGTAATCCAGAATCGCTGCGGAGGAGGGGGCCTCGCCCTGGAGACCGTCGAGCGCCATGCCCAGCGCCTGCACGCCGCAGGAGACGTCGGAGGGGTCCTGGCTGCGAAGGCGGACCTCAATCGGGTTCAAATTCGGAAGAGCCTGCGTGTTGGATGAAGGCGCGGCGCTTATCGGCTCGAGGACCGCCGGCAGCGGCATCGAAAACGGCGCCGGCTGCACGGGCAGGGCGTATGGATCCGCGGCGGCGGACTGCTCGCCAGCGTGCCTTGAAACCACCACCTGCCGCGATTGGGGCGGGTCGACCGGGCAGTCTTCGACGCCGTCGCCACAGCCAGCGTGGACGGCGGCTGTCCAGAACGCAAGCGCGGCGACCGCTGCGGTCGCCGCAATCAGGAAACGCTTCCAGGTGTGCATCATGTCGACCCCCTTCCCGGTGCACGCGGAGATAGGACCGAGGTCCTATAAGTGTTTCCATCCTACAAGATTTGCTAAGGGGAGTCAAACGGGTTTGGGATTGGGGATCGGGTGCCTGGACGACGCCCCATCCCCGATTCCTGTTTATGGAGCCCAGACACTTTCACCCTCACCCCGAACCCTCTCCCCTCGAGGGCGAGGGGGGCTTTTTGCTGTTGCCTGGTGACCCTGAGTGCCTGGGCGCCTGGGTGACCGGGTGCCCATCAAACCTTCCCGAGGAGCGAACGCGACGGTGCGATCTCCCTTGTGGAACTGGGAGATTGCCACGCCGCCTATGGCGGCTCGCAATGACATGCAATTTATAGCCGCCTGATCCCCGATCCCTGATCACACCCAAACTACTTCACCCTCACCCCGAACCCTCTCCCCTCGAGGGCGAGGGGGGCTTTTTGCTGTTGCCTGGTGACCCTGAGTGCCTGGGCGCCTTATTGCCTGGTCCCTGATTCCAGATCCCTAATCCTATTATTTAATGCTATTCTCTTTAGGAAGAATCCCGATTTCCCGAGAGGAGATCACCGATGAAGAAATTTTCCCTGTGGACATTGACCGCCTTCGTGCTGCTGATTTCTGTAGGCTGTACGCTCCCGGCAAACCAGGAAAACGACCTGGACGCGATCGTCGCTGCGACGCTTGCAGCGGTCGACACGCTTGAGGCGCTGGTCCCGCCGGATACACCGGTCCCCTCTGCGACGCCGCAAATCCCAGATGAACCGGCGCCGACGCCAACCCCCGAGTTCTCCCCGACCCCGATGTCTGATACGGAGGCGATCAAGGCGGCCATGCTCGAGTACCTGGAGAACCCTGTGGACGAGGCGACGATCACGGTTTCCGAGATTGAGGGGGACATCGCCCGCGGGGGCTTGCAGGGCGCGTACTTCCTGGCTGCGAAAGAGGGCGGTTCATGGAAGATCGTCTATGCTGGCCAATCGACGCCTTACTGTCGTGACATCGATCCTTATGATTTTCCGACCTCCTGGATCTCACAATGCCTGGCGAACGATGGCTCGATTGTCGAGCGTGACGCGAGCGATCAGCACCCTGACATCTCCGCCCTGGGCGCGCCGACCTGGACCGATTCGATGGACAGCCAGGGGCGCTGGTACCTGGTCAGTACCGCGAACACCCTCTTCAAGATCGAGGGCGGGGCGCTCGTGATGACCGCCATCGAGCCGGGCTTCGATGAGTGGGGCATCGCCGCCGGGGCCGATCAAGCCGATTTCTACCTGGAGGTGACCGCCAAGACCGGATCCCAGTGCAGTGGTCTGGACAGCTATGGGGTTATCTTCCGTGTGCCCGACCCGAGCCGCGGCTACGTCTTCCAACTCTCTTGCGATGGCCGTTTCCAGCTCTACCTATGGGATGGATCGCAATACACCGGATTGCAGAACTGGCGGGCAAACGATGCCATCAAAGCCGGCCCGGACAAAGAGAATAAGCTCGGTGTGATGGTGGTGGATAAAAAAGTCAAACTCTATGCTAATGACCAGTTGCTTGGCGAATATACCATCGAGGAATATGACCAGGGCCGCTTCGGATTGGTGGTTGGAGCGAGCGAGACGGACAATTTCAAGGTGGAGGTCGAGACCGTCCGGTTCTGGGATCTTGGCGGCAGTTAGACAAGGCGCTGGAAGTCTGATCATCAAATATCTCGAGGGCACGCACTGGCAAATTCGGGGTTCCCTCAAGCCCTGTCGATCGCTGCGCTGGAGCAACCCGGGGATCGATCGGGGTTGGACTGGAAACCGAACATCATAATAAGCTGTTGAAGTTCAGGAGACATCATGGCTGATATCAACGTTCTCGTCGACGAATTTCTTGCCCGGAAGTCGGTCGCGGTTGTGGGCGTATCCGATCGTCGTGATACCGGCTGCAACATGGCCTACGAGCGATTTAAGCAAGCGGGTTATGAGGTCATCCCGATCAACCCGCGCATCAGCGAATATGACGGCAGGATCTGCTATCCGGACCTCGGCTCGATTCCCTCCACGCCGGATGCGGTTTTCATCCTTGCCAACCCCCAGGTGACCGAAGCGATCGTGGATGAATGCATCGAGTTGGGCATCATGCACGTCTGGATGCACTGCATGATGGGCACCAAACCGGGGCTCGCCGCCGGCATGACCAGCGTTTCTCAGGACGCTGTCCAGCGCTGCCGGGAGCACGGCCTCCAGGTGATCCCCGGATCCTGCCCGAACCAGTTCCTGAAACCTGATTTTGGTCACCGGATGATGCGGGTGATGTGGCGCGCACTCGGCTTTATGCGCGTGCCATAAGCACCGGACCGGCCCTGGATCAAGTCCCGGGGAACCTCTCTCTGTCGTTAGATCGCTAGAGGAAATCAAGCTCTCGCCGCAGTCAACGATGGACAACAGCCCTTCGCAACAGGTCATTGGAGAGAATGGGCGCATCCCACCACCAGAAGGCCGGGTCGATGATTTATAATTGCGCCCAATTCTGAGAGGGGGGTGCAGTGCACTGCCTGGCCGAGATTAACCGCAATGAGTGAAACCGCGTCGAGTGTCGACGGAATTCCCGCCCACGTGCGCTTCAATACAATCGTCAACATCCTTGACGGAGCCTTTTTCGGCGCCGCGCTGGGGATTGCTTCATTCATCACCATCATCCCGCTGTTCGTCAGCCAATTGACCGATTCGGCGATCTTGATCGGTTTGGTGCCAACGATTCATATCGTCGGCTGGCAGCTCCCGCAGGTCTTTACGTCGGGCCGCGTGAGTCGCCTGACCCGTTACAAGCCGATGGTGCTGGCGATGTCGATCCAGGAGCGATTGCCCTTCTTCGGGTTGGCGCTGCTGGCCTGGTTCCTGCCCGGCCTGGATCGCGGTGTCGCGCTGGTGCTGGTCTTTGTGCTGCTGATCTGGCAGGGGCTGGGGGGCGGCTGGACTGCGACGGTCTGGCAGTCGATGATCGGAAAGATCATCCCGATCACCTGGCGCGGCGGCTTCTTTGGCGCGCAATCGGCGGCGGCCAATCTCTTTGCAAGCGTCACCGCCGTTGCGGCGGGTCAGATTCTGGAGCGCTTTGATTCGCCGTTCGATTTCACGCTCTGTTTTGCGCTGGCAGGGTTGAGCATGTCGATCTCATTCATTTTCCTTGCGGCGACGCGCGAGGAGGAGCACAAGCCGGCCCGCACATTCGATTCAAATCGTATCGATTGGGAGAGCGTGCGCCGCATCCTTGGCACGGATAAGGTCTTCCGCCGATTTGTGCTTGTGCGCATGATCTTCCAACTGGGCATGGTCGCATTCGCGTTCTACGCCGTCTACGCCGTCGGATATCTGGGCGCCAGCGCAGGGCTTGTGGGGTGGATGACGGGGGTGCTGATTTTCGGAGAGGTGATCATCAACCCGCTGATCGGGGTCATCGGGGATCGCAAGGGACATCGCAGGGTGCTCGTCCTGGGCGCCTTGGCGGCGTTCGCCAGCACGATGCTGGCCGGCAGGGCGACCGCGATCCCGGCGTGGTTCGTCGTCTTTGCGCTGGCAGGCGTCGGATATGCTGTCGGGTGGACGACCACGATGGTGCTCAGCCTGGAATTTGGCGGACCCGAGGACCAGGCGACGTATATCGGTCTGTCGAACACGCTTATCGCGCCGGCGACCCTCGCAGCCCCTTTCCTGGCAGGATGGTGTATTGAAAGCCTGGGATATTCCGCCATGTTTCAGATTGCGGCGCTGATCTTCCTGCTGGCGGCGTTGCTCGCGCTGAGCATGCTGCGGATGCCCGCATCCAACGGTATGCCGGCAGCGATCACGCAGTCTTGATCTATAGAGCTGCGTAAATTGTAACGCACGTGATGGGTGCCATGTCGCGACATAGCCTCAGGAAGCAAACGCATATCCTGCGGGCATCTGAGACGGGATCACCCCCGCGTTTACCCGGGCTGCTTCCCACACAATTGACCTATAATGGAATCAACTCGCCCACTTCGGAGGAACAATGGAGTTGTCACTTGAAACGGAACGCAAACTGCGCGCCGGCTTCAGGGTTCTGAACCGCTTTATGCTCGCCCTCTGGCGGCTGGGTTTGGCGCGCTATGGCAACCCGAGCAGGTACGGGGGGGCAATCATGATTATCAAGCACATCGGCCGCAAGACCGGACGCACGCGCTATGCTCCAGTAAACTACGCCGAGACCTCCGACGCGGTCTACTGCACGGCTGGTTTCGGCGAGCGCACGCACTGGTATCGCAACCTGCTCGCAAATCCGGAGGTCGATCTGTGGCTGCCCGACAGTCGCTGGAGGGGTGTGGCTGAGGATGTGACCGAATCCGATGAGCGCGTCGAGCGCCTGCGGGATGTGCTCGTCGCCAGCGGCTTTGCCGGCCCGCTCTTTGGTTTCAATGTGCGTCATATGACCGAGAATCAGGTCGAGGATCTTCTCGAGCTTTACCGGCTCGTACGCATCCGGAAACTCTCACCTCTCACAGGACCAGGCGGCCCCGGCGATTTGGCCTGGGTGTGGCCGACGGCCACCTTCCTTCTGCTCGGATGGCTGCTTTATACGCGGCGACGGCCGCGAATTTGACTACCCCGCGCCGATGACCCGCTCGACCAAACCCGTGCCGATGTAAGCCCAGAAGAGCAGCATGCCCGCCAGCAGGTGAATTAATATCGTCATGGCGTTGGCGGGGATCAGGCGGTAGGGATGACCCTGGTGCCGGCGCAGCATGCGGTAGGCGCTCCACGCTATCGGCAGCGTGAGGATCACAAGCAGCGCCGCCGGCGCCAGCCAGCCGAGGATCACGCCGATCAAGATCAGAGCGTAGGAGACTCCGACCAGGAGCAGGTAGCCGAGAGGGAGCAGGTTGCCAGGCAGGCGAACGACCACCGTGCCCTTCCCGGCGCGCTGATCCCAGGGGCGGTCAGGGACCTCGTTGATGTAGAGGATCGCGGCGACGAGCAGGCCGATCGGGAGCGATGCGACCAGAGCCTCCAGGCTAAACCGCTGGGTTTGTACCCAGTAAGCGCCGAGCAAGATGACCGGACCGAAAGCAGCGCCGACCGCCAGTTCACCCACGCCGCGGTGGACGAGCCTGAAGGGTGGGGCGGTGTACAGGTAGCCGGCCAGGAAACCCGCCAGGCCAAACAAGGCCACCGGCCAGCCCACCCGCATGATGAGGCCGATCCCGGTGAGGGCTCCCAGCGCATAAACGATCGCCGCCAATCTGAGCGTCTGTTTCGGTTTGAACAGGCCGCGCTGGATCACACGCGAGCCGCCGGAGAACGGTGTCGGAGTGAGGTTGGCTTCGTCTGCGCCGCTGCGGTGATCGAAGTAATCGTTGATCACGTTCGCGCCGAGATGGAATAAGGCAGCGCCTGCCAGCGCCAGCAGGAAGGCCGGCAGGTCGAGCTTACCTTCCCGCCAGGCGATCGCTGTTCCAACGAGGACCGGGATGACGGAGGCGGTCAGGAAAGGCAGCCGGGTAGCGTTGACGAAAAGCGCCCAGCGCGAAGGGGCCGGCGTATCCTCCTGGATCGACCACGTGACGTGGTACTCGTCGCCCCTGCGAATCACCTTCGCCTCCGCACCGACGATCTCGCAGAAGCCTTCGACCAATCCCGTCTTGAAGGACTCGAGCAAACCGTTGTCCATCTTCAGCACAAAACAATTCTCATCCGAGGCGACGATCAGGCTGGCCGAGGGGTCGTTCAGGAAATATGGGTGCACTTCGGTGCAGAATATCTCCATCATTTTCTGGGGACGTCCCTGGAGCTGCTTGACCAGGTTGCGAAACATGCTCGCCCAGCGTTCGACGGATGCGATCGTGATCTCCTCAATCAGCGTGCCGTCGCCGCGCCCCAGCGTTTCGTCGATCCAGAGAACCGCCTGGTTGAACGGCTCCATCGGGCAGTCCTCATCCGGATCCATGCCCCGGAATTCTGGCGCCCCAACGGTAGTCTCAAGCGCCTCCCAGCCCTGCTTGCCTAGCTTGGGGCGGTAATTGCCGTAGAGAAGCTGCCAGGACAGCGCTTTCACCGTCTGCTCTTCGACTGGCTTTGAATTGGTCATCTCGACACCCCTCAATTGGATAGATATTATCTAATTATAACTCCAAGATCGTGTCGAAGTCGGTTGCCTTACAGATTGACGTTCTGGATGGAAAGCCCGGTGGACAAACACCCGCCAGATCGATAGCCGCCGGCAGGACGCGCCCCTGGCGCAGTTTACAGAAGTCTGGAAATGTCCCATAATTAGGTACACAAGCCAGCGGGCATCCAACGCAATTCGCCTGAGCTCAATGCTACGATGGGCACGTTCAGGAGATCATCGCAGACTTATCAAACATTGCGCCCCGTTACCAGAGTTTCAAGGACTTACGCCGATTGAATGGATGGTTTTGTTATGCATCGCAGATCGCGCAGATTCTTCCCCATTAAAGGAGATGTGAATATGCAGTGCGGCGAGATCAATAAGGGGCGTCATGAGCGCGCTTGAAGGGGTTCGGGTCATCGACCTGACACGCGCCATGGCTGGCCCTTACTGCACAATGATGCTCGCCGATCTCGGGGCAGACGTCATAAAAATCGAGCGCCCCCGAAGCGGCGACGAGAGCCGTGGATGGGGGCCGCCGTTCGTCGGACCGCCGGCAGAGAACGCGCCGGGCGAGTCGGCTTACTTCCTCTCGGTAAATCGCAATAAGCGCTCGATCACGCTGAATCTTAAATCCGAGCAGGGATTGGAGGTTGTGCAGCGTCTAATCTCCAAATCGGACATCCTCGTCGAAAACTTCCGGACCGGGGTGCTTGATGAAATGGGGTTGGGGGTCATTCAAGCTCAGAAGGTCAACCCCGCACTCATCTACTGCTCGATCAGCGGCTACGGGCGAACCGGCCCCTACGCCGACCGTCCGGGCTACGATGTCATCATTCAGGCGGAAGGCGGCATGATGGGCATCACCGGACCGAAGGAGGGCCCCCCGTCACGGGTGGGCGTGCCCATCGTGGATATCACCTCGGGGATGTTCGCAGCCAGCTCGATCCTCGCCGCGCTGCACGCCCGCCAGCGCACCGGGAGAGGCCAGCACATCGACGTCTCGCTTTTTGATACGCAGACGGCGCTGCTGACCAATGTGGCTGCAAATTACCTCATCGGTGGGCAGCCGCCGGAACGGATGGGCAACGATCATCCAAACCTGGCGCCGTACGCGGCGTTCCCGGCGAGCGATAAGTGGTTTGTCGTCGGCGTAGCCAACGAGATGCAGTGGGAGCGATTCTGCAAGGTCATTGGCCAGCCCGATCTGCAAGTCGACCCCCGCTTTCGAACGAACGGTGACCGGGTTCAACACCGCGATGAGCTTTCTGCGATCCTGGAAGAGAAATTCTCTCAACGCAAGGCGCAGGACTGGCTGGCGAGCTTTATGCAGGCCGGGCTGCCCTGCGGCCCGATCAATGATATCGGGGAGGTTTTCGAACACCCCCAGGTCGAAGCGCGCCGTCTAATCATCGAGAGTGATCACCCTTCGGCGGGCACGCTCCGGCTGACCGGTTTCCCGTATAAGCTCTCGGATACGCCGCCGGCGTTGCGGCTGCCGCCGCCGCGCCTCGGCGAACATACCGAAGACGTTCTTGTGGACCTGCTTGGCTATCAACTGGCGGATCTGTCTGCCTTCCGGCAGAACAATGCGATCTGACAGACATGTTGACGCCGGCAGGCTTCAGGCTGATTGAATTCGAAAAGTGAAGGAGCGAAAATCGCGATGGCCGTATCTAAAATCGAAATCCGATCGGGGGCATATTATGACTCGGTCATCCTCATGCAGCTTCAGCGTGCGCTGACCGGCCTGCCGGGGGTGATTGATGCCGGCGCGGTGATGGGGACCGAAGCCAACAAGCATATTCTTGAGCAGAGCGACCTTTTTCCGGATGAAGGGCAATCTGCAGGTGTGGATGATCTGCTGATTGTCGTCAAGGCGGAAAGCGAACAGCTCGCCGCAGACGCACTGGGGAAAGTGGACGAGCTGCTCGTCAGGCGGAGCACGTCCGTCGATCAGGAATATCTTCCAAAGAGCCTCAGCACTGCCGTGGAGATGGCGCCGGAAGCGCATTGGGTGCTCGTGTCGGTCCCGGGGCGCTACGCAGACGGCGTCGCTCGCAACGCCCTCGATCTGGGGAAGAACGTGTTTCTGTACAGCGACAACGTCACGTTGGAAGACGAAATATCGCTCAAGCAAGAAGCGAATGAGAAAGGGCTGCTCGTCATGGGCCCGGACTGTGGGACGGCGATCGTCAACGGCGTCGGGCTGGGATTTGCAAATCAGGTTCGCCGCGGTCCAATCGGGCTTGTGGCTGCCTCTGGCACCGGACTTCAGGCGGTGAGCGTGCGCATCCATCAACTCGGCAGCGGGCTCACGCACGCCCTCGGCACCGGCGGGCGCGATCTCAAAGCCGAGGTTAACGCGCTGACCACCCGTCAAGGGATCGACCTTCTGAATCGTGACCCGAGCACGAAGGTTATCGTTGTCATCTCCAAACCACCTTCACCTGAAGTAGCCAAGAGCATCATCCAGCACGCCCGCCAGTTCGATAAACCCGTCGTCGTCAATTTCATCGGTTATGCCGCCGCCACCCGCCAGGTCGAGAATGTGTATTTGGCTTCGTCGTTCGATGACGCCGCCCGACTTGCAGTCGATCTGGCGACAAAACCCCGCGAAGATCAAGCCGCAATTGATCTAAATACGGCGGGATTCAAGGGTGGCCAGGTCTATCTGCGCGGTCTGTTCTCGGGGGGCACATTGGCCTATGAGACGCTGTTGATCCTGCAGGAGCTCGTCCCCGGGGTTTATTCAAACGTGCCGCTTTCTGAGGAGTACCGGCTGCCCGATTCGATGGTCAGTCAGGGGCATTCGATCGTCGATCTGGGTGAGGACGAATTTACGGTCGGGCGCCTGCACCCGATGATGGACAACGACCTGCGCATCCGCAGGTTGGAGCAGGAGGCTGAGGATCCGGAGGTGGCTGTCATCCTGCTGGATGTCGTGCTCGGTCACGGCGCTCACCCGGACCCGGCCAGCGAGCTGGCTCCTGCGATCACGGCGGCAATCCAATCCGCCGAGAAGGGAAAAAGCAAGCTGGATGTGGTTGCAGTGGTTGTTGGAACCGATGAAGACCCGCAGGATATGCAGGGCCAGGTCGACCAATTAGAAGCTGCCGGCGCGCGTGTGTTCACGGTCAACGCGGAGGCGGCGAGATATGTCGGCCAGCTCGTGAGCGCGCTCTCAGGCGGCACCCAACAACCCGGCGGAAAACCGGTAGACCTCGCCATGCTGAATGACCCACTTTCGGCGATCAACGTCGGGTTGGAATCCTTTGCTGAGAGCCTGACCGTGCAGGAAGCCGCTGTCATCCATGTGGATTGGAAGCCGCCAGCTGGTGGCAATGAGCAGTTAATGTCGATTCTGGAACGTATGAAGGCGAAGTAATCGGAGGTTGGTATGAAGGAGTTCGTCGCGGCCTGCGTGCAAATTGCCATCACGCCCAACGATGTGCAGGCCAACATCGCCAAAGGGATTGAATGGTTGAACAAGGCCGTCACGGAGCATGCCGCAGATCTGGTCGTGTTTCCTGAAACGGTCACCACCGGCTACGAGACACGATTGTCGCCGGAGGAGTTGTGGGATCTGGTTGATGATGTGCCGGGCAAGATCACGGAAGAGGTTCAAGCGGAGGCGGCGGAGCTGGGGGTGCACGTCGTGTGGCCGACATACCGCCGCGGGGTAGAGCGCGGGGAGGTCTACAACGCCTCGGTGTTGATTGGGCCCAGGGGCGAGATCGTCGGCACTTACGATAAAACCCACCCGGCGCCCTGGGAGCGGCGCCATCACGGCGGCTGGGCTTGCGTGGGGACCGAAGCGGAGGTCTATGAGACCGAGCTGGGTACGATCGGGATGATCATCTGCTATGACGGCGATTTTCCTGAACTTTCACGTATTTTGGCCGTGAAAGGAGCCGAGATCATCGTGCGCGCATCCGCGCTGCAGCGCAGCTATGACATCTGGTACATCACGAACTCGGCACGGGCCTATGACAATCACGTCTACGTAGTGGCCTGCAATCTGGTAGGACCGGATGCGGCCGGAAATTATGGTTTCGGACACAGTATGATCGTCAACCCCATTGCGTGGCGTCTGGCGCAGGCGCGTGGAACGGAGGAAATTGTCTCAGCCAAACTGGATCCGGACCCGCTGCGATTTATCACCAAGGGCAGCAATTTTCCGCAGACATTTGACCATCTTGAGGACCGCAACCTCGATCTCTACCGTGAGAGCCTGGAAGAAGCGCGTTCCCGGTTCGAGATCGGAAGGCGGTCGACACCTATCGAAACGGAGGAGAGATCGGATTAATTACGAACTTTGATCAACCACCCTACGTTAGAAGATCGGGGAGGAACGATGGATATTGAAAAAGCAAATGCTGAAGCTTGTGAGCGGATGATGGAATCACGGCCAATCGTCGTGGGTCTCGGGAAGGCGATCGATGTCATCCCGGGGATGCGAGAGGATCTGCTGCTGCACGCTGGCCCGCCGATCACATGGGAGCGGGCTTCGGGGCCGATGCGCGGCGCGATCACGGGGGCGTTGATCTTCGAGGGCAAAGCCAAGGATGAAGAGAGCGCCCGCAAGCTGGTGGAGTCGGGCGAAATCACGCTCGAACCCTGCCACCATCACCAGGCGGCTGGTCCTATGGCAGGCGTCATCTGCCCATCGATGTCGGTCTACATCCTTGAAGATAAGACGCATGACCACAAGACGTTTTCGAACCTGAACGAGGGCTACGGAAAGGTGCTGCGCTACGGCGCCTACAGCGAGGAAGTGCTCGAGCGCTTGCGCTGGATGGAAGAGGTCATGGCGCCGGTGCTTGGAGAAGCGCTTGCTTCGAGCGATGGGGTAGACATCCGAGCTCTGCTCTCCGAAGCACTGCATATGGGTGACGAGGGGCACAACCGCAACAAAGCCGGTTCGGTGCTGTTCACGAAAAACCTTGCTCCACACATCGTCAGGGCCACAAAAGACCGGGAGGTCGCGGCCGAGATCATCAAGCAGTTAGGCGATAACGCCTTGGCGGTTCTGAACCCGGTCATGGCGGCCTGCAAAGCGATGGCCGACGCCGCGCATGGCGTGGAGGGCAGCACAATCGTCACCGTGATGGCGCGCAATGGAACAGACTTTGGCATTCGCATCAGCGGCCTGGGCGATCGCTGGTTTACCGCGCCGGTCGCCGTGCCGAAAGGGCTGTATTTCCCCGGGTTCACGGAAGAGGACTCGAGCGGGGATATCGGCGACAGCACGATCACCGAAACGGCCGGAATCGGCGGTTTCGCCATGGCCGCCGCCCCGGCGATCGTCACCTTTGTCAGCGGCACGCCCAAAGACGCCATGAACGCCACGCTCGAGATGTATGAGATCTGCTTCGCCGAGCATAAATACTTCACCATGCCGCCGTTGGACTTCCGCGGCACGCCGACCGGCATCGACATCCGTAAGGTTGTCGAGACCGGGATCACCCCGCGCGTGAATACGGGAATTGCTCATAAGGAAGCCGGCGTCGGGCAGGTCGGGGCAGGACTCGTGCGTCCACCGATGGAAATGTTCGAGCAGGCATTGGTCGCATACGCTGAGAAACATGGGATCTAGAGGCCGTTTGCGGGGGGTTGATTTCGGCACAATTTGAAAGAGAGGCGATGCATGAATCGCGAAGACTTCATCAAGCTGATGTCGGATGCAAAGTTGTTTGACCTGACCCAGGACTGCAGCATTTTCACGCCGCCCTGGCCGGGAGAAAAATCGCTGGAGATTCACTTCTTCAAACGCGTCACCGGCGCGTACGGCGGAGGCCAGGGCGCGAACGGCCAGATTCTCAACTGGAGCAACACGGTCGGTACGCACCTCGTCGGGGAGACCGCCTTCCATTCCGGCGGGCGTCCGATCGCCGATATTTCGCTGACCGATCTTTGCGGTCAGGGCGTCATCGTGGATCTCTCGGACGAGGTCTCAGATTACAGCCTCTACACCCCCGAGATGATCGAAGCGCGCGTGGAAGTTAAAGAGGGCGATATCCTGATCATCAACACCGGCTATCACAGGTACTCATGGGATCAGCCGGATGTTTTTAACGAAGAAGCCCAGGGCGGGGTGGAATCGAAGGAGTTCGGTTTCCTCGTCCGCCATCCCGGGCCTTCACCCGGTTTCTTCCAGTGGGCGCTGGATAAGAAATTGAAAGTTGTCGGCGTCGACTGCGGGTGCGTGGAGCACCCGATGAACACGCCGATCCGCCGCATGCACGGACGTGATTTCGAGAAGGCGGAGGCCAAGCTCAAAGAAGAGCACGGCAAATCCTGGGATGAGATGTTCCCCCAGGAAGAATACTACGAGATGACACACATCACGCTGCCGAAATCCCATCTGGTTTTCGCAGAAGCCATCGTCGGGGAGATCGACAAGCTCAAGAACCAGCGCGCCTGGATCATGATCATGCCGGTCCCGTTTATGGAAGTCGAGACAGCCTGGTCCCGCGTGCTTGCCATGCAGGCTCCCGAGGGGATCGATGAGCAGGCGTTCTACGCGGCGATGGAAAACGCTGAGATGTTGGACCTGACGATCCCGTTCAGCGTGCAGACTCCACAGTGGCTGAATTACATACCGCTGAGCGTGACCTACACGAAACGCGTCGGCGGTCAGTTCTTCGGGATGGGGCGCAACGGATCGATCTGCAACGCCAGCATTCACCTCGCGTCGCACATGGACGGGGAGAAGCATTTCTACCCTAACGGCCGGGCGATCGGTGAGGTGCCGCTCGAGGAGTGGGTTGGTCCAGGCGTGATCGCCGATATCTCCGATCTGGTCAGCAACTCGAGCGTGTACACGCCTCAGATGATCCAGGATGTCGTCGATATCAAGAAAGGCGACATCCTCATCATCAAGACCGGCTGGAGCGAGTACGGTTGGGTCAGCCCTGATTCGGACGAGTTCCGCTATATGGTCAAGCATCCCGGGCCGTCCCCGGATTTCTCTGACTGGTGCGTTGAAATGGAGATCAAGTGGATCGGCGTCGATGCGGTCAGCGCGGATCACCCGATGAACACGATCATGCGCATCTGGCATCCCAAGACGTTCGAGGAAGCCAACCGCAAGCTGGTCGATGACTTTGGCAAGGATTGGGATGAGATGTACCCGCTCGATAAGTACTACCAGGATATGCACCTCAACCTGTTCCCCAAGCGCATCGTGCATGCCGAGAATTTGGGTCTGGACATCGAGCGTGCCGAGAGCGGCCGCTACTACATCGGCTGTTACGCACAGAAAGCGGTCGAGGCCGAATCGATGTGGGGGCGCTTCGTCGCCTTCAAAGAAGGCAGCTGAGTGACGGGCCAAACAAGATGATCCTGGTCACCGGGGCTGCCGGAAAAACCGGGCTGGCAGTGATCGGGAGGCTTTCCGGGTCGCAGCACCGCGTGCGGGCACTGGTGTACAAGAAGGAGTACACACGTGCTGTCAGGCGTGCGGGAGCATCCGAAGTGGTTATCGGGGATCTGCGCGATCGGGATGTGGTGGATGAGGCGCTGGGTGGAGTGCAGGCGGTCTACCACATCCCGCCGAACGTCGATCGAGATGAATTCCCAATCGGCGCCGCCCTGATCGAGGCTGCCCGCGCACAGGGTGTCGATCGCTTTGTTTACCATTCCGTGCTGCATCCGCATGTGGAAGCCATGCCGCATCATTGGCAGAAGATGCGGGTGGAGGAGTACCTCTTCACGAGCGGGCTGGCGTTCACGATCCTGCAGCCGGCTGCTTACATGCAGAACATCCTGGGACAGTGGGATTCGATCGAGTCCGAGGGCATCTTCCGGATGCCTTACCCGCCCGATACCCGCATCAGCCTGGTGGACCTGCAGGATGTCGCCCGGGCAGCCGAGATCGTCCTGACCCGGAAAGGCCATCGCGGGGCGATCTACGAACTGGCGGGGACGCCGCCGCTCTCGCAGTTCGATGTGGCGGCGCTGCTGAGCACGATTCTGGGCAGGGAGATTCGAGCGGATAGAATATCTATCAAGTCCTGGGAGCAGAATGCGCGCGAGGCAGGGCTTGACGCATACGCGGTCGAAACCCTGATAAAGATGTTTCGTTATTACAGGGCTTACGGCTTTGAGGGCAACCCTTCGGTTCTCATGTGGCTGCTGGGACGCCCTCCGACAGGCTTTGAAGAAGCCATCAAGCGCGAACTAGCCCTTTAACCCATTGAACTGTAGAGAAGATGCCGGCAGGATCAATGAAGTGAGGAGGTTGAGGCAAAATGAAACCTGCGTCGTTTGAGTACGTCGCACCAACCACCCTGGACCAGGCGCTGGAGCGCCTGGCCGAGCATGGCTTTGAAGCCAAAGTCATCGCTGGCGGCCAGAGCCTGATCCCGATGATGAATTTCCGCCTGGCACAGCCATCAGTGCTGATCGACCTGAACAAGATCGCGGAGCTCTCCTATATCCGGCTGAAGGACGATGAGCTGCGGATCGGCGCCATGACGCGCCATGTGCAGGTCGAGCGAGATGCGCTCATCGCCAGGCATGCCCCACTGATCCACGAGGCGATGACGAAGATCGCCACCCCCCAGATTCGCAACCGCGGGACCTTCGGCGGGAGCATCGCGCACGCCGACCCGGCTGCCGAGCTGACCGCCGTCACGGTCGCCTTGGACGCCCGCTTCAGATTGCAGAGCGCAGGGGGTGAACGCTGGGTCCCGGCGGATGAATTCTTCTTCGGGATGTTTGCCACCGCGCTTGGACCCGACGAAATGCTGGTTGAAGCAGCCATTCCGGTCGCCCCCGAACGCACGGGGTATGCCCTGGAAGAAGAGGCCCGCCGGGCGCACGATTTTGCGATGGCCGGCGCGGCGGCGGTGACCGCTCTCGACGAAGGCGGAAAGTGTTCTGCTGCACGCCTGGTGTACTTCAGCATCGGCGATGTGCCCACAGACGCCGGGGATGCGGTCGCGGTGCTGATCGGGAAGGAACCCACCCCGGATTTGATCCAATCCGTAGTCGATACCGCCGCTGACCGCCTGGAACCCAGCGATGATATCCATGCAACGGCTGAGTTCCGGCTGCATCTCGCACGTGTTCTGGGCAGGCGTGCGCTGCAGCGCGCGTTTGAACGCGCCGCTGTCGAAGCGAATTGAGAGAGGGTTGAACATGAGCGAATTGATTGAGGTAACGGTAAACGTCAACAGCGAGGAGTATCGGCGCTCGGTCGAACCGCGCATGCTGTTGAGCGATTTCATCCGCCATGAATTGAGCCTATCGGGTACACATGTCGGCTGCGAGCAGGGCGTATGCGGCGCCTGCACCATCCAGTTGGACGGCGCGGCGGTGCGTTCCTGCCTGATGTTCGCGGTGCAGGCGGATGGTCACCAGATCCGCACGGTCGAAGATCTGGGCACGATGGACGAATTACACACGCTGCAGGAAGCGTTCTGGGAAGCGCACGGGCTTCAGTGCGGATTCTGCACACCCGGCTTCTTGATGAGCATCCTCCCGGTCCTTGAGGAAAATCCGGAGGTCAGCGAGGAGACGATCCAGCGGGCCATGGAAGGCAATTTATGCCGCTGCACCGGCTACCAGCATATCCGTGACGCGGTGAAACAGGCAGCCGAGAAGATGGTCGCGGGAGGTGAGGCGTGATGGCGAGACTGATTGGCAAACCTCTCAAGCGCAATGAGGATCCACGCCTGCTGACAGGCCAGGCGCTTTTCGTGGACGACGTTGAGCTCCCGGGGATGCTGCATGCCGCGTTCCTGCGCAGCGATTACGCTCACGCCAGGCTGAAAGGAATCGATGTCTCCGCGGCGCTCGAGCGGGAGGGTGTCGTGGCGGTCTACACGGCCGAGGATATGGGCGATGACTGGGCACCTGGCCCGCCGCTCGTGATCCCGCCGCCGACGATCGAAGAAGTGACATTCAACACGCGCACGCAGGTCCCGCTCGTCAAGGAGAAAGTGCGCCACGCAGGCGAGCCGCTCGCCGTGGTGATCGCCGAGAGCCGCTACATCGCCGAAGACGCGCTCGATGACATCGTCGTCGACCTGGAACCGCTGCCGGCGGTCGTGGATATCGAGCGCGCCCTCGATGCGGACGCGGCGCTCGTCCACGACGATCTTGAATCAAACCTCGCCGCTCATCTCGTTCAGACCAAAGGAGGTTACCAGTCGGCGCGTGAGCAAGCGGACCTGATCATCAAGCGGCGCATCGTGATGGACCGCGGCATTGCCGGCGCGATGGAAAACCGCGGCATCGTCGCCTACTGGGACAATAAGCAGCAGTACCTGACCGTCTGGGATACAACCCAGTCACCGATCCCGATCCGCAATGGTCTGGCGGGGATGTTCGGCCTTTCCGAACACCAGGTGCGGGTGATCGCCCCGTTTGTCGGCGGCGGCTTTGGTCCCAAAATCATGATGTTCTACCCTGAAGAGGTCGTACTGACCTGGGCCACGCTCAAACTCGCGCTCCCCATCAAATGGATCGAGGACCGGCGTGAGAATTTTTATGCGACGACCCAGGAACGGGGCCAGGTTCATGAGGTTGAGATGGCGCTGACCGAGGATGGGCGCATCCTGGGTCTGAAAGATGATTTCATTCACGATTCAGGCGCATACGATCCTTATGGTCTGACGATTCCCTTGAACACCCAATGCCACGTGCTGGGACCCTACGACATCCCGAATTTCAGCTCCGAACTGCACGTCGTTTTCACGAACAAGACGCTCACGACACCGGTGCGCGGTGCCGGCCGGCCGCATGGCGTCTTCGTCGTCGAACGGTTGCTTGATATAGCTGCCCGGGAACTGGGCATCGACCCATCTGAAATCCGCAGGAGAAACTACCTGCCGAACGATGTCTTCCCGTATGACAACGTGATCATCGATCAGGCGTTCGCGAATTTCATCATCGACAGCGGCGATTACCTGCCGGCGATGGAAAAAGCGCTCGATATGATCGGGTACAAAGATTTCATCGAGAACGAGCAGCCCAGGCTGCGCGCAGAGGGGCGCAGAGTGGGGATCGGGGTTGTCTCCTTCATCGAGACGACCGGGGTCGGGCCATACGAAGGTGCCCGGGTGACGATCGAGTCAAGCGGGGACGTGAGCGTCGCGACCGGTGTCGGCACACAGGGTCAAGGGCACTTCACCTCATTTGCACAGGTCGTGGCCGAGCACCTGGGGGTCAAGGTTTCCGATGTCCACATGGTGACCGGCGATACCGCTCAGTTCCACTGGGGCACGGGAACTTTTGCCAGCCGGGGTGCGGTGGTCGCGGCGAACGCGATGAACGCCGCATCGTCGATCGTTCGCAAGAAAATCCTCGAACTCGCCAGCGAACTGCTCGATGCTCCGGAGGATGAACTCGAGATCGAGGACGGCGAAGTTCGTGTCGCCGATGTACCCCGCATGTCAATCAGTCTCGGGGAGCTGGCACAGAAGGCCAATCCGCTGCGCGGCGCGGTGGAGCCAGGCACCGAGCCCGGTCTGGAGGCGACGGCATACTTCGGCCCGAACTACGGCGCGACCGCGTTTGGCACGCATGCGATGATCGTGGAGGTGGATCCCGAGACGATGAATGTCGAGATTAGACGCTATGTCGTCGTCGAAGATTGCGGCACGGTGTTGAACCCGTTGATCCTGGACGGGCAGGTGCATGGCGGTGTGGCGCACGGGATCGGGAATGCCTTTTACGAGCAGCTTTTCTTCGACGACAACGGGCAGTTGCTGAACGCCTCGTTTGCAGATTACCTGATCCCGACCTCTGCCGAGGTGCCGACGATCGAGGTGGGTCACACCGTGACGCCTTCGCCGTTGAACCCGCTCGGCAGCAAGGGCGCAGGAGAAGCGGGCGCCATTCCCGTGCCAGCGTTAATGGCGCAGGCGATCGAAAATGCGATCGGCGAAGCAGGTTTTGAAATCCTCGAATCGCCGATGAGCCCCTTGAAGCTTTTCAACCTGTATTACGGCGATAAGGAGCAGTAAAGATGAAGATCGAAGGCGAACACCTTTTCAACGGCAGCCGGGAAGAGGTCTGGGCGCTGGTCCGTGATCCGGAGGTGCTGGCAAGCCTGCTTCCGGGAACGACTGATTTGAAGCAGCTGTCGGAGAGTGAATACGAGGGCTCGATCACCCTGCGGATCGGCCCCGTGACCGGCGCGTTTTCAGGAAAGATCATCGTGGAGGATGAAAATCCTCCCGAATCCTGTTCGCTCGTCGCGGAAGGCGAGGGTAAACCGGGTTTCTTTAAGGGCACCGGCGACGTTGAGTTGCTCGAGCAGGATGGCGGGACGTTGATGAAATACGGAGGCGAGATCCAGATTGGCGGTAAGCTCGCCGGCGTGGGTCAGCGATTGATCGACATGACCAGCAAGAGCATGATCAAGCAGGGCATGAAATCGCTGGATAAGGTCCTGGCGGAAAGGACCGGGAAGGAGTAAGAGAAGTTGTTGCAGTTCGTGGGGGCACGGCATGCCGTGCCCCCGTTTTCGTTAATCGCGTGTGGTCAGGCGGCGGAATAATCGCGGTCCGTTTTCCAGCGTAGCGGATTTTCGATGATGTAGCGCCGGAGTCTGTTCAATTCGGCATCGTCCCGGATCACGCGTTCGTAGTAATTCCGCTGCCAGATGATGAATTCACGTTTTTCGATCTCCTTTCGCCAGGCTCGTGTGACAGCGGCTTTGAATGTCCTCACGATCGTAGGGATCGATCCCTTAACCGGGGCGCCGAATCTTTCAATTTGGGTAGGGGCACGATCTATCGTGCCATTACCTGGGATATTGATGACAAGAATCCCGTGAATATGGTTGGGCATAATTACGTGTGCGTCAAGCGAGATAAAATCGTGGTGCTCTGGGATCTCTTTCCAACAACGCTCAACAAGCTGCCCGAGTCTCGATAAGTGGATTTCTTCATCTTCAACGCGACCGAAGAACTGGGTAAGGCGGTGCGCGCAAATCGTGATGAAATACGCGCCGGGCTGCGTGTAATCGAACTCGAGCAGGCGTATTGAACGCCTTCCTCTGAGATTATCTTGAGTTATTTATGATCGCACTGCAATTACAGCACTTTAACAACCGACATAGGCTTTCGAAAGTGGCATAGACGATCTCTGGCGGGTGAAAAGCGCTCTCAGAATCGAGGACAAAGACATACCCTGCTCTTGCCGGGCATCTTCCCCACCCATCTCTGCGGCCATTTTCCGCCTTTCCTCTTTCCTTTTCTCTTGCCAGTAATGGTGAATGCGCCGCACATTAGTCATGGCCGCCGATCCAACCATCAGGCAGGTCACGCGGAAGAGGCCTCGCACGGGCAGCTTGCCGCCCGGGAAGGGATGTTTCACTTCACGGACCGTGCCTTCGATGGCGGCCCGGTGGTTCTTGCCTTCTTGCTTGGAGAGCCGCATTTTGCGTCGTCGTTTGGCCACCGGGATCTGGGAGGGAAGAAAGCTCAAGCGGAAAGAAGGGCGCTTTTTCCCAGGCCGGGCCGA
>JARGGH010000023.1 GCA_029210945.1 Anaerolineales bacterium
CGCCTCCGGAAGGATGGATGGAGGCAAGGAGAAAATGATTGGGCTGAGCAGCCACTGGATGCAGATCATGCTCCGCGCCTGCAATCTGGAAACCATAAGACTTTGGTGCTTTATGGCCGATCGATTCCTCATGAGCAGAACGATGTTCTTCAAAGAAGCGTGCTCCTTGCTGGCGGACACCTATTCGCTCTATAATCCACGCACTGAAAACATCTGAGTAGTGCTCTCTTCTGCTGCCTACATCACTCCCTAAATTCCAGATGACACTAAGTTGAGCGCTCGGCTCAGTTCAACTCGAGATTATGTGGCGGCTTCGCGCCACATTAATCTCTTAACTCGTTCGTAAGCGCATTGGGGGCTGAGGGGAGACGAATAACGAGGTTCCTGCCGGCGATCGGACCTCTGCTGGGGATCGTGATGTTTATGTTATGGAGGGATCAAGCTGGTTACCCATCCTATCAAGCGCTGCAAATGACCATGTCCAGTCGTGAAATCGGGTTTGGAATTGAGCTGCAGGGCGTGATATCTCCGGGCATATGGCTCTTACGTGGGTGGCCGAATCTGCTTGCGCTCTTGATAGGGATAGGATCGATACTATGGGCGTACCGGATCCGGAAGAGAGACTGGGCGGCTTTCGAGGCTGCGCTCCTGGTGATTCCAATCCTGAGCGCACCCAGTTTTGAGCCGCTGGATGGTCTGGCACGCTACGCCCTGCTCGGCTTTCCAGCTTTCTTTGCAATCTCAGATTGGCTTCCACGAGGGTGGAAACGCCTTGTGCTGTTTGCTCTCGCGGTTGGAGGAAATCTTTACCTCTCGGGTCTTTTCATAATGTGGGGCTTTATTGGCTAGCTGCAGGTCTTAATCGCGACCAGCTTAGAGGGTGCATCAAGAGATTGTTGAGGTTTCGAGCAACACCGTATCTGCAGTGGATTTAATGAGGAATACTGATGATCGAGAACCCGGGAGAAAGATTACGATCGCTTGCATTGAGGATGGAACGCCAATTGGAAACGCCGCTCGCGGAGCAGCGCAGGCAAAACGAGAAGCATCTCGTCTTCGGAGCGGGCGATCCGGCCGCAGAGGTTGTTTTCGTGGGAGAGGCACCCGGCCGGCGAGAAGCGGAGAGCGGCGAGCCGTTTGTCGGCGCGGCTGGAAAACTCCTGGAGGCCCTTTTGTCGGAAATCGGGTTGGAGCGTGGGGCGGTATACATCACGAACGTCGTCAAGGACCGGCCGCCCGGGAACCGCAGGCCTCGCGTTGGCGAGATCGAATCGTATAAGCCGTACTTGATCAGGCAGTTGGATATCATCCAGCCTGAGATCATCGTCCCGCTGGGACTTGTCGCCAGCAAGGTCGTGCTGGAAATGTTTGCTGCCGGACCGGGCAGTCATACGATGGGTGCGCTGCATGGACACATCTTCGAGTGTGATGCTGCATGGGGAGAGATCCGGATCCTTCCGATGTACCATCCGGCGGCCTCATTTTACGGATCCCTCTCGAAGGCCGACCTGCAAGAGGATTTCAAGGTCCTTCAGGATATCCTCGGCGGTGTTTAGCGGCGTACCAGAACCAAACACAGAAACCGGCCCTCACGGCGCAAGGGCCGGTCTCAATAGATAGTAGATGTCATTCTACGAAACGGCTAACCGCTCGATCCACACCTATGCTGGCAAGAGCTTTACAACCTAATTTGTACTGCCGCGTCAGGTGTTAAGCGTGCCGCGGTATGGATAAATCGTGGAAGCGAATCCTATCCATATTCTCAATGTCGAGCGGTATGGTAGATAGAGCATCGTTATCCGCATCCGTACCCTAGAACTAGAATTATCCGCGGAGGGTGCGTTCCTGCACCCATGCGGATTGACATATGGAAAGGCAGGTTGGATGGATACGATCGAAGTATTTCAGGAGGAGCTCCCGCGGATTGGTTTCGGCACATGGGATATTCGCGGGCAAAGTGGATTTAAAGCGCTTCAAGCGGCGATCGAGAATGGTTATCGCCATTTTGATACGGCGGAGATGTATCGCAATGAAGACATCGTCGGGGAAGCGGTTGCCGGCTCCGGATTGGATCGTGAGGAATTTTTCCTGACCACGAAGGCGTGGAGTGATAATCTGACCCATGCAGAAATCAAGCGCGCCTGCGAGCAGAGCCTGGACCGACTGGGCACGGATTATGTAGATCTTTATTTGATCCATCGTCCAGGATCGGCGCCGCTGGAAGAGACATTCGCCGGGATGCAGGAGTTGGTGTCGGAGGGCAAGACGCGCTTCATCGGCGTGAGCAATTTTTCGGTTGAGCAGCTTGAGCGCTCGATCTCGATCTCCGATGAACCGATCTTCACCAACCAGGTTGAATATCATCCCTATCGGCGGCGGGATGCGCTGCTGTCGTTTTGTGAGCAGCAGGGGGTCATATTGACGGCTTACAGCCCTGTCGCGCGCGGGCGTGTGCTGAGGGATAAGATCCTTCAAGACATCGGCGATCGTTATGACAAGACCCCTGCACAGGTGGCGTTGCGCTGGTTGGTGCAGCAGGATTATGTGATTGCGATTCCGAAGGCAGAGTCGGCGGAGCACCAGCGCGAAAATCTGGACGTATTTGATTTCGTACTATCAGAGGAGGAGATGCGCCGGATCGACAGACTCGGCTGAAGGTTTCAATCCTAACAATTACCTCGATCAGGAAGGGCATGCGCGGCAGGCCGCCATCGCCCGATTAAACCCCGCAGCTCTCTTGATGATAAGAGCGCCAGCCGCCTCTAGCCTGCGATCGACCATCCAAGCCCAGGCGCTGTTTGACACGCTAGATGGGCGATAATGAACTTCAAGCGTTCATCGAGCAGGCCTCCTGATGAGCGCGACTGAATGACAAGGTAATTCCCCCATTCGATATGGATAGCCTGTGTGCAAGCAAGGTTGACTGCAGGAGGTGCCTCAACATGATCAAGAATCTACGGGCTAACAAGATCGTATTCATCCTCACCGGCATCCTTGCGCTGATCGCGGCCACGATCGGCGTACTGCGGCCGGAAATGTATGATCCGGTGATCGTATTCGAGCGGGTGATCCCCGGTGTGTTCACACAGGACCTGCTCGTCCTGGTCGGCGCGCTGATTCTGATTGCGCTCTCACTTTCGATGGAGGGGCGCGATATCAGGAAGGCGATCGTGATCTTCGGCGTGCTTGGCTTTTTCTTCTACGCATATGGCATCTATGCGATCGAGCAGGTTTACACACTGCTCTATCCTCTCTACCTCACCATCCTGGCGTTCAGTTTTTATGGACTCATTTACGGTTTGGGGAGTGTGGATCAGGCGGAGGTTGAGCGGCTGGAGCTGCCCGGGTGGATTCGAACGGCAGCCGCGGGCTATGGCATTTTCATCGCAGTGATGTTCAACTTCATCTGGTTCAGCCAGTTAATCCCTTATCTTCAGAGCGCCAACCGGATCGAGAACCTCTTCTCGGTTTACATTATCGATCTCGTGTTCATCATGCCGGGCTTTGTGCTTGCCGCAGTGCTTGCGCTGCGCAGGCGAGCCATGGGGATCATCGGGCTGCCGGCGCTTTTTATCCTGGGGGTCGGCATCCTGAGTCCGCTGGCGTTGGCCGAGCTGATCAAGCCGCTGCGCTACGACGCGCCGATGGTCATGGGTGAATTTACGCTCTACGCCGTCCTATCGATCGCATTCCTGACCTTTTCGGTCGTGTATCTGGCGGCGCTCAGGGAGCCCGAAGCGCTTTCCTGATTGTCTGAGGACGAACCGTTCTCGACAGCCCGGTTTGTAACAGTGGCGCGGTCTGGGGACGGACATGAGGTCGAACATGCCGGTCGGAGCTCTTTCTGTGCGTGTGTACAGCCCGATTCCCAAGTTCCTGCCCCGCATTCCAGGCCTGTTTTGTGATTTTCACTGATCCTTGGTATGCTTAATATGGTGAGCTCGGAGTCCCCGCTCTTTGGCACGCCTCTCAGGGTTTGTAACCCGTTTCGGCGAGCGCAAACATAAATCCCTTCACCGCGATAGACCATCGCCGATCTGTTCGCGCAGTTCTCAGATAACGGGAGGACGCTATGAAGTTCGTTGAACACGTTCGACGGTGGAAAGGCTTTACGAAATTAAAACCCCAGTGGAAAGTCAGGCGGAGCTACAGCATCGTCCCCGGTGGAGAGATCAAAGAAGGGGACAAGTACTTCGAGTATGCTGAGATGAAACGCGGCCGTGTCTACGACAAGCCGAAATGGGACCGCTGATCGTTCAAAATTGGATAAACTTAATGCAGGGGTGGGAGATCCCCACCCCTGCATGTGAAAGCTTTTTGCCTTAGGTCTGGTCTTCGATATCAGCCTTGGGGGCGTTTTTCTTCACCGACTCGATTCCGTTCTTACACCCGGCTTTTGAAGTGTAGCCTTCGCCGGTGGCGATGATCTGATTGTTGTCAGCGAGCAGTCTCCAGCGAAATTGCTTCTTCTTATCCTGATAGATCTGGAATTTTGCCATTGAGATATCTCCTTCGCTTCTATGAGTTGATCTACTATTGATCATATCATCTCTTCAAGGGTGATCTTGGAAAGCGGCTAAAGATCCGCTAGTTGGCGGTTGATCCGTAATTCGCCCATGTTACACTTATTAGGTAGACGTTTAACGGATGAGGGGATCTCAATATCGAATGATCCATTAATCCAGCACAGCACAGAAGGAGAATGGGAACAATGAGCATCTTTGGAAATATCCTGAACAGTCTAGGACTGGGGAAGAAAGAAGAGACTCCGAAGCCGGCTGCCGGTAAAGACACCGGGATGGCGGAGCGGATCGCCAAGCTGCGCGCCTCGCGTGCCAAACGGGATAAAGAAGTCCCGATGGTGGACGTGATGAGCAAGCTTGAGAAGATGGCCGAGGAGAATCCCGCGGAACTTAATTGGAAGACCTCGATCGTCGATCTGCTCAAGCTGCTCGGCATCGACAGCAGCTACGAAGCACGACGCGAACTGGCTGTTGAGCTCGGCTGCCCGAAAGATAAGATGGACGATTCGGCCGAGATGAACACCTGGCTGCACAAGGCGGTCTTGATCGAGATCGCAGAGAACGGCGGTAACGTCCCGGACGCATTGCTGGACTAACGATGCACGGCTGCGGTGCTGTTGTGAGTCGCACCGCAGCCCGACATGATGACTGAAAGCGCCCGCGAGGGCGCTTTTGGGTTGGATGGGTGCGGCGCGATGCCGCGGCCCTACCAGAATCAATGTAGGGACGGGGTTACCCCGCCCCTACGCATTTCTTTGCAGGCTCCTCGGGCTGGATTCGAACCAGCAACCTACCGGTTAACAGCCGGCCGCTCTGCCGTTGAGCTACCGAGGAAGGCGGGTGGATTATAACCGTCACCGCCTGCGAGCGTCAAGAAGCAGCACCACGGAGCTCTGCAGGGCGAGTCACGCGAATGCACTATAATGTTGGACCATGATGGCTGAGCAGACTCCTGAACGCAGCCCGGCGCGAGGCAGGATGCGCCCGCTGCCCATATTCATCGCACTGGCTGTGCTGCTGATCACCGGCCTGTGGCTGGCGCTCACGCCCGAGGGCTTGCTGGGCAAGACGGATGCGGTCGGCTACGCGGTCTGCCACCGGATCGACGTGCGCTCGTTTCATCTGGGCGAACGCCCGCTCCCGCTCTGTGCCCGCTGCACGGGCATGTATCTGGCCGCGTTGTCCGCTTTCGCGTTCTTCACAATTACCGCCGGCAGGGCAGGCTTATATCCCCGCCGGGCGGTGATCGCCGTCCTGGTGGCGGGCGCCGCGCTGTGGGCGTTCGACGGGCTGAATTCATTCGCGACGCTGATCCCGGGCGCCCCTCACCTTTATGAACCGAACAACACGCTGCGCTTGATCACGGGCAGCATGATCGGCGTGGGGTTGATGACGATGATCTATCCGGCCTTCCAGCAGATCGCGTGGGTCGATTGGGAAGCGGCGCGTGTCATCCCCGGTCGGCGCCAATTCACCGCGCTGCTGCTGGTCGTCGGTTTTGTGGATCTGCTCGTCCTGACAGAACAGCCGCTGGTGCTCTATCCGCTGGCGATTCTGAGCGGCGTTGGCGTGCTGGTGTTGTTGACGCTTGCGTACAGCTTGATCGCGCTTCAGATCCTGAAACGTGAATCAGCTGCGCGGACAGGCTTTGATCTGGCCCTTCCGGTTTTTCTTGGATTTGGATTGGCGCTGCTGCAGGTGGGCGGCATCGACTTGCTGCGCTACCTGGCAACAGGCACATGGGGTGGCTTCCACCTCTAAGGGAGTCTATCGATGGATCTTTGGAGTGGAGTGTTTGCTGCTTTTGGTCTGTCCGCCAGCGCGGGGTTGAACGCCTATCTGCCGCTTCTTTCGATCGCGCTGATCGGCCGGTTCACCGATTTATTTTCACTTAACCAGCCGTGGGACGCGCTGACGAGCTGGTGGGTGATCGGCGTGCTCGTGGTTTTGAGCATCGTCGAGTTCTTCGCCGACAAGATCCCGGCCGTCAACCACATCAATGACGCCGTCATGACCTTCGTGCGTCCGACGGCGGGCGCGATCGCGTTCGCGGCGAGCGCCAACGTGATCACCGAGGTGAATCCGGTGCTGGCGCTCATCGCCGGTTTGTTCATTGCCGGTGGGGTGCATGCAGCCAAGACGGCAGTCATCCGGCCGACCGTAACGGCGACAACCGCCGGCGTCGGGAACGTGCCCGTCAGCATCGCCGAAGATGTCCTGGCTGCAACGATCTCGGTGTTGTCAATCACCGTGCCGGTCGTGATCGCATCGCTGCTGATCGTGATTACCTCGTTCGTGGTTTTCAGGATGTGGCGGCGTGCGAATCAGAGAGGTGGGGTCTAGTTGGCAGGGATCACACCAATGTAGACGCAGGCTTTAGCCTGCGCTCAGATGATCCGGCGGGATGGGCGTTCCATTGGGGCCTCCGTGCCTCCGAATCGCCCGAGTACGGGCTAAAGCGCGTGACTGCATCTTCTTGTTTGCTTATGTATTCGCTCTGTGAAACTGGAAACTCAAGCCTGCGGTGGGCGCGGGATGAGCACGGGCGTATTTTCTTTGTAAGCTTCGTAGTCTTCCTGCCCTCCCCACGTCTCGTCGGCGCGCTTCTCGAGCAATGGCACTCCGCTTATGCGGGTGATCAGCAGCGTGACGAAGACCGGCGAGATCAATGTCGCCCACTGCCAGCCGCGTAACAAGGGCAGCGCAATGATCGCCACACCGATCCACAGCACGATCTCGCCGAAATAATTCGGGTGGCGTGACCATGCCCAGAGCCCGCTGGAAATGAAATTGCCCTGATTGGAAGGGTCGGCTTTGAAGCGGCTCTTCTGCGCATCGGCAGCGACCTCGAACGCGAACCCGAACAGCCAGATGAGGAAGCCAACCAGAGCGAACCCCCCCAGGTCTTTTCGGACGGAGGTCGTGATCGCGGCGAGCGCTGCCGCGGCGGTGAACGTTACCCACAAGCCCTGCAGCGTCCAGGCGTTCAGGAAGCGCAGAAGGGAGGGCTTGATATCGTCGAAGCGCTCATCTTTGCCTGATTTCTTAACCCGGCGGAAGAGGAACGTTCCCAGCCGGCCGGCCCAGATGACGACTAGCGCCGTGAGCAGTAGCGAGCGCCCGTCGACGGTCGGGCTGAGCAGAACGGAGACCGTGATCACGGTGATGTAGGTGATACTCCCCGTCAGGTCGTAGAATTTCTCGGTTTGCAGAATGTATGCAGGGATGAACGCCAGCCACTGGATCAAAAATGCCAGCCCAACGGCCAGCGCAAACAACGGAATACCGGCGATCCTGGCACCGCCCTGACTTCCTGCGATTGCGACTCCAGCACCGATTAAGATCACGATGGGGAGCGCGATAAGCGCGTTGCGATCCGTCTTCATCATGCTCGATTCCCTTCCGCCTGTTTGTCCTTGATGGACAGTCAATTCGATCTAATTGTACCCGCGTATGAGCCGGGTCACCTCGATGGATCTCGGGAACTGGGTGAGCACATGAATTGAAGGGCCGGGAACTGCGCGGCAGCTTGGCGATTAAATCTCTGGCAGGTTGGCGAAGATGCCGCTGCGCTTTGAGGCTTGTTCCTGCAGATCATGGAGGGCGTGCAGAGCTTGTGTGCGATCCTGCTCCGGGATCTCGAGGTTTTCGAATTCGCCCTCATCGAGGATCGCGTGCCTGCCGTCAGGCATGACCACCAGATCGAGCGCCAGGTCCTCGGCGTACAGATGCTGCCCGTCCATGCGGGCCGGCCGGGCGATGTTGCAATACCAACCCTTAAATCGCTCTCCATCGCGACTGAAGACTTCAAAAATGTTGTACCAGCGATCAAAGAAGAACGTCTCGATGAAGATGTCATCGCGTTCCAGAAATAGCGGTCCGACGGCGACGTCATCGCGATCGAAACGCGCTTCAAGCCGGATGTGCGCTGGCGTCAAATGGATTGAACGCGCCAAGTACTTCCATACACGATTGCCGTGCTCATCCTGTTTGTGCACCCAGACCCGGTCGTTCATGCCAGCACCTGCAGGGCCTGTTGTGGATCGAAGCTCAGGTTAACGTGATCGCCCGGATCAGGCAGTGCGGTCCCGGTCATGAAATCGAAGATAAGTTCCGTGCCCTCTACATCGACTTTGAGCCGCTGCGTGCCGCCGCGGAAAGATCGCTGGATGACGCGCCCTTCGAGCACGGTTGGCCCCGGGCCGCCCAGGCGGACCTGATCCGGACGCAGCAGCAGCGTGGCGCCCTCCCCGACCTCCCGGCCAACGCTGAACCGGCCGATCGGTGTTTGAACCTCGCCTCGCTTCAGGTCCGCTGGCTTGCTGACCGGAAGCAGGTTCGACAACCCCAGAAAGCGTGCGACGAAGAGCGAGGCGGGAGCGCAGTAGATTTCCTCGGGCGTCCCGACCTGTGCGATGCGACCAGCGTGCATAATCACCACCCGGGCGGCGACCGCAAACGCTTCTTCCTGGTCATGGGTAACGTAGATTGCGGTTTGATTCATGCTGTGCAGGATCTCGGGCAGCTGCAGCATCAGTCGTTCCCGCAGCGTGCGGTCCAGCGCGCCGAATGGTTCATCGAGCATGAGCAATCCGGGCTGCGGCGCCAGCGAGCGCGCCAGGGCGACGCGCTGGCGTTCACCTCCTGAAAGCGTGTCGACGTTCCGGCTTCCAAAGGCGCTCAAACCGACAAGTTCCAGAACCTCCCGGGTTCGCTGCTCAATCTGCGCCGGCTGCATCGATTGCATGCGCAGACCAAAGGCTACGTTCTCCGAGACGTCCATATGCGGGAAGAGGGCGAATTCCTGAAACATCAGCCCGAAATTTCGTTTGTGTGCGGGTATGCTGGCGAGATCCTGGCCTTGCCAGGTGATCGTTCCACGATCAGGCGGCACAAGCCCGGCGATGATATGCAGCAGTGTCGATTTCCCACACCCGCTTGGGCCGAGCACGGAGAGGATCTGGCCTTCTTCGAGATCGAAACTGACCCGATCGAGGGCGGTCGTGCTCCCGAATGTCTTATGGATGTCGCGTACCAGCAGTCCGTTCAATGTTGGCTACCCTTCGTTCGTCAGAATTCGCCGATATCGGCGACGCGGAAGCGCTCAATCAGCAGCATGCCGCCGGCTGTGACCGCCATCAAGATGGTGCTCAACGCCATCGCCTGTCCGAAGTTGATCGCCCCGGGGCGGGATAGAAAGCGGTACATCGCAACCGGGATCGTCGGGAATTCCGGCCGGGCGACGAGCGCCGTGGCGCCAAACTCGCCCATCGAGATCGTGAACGCGAATACCCCTGCGACCAGGAGCGCCCTTCCGATCAACGGGAGATCGATGGTGAGAAAAACGTGCCAGGGAGATGCACCCAGGGTCGCCGCCGCTTGCCGCAGCCTCGGCTGGATACTGCGCAGCGCGGGTGTGAGGCTGCGCACGACGAATGGGAATGCGACGAGCGTGTGTGCAATCGGCACCAGGACCGGTGAAGCGCGCAGGTTTAACGGCGGTGAGTCCAGCGCAACGATGAACCCCAGACCCAGGGTGACGGCGGAGGTGCCCAGCGGCAGCATGAGCAGCGGATCCAGCCAGCGGTTGATGCGCGCGCCCTGCTCGCGGGCGAGCGCCCACGCGGCTGGCAATCCGATCATGATCGCGAGCAGCACCGTCGCGCCGGCGTAGACAAGTGAATTACGAATCGCGGCAGCCGGGGTGACGAAGAAGAGCGACCCCTGCGGGTTCTCGTTCAGCTCGGTGTAGTTCTTCAGCGTGAAACCTTGCTCCACCTGCTGGCCGCGCGGCGCGGTTCCAAAACGTGTAAACGATCTCATCGTCAAGCCCAGCAGCGGGGTTACCAGCAGCGTGACCAGCAGGATGACGTTGAGAGCGACAGCAGCTTTTTGGGTGCGGCTGGTGGGTGTCCGCTGCGTGATTTCGCGGCTGTGGATCTTGAGCGGCCGCGAGAGCCGGGCGCTCATGCGTGTGTAGACGATCGTCAGAACGAGTGTGCAGACCAACTGCAGCATCGCCAGCGTTGCGGCTGTGGGGAGGTTAAATAGGCCGATCGTCTGGTAGTAGATTTCGACTTCGAGCGTCGCAAACTTTGGGCCGCCGAGGATCAGGATGACACCGAAGGAGGTGAAATCGAAGATGAAGACCAGCAGGGCTGCAGCGGCAATCGCCGGTGAGAGCAGCGGGATGGTGATCTTGCGCAGCACCTGCCAGCGATTGGCGCCCAGCATGACCGCCGCATCTCCGAGATGGGGGTCGAGGCGCGCCCAGAAATCACCAACCATTCGCAGGACGATGGTCGTGTTGTAGAAGACGTGCGCAACTAGAATGGCGATGATTGAGTTCGTGAATTGAACCGGTGGTTGGTTCAAATCAAAAAGCGCCATCATCCCGAGGTTGATCCAGCCGCGCGGTCCGAGCAGGGCGTTGAACGCCGCCGCGACGACGAGCGTCGGTAGAACAAAGGGGATGCTCGTGAGCGCGCGCAGGAACTGTTTGCCGCGAAAGCGGTGGCGGGCGAAAAGGTAAGCGCCGGGCAGGCCGATGAGCAGCGTGATGATCGTCGACAGGGCGGCTTGCCAGGTCGTAAACCAGAGCACGGCGCGTGTCCGGGGGGCGCTGAGCGTGCTCAAGGTGGATGCCAACGGCGATCCTTCGGCACGGACGAAGCTCAAAGCTGTGATCTTCAACAGCGGGTAGAAGTAAAACAGCCCCAGAAAGAGAAGCGGGAGCAGCCAGAGTGCGAACAGGATCGATGTGCGCCCGTCCCGATTGGTCTCTCCCACAGAGCCGCCGGGCTGACCGTTAATTATTGGAGAACGGTCTCGTTCCATGCCTGGATCCACGCTTCACGTTGAGCCTCAATCGTTTCAGGTGCGACCGCTGCAGTTTCAGCGGGGATCACAAGATGTTCCTCAAAGACATCCGGCAGAGAAGCGTCCGGGTTAACAGGGAAGACGAACATATTCAGCGGCATATCTTCCTGGAATGCAGGTGAAAGCATGAAGTCGATCCAGGCGCGAGCGAGTTCGGGTTTTTCTGTCCCGGCGAGAACGCCGACGAATTCGATCTGGCGGAAGCAGCTGCCATCTTCATGAACAACACCGGTGGGCGGTTCATCAGGCTGCTCTTCTGCAAAATAAACCTCCGCCGGGGGGCTTGAACCGTAGGACAGCACGATCGGGCGTGTGCCGCCATGGGCGCTGAACTCACCGTAGTAGGCGGTCTCCCAATCGTTGACGACAAGCAGATCGTTGGCGACGAGTTCTTCCCAGTAGGCGAGGTAGTCCTGCTCGCCGAAGTATCCGATGGTCGCAAGCAGGAATGCCAGTCCGGGTGAGGAAGTCGCCGGGTTGGTGACCGCCAGCAGCCCCCGGTACTCCGCACCGGTGAGATCGTCCAGGTTCTGCGGTGGCTCGAGATCCAGCTCGCTGAAATAGGCTTTGTCATAGTTCAAGCATACGTCGCCGTAATCTACAGGCAGGGCGCGGTATTGAGGGTCGAGTTCGAACCGGTCCGGGATGACCTCGAGCATTGGCGAAGGATAGGCTTCGAAGATCCTCTCCTCGAGGGCGCGGCTGAGAAAGGTGTTGTCCACCCCGTAAAAGACATCCGCCAGCGGGTTCTGTTTGGAGAGGATCGCCTGGTTCAACGCAGTGCCGGTGTCGCCCGCCTTCAAGAATTGAACATCGACATTGTATCTCTGTTCGAATTGTTCCACGACAGTTTCGGAGACCTCGACCGAGTCATGCCCCATGACCGTCAGTGTTTGCCGCTCGGTTTGTGTGCTCTCCGTCTCCCCGGCCGCACCCGTCGCCGGGCTTTCAGGCGCGCCCATAGAGGGCGCACAGGCGCCAATCAATAAAATCGTGAGAACGAGCAAAAGCTGCAGCCTCTTATTCATGGAAACCATCCTTTTCTGGCTACCTAAACCTCTTCACCAGCATCGATCACGATGCAGGCAAGCATCCCTTGCCTGAGGGTAACAAATGCAGGCTCTTCAACGACCACGTTGCTAACCCCGCGCGTGCTGCCGTGCTCGAGAGTCCCGTCGGTCAGTTCATATTCGAGCCCGCGTGTCGTGATGCCCTGCGCAGACCCATTAATCGGGATCAGGGATACGGTCACGCCGCGTTGACCCTGAATTTCAAGGGTTTGCCCGCCGGGCAGCATTTGAACAGATTGGGGTCCATCGAAGATCAGGATTGGTAGACCCTGGAACCGGGGTTGTGTCAGCAGCAAGATGTTCGCCAGTGTTTGATCCCAACGGCTGCCCAGGCCGCCGAGGATCAGGATTTCATCTGCGCTGCGATCCATGGCGACTTCGAGAGCAAGTTCAAGGTCCGTCTGATCTTTTCTGGCGGGATGCTCCTGGATTTCGGTGCCGCCCTGCCGCAGTTGATTCACAAGTTCCGGATCGACAGAATCGAGGTCCCCAACCAGAACGTCAGGGAACAATCCGAGCGCATGAAGGTGGTGGAGACCTCCATCTGCTGCAAAGAGTAGGTCCTCGGGTTGGATCCTGCCACGGTCCTGTTCTGGATGATCGAAGTTCCCGTTGCTGAAGATGACAATACGCAAAACATCCCTCCGTCCGTTTACCGGTGAGGGATGTCTGGCTCAGATCTCCATTCCTCCGCCGGCATTATCCGGATCAGGTGATACGGGTCGAGGGTCTAAACCCTCCTCTCAGCCCACGTCAGTGAGCTCCCCGAGGGTGGTTATTCGCTTTCAATCTTGAGTATATCGGGCTGGATGCCGCCGGTCAAGATGACGAGCGCTCACGCATTCATGGGGGTGTGACCTCAAGCCAGCAGGCGCTGGACGCTCTGGAGCAGGTCCTCCATATCAAATGGTTTGAGCAGGTAGTCCTGGGCGCCGGCCTCGTAACCCATCTGGATTTCGTCTTCCTGGGCTTTGGCCGATATGAAAACGACCGGGATGTGTGCGATGGCTGGATCGCGTTTTATCTGTCGACAGACCTCGTAACCATCCATCTTGGGCATGCGAATATCTAACAGTGCGAGAGCAGGGCGTTCACGGGTGGCGATTTCCAATGCCGATTCGCCGTCCGCGGCGGTGAGGACATTGTAGTTGTTGTGCTGCAGTGTAAGCTCAACCAACTCCCGGATATGTTTTTCATCGTCGGCGACAAGGATCGTGATCATTTTTCAGTGAGCTGCCTTCCTGCCTTCGAGGTGTTGGAGGCCGTCGGGAGCGAAACGGTGAAAGTGGAACCTTTGCCTGGAATGCCAGCGCTGTTCACCCAGATCCGGCCGCCGTGCATTTCGACCATCGTCAATGCGATGGACAAGCCAAGCCCTGCTCCTGCGACCCCCATGATGAGGGCCTGTTCACCGCGATAAAAACGCTCGAAAATTCTTTCCTGTTCCTTAACCGCGATCCCCATGCCGTTGTCGCTGATAGCGACCTCGATCTGTTCGCCCGCGTCTTGAACGACAATCTCAATTGAGCCGCCGTCCGGTGTGTAATCAAAACTGTTATCCACGAGGTTGGCGAGGATCTGGCGCACGCGCTCGGGATCTCCCCAGAGATCCGGGAGATCCGCCTCCAGGGTCGCATGGAAACTAATCTGTTTCC
Source organism: Anaerolineales bacterium (assembly GCA_029210945.1). Taxonomy (GTDB): domain Bacteria; phylum Chloroflexota; class Anaerolineae; order Anaerolineales; family E44-bin32; genus E44-bin32. Next base: position 14,128 of record JARGGH010000023.1, read on the forward strand.
CTTCTGCTTGGTTCCGGTGAGCGATATACGTGGCCAATTCATCGATCAATTGCTCGATGTTCAGCGCCTCGAATGAGAGCACGACCTTGCCGGCTTCGATGCGTGAGATATCGAGCAGTTCGTCGACGAGCATTTCGAGGCGATGAATATTTTGATGGATGATATCCAGAAAGTGAGCCTGCTGTTCTGATAAGTCACCCGGGATACCCATGCGGAGCAAATCTACGAAGCCCTTGATCGGTGTGATCGGGCTGCGCAGTTCGTGGCTGACGGTGGCGACGAATTCAGATTTCATGCGGTCTAATTCAACGTCGCGCGTGATGTCTCTGATGATGGTTATCGTTCCGAGAAAATCATCACCCAGAACGACCGGAGCAGGTTGGACGGCGAGCATGCGGTCCCGCTCGGTCTCAACACGTCGCGGCAGGAGATTTCTTGAATGGGCAGCGGAAGCATCCGACGCCCATCTCTGCAGTCGGTCCCCGATTTCATCTCCAGTTTCTCCAAATGTATTCAGAATCTTAAAAATTTGTTCCCCCAGCAAATCGTTCCGGGAGAAGCCGAGGATCAGTTCGGCGGCGGGGTTGAAGACGAGGATGCGGTGCTGAGGATCGGTCACGATGACACCATCTGTGATTGCATGAAGCACTGCCCGGGATTGGCTGGATTCAACCTGCTGCGTTCGAAGCGCCTGGCCGAGCCGTTCTGCTTGATCCTGAATGAGATGAGAGAGCTGGGCATTCTGGATTGCAGGGGCGATCTGGTTTGCGGCGGCGCTCACGAGTTCAAGATCCTCGTCCGAAAATGCTCCCCTGGTATGACCCAGGAGCAGGATCGCCCCCAGCGATTCCTCGGAGACGATCAGCGGCGCCACAAGCGCGCTGTGCTGCTTTGAGACGGCGTCCCCGAACGGGACCCAGCGTTCATCTTCCTGTAAATCGCTGACGTAGATTGCCATCCGGTTCTGGATGGCCCAACCCGCCAGCCCTTGATCGGAATGGTACGGCGTGCTGCGCCCTCCCGGCGGGAGCGGCGGCAGGCTCCCTGACGAAGCTCGCAAGATCAAATCATTCGAATCGGGGGCTATCAGCAGGACTGCGCCCTGATCCGCGCCAACTGCATTTCGCAGCATGCTGAGCACGCGTGTCAGCAAGTGATCAAGGTCCATGCTGGCGGCCAGTTCGGCGGTTATTTGCAAGAGCGAATCCGAGAGCGTTGAGCGCGCCGCGGGCTGCGGCGATGTGGAATGGGTTGGAGCATCTGCATGAGGTGGTTCTGGCCGGCGGTACAAGGCCAGCTGCAGGAGTGATCCGCAGGTGTGCCCGGCTGCATGTAAAAGCGCCCCTTGTTCTGCTGTGAAGGGTCCCGATGACGCGCTTCTGCCGGTGAGGATGATGCCGATTCGAGCAGAGTCGGCGATGAGCGGCGCCAGCATGAGGCGAGCAGCCCCCATGGCAGAGATTGCATCGGGGATCCTTATCCGATGCATGACCTCATCCGCCTGCACCTCGTTGGCGATCCAGTAATCATGCGCTTTCCAGAGGGAGGCCAGGGGGGAGTCGGGTGGTGATGGAAGGCTGAAGCGCACATTTTCCAAGCGCCCACTGGCGCCTGCGATGGGCTCCAGGGTCTCCAAGCTCAAACTCTCAGGGTTATAGATCAAGAACGCGACCCACTCCGAGTCGAGCTGGTCATTGATCGCTGATGAGACCTCGAGTACCAACGTTTCGATGTCGGAGATGTGCTTGATTTGTTGCAGGAGTTTCTCTTGCAGCTGGGATTGGAGACGTGCTGCGCGCAGTTTCTTTTTCTGGTGCAAATTGACCAGCTTGATCGCGATTGCATTGCCCAGCGCTTCCATCAATGCGGCGTGCTTGTGATCGTACCTCCCGACCTCCGGGTGGGCGATTTCGAGCGTGCCAATCAGCTCGTTGTTGTCCTGAATGGGAACGCCGAGATATGATCGATAGGATGATTGAGTCTCGCTCGCGCGAAGCCGGAGATGAGATCCTTGCCGGATATCCGCCAGGATCAACGGCTTGCGATTTTCGACCAGCCATCCCGTCAACCCCTCGCCCGGGCGGAGAGCATCTCGACGCGCGATCTCGACACTGGCAGGATCGCGCGAATTGTCAGACCTGTACAGGGTGAACACGCCTGTCGAGACATCGATCAGATTGAGTTCGATGAGGTCGCAATCGATGTGGCTGTGGACAACTTCGAATACGGCTTCGGAGGTCTGCGCTAGCGTAGCAGCAGCATTTAGAAGTTTGGGCCAGGCATAGCTCCCTGCAGCGGGAACGGAACGGCGCTCCCCGGATGGGGAGGCTGTCTGCTCGGCGTCCCGTTTTTCGTCCGGTTTAGATTTGCACATCAGAAGAAGAATTTTGCCCCGTTTCAATACGTGCGCTTAGTCAATAGAATGGATTATCCAGATTGCTCATCGTGCGCGTGGAGCGAATGGAACCGCGCCTCCAGCAGACCCGGAATATCCTTCCACGGTGGAAGGAGCAGGCACGCGAAATTATCTTACGGTAAACGCGGTGGGCCAGCAACCAAACTTTCGGGCTAGTGAGAAAAATGAGGGGCGGGAGGCGAAAGAGATCTGCGCAGTGGAACTACTCCTCTTTCATTTCCTCCAGGATGCTGTAAAGAAGTTCCAGGAGAACGCTCTTTACCGTCTCTTTATCCATGGCGACGCATGGCAGCATCTTGACTTTTGGATCGAGTTTGAGGGCGATGCGGAGGTCATCCACTTCCCATGCATCATCCATGTCCTGTTTGTTGGCCGCTACGACGTACGGTGTAGGGGCGTAGGCGCGGAATGTTTGCAGGATACCGCGCGCTTCCCGGAATGTTTCTGGGCGGGCGCTGTCGACCATAACCACGAATCCAAGCATCCCCTCGGAAAGGATCTCCCACATAAAGTCGAAGCGCTTCTGACCAGGCGTTCCGAAGAGATAAAGAACCAGATCATCGTCGACGGTGATGCGGCCAAAATCCATCGCCACGGTCGTCGTCTCTTTGATGCGTTCCTCTTCGGAACTGATCTTTCTCTCGGTTGAAACGACATCAATCTCGCTGACCGACTGGATAAATGCGGTCTTGCCGGAGTTGAAGGGTCCTGTAACAACCATTTTTACTGTCTGCATAAGCGATTTTCCCTTACAGGGATCGGATTCGATCGATCAGTTTGTTTACCAGCGATGTCTGTTGTTTGGTGTCCACTGGCGGCAATTTCTGAGCCTGTGGCGGCAGGGGCATGCCTTCCGGCCGGATGATTTCAACAAGCCCGGCTTGCAGCAAGCCATAGACAACCCTCCGGATATCAAGCTCATTCATCTTGTTGGCTTTCGCGATCTGACGGATGGTGTTCTTTGGATTAATATACGATACGACTTTCCACTCTTCCACCGTGAGCTGAACGTCGCGAATGTTCGCGCCAGGGCGTTCTACGAAGGTTAACCCCATTTCCAGATTAGGGATCTCCTCTTTGAGCATTTCATATTCTTGAAGGTGACGGGTTCCTTCCATGATGATGTTCTCAAGATCCAGCCGGATCGTGATCGATTCATCCGGAGGGAGCACGTCGGCGTCAAAACGGAAGAGCCCCTCTACCCAGGTGAAAAGCTGGTAGACGATATTCAGGATGTACTCGCGCAAGCTGGCCAGGATATCTTGCTGAGATAAATATCCGGCGTTTATCAGGAGCAGGCCAAGCTCTTTGTCACTCTTCTCTGTCGCGTGGGTGCGGATGACCTTGGCTTGTTTCGGAGAGATTTTCCCCGCCTTGGTGAGGATCCCGGTCAGGCTTCCGTCCTCATTCCCAATTTGTGCGTAGATTAGTTTGCCCTCGCGGAAAGACACCCATGCGATCGCGTCCGGACCCTCGAGGGTGAGGGTTCCCGTCTTGCGGGCAAGGTTGATCAAATTGAGTAATTGGGTGACGCTGAAATCGCGCAGGTTCCCCTTTAGCGCCATAGGGTTCCTTTGATAGAGCTCCGTTGGGTATTTGGTTGTCTAGCGAGCTGTCCGCCACACCTTCTTGGCGGGATCGAACTGACTTTGCTCGCAGCCAGAACCCTCCAAGGAGACAGGTGGCGGGATTATACCGTTTGGGTCAGGGCAGTGCAAACCCGACGTTCTTCCTAGTGCACTTCGTGGCCGCAAGGGCTTCGCCCGCACAGTCTGGCTGTTGATCACTGCTGCAACAACCGGACCGTCAAGGCCGTATGTTGGCAGGCTGCGCGATCGATTTGTTCGAGCAGCAGAAAAGGAGGCGGCTCAGGCCTGCCAGCCGCCGTCAAGCCGGCGAACCGGAGCTGCGCTGATGAATGCGGAGGGGTCGATGCTCAGGATCAATTCGATCGTGGCGCGCGCTTTGCGGCGCGGGATGAAACAATAGATCTGGTCCACGGTTCCATCACGGCCGCCGGCGGTCATATCCGTCGCCCCGATTTCAGCTTCGTGCAGTCGCTCCAGGATCGCGGCGCCATGACCGGTACTGATGATGCGCAAATGGCTGTGGCCGGGCGCAAGGCGGTTTTCAAGCATGATGCCGGCGACATTTCCGCTGGCAAACCCAGCCGCAAAAGCGAGCAAGTTCAGAGGGTTGTTAAGATTATTGATCACGCCGGCGATCCCGATCAGATAAATTACCGATTGGAAAAATGCGAGCACCCAGGCGGCAGTGCGGCGGCTGCGTAGAACCATGAGCATTCGCAGCGTGGAAAGCGCAATGTCGGTTGTGCGCAGCGCGAAGATGATCAGCGGCACGATCGCGACTGGAATCCGATCCCAATCAAGACCGATCTGTGCAAGCTCACGCAGAGGCTCGATAAACTGCAGCATAGTTCCCTGATGTATTTATCCGCGCCAGTAGCCGCGATGGATTGGGCGGATGTCTTCCACCGTGATGAAGGCCTGCGGATCGATCTCCTGGACCGCTTTGCGGACATCCTCGATATCTTTGCGGCGCAAGCTGCAGCTGATCACGCTCACGGTTCCATCGCGCCCACGCGCCGGCAGTTCGGTGGCAGCATATCCCAGATTGCGGACGGTGTCGGCAATCGCGCTGCCTAATCGCTGGCTGATGATCTGCATGTGACTATGACCGATGGCTAGACCTTGTTCGATCATAATGCCGATGACATTACCCGTCGCAAAACCGGCGGCGTAACTGATGATATTCCAGGGGTTGTCGAGGTTGCTGAGAACGCTCGTAATAGCGATAACCCACAGGGAGGACTGGAAGAAGCCGAGGATCCAGGCGAGCGATTTGCGTCCGCGAATGACAAAAAGAACCCGCAGCGTGTCCAGGGTCATATCGGCGACACGCAGGATGAAGATCGTTATGGTAATTGCATAGGTTGGCAGTTCAAGTAAAGAGAGCATACGATCCTCCGATCGCACGTGGACGGCTGATGACATCATTCGCTCCGTCCGTGAGCCGCAATCTTATCATGTGACGGGCAGGTTGCGGTGTGGCTTCCGGGTGGCAAATCCGGGCGCTGGGCAGGCCTGCCCCGGATGGCGTTTCTCAGCTGAGCCCCTCAAACAAATCCCGTTCATGCAGCGAATCGGGTGCCGGCGGGTAAGCGCGCATGAAAGGTTCTTTCGTCCCGAAAAAACGCAGTGCAAAGCCAAGGATCCCGCCTGAACCGCCGGCGTGCTGGCTGGCATGGCAGGCGGAAGCTTCCGCTTTCTCGCTCATAACCGAACGCACCTGGATATTCGCATGGATCGGGTAGTTAACGCTCGCGATCTCGGTCAGATCGATGTCTTTATTGATCCCGAACTCGCGCGGGTTCTGGCCGAAAAGCGGCATCAACCTGACCATCAGCCGCATCAGACGTTTTGGAAAAGTGTGATAATAAAGTTTCTGTGGGGGCGAGTTATGCGTTCCGGGCCTGGCGAGCACATCATGGAAGGCACGCGCGGTGGCATCGTGGATTGCCACGTGATCGGGATGGCGGTAGCCGCCGATCGGGTCGAAGGTGATGACGACCTGTGGTTGGATTCGCCGCATGAGCACGGCAATCTTATCGGCGACCTGTTCCACGGGGGCAGAGGCAAGCGCGCGGGGGTGCCGGTTGGTATCCGCACCAGGCATGCCCGAATCCCGGTAATCCAAGAAATGCACCTCTTCGAGTTTAAGGGCCCGGGCGGCGCAGCGCAGTTCATCTTCGCGCAGCCGGGCGATATTTTCGTCGGTTCGTTCTCCGAGGTCTGCGGGTGTCTCACCTACTTCACCGCGCGTGGCGCAGATAAGGTGCACCGCGACTCCTTGTTTTGCGTACAAGGCCAGCGTCCCGCCCGGCCCGAAGCTCTCATCGTCCGGATGGGCAAATACAGCCAGTAATTTTCGACCAGGTGTTTCGTTTGAGGACATAGTTTCTCTCTCTAACGGTACTTCACTCACCGAGGACATTCACAATGAGGCTGCGATCACGCGGCCTCACGTCGAAGTCGATATACAGGATCTGCTGCCAGGTCCCGAGTGTGAGCTGGTTGTTGAGGATCGGGATGGTCAGCGATGGGCCCATGAGCGCGGAACGCAAATGCGAGTGACCGTTGCCATCCCGCCAGCGGAGGTTGTGCTTGTATTCTCGATTGGCTGGGGCGATCTCGTCCAACGCCTGCCGCAGATCCTCGAGCGCACCGGATTCGTACTCGATCGTGGTGATCCCGCTCGTAGCCGAAGCGGCAAAAACGGTTGCCAATCCCTGTTCGATCTTCGATGCGGTCACGAGATCAGCCACCTGCTGCGTGATATCGTGCATATCGGTCTGCCCCTGCGTTTTGAGTTCTACCGTGCCGGTAAAGAACATCGCCTGACTCCATATTGTAGTGACCCGGGACATGCAGCTCGTTGGTCAGTGGGGATTCTGAGCGAGGATCAATTCGGGTCGTTGATCCCTTTTCTGAAAAGCGGAAGCTGCTGAATGTCGAGCTGGGTGCGGATTTCACCTTTGCCGGTCGCTTTCGCTTGATACTGAACGTCGTCGGCGCGTGCAAGCAAGTCGTCGATGCTCTCATCTTCGGGGATCAATTGGGCGACGCCGGCGGAGAACATCAACTTGGGAAATGCGGTTCCGAGCTGATCGCTTAAAGCGAGCAGCGCCCTGCGCAGCTTGTTGACGACGTCGACGGCGCCTTTCAGGTCGGTTTCGGGTAGCAGAACGGCGAACTCATCACCGCCGATGCGTGCCAGCAAATCGGTAGAACGGAGCACGGACCGCATTGACACAGCCGCGCTGCTTAGAACATCGTCGCCGAAAAGGTGCCCGAAGTGATCGTTGATCTCCTTAAAGCCGTCCAGATCGAGATAAAGCAGCGCAAGCGGGCGGCCGTAGCGGCGGGCGCGCAAGAATTCGCGATCGAGCTGCTCGATCATGTACCGCCGGTTGGCAAGCCCGGTGAGCGGATCGGTGTGAGCGAGTTCTGTCATTTGGTCGGTCTGATTCCGTAAATATTCCAGGTTGCGCTCGATATTGCGTGAAAAACTAAAAAGCAGCAGGCCAACGGTCTGGTGGATCAAAGCCTGGCTGCTCAGATACAGGGGTCCGTATACCGGCTGGTAAAGCAGACTCGGGGAAGCGCCGAGGCGCCAACCGATGAGCCAACCGGTACAAAGTGCGAGCGTCGCCAGGCCCGAAAAAATAAAGCTCGCTGTTCCACCTACGATGCTTCCAGCGATCAAAATCGGGATGAACAACAAGCCCCCCATGATGACGAGTGAGTTGGGGAAAATGATCAGGTTGCACATCGCGAAGAGCAACAAGCTGCCGGCGAGCAAGTAGCCGGCGGCCAACGAATCGCCCCAGTGGTTCAGCCGGTAGGCGGCGAATGTCAGCGTCAACAAGAGGATGCCGGCAGCCGCGTCGAATGCGATGCTATACCGCCGGGCATCGCTATTCTGGATGAAGAAGAAGATATCAAGCAGCAACCACAGCGTGACCACGATGTAGATCGCGGCAATCGCCCGGTTCGCAAGCCTGGAGCGGTAGATCCGCAATTCCGGATCTTGTCGGAAATCGACACCCGTGCGCAAACGGTTAAACACGATCTTTTACTCTTCGATAGAGGCGATTCTTACTCATCCCTGGGTAGAGGGATGCTGAGAATATTGTAGCCCGAGTCGACGAAGATGACCTCTCCTGTGATTTTGCTGGCCATATCTGAGGCGAGGAAGGCAGCAACGTCTCCAACGTCCTCGATGGAGATATTCTGTCCCAGAGGGGCGTGAGAATCAAATTCTCGGTACATCTTCTTGAAACCGCTTACACCGGCAGCCGAAAGCGTGCGAACTGGTCCGGGCGAGATCGCATTGACGCGGATAGCTCGTCGCCCCAGATCGGCAGCCAGGTAGCGGGTTGTCGATTCAAGCGCCGATTTGGCAACTGCCATAACGTTGTAGTTCGGGACGACTTTTTCGCTGGCGTAGTAGGTCAGCGTCATCATCGAACCGCCGTTTTGCATCAGAGGCAGCGCTGCGCGCGCCAGCGCGATCAGCGAATAGACGCTGATATCGAGCGCGACCCGAAATCCCTCCCGGCTGGTCTGGTGAAAATCGCCAAGCAGTTGGTCGCGTCCGGCAAACGCGATCGCATGGACGAGGATATCGATCGACCCCAGTTCGCGCCCGGCTTTTTCAAAGACCGACGCGATCTCTTCATCGGAGGAAACGTCGCATTTTTCCACAAACTGAGCATTAACGGATTCGGCCAATGGGCGAACGCGCCGTTCGAGCGACTCCGTTGCGTATGAGAACGCGAGTTCGGCGCCATGTTCGTGCATCGTCCTGGCGATGCCCCAGGCGATGGAGTGATCATTGGCGACACCAAATACGAGTGCTTTTTTCCCTTCAAGAAGTTTCATTTCGAAAAGGCCTCCTTGGCAAAACGATCATCGTCGAGCCGGAAGCGCCAGGGGAGGCTCTTCCAGGGCTCTTCTACAGAGTTTAAACCCACACGGGAGCTGGTTGTCACGCTCGAATCGGCGATTGATTTCACCTGCTCGATGAAGAGCGGTGCCGATGCTTCGCACAGGTCAAGGCCGTCGAAGGTCCCGTCGATCGCAAAGGCTTGACAGATTTTGGCTGGCCCGTCCGTCCAATCTGCCGCGCGCCGCCCGGCCCGCCGGGAGCGGATGTGCTCGCGCCCTTCGACGGGTATCACAGCACGCAGCAAGACAGCGGCAGGCAAACCTTCCGGCTCGGTGACGAAGTTCAGCATCCAGTGCATCCCGTAGATGAAGTATACATAGGCATGCCCCGGAGGCCCCCACATGCTCTCGTTGCGCGCCGTCCGGCCCGCTGATGCATGACAGCCGAGATCTTCCGTCCCGATGTAGGCCTCGGTTTCGCTGATAATCCCGGCCGTCCGGGAACCATCCTGTTCAATGCGTACAAGCCGCTGGCCCAGGAGGTCACGGGCGACTTCCAATGTCGGTCTTCGAAAGAATGATCGTTCAAACCGTGTGGTCATGGGTGGAGAGCATGTGCGACGTTCGATATTCGGGATCCGCACTTCCGGTTCTGGAACCCTGGAGCGTGAGGGTTGCGCTGGTTAAGATGGCGACCGGCCCGCGGGCTGGAAGCGTGTGTCCTGGCGGATCATGTGCTCCAGCCCCTCTTTTAATCCGTAACGCGGTTTGTAGCCAAGTTTTTCCCTGGCCAGGCTGATGTCGGCACACATCCGTGAGGGGCCAGGATCCTGATCCTCTTTATAAATCCACTCGCCTCCGGAGCCCAGCGCCTCGATGACGTATTGGCCCAGCTGCTTAATACTCGTCTCGGTTCCGCTGCCGATGTTGATCACCGTCCGATCGATTGTCGGCGCGGTCGCAGCGGCGACCATCGCCTCGACCACGTCGTCGCGGTGCACAAAATCACGGGTCTGGATGCCGCTCCCGTGGATGACCATCGTGCCGTCATGTGCAGCCTGGCGAAGGAAATGCGGAATCACTGGCGGGTGGGCGACGGAGAGTGGTTGGCCAGGACCGTAGGCGTTAAAAACTCGCAGCGAGACGGTTTCAATCCCCCATAATCTGCCGATTGTCCGGATGTAGTGCTCGGCGGCCAGTTTTGACACCGCGTAGGGTGATCCTGGATTAGGGGAAGTCGCCTCGCTGATGGGCTGTTTGGCCCGGTCGCCGTATATCGCACCGGAGGAAATGAAGACAACCCGGCGCACGCCGACGTCTCGCATCGCTTCCATCACACTGACCGTACCGCCAACGTTGATGATATTGTATTCCCGTGGATACAGGATCGATTCGGGGACGGAAACTTTGGCTGCCAGGTGGTATATACAATCGACATCCTGGAGCAACGTCCATAATTTAGGACGGTCAGTTACATCGCCACGAGTGAACAGGACGTCTGGATTCAAGCGCGCAGGATCACCGGCGGAAAGGTCGTCAAATCCGCGCACTTGATGGCCCTCACGTGCAAGTCGATTTGCAAGCGCAGAACCCAGGAATCCGGCAGCACCGGTCACGAGAAAATTCATCGGCTGTTTCACCTCAGGTCATGTGGATGAACCCGGGAGGAGTCGGCATTATAACATGGGGCTCATTTTCATTGACTTCTCGGGCTGCATTGATACACTGCGCATATGCAAATCCCCGGGGTTGTCCAATGGGTCGGTCATGTGCTGCGGAGAGCGTTGCTCGTCGTAATTCTCACGACATTAATTGGTGGGAGCGCGATAACGATTCAGAATCAGCAGGCACAAACACGCGTGTTCACCCGTCCGATCGAGTTCAATTTTCTCGACTGGACCCTGGCAGCTGCCTTCTCGAAGTTGGGTCAGTGGAGTCTGGGCGCCACAAATTATCTCTCGTCGCCGGGGCGGGTGGGGGTTGTTGAGCGCTATCTGACCAAGCTGGATGAGACCCAGGCACTTCAACGGCAGCTCGAAGACTTATACGGCGACCCCGATCAAAGCGAAATCGAAGGATCTCTCGCAACCGTGAGCGGTGAGCTTGAGATCATGCGAGAACAGGTCGGCAAATTGAGACCTGTCGTGGAGACGATATTGCAGGAGGACGTGGGGGTTGTGCTTCAGCAGCTCGGGTTCAGCGTTGGAGGGGCACCTTTCCCTCCGGTCTTGATGCAGTTCACACCGCTGCCCTCCGCGCTGATCGTTTCACCACGCAGCGAAATCCGGCAGGATGCAAATATCGCTCTGCGTGTGGATCTGACGCTCGAGCAGAAAATCGCGCTGGAAGAGCGGATCGAATCTGCGATGGATGTTTCGGCACTGGTTGTCCCGGTTGGCGGGTTGGGTACGTACCCGACGATGATCCAGCAGAGCACAATCCTTTCGTGGGTCACGGAAGTCATCGCGCATGAATGGACGCACAACTACCTGTCGCTTCACCCGCTCGGTTTGAACTACAGCCAGACACCTGAACTGCGCACGATGAATGAAACGACAGCCTTGTTAATCGGGGTCGAATTCAGCCGCCGTGTGCTGCGTGCATCCTACCCGGGATACTTGCCCCCGGAAGAGACGACGCCGCCCCCGGAACCTCAAGCAGAGGAGCCGGCGGAGGTAGTGTTCGACTTCAGAAGAGAGATGCGGGAGACCCGCTTGCGTGTGGATGAGCTGCTCGCGCAAGGCGAAGTCGAGGCTGCCGAGGAGTATATGGAAGAGAGGCGGGTCCTTTTCTGGGAGCACGGCCACCGGATCCGGAAGTTGAACCAGGCCTATTTCGCATTTCACGGCGCCTACGCGGATGAACCGGGCGGGGCTGCCGGGGATGACCCGGTCGGGGCGGCGGTTCGCGCTCTCTGGGAGGAGATCAGCTCACCGGCTGATTTCTTGCGCCTGATGGCAGCTATGAATTCGCATGAGGATTTGGAGAGAACGCTCCAATCCGTCCTCACCACTCATTGATCAACGCCGCCAGGAGCGCCATTCGCTCTGCGAGCGGGGCGATATCAATCTGTTCTTGTGAGGAATGTGCCCCCCGGCCGAGCGCACCAAGCCCATCCAGGACAGGGATACCTTGAGCGGCGACGAAGTTCGCGTCCGATCCGCCGCCGGTGCCGCCTTCCATCAGGTCCAGTGCAAGTTCAGCAGCGATCGCTTGAGCTCTGGAGAAGGAGCGCACGATCAGGTCACTGCGCTCCATCGGAGGTCGATTCCAACCCCCGCGCACGTCGAGGGCAGCGCCTGCAAGCTTTGGCTGCAGGGCATGCATCGCCTCGACCACCCGGTCCCCTTCTGCCTGGGTCAATGCGCGAACATCGACGCGTGTACGACAGCGGTCGGGCACGACGTTCGAGCGGCTCCCTCCCTGGATGACCCCGACGTTGAGGGTCGTATCCTCATCCTGTGCAGCGATCTGCAGCAGTTCCGGGATCTGCAGCGCGATCTCCACGATCGCGTTGACGCCCCGTGCGATCTCAGCGCCTGCATGTGCGGCGTAACCGCGCGCTTCGATTTCAAAACCGAGGATGCCCTTTCGCCATGTTTTCAGCGCGCCATCTGGAAGCGCTGGTTCCAGGCAGAAGACGACGGAGTAATCTTTAGATAAATCTTCGATCAATTCTCTGGAAGTCCTGCTGCCAGTTTCTTCATCTGAAGTGACGAGCAGTGAGACCCGGGATCCGCCGATCCGGCCTGCTTGCTGAAGCACATTCATCACGGTCAGCGCCATCGCGATGCTGACCTTCATATCGAGGATCCCCGGTCCGTGAATCGCATCGTCTGTCCGCAGAAAAGGCATTCGCTCCAACGTGCCGACCGGGTGAACCGTGTCCATATGCGTTAAAAGCAGGACGCCATCTCCGTCCGTTCCCCACGTGCCCAGCAGGTGGTCACCAACCCGGGTCTGGGGAAAAAATTGAACCCGGGCGCCGGTCTCGCCCATTTCTCTGGCGAGAAGAACGCCTAAAGAATCAACCGCCTCTTTGGAGGTCGTCGGCGTCTCGATTAATACGTACCTTTCGAGGCGCGAGATTAGCTCCTCGCGCAGTGCTTCAAATGTTGAGGTCGGGAGAGGTGGCATATGAGATCTCCATACGAAATGTGGGCAGCGGAGAGTTTCGCTTGCTGTTGGCGAAATTCTCACCCTGTGGGTGGACAGACTTCAGCGGGCGTATAGCTTCGATTTGCATAACCATATTGGAGTGGTTCGAGCACATCAGCAGGTTGCTGCTGGGCGAAGCGTCGCGCGGCCGCACATGCCGCCTCTAATTCGCCGGTCTCGAGATAAGCCTCCCAATAAGCTTCAGCCAGCGAGCGTATCCCGTAGGCCGTGCTGCCCTCCGGGACGGATTCTTGAAGAAACTGCAGGGCCTGCTCGGCCATGGCGGTGCGACCCAGTTGGAGGTGGAGAGTCATCTGCCGGTAGGTGGCGAAAGCTGCCAGCTGTGTGTAACCATCCTGCCCCTTGATCCAATCATCGAGCGGGCCATCTTCACGGACCCGCTGGTACATGATTAACGCGGCCTCGAGATTGCCAGCTGAAGCGGCGTCATCGGCATCGTGAAGCAGGTGGATGCGATATGTCGGCGGCGCAAGCTGCTCTTTAACGGAGATAAATTTGGATCGCTCCGGTGACCACTGCCATGTCCGCGTGAAGGGCCGATATGGACCTGCTCCTGCGGATGCAATCCCCTCTGCGGTGATCTCTATTTGGTAGCGACCATCGTTCAATGGACCCGTGATCTCGATTTTCGGTGAGGGCAAATCATCTGAGCGTCCTTCGAACAGACCGACGAATCCGGATCGCTCCCAGCGCAGAATCTCGACCTGTTTGAAGCAAGTGTGCGCCCCGCAGGTTTCGCGCCAATAGAGGAGTTCCACGAGACCATCGCCGTTCAGGTCTTTTACGCTCATCAGAACCGGTGGTCCGACGTTCTGTGAGGGAGTCGTGGAATATGCGAGCCGGTAGCGATCCTTATCGCAGCGGAAGATCAGAAGCGAGCCGGATGGGCGCGTTGAGCCCTGTTCGGCTCCATAAAGTGTGACCGCCAGGTCTTCAAGCCCATCGCCGGTGAGATCACGCCGTGAGACGGCTGCACGATTCCCATCCGGAGCGGGTGTGGATTGAAGAGCGGCGGCCAACGGCTCGACCAGCCCCCCTTGATTGAGATACTCCTGCAGGCTGGCCCCCCAGCCGAACTCGGCGTCGAGATCGGGCAGCGGCGGTGAGCCAGGAGGGATGGGACAGCCGCTCTCGAGCGCCGGCGTGGGGGTGTTGACGGGAACGGCCGTCGGCTGACTCTCTCCTTCCACCGGGGAGCTGGTCTGGGCAGCCGGCGGTTCCGGCGGGCCTGGCTCAGGTTCAGGCATGCTGAGACAGGCGCTTAACGCTGAGATGGTGCTGAAAATCGCGATTGACCGCAGTATTCTGGCCGCGCATCCTTGTTCATCCCGCAATTGTCCCATAAATGGAGTCTAAAGCATCGAAAGGCAGGCAACAAGTGTTTTCAATGCTGTGCAGGCCGGTTGAACTGCTGAGAGCCTGCAACCCTTAAGTTAAACGAAAGGGCAGGCTTAACGTATACTGATTGCGATGGATATTGCACTGCCTGTTGGAATGCCCGCCAGCCACACGGGTCCGATAAGCCGGTTTGTCCCACCGATGGATATCGGTGTGATCGAACAGCTGTTGGATACTCTCGATCTGCCAGGGTCGAGGGTTCTGGACCCCTTTGGCGTGTCGCCACGCGTGCCGATTGAGGCTGCGAAATCGGGTCGTGCCGTCGTCGTGATCGCAAACAACCCGATCAGCCGCTTCATCCTGGAGCATACGCTCAATCCGTTCACGCTGTCTGAATTAAGAGCCGCGCTCGCTCAGATCGCTGCGCTGCCAAAAGACGATACGCGCATGGAAAATTTCATGCTGGATCTGTACCGCAGCCGCTGTGCCCGGTGTGGTGAGGAGGTGTCGGTCGATTTTTTCGTCTGGGACCGGGAGTTAGGCGGACCGTCCCATAAGGTGTATGCCTGTGAAAACTGTGCCCATGCAGGCGAGGTATCCGCAACGGATGAAGATTGGGAGCGAGCACTCGATTATGCGCGGCGGGGGCTCCATCATGCGATGGCGGTTGAACAGGTCGCGCCGCGTGGAGATCCAGATCGGAAGCACGCAGAGGCTGCACTGGCGGTCTACCCGGGACGGGCTATCTATGCCATCACGACACTGCTCAATAAAGTGCAGCAACTGAGACTCGCCCCTGGGCTGGAGGCGGCTGTGCATGCGCTGCTGCTCTCTGCGTTCGATGCTGGCAATGCGCTCTGGGGGTATCCGGATGGACGCGACCGCCCACGTCAGCTGGTGGCCTCTCAGCGTTACCGTGAGTTTAACCTCTGGCGCGCGATGGAAGAGGCGATTGGTTCCTGGGCGATGGATGACCCGCAGGTCAGCTCGACAGCGCTTATGCCGGGCGGTCGTCTTGAGGGCGGTCGGGTGCATATTTTCCATGGATCCTATACCAGATTGAACGAGCTGCTAGGCTCGGAGAGTTTCGATCACGTTGTGAGCGTCCCACCGCGCCCCAATCAGGCATTCTGGACGCTGTCCGCGCTGTGGGCGGCCTGGTTGTGGGGGCATGCGGCTGCGGCCCCGATCAAGGTGGCGCTGCGGCGCCGGCGCTACGATTGGGCCTGGCATGCCGGCGCACTGCATACCGTTGTCAAGCAGATCGCGCCGATGCTCAAACCACCGGCAAGAACGGCGATGTACCTTCCCGAATCCGAAGCGGGGTTTCTCGCGGCAATCTTGAGCAGTTACGACGCGGCAGGGTACGATCTGCATGGTCGCGCGCTGCGAGCAAATGAAGGCCAGGCGGTCATCCTGTGGCAGCAGCCCGGCTCGATTGACGTGCCGCCGCGCAAACAGCTGGACGCAACCCGGTTGGGCCAGGCCTGTCGACAGGCGCTCGAGACACGCTGTGAGCCGGCCAGTTTCGATGTGGTCCACGCAGCCGGGTGGACGTTCCTGGCACGCGAACATTACACGCGTTCGCTCTGGGACGTGGACACCCGGCAGATGATGCAGAGTATCGCCGAGATATTAAATGAGGCGTTGAGTGATGAGGCGACCTTCTGCCGTCTGGGTCGCGGAGTCGAGTTAGAGACCGGTCTTTACTGGATCGCAAACCCGCCAGACTGCGGCTTGAGCCTCTCCGATCGGGTCGAACAATTTGTGCTGGATACACTCCGCAGAGAGCCAGAACTGCAGCTCGAAGTATTGGACCGGCGAATATGCGAATCGCTCACCGGGCTGCAAACCCCCGGGAAGCGATTGGTGCTGGCCGCTCTGGAATCATACGCAGCACCAGTTCGCAACAACAGATGGGCATTGCGCCCGGAAGATCATCCAGCCGCGCGGCGCCGTGCCTGCCAGGATGTCCGTCACGAGTTGATCGTTTTGGGCGAGCAGCTTGGCTATGCGGTTGGTGATCGGGATTTGGTTGAGTGGCGAGAGGGAGGCGAATTGCGCTACCGTTTCTTAATCCGCGAGACCGCAATTTTGAGTGATCTGCAGCTGCGTTTCCAGGAACCGCTGACACTGGTCATGCCCGGAGGGCGAGCGGCCTTGCTCGCTGAGAAGTCTCGCCGCGATCCGCGCATCCGCGACTGGCTGCAGAGCGGACCCGGGATTCTGAAATTCCGCCATGTGCGCAGACTGGCGTCGGAAACGACGCTCACCCGCGCGAACCTCGCCGAACGGCTGGCGATCGATCCTCCCGAGCACCAGGACCCGCAGCTCCCGCTGCTCTAATTCTTCCAGGACAGAGTCATGACCAGATTGCTCATCATCAGCCTGACAGCATATTTCATCGGATCGATCCCGTTTTCGATTCTGATCACACGGATCATCACCGGTCAAGATGTGCGCACGAGGGGCTCTGGGCATGCCGGAGCGACGAACACGATGCGCATCGCCGGGTGGGGAGCCGGGGTCCTGGTCCTTATCTTGGACATCGGGAAGGGGGCATTGGCGATTTGGCTGGCGGATGTCTTTGGAAGAGGTTTCATCGAGCCGGCAATCTTCCGTTCGGCGGCAGCTTCCCTTGTGGTTGTGGGTCACTGCTGGCCGGTGTTGGCCAGTTTTCGCGGGGGGATGGGAATGGCGACAGCCGGGGGCGCGCTGCTTTATACATGGCCGTTCGGTTTCGTGCTCGGGGTCGGGCTTGCGGCAGCCGCCCAGTTAGCCGTTCGTCATTCGGCGCGTGGAAACATCCTGACAGGTGTGCTGGTAGGGCCGCTCTGGATGCTGTTCGGCGGCGGTTGGCCGCGGGTCGGGGTAGCTCTGGCGGTTGGAGTAGTCGTGGCGATACGAGCCGTTTCCGATTGGGGCCGTGAATACCGTGAATTGTGGTTCGATCGCTAAAGATCATTGACATCGCGTGGCGAAAACGGCCGCTGCCTCTAAGGTGGCGGACTCGGAGTCCAGGTGGCGCTTGGGGTCGGTGTTCCTGTGGGCGTTGGCGTGGCAGCCGGGGTCGCGGTCCCGGTCGGAGTTAGGGTGACCGTGGGCGTGGCGGTTGCAGTCGGAGTGGGGGTCGGCAGCAGGATATTTAGCCTCAGCTCGACAACGGCTTTCCCGCCGCGCTCGCTGCGCACTGCGAGCCGCAACGTCACCGGACCGTTTGGAAGATCGGTGATATCCCACTCAACTAACTTTCCCGGATCGCGCAGTGCGTTTTCGCTGTGCGCGATGTCTGGCCAGCTGTTCGGTCGGTCGCCGACGCCGTATTCAAGGACCCAATCTTTGAAGTCGCTTGTGCCTGCGGCGCGTCCGAAGATGGAGACCGGGCTGAACGAGATCGTCGTGCCGTTTGGCGGGTCAGTAAAAGCGATGATCGGCCTCGGGCTGTCTGCGCTGCACGTTTGATTGGGGATAAAGAAAAGCGGATCCTGCTCGAATCCCATCTCTTCGGCCCATTCCTGACCAGCAGATTCCTCCTGCAGCCATGCACGTGCCCAGGGATCATCTACGTTCAAGCCAAGTTTTTGATCGACAAATTCGCTGCACTGCTCGGAGGCGAGCAGGAGCGAGTACGTGTCGACCCACGCTTCCTTCCAGAGATCCTCCTCCGCGGGGCGCGGGGGTTGATCGCTGGCGAAGATCTCGGTCTTTTGCTCGGGACACCACTCAGAGGGCTGGGCGCCTGAAACCGCGCAGATGACCCGGTCGACGATACCCACCGGGCGGACGAAGGCGATATTGCGTTCGCCAGAGAGCCTTTCGTTGGCGAAAAGCATGAATTCATTCCAGATCGGCGCTGCTCCGCTCAACCCCGAGGTGTCCCGCATAGGTGTGTAGTCGGCGTTTCCAACCCACACTCCAACGGCAAGATCGGGAGTGTAGCCCAGGGTCCAATTGTCGCGAAAGTCGTTCGTGGTGCCAGTCTTAGCCGCGGCCGGGAAGGGCAGCCGCAGCGCAGAGTTAGGTCCGAACGCCGGCGTGCGTGCGGCATTGTCGCTGAGAATGTCGGTGATCAAGTAGGCATGTTCGGGGCGGATCAGTTGTTCGCCGGCGGGGGTTTCGTATTGATATACGACGGCGCCATCGGTGTCTTCGATCCGCAGGATGCCGTTGGGCGGCAGCTGGACACCGCCGTTCGCATATGTCGCAAAGACTTTGGTCAGGTCGAGCAGTGTGACGTCGCCGCCACCCAGCGTGAGCGATAAGCCATAGTCATTGCGGTTGAGCGTCGTTATTCCAACCCTGCGCGCGAAAGCGAGAAAACCCTCCTCCTCGGGGGTCTGGGGGTCGTCGTAAATCCCGACAAAATCCAGCGTCTTAACGGCGGGGATGTTGTAGGAATTCGCCAGCGCACTGCGGATCGTGACCGGGCCATGGAAACGCCCGTCGTAGTTAACCGGTTCGTATGGCGGGCGGGGGTCATCCGGGTTCCCCGAGGGGGGGAACTCGGAGGGGACATCCCAGATCAGCGTCCCCGGGGTCCACCCTTTTTCAAATGCTGCCGTATATGTCAGCGGTTTGATCGACGAGCCCGGCTGGCGTGGCTGGATCGACATGTTGATCTGGCCGTCGATTTGCTCGTTGTTAAAATCAGCCGAGCCGACCATCGCAAGGATTTCGCCGGTGATCGGATCGAGGGCGATGAGCGCTCCGTTGGTGGCGTTCTTATCCGCCAGCTCGTTGACCTTTTCACGAACGATCTGCTGTGCTCGCATCTGCAGGTTTGGATCGAGGGTGGTATAGACGGTGAAACCTGATCGGTAGATCGTCTGCGGGTCGTAGAGCGCTTCAAGTTCGCCGCGAATGTAGGTAACCCAGTGAGGGAAACGCATCTGAATATCGGGAGGCTGGAAGGGGTAATTGGTTATTTCAGCCGCAGCAGCGCCGGCATCTTCCGGGGTGACACAGATCGGCTGCTGGCTGTTGCTCACATAGATGCAGCCCTGCTCCTGACTGGTCTTCACCATCAGCGTCAGGACCTGACGGTGGCGGCCGAGCGTGACATCCGGGTTTGTGAAGATGTTGTAAACGGAGGGAGCCTGGACGATGCCGGCCAGAAATGAAGCCTGCGCGAGTGTCAATTTCTCGGCGGTTGTGCCAAAGTAAGTCTCAGCAGCGGCTTCGACACCATAGGCGAGATTTCCGAAATTATGCTGGTTCAGATAGAGTTCGAGAATTTCATCTTTCGAGTAGCGGCGTGTGATCTCAGCCGCCAGCATGATTTCACGCGTCTTGCGGCGAGCCGTGCGGCGGGAGACTTCCTCGGGAGAGAGCAACAGGTTGCGCGCTACCTGCTGGGTGATCGTGGATGCACCGGAGACGATCTCGCCCTGTGTGTAGTTCTGCCATAAGGCCCGGAACATGGCCGCCAGATCGAAACCGGGATGCGAATAGAATTGGCTGTCCTCGGTGGACAGGATCGCGGCGACCATGTAGGGGGAGATTTCATCGAGCGGGACGTATGTCCGTCGGCCGGCTTGAGGGTCGAGAATTTCGTACAGTAAATTACCTTCTCGGTCGAGAATGCGCGTGGTCTCAAATTGCGCGGCGCGCGCTTGCAGATCTTCGACTGATGGAAGCGAAGAGGCCAACGCCGCGTACTGGTAGAGCCCGAACGACAGAATCCCGATCAAGAGTGCAGCGGACATGAACATGCCCAGGATTGCCATGCGCAGCAGGCAACCACCGCAGCCCAGCTGCGCGAACCGGTTGGGTGGGCTGGTTGTCTCCTCCGATGGTGGAGGCTGGTAGGCCGCCGGGGCGACCCGGGTGGCATCGAGGTCGTTTTCGGGGACCCGCGGCAGCATCGAGTCCGCATCGTTGGTTGGAGCGCCGGCAGGGTGCGCAGCTGGAACGTCGTCATGCTCGTCGATACCGGAATCGTCCCGTTCGTCCTTCGCGGGGGAAGGGTCGAGTCCTTCCGCCATCCAGCCGCCGGTCTTGGCAGGAGCGCCGGTGGGATGGCGGTGTTCGACCCTTACAAGGTCAGGATCGGTTGCATCTCTCGTTTCGGTCTCGCCTTTTAGCAGGCGGTTGAGCTTCTCGGCGGGTTCTTCTTTGGGCGTATCTTCAGATCTGGAGCGCTCGCGTTCCAAGTGTTCGGACGAGTCTGCCCTACTCTGAGCTTCGTCATCCAGGTTATTATCGGAAGGATTGCGGTTGTTATCCGTCATGGGCTGCGATTATAGCACGCAGGACAGCCCTGAGCCGCAGCGGGAAGGAAGAAATTATCCTTCTTCTGGCTTGCTCTTGACGAGAACGTTCCAGCTGCCCCTCATCACGGTTTTGTTCTCTTGGTTTTGAACGTCAACCGCGAGGAGCAGCGAGCCACCGCCGAGCCTGGGCAGCGCTTTTTTCTCGACAACCTCGATAACGATGTGGATCGTATCCCCGAAATATACCGGCAGGCTGAATTTCCAATCGGTAATTTCCCGAAAAGCGATCACGGTGCCTTCCATCACGCCGGTGCGGACCGCCAGGCCCGAGGCGATCGAAAGGCCCAGCAGCCCATGCGCCACTCGCTCTCCAAATGGAGTGCCCTGGGCAAATTCAGCATCGGTGTGGATCGTGTTGAAATCGCCGGACAGACCGGCAAATGCCAGGACGTCGGCTTCCGTCACGGTGCGGCCCGGGCTATAGACCCGCTGGCCGACCTCAAACTCTTCAAAATACAATCCGCGCATCGGGGGGTTCATGCATGCCTCCTTATCATCATCGCTGCCGGGCAATTCTAGCATGCCCGAGTTCCTTGGTGTGCGTTGACCTTTAGACTTTCGGTCCGTACAATCAGTGCATGCGTACGTGGTCGCTCCCCCTCAGTGCTCCGATCTCTTTAACCCTGGCTTCCGATGCAGGTTCTGCCGGTTTTGAGCCAGATAATGACCAGATCTGGCAGTTAGCGGTAACGGAGGAGGACCCGACCGGGGTTGCGGTGTGGACAACGTATGGCCGCCGTGCGAAGGGTATGCGCATTGTCTCCGCATTCGAGCTAGGTGAACAGATCCGCAATGACCCTGCGACGTTTAGCTCGCCGCCCATCGTTCAGACCTGGCTGCCTGACTACATTAAACTTCATTGGCGGCCCTTTTCGGAGTTTGAAGTCACTGCTGAATACTGGGTGCGTTCTTCCGCGCTGCTTGCCGGACGCTTTACATTTATCAATCTCACCGAAGAACCCATTCAACCGAGTTTAAGGCTCTACGGGATACTTGAGCCGGGCGAGAACCCATTGCCGATGAGCGCGAGCGTGGAGAGTGGGGTGCAGGTGCTGAGCGGTCGGACCGCTGGCTTGTCCCCGCTCATCCTCCTCGAAGGCGGGGCCAGAGACGAACCCGCACCGTACCCTGCACTGAGCGTGAACACGGTGATCCCTGTGGGGGGAAGGCATTCGTGGGTATGGTCACACTGCGGCGCAGACTCTGTGAGCGGAAGTTTCAAACGATGTCGGGAGTTGGCTGGATCGAATTGGGATGCCGACCTTGCCCGCTTGTTCATGGAGCACCGGGACCTGATCGATGTGGACAGCAGCAGCCAGGAATGGGATGCGGCGTTCTGGGCCTCCCAATGTGAGGCTCGGCGGTTATTCCTCCGGCCAAACCGTCGCATTAAAGCGCCTGTGCCGGTTCATTCACGCACAATCAAGGACGGCAGTTCGATCGATGGAACAGCCACCGCATGGGAGCCAGCCAGCCCCTGGGACGCATTCCACGCCGCGCTGCAAGTCCTGCCGACCTCCGCAGACAAGGTCAAAGCCTATCTCGAAGCCCTGCTCCGTTTGCAGGATGCAGACGGACATATCCCGGTGTTGACCGGTTTTGGCCCTCCCCCGACCGGCTGGCTCTACCCTCCGCTGCTGGCACAACTGGCCTGGAAGGTCTATCGAGCGACCGAAGACGTCGATTTCCTGTCATCCGCGCTGCTCCCATTGACCGCGTTCTACGAGCGATGGTTCGGCTCTGACCATGACCGTGATCAGGATGGCTTTCCGGAATGGGATCATGTACACCAGGCAGGTTTTAAAACCTGGCCAGCTTTCAGTCCTTGGTTTAACTGGTCGATGGGGCTTGATCTGTCCACGGCAGAGACGTTGGATCTCGCCAGTTTGCTGGTTTTAGAAGGGGAAGCCCTGATCAGTATCGCGGCAGTGATCGATGATGATAAAGCACAGAAGAGGGTGGGTGAGCGGATAGGTGTGCTTAAGAGGCGGGTCAATCAGATGTGGGTTGAACCGCATGGCTACCGTCATGTCGATCACTACCTGGATGAAACCGTGTCGGGAAAGCGGCTGGGAGTTCGGCGGGGTAGTTTTGTGCTCGACGTAGATAAAGGCTTCGCCCTGCCTGTGAGAACGCTCTTCAAGATTGAAGGCCCGGAGGAGCAAGCGCGCGAAATGGTCATCCGAATTCACGGCCGGGGGCGAAGAGGGCCGGGTCGTGTCGAGCGCTACGATTTCCGGGACCTGGCCTGGTTCCTCGATCTTGGCTATCTGACGAGCGCCAAACCGAGTGCGGAAATTGAAAAGATCGAGATCGAAGGCTTGAGCAGGAAATTCAAGACGACGCTGTCGATCGGTGATTATTCCAGGCCTGACCTCACCCAGCTGCTGCCGCTGGCGGCAGGGATCCCTTCAGCCGAGCGTGCAAGATCTCTTGTGCGCGAAATCATTATGGATCCCGAGCGCTACTGGCGCCCGAACGGGATCCCCTCCGTGCCGGCCAACGATCCAGATTACCGACCCAAACCTGACGAAGGTGCCGGCGCAATTAAAATGCTGTGGAACCACTGGATTGGCTCGGGGTTGCTGCGCTATGGATACCACCAGGAGGCTGGCGAGTTGCTGGCCCGGTTGATGAAGCCGGTTCTCGAAGCACTCAAAAGTGAGCATGAGTTTACGCCCCATTATGATCCTGATGGGGAGATGGTATTCCGGGGAAATGGAGGCGGAGCAGGGCTCGCACCACTGGCGTTGTTTCTGGAGATCCTCGGTGTTGAGTTGATAACGCCACGAAAGGTGCGGATCAGACCAGGCCATCCGTTCGACGATTCGATCTGCTTGCGCTGGCAGGGGCTGGAGATAGTGTGTGAGCCCGGTCGGACGATCGTATCCTTCCCGGATGGCGGGGTGGCCGAAGTGGAAGGGGAATCGACCCGCATCATCGAACAAATTGAGTAAGCCGGGCTTGTTATAATGGCATCTTATGATGCGATAATTCGGGTTTGGTTCACCACCGGATTCATCCGTACGATCAACAGAGACAAGAGAATAGGCGCTGGACTTGCAAACATTATTCCTGGTTGGCGGTGGCGATAACTCAATCCTGCCTCTATTGCTGGTATTGTCGCTGGTTATCCTGACCGCGAAAGTCTTCGGCGCGGTTGCCGTGCGCATCGGACAGCCAACAGTTCTCGGAGAGCTTCTCGCGGGTCTCCTGCTCGGGCCAACCTTTCTTGATCTATTGGCATTGCCCATACTGGCGGGTTCTGGCGTTGGGGATGTGGTCCAGAAGCTCGGACAGATCGGGGTGATCGGTCTGATGTTTGCTGCCGGCCTTGAGATCGAGTTGAGTGATCTCCGGAGGACTGGGAGGCCAGCAATCTTCGGTGGCACACTCGGCGTGATCAGCCCGATGCTCTTCGGCAGCGGGTTGGGGATTCTCTTCAATCTGCCAATCCGGGAAGCGATCTTCCTGGGACTGGTTCTTAGCGCGACGAGCGTGAGCATCTCGGCTCAGACGCTCCTGGAATTAAAGCGCCTGCGCACAAGGGAAGGTGTGGCGTTGTTGGGAGCTGCAGTCGTCGATGACATTCTCGTGCTGATGCTGCTCTCTACATTCATCGTGTTCGTGTCCGGGGAAGGTTCATTCCTGATCATGCTCGGACAGGTCGGGCTCATGTTATTGGTCTTGATCCTGGTTACATTGTTTGCGGTAGCCTTTCTGCCGCGCGTCGCGAAACTAGGCGTGCGGTTGAGGGTCAGTGAGGGGTTGCTCGCAACCGTGTTCGCGATGGTTTTGCTCATGGCGTGGGCGACAGAATATTTCGGGCAGGTTGCCGGCATTACGGGGGCATTTATCGCCGGGGTCGGGCTGGCACGCAGTCCATACAAAAATGAACTCGAGCGGTCGCTGCACACGCTGAACTTCGGGTTTTTTGTGCCGATATTCCTGGTGGACATCGGCCTCCAGGCTGATGTCTTAATCCTGAGTTCTTCCAGTATGGCATTTGCTGCAGTGTTGATCGCAGTCGCGATCCTCTCAAAAGTTTTCGGAAGCAGTCTCGGCGCCAAGCTTGGTGGGTTTTCGTTTGGGGAGTCTTTAAGGATGGGCATCGGGATGGTTTCAAGGGGAGAGGTAGGTCTCATCGTGGCGGGTGTTGGGGCTTCGGAAGGGATCCTATCTCTTGAGCAGTTTACGATAATTGTCCTGATGGTTCTTGTTACGACATTCTTGACCCCGATATTGTTGCGATGGGTTTATCAACACGAGGAGAAATCACATGGCCCAGCTGCTCGTTCTCGTGATCCATGATCTTTCCAAGGTAGATGAGGTCGTCCATTATTGGGTGGAGCAAGGTGTATCGGGGATGACGCTCATCGACACGCGTGGCTGGACTCAGCATGTCGACCGCAGCGATTACCGTGATGACCTGCCGTTATTCCCGTCACTTCGCAAGCTTGTGGAGAGCACCGAGGACATCAACCGGATGGTGATGAGTGTCGTGCCGGACACATTCGATGTTGACGAGCTTGTGAGCAGGACGGAAGAAATTTTGGGTCCATTAAGAGACCCTGAGACAGGCATTCTCTTTGTCCTGCCCGTCTCGAACGTTTATGGTTTGCAGCCCGGCCGCGAGGCAGGTCCCGCAGACGATTTTCCACCGGTTGCCTGACTTCGGGCAGTGCTTGTGTCATCGAAAAGATGAGAACGACAACCCTCGTGTGGGATGAGTAGATGAGTGAACTGGTTCAATTCGAGACCCTGATTCTGGAACTGCTGCTGGTCGTCTCGATCGTGGCGATCATCGTGCGGCGTTTCAGGATCCCTTATACGGTCGCCCTGGTCCTGGCCGGTCTCGCGCTGTCTTTCAGGGTAGGCATCCAGATTGAGTTGACATCGGAGCTCATCCTGGCATTGCTGCTGCCACCTCTGGTGTTTGAAGCCGCGTTCCATCTGGACCTCGATCATCTCAAGCGCAGCATCGTCGTGATTGCCACGCTGGCGATCCCCGGGGTTGTGCTGAACATGCTCATCGTGGGTGGAATCCTCTCGCTTGGGCCGGGGGTTCCACTGAGCATCGCGCTGGTTTTTGGAGCGCTGATCGCGGCGACCGATCCGGTCTCTGTCGTAGCCATCTTCAGGAGATTAGGCGCCCCCAAGCAGTTGGAAGTGCTGCTTGAAGGTGAAAGCCTTTTCAATGACGGCACGGCGATTGTCATATTTGGATTGGCGTTGGAGATTGTAGGCACGGGTGATCTGGATCTGATGGTGAGTATCGGAGACTTTATCCGGGTTGCCGCAGGCGGGTTGCTGATTGGCGCCACTTTAGGGTGGCTGTTCTCCCTCCTTGCGTCGAGGGTTGACGATTACCTGATCGAAATCACGTTGACCACCGTGCTGGCGTTTGGCGCGTACATTCTAGCCGAACAATTCCATCTAAGTGGAGTTCTCGCGGTTGTCGCGGCTGGTCTGGTCAGCGGAAATCTTGGCGAGCGAGAGATGTCCCCAACGACACGGATCGTGCTGGTCAATTTCTGGGAATACCTCGCATTCCTGGCCAACTCTGCGGTGTTTCTGCTCATCGGCGTGGATATTGAGATTGGCTCGATGTTGTCAAACTGGACGCTCATCTTGTGGGCGATCGGGGCAGTGCTGGTCAGCCGCGCGATCACGATCTACAGTCTGACTCAGATCGACCGCACAATCCCTAACCGCTGGCGGCATGTGCTCTTCTGGGGGGGGTTGCGGGGCGCGATCGCGCTTGCCTTAGCGCTGAGCATACCGAACGATTTTGGGCCCGAACGCAGGACGTTGATTGAGATGACCTACGGGGTCGTACTCTTCAGCCTGGTCGTCCAGGGCATGAGCATGAATACGCTGCTGAAGCGATTAAAAATCACGATCAAGACGGAGGATGAGATCGAGTATGAGCGGCGGAATGCCCGTGCAATGGCGGCGCGTGCGGGGCTGCATCACCTGCAAGGCCTGAGTCAGGATGGATTGATCTCGGCACATACCTGGCACAAGATCGAACCAATGCTGGAGCAACGAATGGATGCGCTGGTCGGCTCGGTTCAAGAAGTGATCAGAGGATCTCCAGAGCTGGAAGCGGAAGAGATAGAAAATGTGAGGCGTGAAATGCTGCGTGCGCAGCGCAGCATGCTCGGGTCCATGCGAGCCAGCGGCAGCATCTCACAGGAGACGTTCGAAGAGTTAGTGGCTGAAATTGACCAGGTTCTTACCTCTGACCGTCAGGCCTGGGGGCAGTATGTGCTGCGTTCGACCGAGTATGAGGAGGACGATATCTGCCAGTTGTTGCTCGCAGTCGTCCAATCACGGGATCTCGAATCGGCCTCGAACGCGCTGGCAATCCGCGGCATCCGGGTCACGCGCATCCAATCGCGCGGCGGGTTTCTGCGGAAGCGCAACCATGTGCTCCTGATGGGCATCGCTGAAGGCCGTCTGGAGGATGCGCTCGAAACCTTCGAGCGAGTCTGCCAGGAGCGGGTCGAATACATATCGCCGCTGGATCTGGGCGGAGAGCAGGATGATGCCGTCCCGGTTCAATTAAAGGGAGCGGTTGCCTTTGTCTTTGATGTCGAACAATGCGAGGTCTTAACATGAAGTTACTGGTTGTAATTATCCAGAGTCGGGATAGTGAAAACGTTCTTGACCGGCTCATCGAGGCGGACTTCGGGGTAACGCATATCGCCTCGACCGGTGGATTCTTGCGCAAGGGGAACGCCACCCTGCTCATCGCAACTGAAGAGGAACGTGTGGAGCAGGCGATGGAAGTGATTCGGAACGCAACTACGCTTGTGGAGGACAACCAGCGACGGGCGACCGTTTTTGTCCTCAATCTCGAAGCGTTTGAGCGGCTCGAATAAGCAATCGTTCAACGGCGAGAATGATCGCCTGGACCATTCCTCACGCAATATGCTGTATACCTCCAGGCCCTGGTATCGGCCCCATTTGTTGATGTGATGGCGCATACCGACCTTTTCATGACTTCTCCTGATGCCAGATTCGAGGCGAAATGATGGGCATAGATCCGTTCGAGCTTGAGGCTCTCGAAACCAAATTCGATGACCTTCTCCGTCGCCTCAGTTGCATGACCTTTATTCCAATATGGTTTACCGATCCAATCGCCGACCTCCCCTCGGTTATGGTCTACGTTCAGGGCAATGGAATGTGTCTATCCTATCGATGGTGTGGTCAAGAAAATGTGGATTGGAAGTAGATAATTTTATCCTCGCCACACCAACTGCTCCAAACCTGCACCAGAAAACTGCTTACCAAAAACACAAGTTTGGCGTCTAGATAGTATTAGGTGTATACGCTAATCCTCAGGTAAGAAGTATCGTTCTCAACTTGTCAGTAAGATACACAGAGAGGGAATTCAACAAGAATATCCCTCTTTAATATTTCTTAGATTTTGAGTTGAGTGGCTCTATTAACTTGAAATCACATATCTAAAGGAGTTGTTGATGAAATCAACACGATTAATCCCCATTTTACTGTTTGGAACCATTTTTCTAGCTGCCTGTGGTCAAGCGGTAACTCCTGCTCAGGAAGTAGTGGCTGAGCCAACCAAAATCGAACCCACGGTTGAGCCCACTTCCAAATCAGAACAAACTGATGAAGAAAAGAGTATGGATAGCGTTATTGAGTTAATGTATTCACCAGGAGATGTGATCGGTGGTACCCGAACCGTTAAAGCATTCAAAACGGGAGACGATGTGCGCTGGATCATGCCCGGTCTCCGGGAACTGGATGCAGATATCTTCGGCACCCCCGATCAACCGCTGGGATTTGAGCCCGATGTTGGTTTACCGCTGGAAGCTCGACTCACCACTGAGGATGGCTCAGCCTACACTACCACTGCCGGACCCAACCCTTTCTCTGATAAAGCTGTCGAAATCAGCGGCGACTTCAGCCTCAAAGCTGTCGACGCCACCCTGGTTGACGGTCCCAACTCCGAGGATCAGGTGGAATTCACCGCTTCCTTTACCGGCCCCGATGGCAAAGAGTATGGTCTCGAACTGCTTAAAGTCATCCCGAAAGGCCCCGACCA
Source organism: Anaerolineales bacterium (assembly GCA_029210945.1). Taxonomy (GTDB): domain Bacteria; phylum Chloroflexota; class Anaerolineae; order Anaerolineales; family E44-bin32; genus E44-bin32. Next base: position 42,877 of record JARGGH010000023.1, read on the forward strand.
TCCCTTCTTCGGTGGGGTCGCCACAAACGTCATTCAGCACGGCGCCACCGGCATCGGCACCAAGTTGATGCCCGGAGCTTACACCCCCCTGGCTTTTTGGGGCGTGGCTGAACTGACGGTTGATGGTGAAGTTGTCGCCTCCAACCGGCTGCTGCACGCTATGATCACCTCCAATGTTCGTGATGAGAATTATGAGCTCGTCTTTGACGAAGGTATTGACAACAGCAAGGTCCATCTGCACGTCATCCTGCCCAATGTGGAAGTGACCCCGGACGGACCCCAGGAGAGCCCTGTGCCCACCGGCTTTGAACTCCCCAACGGTGCTGAACAACCCTTCTTCCATATCATGTTTGAGGACATAGGCATTGAATCCGCTAAGATTGTGAATACTTTTTCCGGAGCAAGGGAAATCACGGAAGAAATCAGCTTCCAGCCCGGTAACTTGGCTGGCGGACCGATTTTTGTTGAAGTCAACAATGGCGGAGACGATGTGCGCTGGATCATGCCCGGTCTCCGGGAACTGGATGCAGATATCTTCGGTACCCCCGATCAACCGCTGGGATTTGAGCCCGATGTTGGTTTACCGCTGGAAGCTCGACTCACCACTGAGGATGGCTCAGCCTACACTACCACTGCCGGACCCAACCCTTTCTCTGATAAAGCTGTCGAAATCAGCGGCGACTTCAGCCTCAAAGCTGTCGACGCCACCCTGGTTGACGGTCCCAACTCCGAGGATCAGGTGGAATTCACCGCTTCCTTTACCGGCCCCGATGGCAAAGAGTATGGTCTCGAACTGCTTAAAGTCATCCCGAAAGGCCCCGACCATCCCTTCTTCGGTGGGGTCGCCACAAACGTCATTCAGCACGGCGCCACCGGCATCGGCACCAAGTTGATGCCCGGAGCTTACACCCCCCTGGCTTTTTGGGGCGTGGCTGAACTGACGGTTGATGGTGAAGTTGTCGCCTCCAACCGGCTGCTGCATGCTATGATCACCTCCAATGTTCGTGATGAGAATTATGAGCTCGTCTTTGACGAAGGTATTGACAACAGCAAGGTCCATCTGCACGTCATCCTGCCCAATGTGGAAGTGACCCCGGACGGGCCCCAGGAGAGCCCTGTGCCCACCGGTTTTGAACTCCCCAACGGTGCTGAACAACCTTTCTTCCATATCATGTTTGAGGATCTTGATGTTTCACCTTTCAGGATCGTTCAGCATGGAAGCTGACCAGGTCAGACATTGACCTACATAATAACAAAGGGGCTGCCCAAAAAGGGGCAGCCCCTTTGTTCAATACTTTACCCACACCAATAGATTTTCACGAGCAAGCATAGTTCACCAGAGCCCCTCAATTTCCTCAGAACAAGCCTGTCGATACGGGCTCGCGCCGCGAACTCCACTCAGGACAGGCGCTTGACTTCGAATTGGCTGGGGAGGGACAGAAATGCAGTTATCCGATTTGGCCGGGATGGTTCTCTTTGGAACATACAGGGTTGTTGAGCTGCTCTATTTGAGCCCCGGTACTTTGAGTGCCTCCACATAGTCTGCCGACGATTAATACGAACATTAGCCGCAAAGATAAATTCCAGCGAATGATTGGACTCTCCCTCATTCTCTGAGGGGCGACAGCGCGAGGGATTCAGGGTGGAGGCTAGCCCACCAGGCGACTCGTTGCGTGCCACAGGTCTATCTGCCGCTCAATGTTTGGGACCCTCTGTACCTATAATGGTAAGACAGTTCCCCACGAGAATTTAGTGTGCAGGGCGGGGGAGGAAACAGAATGTCTTATTCATGACGAGAGAGTCAAGAGGCCGAGGTCCTTGATCCGGGGCTAATGGCGAAGTTAGCTCCATGTCCTTGAGCGAAAGCGTCCGAGTGTGTTTCAATCCACTTCTAGGCCATCTCCTGCATATAGGGATGGGGGATTGAGAGCGTGTGCGCGCGACGAGCTTATTTCCCACATGATGAGCGGCGTCGGCAGCATCATCCTGATCGAAAGAGCGCAACTCTAAACGTGCGGTGACTAATGTAGGTCTCGTTCGGGTCATTTGTCCTCGATCGAACAGCCGAAGACTTCTTCGTATGCAGTGAATCTAATTTTGTCCGGATCCTCTGCTAAAAGCGGCGCGAGCAGGTCATCCTCCCATCGCCGCCATCGATCGGGATATTCATCTTTGGTCTTCGGTGCCGAAGTCGTGCCCCACAACTGCTCCCAAGCCTTGCGCGAAGTGTAAACCCATATCGCCGTCCATCGGTCTTCAGCGTCACCCTTGATGCCCAGCAGGAAGTGGAAATTTTCGAGTCCCGGTAGGTCGAAAAGCCCCTCGTTGATTGCCCGTTCAATCGTCTGTTCAACCCTGTCTGTCGAAACCCCGAGTTTAAATCGATAATGGTGAATTGAGATCACTCTGGGCATTGGTCCGACCCCCTCCAGTAGTTCCTTCATAGGCTGCAGATGTGGATGGCTTAGCGGTGGAACGATTCCACCTGATAGGTTTCAAACAGCAGGTCGCCTGATTTCCAGGCATCTTCAGGAAGCAGCGCTTTCTGGCAGAGTAGGGCCAGGAATTGGTCGGCATCAGGGACACGTTCCCAAACCTGGGGGAGAAAGGTAGCACGTCGGGAGCCGTGGCGCAGGATCACACCGTCCACTCCCGGTTTCAAAAGAGCGGGGAGCGATGGGGGGTCCTGGTACTCAAGCGGTCGGGGTGTGGATAAGACAGAAACTTCGATAGAGATGCTGCTCAGTTCGTCAACCTGAATGGGGGTGAAACGGGGATCCTTGGTGGCTGCGGAGGCAGCCCGGATGACCACGTCCTGAGCGAGCGGATAGAGCTTCTCAATCGTGCCGATGCAACCACGCAGTTCCCCCTTGCTCGTTATCGTCACGAAGGATGCCTTGCGTTCTCGCAGTCTCTCCGGGAGCGAATCGATGTCGATCGATGGAAGAGGGGCATTTTGCGCTGCAGCGCATACGGAGTCGTAGGCCAGTGATAGAAGGATGGCTTGATCCGCAGCAGAAAAACTTGACTGCATGTCCGCGTATTTCACCAGGTGGGTTTTCGGTAAGCGCGGTTAAAGTATAGCAGAGGTGTTCCTCCGTCAGATACCTGCGCATGTTCAACCCGTGCGATAAATACCGTATGTGTGCCAGCATCGATCGTCTGCTCGATCGAACAATCCAGCACGGCAAGCGAGCGCTCCGGCACAGGGATGCCGGAGGGGGTTAACGCCGCCTTAATCCCGGCAAATCGATCGTCGTCTCCGGTGCGCCCCGAGAAGATCTCGGATAGATCTTGCTGATCGGCGTGCAGGATGGATACCGCAAAACGCCCGTACTGGTGCGCCATTTGATGGGACCTCGAGCTGCGTTCCATCGAAACCAGGATGAGGGCAGGATCTAATGATATTGAGGTAAAAGAATTCACGGTCATTCCGTGGGCATGATCTTGATCGCCCACGCTGACGATCGCGACGCCAGTGACCCATTGCCGCATGACGTTCCGCAGCTGCTCGGCGCTGACCCCATCAGTCATCCTGGTGGCCGCCCTCAACACCTCGCCCGGCGAGCGGAGGTGTCTCAAATCGATGATCAGGGAAGATTGTCCTCAAGACCGCCGGCGCAAAATCTGTCAGATCCCTGAGGCCCTGCGCGAAGGACAGGCGCACTTCCTGGGGCCCGAGCAGAAGCGCAGGCACCGCATTGTCCGTGTGGCCGCGCTTGCTGAGGTCCTCCAGGTTGCCGTGATCTGACGTCAGCACGAAGAGATCATGCCGCGATCGCCAGGCTTCGACAAACCCGGCGAGGACCCGGTCGAATGACTCAAGCAATTCGATGGCGCGTCCCATCTCGCGCTTGTGCCCGGCGTAATCACTGATCCAGTAATCGAACCAGCTGAAGTCCAAATGGCTCGATACATCGGCGAGCTGTTTGCCGGCATGGTGCGGTGCATAAACAGGTGCGGGTGGGAATTCTGGTTGGGCTGCCCAACCTTCCCCTGTGAAATCCACGGAGAATGCGCTTCCCGATTGCAGGTCCTCGACGGTCATCAGTTCCAATCCGGCGGCGCTGGCTGCCAGAGGAATGGCGGAGTAAAGCCGACGGCCGGAGTCGATCGATTGAAAATATTGAGGTGGATAGGCGTTTAAGAGCGCTGCCCGACCTCCCCGCTGCAGGACTTCCTGGAACAGGTTTCCCGCTTCGATAATCTCCGCAATTTCGGGGTTGGGTTTGGGTCCGTAATGACGGCCGATGCGCCCGGGGACGTTTACGCCCGTCAGCAACGCTGCCTGCCCGCTAGCCGATTGCGGAGTGCCGGCCACACCCATGGAAGGGTCAACCGCTAACAAAGTGGAAATCTCGCTCTCAACCGGGGGGGCGCTGGCAGTAAGCGGCTGATCTTGAAGCAACGCCCGCAAGGCCGGCATGTCTGCGCGTACGAAAGGGTTGCGCTCGGGATCATCCGCACCTAGGCCGATGCCATCGACAAATAAAAAGAAAACCCGGGGCATCAGCCAGACCTCGTGGCGAGCAGCCAGGCGGAGGTTCGATCATGATCCGTGCCGTAGGTCACATCCATGACCTCGAAGATCGGGCTGAGCCTCTCTCGCAGCTCTGGCTCGGTTGGTGCGATATCCGGGTCATCCGGGTTGGCTTTGAGCCATGTATAGACCAGGTAGTCGCTGCCGTACTTTGTGGAGCGATTCAGGAACTGGATGTAGGCGTCCTTTTTTTCAAAAGGTAAAGAGTGGAAACAGCCGATATCGAGCACGAGATCGAAGGGCTGCTCCGGATCTGGGATGCTTGTGGCATCGCCGCGAATGAAGCGGACATCGGCGTTCGATTTGCGCGCTCTTCTACGGGCAAGAAGAATGGCCAGTGCGGAGATATCGACACCCAGGACAGACCAGCCGAAACCCGCCATCGTCATCGAGTTGGTGCCGGTGCCACAGCCCAGATCGAGCGCTCTGCCAGGAGGGTGGTTGCGGAGGTACTCGATCAGTTCTGGTGGTGAGATGCCGGTATCCCAGGGCGCATCGCCGATCAGGTAGCGCAGTTCGAAGAACAGACGGCGGATCATGGCAGCGCTTCCAGGGTTGATTTGACGCGTTCAGGATCCAGGGTGCCGACCATTCTCCAGAGCTCTTGACCCTGCGCATCCAGGAACACAAATGTGGGTGTGTAGCGAAATTGGTAGCGGTTTAAAATTGACTCTACCCCACGATCCAGCACATTAACTCTGATAACCCCCAGGTTCTCGGCGTGATCCAGTTCAACCTGCTTGACGATCGGTTCGATCGCCATGCACGCGATGCAGTAAGGGCTCTGAAATTCGATCAGGACGGGCTGCCCGGCGTTCACGCTTTTTTCAAAGCTGCTGCTAGAAAACGACCCACCACCGATGGGACGGAAGAAGGTGAAGGCAAATATGAGGCCGATCGAGAGCGCCAGAAGGGCCATCAGGCTTCCTTCGGCGGGTCCCCGCTGCCGTAGGAATATCACCAACCCCAGCAGTAATCCGGCCGCGAGCAGCAGAAATGAGAACTGGTTCAGAAAAGCCATGCAACCTCCAGGCGTTGATGAGGATTGTATCATCGATGTCCTTCCCGCCTGACCAGACCGGTTTAAAAAATTTGGTCCTGGCAGAACCCGTGGACAGTTCTGAGCTTGGGCGGATAGCCCGGGGTTTGCCGGGCCGGGGCTGCCAGATCGGTTTCGCCTTCGATTTCCAGCCCTAGCGATGCGGCTGTCTTTACAAGACCCCCCTCCTCCTTTAGAATGCGTACGTTCTCATAAAAAATCAATAGAAGGAATCCCAAAGCATGAAAGAATACGGAACCGAATCGATCCGCAACGTCGCCCTGGCTTCCCACAGCGGGAGCGGTAAGACCATCCTGGCGGAGGCGATGCTCTTCACAACCGGGGCGATCACTCGAATGGGCGCTGTCGCTGAGGGCAACACCGTCTCGGACTTTGAGGAAGAGGAGATTCGCAGAAACCTTTCACTTTCAACCTCGATCCTGCCGGTCGAATTCAAAGATCACAAGATCAACATCCTGGATACACCGGGATACACGGATTTCATCGGGGAGGTCATCTCTGCGCTAAGCGTGGCGGACAGCGCCGTTTTGCTCGTCGATTCGGTTGCCGGGATTGAGGTGGGGACGGAGTTGGTCTGGGATTACTGTGACCAATTCAACCTGCCGCGCTATGTCATGATTAGCAAAATGGATCGCGAAAACGCCAACTTTAAAGCGGTCTTGAATTCTCTAAGCAGGCTCTCGAGTGATGCCACTTTCATCCCCGTGCAGCTGCCGTGGGGAGAGAAGCAAGACTTCAAAGGCGTGATCGATCTCTTCTCCATGACGGCGCGCGAAGGCGACGGGGTGTCACGATCAGACATTCCGGATGAGTATGCCGATCAAGCGGAGGAAGCCCGCACGGCCCTGGTTGAAGCGGCTGCAGAGGGCGATGATTCGCTGTTGGAGAAGTACCTCGAAGGCGAGCAGCTCTCGAGCGAGGAAATCGTTCACGGATTCCAATCGGTAGTTAAAAAAGGCCGCTTTATCCCCGTGTTCGTCAGTTCAGCATCCGACGCCACCGGCGTCGTGCCGTTTATGGAAGCGCTGATAGAACTGGTGCCCTCACCGCTGGAGGCTGATCCGAAGAAAGCGGAAGGGGCCAAGGGCGAGGAGCTGCTTGAGAATAAAGACAGCGGCCCGCTGGCGGCTTATGTCTGGAAGACGACCGCCGATCCCTTTGTGGGCAAGTTAACTTACATGCGCATCTTCTCCGGTGTGCTTTCATCGGATACGCGTGTTTGGAATCACTCTCGGAATGAGGAGGAGCGGCTTGGATCGCTCTACGTCATGCGGGGGAAAGAACAGATCAGCGTTAAGACGCTGCATGCCGGTGATATCGGGACGGTCGCCAAACTGGGTGAAACCGCGACTGGCGATACGCTCGGAGATAAAGGCTATCCGATTAAGGTCGTCAGACCTGATTATCCGAACGCCCTCTTCTCTGTCGCCGTCAATCCCAAGACGCAGGCTGATTCGACCAAGATCAGCCCGACGCTCACGCGGCTCTGTGAGGAAGATCCAACCTTATCCTGGAACCAGGAGGCGAGCACCAACCAGACGATCCTGCAGGGCATGGGTGATCAGCATATCGACGTAGCCATTCGCAAGGCCGAATCCAAATTCCAGGTCAGCCTCGAGACCGAGGTGCCCAGGGTGCCGTACCGCGAGACGATCACCAAGGAGGGTCATGCGCAGTATCGCCATAAGAAACAGACGGGCGGTGCCGGCCAGTTCGGCGAAGTCCATCTGCGCGTCGAGCCGTTGGAAGAAGGGGATTTCGAATTTGTAAACGAAGTTTTCGGTGGCGCCATCTCGCAGGGTTTCATGCCTGCAATTGAGAAGGGTGTTAAGGGGGTCATGAAGCAGGGCGTAGTGGCGGGATATCCTGTGGAGAAAGTCAAAGTGGCTGTGACCGACGGCAAGGAGCATCCGGTCGACTCGAAAGCGGTCGCCTTCGAGGTCGCTGGACGCGAAGCTTTCAAACTTGCGGTAAACGACGCGGCACCGGTGCTCCTTGAGCCGATAATGAACGTGAGGGTCACCGTTCCGGAATCGAACATGGGCGATGTACTTGGCGACCTTAACACCCGCCGAGCGCGTGTGCAAGGGATGGACACCGGTCACGGGCGCAGCGTTGTGACCGCCCTGGTCCCGCTCGCCGAAATTCAACGCTACACAACCGATTTGCGCTCGATTACTGGTGGGCGTGGTGTGTTTGACATGCAACTGGATCATTACGAAGTTGTCCCTCACCACGTCGCTGAAGAGATCATCGCGGCTAAGGCGAAAGACGGAAAGGAAGAGTCGGACGACTAACCCGACGAACAATTGTCCGGGCCGGGAGATTCCCCGGCCCGGATTTCTTGTACGCCCGGCATGGGCGATAGCTAGGAGGTGAGAGTCCTCTGCGGGCGTTGATCCGACGAACCGCTAGCCGAA
>JARGGH010000024.1 GCA_029210945.1 Anaerolineales bacterium
CGTTGAGAGCGATCAAGTAAAGTACATGCGAGGGATAACTGAACATCTAGCAGGAGGTTGCCACAATATGGCTCGCTGCCCATGGGTTCCAGGTGGTGGAGGCGGATAAGTCCGCTTTCCCCAACCGAACATTAATCTAGCAAGATAAACAACATCTAAACCAGGCAGCGAGGCCCTTGGGCCTCCTGTCTTTAATTTAACAGTTGATGAATAGTCGGTCAAAATAACATACAGAAGGAGATCAAAAACATGAGTATGCAAGCGTTGAACCAGGTGGTCGCTCGTTCGATCGTCGATCCCAGCCTCGTCAAGAACTTCGCCGCCGGCCAAATCGATGATGTGCTCGGCGAATTTGAATTCAGCCCTGAGCTTCGCAAGCAGCTGCGCAGCCTGGAAGCCGGCTCTTTTGCCGAGTTCTCTCTACTCGCCTACCGCACGGTAAAAGCTGCTGAGATGCCCGAACGCCGCATCGAGCTGCCCTCGCCGATGGAAGGTCTCCTGGATGACGAAGACCGAATGGACGATGAGCAGGTAGCATGATCCCTTTCTCCCGGGAAGAACGCGAATGGTTCCTGCGCAACCTGGCGCAGGGACTGGTCGAATACTTCAGCAGGGCTGAGCCTCCGGTGGACGTGGAGGAGATGCTCAAGCAGCCGCCCCCACTATTTGACGCGGACTTCGGCGTCGTGGATATGTATTCCAATATGTGGGATGCGACTTTTGCCAGGCCGCCCAGCCAGCGCGGCAGCATCTTCGTACGCATCGATCTCGATCCGGAGGAACGACGCTTTGCGCTTGCCAGAGAGATGCTCAGCGCATTGATCACCAGCAAGCATGGGAGAGCGATGGGATTGCCGGATCTCCTTCTGCCCCATCTGCGTGAATCTGCAGAGTACTTTGCTCGTTTCTTGCTCATCCCCGACCTCATGCTGGATGCTTTCAAACAATGCGGAGGGAAGAAACAAAGCCTGGTGGACACCTTTGGTGTGCCCGCAAGGATCGCATCCTTGCGATGGGCTGACTGAAAATCCCAGCTGCTGTTATAGGGGGTCAGCTTTATGGAGCCGGCGCAATGCCGGCTCCACTTTTCATGCATTACCCTCATTTGCCCTAATTTCAGATTGTGTTATACCGTTGGCATCGACCTTGCAAGCTTATCAAATGCTCAACCCTATCAAGCGAGCGAATGTGATCGATTGAAAACGTGAGTATGCAAAACGGCGACCAATCGAAGGAGCATCAGACCAAGCGCCATCCCAGAGGAAGGGCTTGGGCTTTTCGCGCTTTCCTCGTGCTGATCATCGCCGTGATCGCATTTCTGGGGTGGGAGAGCATCCAGGTTCAACGCTCAACACCCGCACCTTCCCTCGATCCAACGCTCGCATGGCTGCAGACCCAGCTCGCCTCCGCTCCCACGCAGACAGCCACCGCAACCCGATCGGGAGTCGAAAGTACGCTCACCCCGGTGCCGATTGTTAGCGCAGAACAGGGCGTTGTCTTCTACACAGCGAGGCAGGGCGGCTTCAGTCGCATCTGGATGGTCGCCGCCGGCGGGCCCGGACCTCAGCCGGTAATGAACGGTAACTGGAACGACCGCGATCCAGCAGTCTCCCCTCAGGGGGATCGTTTGGCATTCAGCTCGGACCGGGGCGGCAGCTGGGATCTCTATGTGCTCGATCTGCGCGCCGGCACGACTAGGCAGCTCACCGCTACGCCTGGTTTCGAGGGTCATCCGACCTGGTCGCCGGATGGCGTGTGGGTTGCTTACGAGTCTTATGATGCTGGCGATTTCGACATCTGGATCTTGCCGGCATCGTTGGATCAAGCCCCTATCCGCCTCACCAATCATCCGGCCAACGATAGCTACCCCGATTGGGATCCACAAGGGCGAAGGATTGCGTTCGTCTCCGACCGTGAAGGCTCATCAGACATTTTCATCGCCGCGTTGGATCAACCGGATGACCGCTTCCTGAATTTAACCCGGACGAACGATGCGGAAGAGCGAGCCCCCGCGTTCAGCCCGGATGGAAATCGGATTCTGTACTCTGTCGTCTCATCCGATATTCCACACGTCGTTGTCCACCCGCTTATTCAAGATGCGGGCGGCCCTGCGATTCGTGGAAACGGGCAGAATGCGGTCTGGTCACCGGATGGAGAGTTGATCCTCTCGATCCTTGAGTCCCCGCAGGAAACCCGGTTGACCAGTTTCAGCGCCGATCCGCAGGCGATCGTTCAGAGCAAATTGCCGATCATCACCGATCTCCAGTCAATTGCCTGGAGCGGCGCCGAAATTCAATTGTCTCAAGACCTGATTGCTGGTGCCGTGCCTGAATCTGAACCGCTCTATGAGGTGGAGATCTCCTCGCAAAGCGATTCGCTGCAGCGGATCGGCTTGTCCCCGCTGCCGGACGTCCTCGCACCAACTGCGGCTCTCTCCGACGCTGTCGATGAAGCCTTTAACGCCCTGCGGCAGCGTACGATTAAAGAACTGGGCTGGGATTTTCTCTCCAACCTGGACTACGCGTTCACAGGTTTGAACGACCCACTCCCTCCCGGTCTGGGCTATGATGATTGGCTCTACACAGGGCGCGCATTCTCATTTAGTTTGAGTGCCATGCAGGCCGGCTGGGTTGAGGTCGTACGGCAGGAATTCGAGGGTCAGACATACTGGCGAGTTTTCGTGAGGGTGTCCAAGCAGGATGGTTCGCTTGGCAGCCCGCTGCGCGAACACCCGTGGGATTTCGATGCCCGTTTCCAGGGCAGCGGTCAGGCTTATGACCAGGGCGGGGCGCCCAAAGAGAACATCCCCAACGGTTATTATGTCGATTTTACTCAACTGGCGCGCGATTTTGGTTTTGAGCGAGTGCCGGCTTTGCCAAATTGGAGGACCTATTACCATGGGGCGCGTTTTAACGAGTTCGTCTTCCGTGGTGGTCTCGATTGGCAAGAGGCAATGCTCGAGCTCTACCCGCCGTCTGCATTGATTACCCCGACACCCTTCAGGACGCCGACTCCAACCCCGACTCGCACACCGCCTCCAACCCCGACTCCCTGGTGGCTGCGATGGTATACACCCACCGCCATCCCCACGATGACACCTCTCCCAACCGCAACGGCCACGGAAACACCCTAAACTATCCATTTTGGCCCGTTTCCCCAGACATTTATCTTCGTTATGTCAACCTGGCTTGACTCCATTTCAAGGGTCATGCTATCCTTCCTGGTCTGATTCGAACCGGGAGGATACATGGTCCGAGAGCGAGTGGCAGAAGATGTCTATGTGTTCACCAGCGACCTCTATGCGCAAGTAAACGCCGGCGCCGTTGTCGGGCCGGAATGGTCCGTGCTGATCGATACACTCGCTTTTCCCGAGGAAACCCTGGAAATTCGGGATTTTCTTCATAACCGGCTGGAGCGGCCGGTGCGTTACCTGATCAACACGCATTACCACGCTGATCACACTCTCGGAAACTGCTGGTTTCCAGAGGCCGTTGTGCTAGGGCATAAGCGCTGCCGGGAGCTGCTTGCCACCACTGGCAAGGAAAGGTTGGATAACGCGAAACGCCAGAACCGTGACCTGCGCGATGTGCAGATCGTGCTTCCCGATCTGGTTTTTGAGCGGGGTGGGATCGGGCTGCGCGTTGGTAAGCGCACGCTGCGGCTGATCCACCTGCCCGGGCACAGCGATGATGGGATCGGGGTGCTGCTGGTCGAGGACCGGGTGCTTTTTTCCGGAGATGTGATGATGCCGATTCCCTACCTCGTTGACGGTGATTATGACGTGATGGTGAAGACGTTAAAACGCATACCCAAGATGAAGCTCGAGAATCTCGTACAGGGTCACGGCGAGGTGATCTTGAGAGGTGAGGTTCCAAAAGCGGTCCGCCGCAACCTGGATTATCTCGACGAAATCCGGAAGCACGTCCGCCAGGCGAATCGGCGCAAGGATTTTTCAGGCTATCTGGAAGAGATCAATATCGAGAGCTGCGGCAAGAGCCGCATCTTGCTCGGAGGCCTGGCCGAACAGCTTCACCAGCACAACATGCTGGCGCTGATGCGGGCCTGGTACCCCAAGAAAATCGCTTGAGCGGGTGAATCTTCAAATCGCAGTTTTGTGCAAAGGCACGGCATGACAACTTACAAAATCGTCTTTGATGGTGGCAGCCGGGGAAATCCAGGCCCTTCCTATGGTTCGTTTGTGCTCCAGGAGCAAGGCAAGCCGCCGGTGAGGCCTGTTCGCCTTGAGTTCGGGCAGGCGACCAATAATGAAGCAGAATATCTCATCTTGATTGCCGCCCTCGAGAATCTATTGTCGATTCTCGATGCTCATGAACAATCTTCTGCCCGTGTGGCGCTGGAAATCAAGGGCGACAGCCAACTAGTCATCAAACAGCTTCAGGGTAAGTGGAAAGCGAAAAACGACCGCTTACGGGCTCTGCGTGATCGGGTGCACAATTTGTTGATGCACTTTAAGAAAGTCGATTTAGCGCATCAGAACCGGGAAGAAAGCGTCGAAATCCTGGGTCATTGACCCCCTCAGGCGCTTATGGCATAATGCCTCAAAGCATATCCACTAAAAGCTGAGATGGAGACGAGTACGTCCGGGCTGGGCTGACAGAGAATCTGGGATAGGTGAGAGCCAGAACAGCCTGCCGGCCGGAAAATCCCTCCGGAGCTGCAACCTGAACGCGTAGAGCGCAAGTAGGGAAGCCGGCCTCGCCAACCGTTATGAACGGCGCAGGTATAAGCCGCACGCGCCGGCCGTACCTGAGTGAGTGTCTGTTTTATTCAGAAATCAGGGTGGTACCGCGGGAGCTAGCTCTCGTCCCTGTCCGGGACGGGAGTTTGTCATTTTAAAGAGTCTTACCGCAAGAAGCTATTAGGAAGATGAGGAGATCGTATGACGGATTTGCTCTATCTAGAAGATTCGTATCTGAAGCGATTTAACGCAAGGGTCACAGCTGCTTCGGAGCTTGGTGTCAGCCTGGATCAATCTGCGTTCTACCCGGGAGGCGGCGGACAACCCTCTGATTGCGGCGTGCTCAGGCAGGGCGATGCAGTCTACCAGGTTGCACGGATGAAGCGCGCCGATGGGGAGATCTGGCATGTCATCGAAGGCAGTCTGCCTGAAGTTGGTGCGCAGGTCACCGGGGAGATCGACTGGGATCGCCGCTACACGCTGATGCGCGTGCATACCGCCATGCATATTCTCTGCGGTGTTATCTGGCGCGATTACGGCGCGAGCGTCACCGGGGGCAACATGGAGCCGCTCCGGGGGCGGATGGATTTTGAGTTCGAATCGCTGACAAAAGAATTGGTCGAAGAGATCGAGATCAAGATCAACGCGGAAGTTCAAGCCGCCCGGCCAATCAGGATTGAGATCCTGCCGCGCGCCGAAGCGTTCGAGATCCCCGACCTGATCCGCACGAAGATCAATCTGCTGCCGCCGGCGATCAAAGAAGTGCGTGTCGTCGAAATCGAAGGGCTTGATCTCCAGGCAGATGGTGGAACCCACGTCGCCAATACCGAAGAAGTTGGCGCCATCCGGATCGTGGATTACAAGAGCAAGGGCGCACTTAACAAACGTTTGGTCGTTGAACTTGAAGCATGAGGTGATGGATGTTTAAACCCGTTTCGACGCAAGTTGACTTTGTCAAACAAGAGCATGAGATCCTGGACCTGTGGGAACGCATTGACGCATTTGCAGCTCTAAAGAGACTGCGGGCAAAGGCGCCACGCTGGTCGTTCATCGATGGCCCCATCACGGCCAACAATCCCATGGGCGTTCACCATGGCTGGGGACGTGCCTACAAAGACCTCTTCCACCGTTTCAAAGCCATGCAGGGGTACCAGACTCGCTACCAGAACGGCTTTGATTGTCAGGGGCTCTGGGTTGAGGTGAATGTAGAACGTGAGCTCGGTTTCAACAGCAAGCGCGAGATCGAGGAATTTGGATTGGCAAACTTCCTGACCCGCTGCAAGCAACAGGTGCTTAAATACTCCGCTGTGCAGACCGAGCAGAGCATGCGCCTGGGGTACTGGATGGACTGGAATGACCCGGATTTCTTGCGTGATCTTTACGAGAAGATTGGCCAGGATCCATCGCAGGAGATCACCGTCGATGGCCCGCTCGGAGAGGTCACCGGATCAGTCGAATGGGTGGTCGGTCATCTGGGGATGCCCGAGTTGGGCGGCTCCTATTTCACGTTTTCCGATGAAAACAACTACACGATCTGGTCAGTGATCAAATCCTGTGAGGAGCGGGGCTGGGTGTACAAGGGGCGCGATGTGATGCCCTGGTGTACGCGCTGTGGAACGGGCCTGAGCCAGCATGAAATCGTCACCGAGGGCTACCAGGAGCTGACCCATCCGAGCATAACTCTCCGGTTTCCACTTATTGATAAGAAAGGCGAAAGCCTGCTGGTGTGGACGACGACTCCCTGGACGCTGACCAGCAACGTCGCCGCTGCGGTTGGGCCGGATCTGGAGTATGTGAAGGTGCGCCAGGGCGAGGAGTATTTCTACCTCAGCGAGGGTACTCTGAAGATGCTGAAAGGGGAATATGAAGTCGTCGAGAGGCTCAAAGGGACAGCGATGGAAGGCTGGCGCTACGCGGGGCCTTTCGATGAACTGCCCGCACAGCAGGATCTGGGAGGGCCTGAAGCTCACCGTGTCATCCTGTGGGATGAAGTAGGACAGGAAGAAGGGACCGGCATCGTCCACATCGCGCCAGGCTGTGGCGCGGAAGACTTCCGGCTGAGCAAAGAACACGATCTTCCTGTGATCGCACCGCTCAATGGTGACGGATACTTTGTTGAAGGGTTCGATTGGCTCACCGCGCTCAATGTAAAAGAGGTCGCCGAGCCGATCTTCAAAAATCTGGCGGAGAAGGGGCTGCGCTATAAGGTAGAGGATTACACACACCGCTATCCGGTTTGCTGGCGCTGCCGGGAGGAGCTCGTCTTCCATCTGGTCGATGAATGGTACATCTCGATGGGCGAGCAGCTCGATAAGCCGTATAGCGAGGTGACCGAAGAAGAAAAGGTTGCCAATTTACGCTACCAGATGATGGAGGTCGTAAAGGAAGACACCCACTGGCACCCTTCCTTTGGTCTGGAGCGTGAGCTTGACTGGCTGCGCAATATGCACGATTGGATGATCTCTAAAAAGCGCTATTACGGGCTTGCGCTGCCTATCTGGGAATGCGACTCGTGCGGCAACTTCGATGTGATCGGTTCGAAAGAAGAACTGCGCGACCGCGCCGTGGAAGGTTGGGAAGAATTCGAGGGGCATTCTCCGCATCGACCTCATATTGATGCGGTTAAGATCGCCTGCAGCAATTGCGGTGAGGTCACCAGCCGCATTCCGGATGTTGGCAACCCGTGGCTTGATGCGGGTGTCGTCGCAATGAGCACACTGCGTTACAACAGCGACAGGAGCTATTGGGAAGAATGGTTTCCGGCGGATTTGATCACCGAATCGTTCCCCGGACAATTCCGCAACTGGTTCTACAGCCTGATTGCCATGAGCACGATCCTCGAGCGGCGTGCCCCCTTCCGGAACGTGTTCACGTATGCGACATTGCTCGATGAGGAAGGTCGAGCGATGCATAAGTCCTGGGGCAACATGATCGAGTTCAATGAAGCTGCAGATAAGATGGGCGTCGACGTCATGCGCTGGTTGTATATCAACCATAAGCCTGAAAAGGATCTCATGTTCGGCTATCATCGCGCCGATGAAGCCCGCCGGCGCTTCATGATTCCTTTATGGAATGTGTACGCCTTCTTCGTCACCTATGCCAATATCGATGGGTGGAAACCGGTCAAAGGGCAGCAGCCGGATTATGCCGAGCTGGATCGCTGGATTCTGGCGCGTTTAAATCAACTTGTTTCCGAGGTGACTCGCCGACTCGAGAATTTTGAACCCGATCGCGCCACCGAAACCGTGGAAGCGTTTATCGACGATCTCTCAAACTGGTATTTGCGCCGCAGCCGCAGGCGGTTCTGGGCGAAGGCGGGTCTCGATGAAGCCTCCGACGCGGATAAAAACGCGGCCTACACAACGCTCTACCAGGTGCTCGTCACTCTGAGCAGGATCCTCGCTCCCTTTACGCCCTTCGTGGTTGAGACGATGCACCAGAACCTGGTGCGAACGGTCGATGAAGGAGCCCCCGAATCAGTTCATCATTGTGAATGGCCGGTTCCGGTAAAGGCCTGGTCTGACCAGAATCTGATCGATGAAATGGCTCTCGTCCAGGCGCTTGTCTCCATGGGACATGCTGCCCGCAACGCCGCTAATCGGAAACTCCGCCAGCCGCTGGCCGAAGCGGCTTTCAGGGTCCCCGGATCGAGCCAGGAAGCGACGATCCGCAAGTACGATGAACTGATCCGGGACGAACTGAATGTAAAGAAGGTGCGGCTCTTAGACACCGCAACGGAAGCGATCGAATATCGCCTCAAAGCGCTGCCAAAACAGCTCGGGCAGAAGTACGGCGCGAAGTATCCTGCGATCCGGCAGGCTGTCGACCGGCTGGAGCCTGAATCGGCTGCTGAAAAGCTGATCGCCGGGGAGACGATCGAGGTTGATGTCGAGGGCGAAACGTTCACCCTTGAGCCGGATGAGGTCGAGGTGCGCGTTGAAGCCCATCGGGGTTTTGCTGCCGTGGCAGAGGGGCCCTATGTCGCTGCGCTGGATACGGAACTCAGCGAAGCTCTCGTGCTGGAGGGGTTGGCGCGCGAGTTCGTCCGACGTGTTCAGGAACTGCGTAAACAAGCTGACTTCAACGTCGACGACCAGATTGAGGTCAGCTACAACGCCAGCGAGAGGCTTGCTGAAGCGATCGAGCGTCATAAAGACTACATCCAGGGTGAGACGATCGCGGTGAATCTGGAAGCATCTTCTTCCCTGGCGGGGGAGCACCGGGCCGAGGATACATTTGAGGACGAGCAGCTTGAATTCGCAGTCAGGCGCATTCCCAGTTAGATGACCAAGATGATCCCGAACTGAACGGGCAACGTCGTGAGCTGCGTTGCCCGTTTTCAGGTTGTCTCGCCGTGGGGTAGAATCGAACTCACCGTACTCCAGGGTTGATCTGGGAGGTAGATTTGTCGAAGGTCCGCGATTACGCAATTCTGTTTCTGATTTCCGGGACGATCGTCGCGTTCGATCAATGGACGAAGTGGATTGTCCGGAACAGCCTGGCGCTGGGTGAGACCTGGTCTCCTTTTAAATGGCTTGCGCCCTATGCGCGTTTTGTGCATTGGAACAACACCGGCGCGGCCTTCGGCTTATTCCCGGATGGCGGCACGATCTTCTTGATCGTGGCGATCATCGTCGCTGCGGCGATCATCTACTATTTTCCACAGATACCCCGAGAGAATGTCGCCTACCGGCTCGCACTGGGTATGCAGTTGGGTGGAGCGCTGGGAAATCTAATCGACCGTGTCGCGTTTGGCCCGGTCACGGATTTCATCTCGCTCGGTCGTTTCGCGGTTTTTAATGTCGCCGATGCGAGCATCTCTACCGGCACCGCGATCTTGATCATCGCGATGTGGATCGACGAACGCAAGCAAAATCAAGCAGAGGAGGCTTTTGCCGGTCAGGCTGCACAGGAGCGGATTTCCTCCCCGGATCAACCCGAGTAAACCACATGGATGCACACCATGTTCGCTTCACAGCACCCTCTCCGGGCGGACGCCTGGATCACATCCTCGTCAATCAACTGCCGGATTATTCCCGCAGCCGCGTTCAGCGATGGATTCGGGAAGAACATGTGCTGGTTGATCAGCAGATCGTGACCAAGACAGGATATCCACTCACCGGCGGCGAGGTCGTTCAGGTGCACATCCCCGCAACAGCCTCGACCGAGCTGGTCCCGGAGGCGATCCCTCTCGATATTCTCTTCGAAAACGACGATCTGCTCGTCATCAATAAACCACCCGGGATGGTGGTGCATCCCTCCGCCGGACATCCAGCAGGAACGCTGGTGCATGCCGTGCTCGCGCATGCCCCATCGCTGGAGGGCGTCGGCGGCGAGCGGCGCCCGGGAGTGGTGCACCGTCTGGACAAGGACACTTCTGGTGTGATCCTGTTTGCGAAGAACGACTCAACGCACCATTTCCTGCAGGTCCAATTTAAATCACGGAAGGTTGGGAAGACGTACCTGGCGCTCGTCGACGGGCACCCGCCGACGCCCTCCGGTCGCATTGAAGGGGCGATCGGTCGGGATCCAAAACGTCGCCAGCGTATGGCGATCGTGCCGAAAACTCGCGGGAGATCTGCGCTCACGACCTACCACACATTAAAACGTTTTGTCGACCACACACTTCTAGAAGTGTTGCCGGAGACAGGCCGCACACACCAGATCAGGGTGCATCTCGCTTTCCTGGACTGTCCGGTAGTTGGGGATCGGGTGTATGGGCATCGCAAGCTATCGCTCCCTGTTGGGCGTCACCTTCTGCATGCCTCTCAACTCGAAATTCTGATCCCGGGAGAAAATAGCCCGCGCTTGTTCAAAGCGCCCCTGCCTGATGATTTCCAAAATGCGCTCGATTCGATCCAGGTTCGGTGAGGTCGATCACCAGATTTTTCTAAGGAGGCTGCATGTGTGCTCAGGAGATCTCAATGAAATGGATTGACCTGCGCTCCGATACCGTAACCCAACCGACAGCTGCCATGCGCGAAGCCATGGCGCAGGCCGAAGTCGGTGATGACGTCTACGGGGAGGACCCGACCGTAAACCGGCTTCAAGACCTGGCTGCCGAGATGGTCGGGATGGAGGCGGCGATATTGGTCCCCTCCGGTACGATGGGCAATCTCGCTGCTCTGCTGGCTCATTGTGATCGGGGTGAAGAAGTTATCGTTGGAGATCGGGCGCATACGTATATGTTCGAAGCCGGCGGTGTTTCCGCGCTGGGAGGTCTGCATACATTCGCAGTCCCGAACGAACCCGACGGTAGCATACCGCTGGATGCGCTGCGGAGCGCAATCCGCGCTGATGATCCCCATTATCCCCGGACAGGCTGCATCACGATCGAGAACACGCACAATCTGTGTGGCGGGAGTTATTTGAGTGCTGCGTACACACGCGCGGTCTCGGCTGTCGCTGAGGAACATGATATCCGCCTGCATATTGATGGGGCGCGGGTTTTTAACGCCGCGGTTGCGCAGGATATATCGGTCCAGGAACTCACGAAACCGGCCGATTCGGTCACGTTCTGCCTTTCGAAAGGCCTATCCGCGCCGGTGGGATCAATGATCTGTGGGTGCAAAGCGTTCATCGATAAGGTGCACCGCGTGCGCAAGCAGCTCGGAGGTGGTATGCGGCAGGCAGGGGTGCTGGCCGCGGCGGGTATCGTAGCCCTCGAGACGATGGTCACCCGGCTTGCTGAGGACCACCAGCGCGCCCGGAGGTTGGCGGAGGGGCTCAGCGGCCTCGAGGGACTGACCGTTGAAACCGTCGAGCCGCCAACAAATATGGTTTACATGCGTTTGGAAGACACTTCCCGGCAAGTCTCTGAACGGCTGGTCGCTGACTTAGCTGGAGAAGGCATCCGCATCAATCCACCGCGCGGTGGGCGGATCCGTCTCGTCACGCATTATTGGATCGACGATGCGGCGCTGGAAAAAACGATCGATGCGCTGGCGCGGTCTGTATCCGCGGGTTAGAGGGGATTGTCTGGACATCCATCAGATGTGTGCAAAGGGGAGCATTGATGAACGATAATGCGCCGTTCCAACCCGCTGAAAGCGCGTTGGTTGAGGCAAATACATACCGCCCCGTGTCGGTCCCGGTGCGGGGCGAACTGGTCGCATGGGCGGTCGCTACTGCATTGGTGGCGCTTTGCGCAGTTCTGATATGGCAGACGGGCAGGCTTCCGGTGTGGGTGTTATTATTCACCGCTATCATGCTGTTGCTTGCCCTCGCGATCCGTTTTAGCCGATGGATGGAGGCTCATACCGTGATTGAGGTGGGACTAGACGCAATCCGGTATGTCAATCCACTGCGTAAGACTGAACTCCGATGGGCTGAACTGAAGCAGCTCACGGCGAGCCGGGTGGGCAGCGGCTGGATGATTGTTGTCGTCGGGGATCAGGGTGGTTTTCGTTTTCAAACGGCAACGACGCTGAAGGGCACAGGTGGCAATCAGCTGCGCACCGGTTATCCTCAAGGCGCGGAAATCGTCGAACAGGTCCTGATCAACGGTGGTTTTGCCGAGCCACACTACGGCGATTCCGGATGGATCTGGAAAGCGAGTTAATCGTCAGCGGGAGCATATGATAAGATGGGGACGCTCTAGAGGCAGATCGAACGGTTCACAAAACACATATCAATCGAGATGATGAGAGGTTGAGGATGGCGATCGAGCAGAGCATCGACCAGCAGGTAGCGCTGCTTATGCAGGGCATCGAGATGGGCGATGAGAAACTGAAAGAGGCGATGGGAAAAGAGCTGCGGGAGCGGCTCGAAGATTCGCAGAATACGGGAGTTCCGCTTCGAGTTTACTGCGGCTACGACCCCACTTCGCCCGATTTGCACATCGGACACACCGTCACGATGCGAAAATTGCGTCAGTTTCAGGAGCTCGGTCACCAGGCGATCTTCGTCGTCGGTTCGTTTACCGCCCTGGTTGGCGATCCGTCCGATAAGGACAAAGCCCGCCCGCGGTTGACGAAGGAACAGGTCATGGCGAACGCCAAGACCTATACCGATCAAGCCTTCAAGATCCTTGATCGAGAGAAGACCGAAGTGCGCTTTAACGATCGCTGGCTTTCCGGGGTTACGCTCGAACAGGTCATTGAAGTGGCTTCAAATTTCACTGTCCAACAATTTCTGGTCAGGGATAACTTTTCTAAACGCTACGCATCGAACGAACCGATCTGGCTGCACGAGTTCTTCTACGCGCTGCTGCAGGGTTACGACGCTGCTGAGCTGCGTGCCGATGTCCAGCTCGGTGCGACGGAACAGCTCTTCAATCTATTGGCCGGCCGCAAGCTGCAAGAAGCGATGGGGATGAAGCCTCAGGTAGCGTTGACCGTCCCGGTTTTGGTCGGAACCGATGGCCATTTACGCATGTCGAAAAGCACCGGAAACACAATCGGGATCGATGAGCCGCCTGAAGAGATGTACGGCAAAGTCATGTCGATCCCGGACTCGGCGATGAGCAACTACTTCCGCCTGGTGACACGCTGGACTCCGGACGAAGTCGCGTTCCTGGAGGAAGGTCTTGCATCGGGCGACCTGCACCCGCGTGATGTTAAGATGCGTCTCGCACGGGAGGTCGTCGAGATCTACCACGGGGTGGAAGCAGTCGAGCCTGCCGAAGCGGCGTTCGTCCACCTCGTCCAGGAGGGGGGTCAGCCCGAGGACATGCCTGAGCATGCCTATCAAGCGGGCACGCCTCTGATCGACGCGATGGTCGACTCGGGATTGGTCGAAAGCAAGAGCCAGGCGCGCCGGCTTGTCGATCAGAACGGGGTGCGTCTTAACGGGGAGGTTGTTGAGGACCCGAATTTCAATCTGGATTTCCAGGAAGCAGCCGTGCTCCAGGTTGGAAAGCGACGCTTTGCAAGGTTGGTACGCGCCCAGTGAACGCCATCGCCGCCAGTAGGCCCCGGCGGCGATTTTGGCTTTTGCCCGGTGCTATCCCTTGATAACGGCGACCGGGCGCAGACGTGCGACCTTCTCCGCGATGCCGGCGTTAGTGACCACTTCGATCACCTCATCGACATCTTTGTAAGCTTTGGGCGCTTCCTCGGCCAATCCGGGCATAGAGCCCGCACGTATCGCAATCCCCTGTTCCTCAAGCTGCTCGCGCAGATCCTGCCCCCAGACCTCGCGTTTTGCCTGGCTCCGGCTCATCACGCGGCCGGCTCCGTGACAGGATGATCCGAATGACTGCTCCATGCTGCGCTGAGTCCCTGTGAGGACCCAGGACGCAGTTCCCATGCTGCCCGGCACCAGCACCGGCTGGCCCAGCGGCCGGTATGTTTCCGGAAGGCCCTCAAAGCCCGGCCCGAACGCACGCGTAGCGCCCTTGCGGTGCACGCACACCCTGACGGTCTCCCCTCCGACTTGATGGTCCTCCATCTTTCCCATGTTATGCGCGATGTCGTAGACCTGCGTGAGGTCCCAATCTGGAACCTTGCCCGCGAGAACTTGCTCGAATGACCGCCGGGCGTGATGGGCAAGAACCTGACGGTTGCAGAAGGCAAAATTCGCAGCGCAGGCCATCGCCGACAGGTAATCTTTGCCCTCGGGCGAGTCGAGCGGTGCGCAAACGAGCTCGCGGTCGGGGAGCGTGATGCCGTATTTCTTCACCGCGGACTGAAAGTCTTTGACGTAATCCGAGCAGATCTGGTGCCCGAAACCGCGCGAACCGCAGTGGATTTGGAGCGCCAACATGCCTTCTTGCAAACGCATCGCCTCGGCTGCTTCCGGGTTGAAAATCTTATCGACGACATCGACCTCGATGAAGTGATTGCCTGCGCCGAGCGTCCCGAGCTGTTCTTTACCGCGCTGCTTGGCACGCGTGCTGACCTTGCCTGGCTGGCCGCCATCAATGCGCCCCTGCTCTTCGGTCCGTTCGAGATCCTCCCGCCGCGCATAGCCGTTGTTCAGCGCCCACTCTGCCCCTTCGCGACACACTTTTTCCAGCTGCTTGACCGTCAGGCGTACGCTGCCTCCAACGCCAACACCGCTCGGGCAGTTGGCATAAAGTGCCGAAGCCAGATCATCCATCCATTGGCGCGCTTCTTCGAAAGCAATCCGGCTGGCCAGCAAGCGCACCCCGCAGTTGATGTCATAACCGATCGCACCGGGAGAGATGATGCCATCGGGATAGCGTGAAGCTGCCACGCCGCCAATCGGGAAACCATAGCCCTGATGGACATCAGGCATAACGACTACACGCTCGACCAGGCCGGGCAGTGTCGATGCGTTCACCGCTTGCTGCATGGATTTATCATCCAACGCCTGGTCGATTAGCGCATCGCTAGCAAAAATCTGGACCGGAACACGCATGTCGTCCCGGTATGAAGTTGGAATTTCCCAACGGTAATCGTCGATCCGTATCAGATCACTTTTCTCGACCATGGTAGATGCCTTTCATACTCACACGTCGAATACGATCGTCGTTCGATATCCTTCTTGATCGTGGACGATCTCAAGTTCATTATAGGTGACCGCTTTGATATCCTTCTTGATCGACTCGATAGGTACGCTCTCGAATGAGGCCTCTAGCGAGGTCCCCTCTATCCGGATGGCGTAGTTCTGAAAACCGATCTTCTCGGTTTCGATCAAGAAGAGCAGCTCTTCCAGCCAACTGACGAGCAGCGTTTCGAGATCGATGGCACTGAGCTCCAGTGATCGGCCTGTCGGGCTCGAGTCCAGATATCCCGGTTCCAGGAGCGAAAGCATCCCCTGGGCGGCATGCTCGAACAGAGATTCCAGCGTGACGCCACGCACGCGCAGCGCCCAATCGGCGGTGTGCTCGATTTCCTCATACGGTGTCGGATGCATACTTTCAGTATAGTACGAAAAGACCTTCGCCCATCTGGAGGCATGACGGTATAATCGGTGCAATGAATCAGCGCATCACACGCATCAAGGAAGCGCTCGAGCAGCCGTTCGAAAAGACCTCGCGCGACTTTCGTCTGGGTTGGTTCTCGGCCCCGGAATGGGCGGCTCAATTCGCCAGAGAAATCGTCGGCGGCACCGGCCTCGCTCCTTCCGGAAAAGCGTACCCTCCAGACCAATACACGGTGACGATTCACCCAGACCGGTCAGCTTCGATTAAGCCGGTCACTGACACGTTTCAGCAGCAGATCGGCGAGATTGTTGAAGATGTCCTCCGTTCGTTTACGTACGAAATCGTCACCGAACCGCACATCACGTTGGCCACCGATCCGACGCTCGGCGAATCTGAGTTGAGGGTTATCGGCTGGCACAGCAGCAACCCGCTTGCCGTTGCCGAGAAGATGAGCGCCAGCGAAGAGTACGATACTCAGAGCCCACCCGTTGGAGCGTTCCTCGTTGTTGAAGGCAGACAGCATTTCGAATTGAAGCAGCCGGTCGTCCGGATCGGGCGCCGGCTTGACAACGATCTGGTATTGGACGATCCACATGTCTCTCGAGAGCATTTCCGGCTGGTCGCACGCAATCGCCGGTATCTTCTCGAAGATCTAGGATCCACTTCCGGCACGCGCGTCAACGGCAAAAAGATTCGTGAGCATTTTCTCCAACCCGGTGACGTGATTAACGTCGCCAGCATCGATCTGATCTACGGCGAGGATACCGGCGGACCACCTGATGTCACCCCGCCATATTACCCGGAGGAAGACCCGGACGTGCGGGACCGGGTCACCCCGCTCGACCTTGACGTGGAGCAAATCAAGCGAGGATTGGACAAAGCGAAAGACGGGGCCGATTGATCCGGCCCGCGACCAGATTGACGGCCATATCGCACCTCACCGGTTGCATCCTATGAACATTTCACCGATCGAAAGAATTGAACGCAGTATTGAGAACTTCGTTGAGGGGACTCTTTCCCGGCTGACGGGAGCCTCGCTCTCACCATCCCAGGCTGTCGCACAGCTTGCACGTGCCTTGGGCGATGGCGTGCGCTACACGGAAGATGGTAAGCCGTTCGCGCCTGATCGCTACGCGCTCACACTGCACCCCACAGACGCCAGTGACCTGCTGCGATCAGCTCCGGATCTGAATGAGATCCTGGCGGCCGAACTCCTGCAGGTCGCGCGTGACTGTGAGTACATGGTTTTCCGGGAGCCGGTTATCACGATCGCATCCGACCCGACGCAGGCGCAGCAGACGCTGCGCGTGGTCGCATGGCACAGCACAAGCCCGCTCGCGTTCACGAAAGCGATGGAGCGTGACGCTGCGGCAGAAGAGCAAGATGTCCCACGTGGGGCGTACTTAATCGTCGATGGCGAGCGGCATTTCCCTTTAAGTCGACCGGTCATCAATATCGGCCGGCGTCTGGACAACCACTTAATCATCGATGATCAGCGCATCTCCCGGACCCACGCACAGATCCGGATCCGCGCCGGGCGCTTCGAGATCTTTGATCTCAATTCGTCAGCCGGCACGCGCGTTAATGGGCGTGTCGTCGACCATCACATTCTCCAACCTGGCGATGTCATCGGATTGGCAGAATCCCGGCTGGTCTACGGGGAAGACCCAGGTGGTCCACCGGACGAGACGCCGGTTTATGCACCACCTTTCCCGCCGCGACCGGCAGGCGACCAGAAGACTTACATCATCGATCGCGATAAAGTCGAAGACGAAGACGAAGACGAATGAACCCGGGCCTGCTGTTGCTAATCCTGCGCATCCTCATGGGCGTGTTTTTATTTGGGTTTCTCGTGTTCGTATTGATCACTCTGCGCCGTGATCTTCGCCAGCAAGCGCCGCAGCACGTGATGATCCCCCCGGCACGATTAATTCTCCACCGTGATGGCACTGAGCCATTGGAGTTTCCACTTGAGCTGATCAATCTCATTGGACGGGCAGCGGATAACACGATCATGCTGGAGGATGAGGTTGTATCAGCCCATCATGCTCGTTTATCCTATGTCTCTGGCCGCCAATGGTGGCTGGAGGATCTGGGTTCGCGCAATGGGACTCTGGTGAATGGGCTCCCGGTTGAACAGCCACTTGTGGTTACGGACGGCGACCGGATAACATTCGGGACAGTGGAGTGTGAGTTGGCTGTCGAAGGTGTCGCGCATGCAGAGAAGCTCACCCATGCGGAGACCGGAATCGCTGCTGGTTGAAGGTTAGCTGTGCCGATCTAGAGTGATGGTGAATCCGCAGGGGCTGGCAAGGCGATCTTCCCTCTTGGAAAGTGAGGCATCATGGATGAAAAACCGGTTCTGGGTGTTATTGGTGGGTCTGGCTTATATGAGATCGCGGGGCTCAATAATATTGAAGAGCGAAGCGTTGAAACTCCTCACGGCGAGCCCAGTTCATCTTTTGTGATCGGAGATCTGGAAGGTGTCAGGGTGGCATTTGTCGCCCGGCATGGCGTAGATCATACATACTCGCCGACAGAAGTGCCCTACCGGGCAAACATATATGCGCTCAAAGCATTGGGTGTCAAGCGTGTGATTTCGGTCAGCGCCTGTGGGTCGCTGCGTGAAGACTACAAGCCCGGCGAGATTGTTGTGCCCAATCAACTATTCGACAATACGAAGGACCGTGCCAGGTCATTCTTCGATCGCGAGCTGGTCGCCCATGTCGGTGTTGCCGATCCGTTCTGTCCGGATTTATCCGCCCGGGTGGCAGACAGCGTTGAGAGTGCAGGGGGCAAAGTGCGTCGCACGGGAGCGTACATCACGATCGAGGGGCCGCGCTTCTCTACCAGGGCGGAATCCAACACGTTTCGCGCATGGGGGATGTCGATCGTCGGGATGACAACCTCGCCTGAAGCTTTCCTCGCACGTGAGGCTGAACTCTGCTATGCCGTGATGGCGCACATCACTGACTATGACGTCTGGCATCAGACCGAAGAGCCGGTCTCGGCAGATATGGTTTTCCAGATTGTCAAACAGAATACAGGTCTCGTCCAGGAAGCGATCCGGGAGCTGCTGCGCGAGCTGCCCGAATCGTGGGATTGCACCTGCCAGCATGCGCTGGAAAACTCTTTTGCGACCTCCATGAAGAACGTATCAAGCGAAGAACTGGAAAGGCTTGCACTCCTTGTGGAACGCTTCCGGACCTGATCTGGGAGACAGCGCCCATCGACGCGAGGCAGCCTTACTGCTGCTCACGTTCATTTTTCTCTGCCTGGTTGGACTGGGTCTGACGCTCGCAAATGCGGCCCGGGTGCAGGATTGGGCGGCGTTCCCTGGCAGGTTCTGGCATCTCGTCTTGCTTCCAGTCTGGGCGGTTGGTGCCTGGCTGCTGCACCGGGAAATTAACCGGATTGCCCCCGGTCGAGATCCCTATCTGCTTCCGATCGCACTGCTCCTGACCGGGTGGGGGGTGATGATGATCTGGAGGCTGGAGCCCGCATTTGGCATCCGTCAAACGCTCTGGTTCAGCTTGTCCTGTCTGCTCATCCTGGGGTTGTTCCGGCTTGATCCAAAGCTTCGCTGGCTGCGCGATTACCGATATTTGTGGATGGCGCTGGCGCTAACTCTGCTGGGGTTGACGCTCATCTTTGGAACCAATCCGCTGGGCGGAGAACCCCGGCTCTGGTTGGGCTGCTGTGGTGTCTATTTCCAACCCTCAGAACCATTGCGGTTCTTCCTGGTCGCGTTTTTGGCATCCTATCTGGCCGAACGGCTCCGACTGGATAATGCCTCCAGCGGCAAACTACACTGGAAGGATTTCCTGCCTCTGGTACTGGTGTGGGGAGTCTCCATCCTGCTGCTGGTGGTCCAACGCGACCTGGGCACCGGCATGATCTTTCTGGCACTGTTGGCTCTGCTCCTTTACCTGGCGATCGATTCGTGGCAGGTGCTGCTGGTCAGTGGTGTGCTTGCGGTCGGTGGAGGTGTGCTCAGCTATTTTCTCTTCGATATCGTCCAGATCCGTGTTCAGGCCTGGCTAAACCCGTGGCTTGAACCCAGCGGTGCCTCATACCAGATCGTTCAGTCGGTGATCTCGATCGCCTCCGGGAGTGTCGTCGGGCGCGGGCCCGGTCTCGGCTCACCCGGCTTTGTGCCGGCCAGCCACACAGACTTCATATTCAGCGCGATCGTGGAGGAATTTGGCTTTGCGGGGGGGATCGGCCTACTGACACTCTTTGCGATCCTGATCAGCAGAGGCCTGCGCGCAGCCTCGAAGCAGAGGGACGTATTCAGCCGCTTTCTGGCAGCCGGACTCACCATGGCATTGGGGATCCAGGCGATCTTCATCATTGGCGGCGTCATGCGGGCTCTTCCTTTGGTGGGCATCACGCTGCCGTTTGTTTCCTACGGGGGTTCTTCTCTGCTGACCAGTTTCGCGGTGCTGGCAATCCTGCTGCTGCTGTCACAAACCGGCGGGGTTGCTGAACAGCCCAGAATCAGAGCGCTCGATTCGATCCAGCTAGGTTTCTCGCTGGCGTGGTTTTCTCTGGCGTTCGTCTTGGCGTGGTGGACAATTTACCGGGCACCAACATTGACGGCACGGACCGACAACCCGCGCAGGTCACTTGATAGTCGTTTCGTTGAACGGGGAATGATCGTCGATCGCAATGGGATTGTGCTGGCTCGATCGGTGGGGGAGCCAGGCTCATATCAGCGAGACTATCCGTATGCTGAGGCGGCGCCGGTGACGGGTTTTGATTCCGTGATTTTCGGGCAGTCGGGCATCGAACGCTCGATGGATGGTGTGCTGCGCGGGTTAGAACGTGGCTCACTTATCGAGAACACACTGCATCGACTGGTCGTCGGTCACCCTCCGGAGGGGGAGAACGTTCAGCTGACGATCGATGTCGATCTCCAGGCGCTGGCGATGGACGCCCTCGCCGGTCGCGCCGGTGCGGCGGTGCTGCTGGAGGCGCATTCGGGAGAGTTGTATGTCATCGCCTCCCAACCAAGTTATGATCCCAACGAATTGGAGCAGTTGTGGACAGAGCTGATCGATGACGAAACGGCACCCCTATTCAACCGGGCGACCCAGGGTTTATACCAGCCAGGGCTGACGATGGCTCCCTTCGTCTTTGCGCAAGGCAAGGCGCAGGGGGAGCTCCCACTTGATCTACCGGTCAGCGAGCTAACGCGAGCCGTAGACGTGAATGGAGAGACGCTCACTTGCTCCCTGGCGCCGGTGGATTCCCTCGACAACACACTTGAAGATGCACTGCGCTACGGCTGCCCTAAACCGATCCAGCAGGCTGCGCTTGCTCTTGGGTGGGAACCCATGCTGACAATGGCCGCCTCATTTGGTTTCACCCAACCCGTTGATATATTCCTGAACACGGCCAGTCCCACGCTTGTCGCTGCAGAGCAGACTGCTGGGTCCCTGGCACAATTCGCAGTCGGGCAGGGGGATCTACGTGTATCCCCGGCCCAGATGGCGCGCGCCTTCGGTGGTCTTTTCGCCGGTGATGAGCGGGCTCCGCTGCAGTTGGTTCGCGCCGTAGACGAGGATGATCAGGGATGGGTGCTGCAAGAGAGGGAGGGGTATCGCGTTCCGGCGTTAGCCAGTGGGGTCACTGCTCCTCTTGAGGAGGTCTATGCGGCTGGTGAGACTCAGCTCTACGATTTACGCGCCCAGGCGTTGAGCGGTTCGGAAGGGCAGCTGCTGGGCTGGTATCTCGGAGCGTTAGATCGCGAGGATGCTCTGTGGGTAGTCGTCGTTGTGCTCGAGGGAGATCAGCCATACGTCGCCGAGGGGATCGGGCGGAAGATCCTGGGGGCGGTGCCTACGGATCTCTCCCCTTGACCCCCATTCCACGGCAGGCTACAATTCCCGATGCGTATTGGCCGAATACGGCGTACAATCGCCGGCCGATCGTCGCCCGTTAGCGGCCCGATCGGCGGCTTGCGTGTTTGAGGATTACGTGCTCTGTGTTTGAATCGCTGACAAACCGACTCCAAGATACGTTCCGCAGTCTGCGTCGTCACGGAACGCTGAAACCTGAAGACATCGATACCGCCATGCGCGAAATCCGCATGGCACTGCTCGAAGCGGATGTACATTACCAGGTTGTAAAAGGGATTCTCGCCGAGGTTCGTGATCAAGCTCTCAGCGCCGAAGTATCGCGCGCGTTGAATCCTGCCCAACAGGTCATCCAGATCCTGCACAGGGAACTGGTTAAAACGCTGGGAGAGCCGGCAGATCTCGAGTTGAGAGGACCACGACCACGGACATTGCTGCTGGTGGGTCTGCAGGGATCGGGTAAGACGACGACGGCTGCCAAACTAGCGCGTCACCTGAAGAAAGAGGGTGAGCGGGTCTGGATGATTGCGGCCGATCCATACCGCCCGGCCGCGATTGACCAGCTGCAGATTCTGGGCGAAGAGATCGGAGTCAAGGTTTTCGTCGACACTGAGCTTGAACCACCCGCATTGGTAAAGCGTGGGGTGGAACAGGCGGGCAAGGCGGGTGCGACCGCTGTGATCATCGATACCGCTGGCCGGCTTCAGATCGACGAAGGCATGATGGACGAACTGCGCCGCATCCAGGAACGGGTTAAGCCTTCGGAGGTGCTGCTCGTCGCCGATGCGATGACCGGTCAGGAGGCAGTTCAGATCGCGCAAGGTTTTGACGAACGCCTGAACCTGACGGGTCTCATCCTGACCAAGATGGATGGCGATGCGCGCGGCGGCGCGGCGATCTCGATGCGCACGATCACCGGGGTGCCGATCAAGTTCATCGGAGTCGGCGAGAGCCGTGATGCA
The DNA here is from genome assembly GCA_029210945.1 of Anaerolineales bacterium. Lineage (GTDB taxonomy): Bacteria > Chloroflexota > Anaerolineae > Anaerolineales > E44-bin32 > E44-bin32. Next base: position 22,354 of record JARGGH010000024.1, read on the forward strand.
CTTCAGCGCTTCGAGCCGGACCGGCTTGTTTCGCGTATTATGGGTATGGGCGATGTCATGACGATCATCGAGAAAGCCCAGGAAGCGGTCGAGGTCGAGCAAGCCGAAGTGCAGGCGGAGCGAATGCTGGCAGGTGATTTTACGCTGGAGGATTTCGCCGAACAGCTGAGGATGATGCGCAATATGGGACCGATGGGGAAACTGCTTGATCTGCTCCCTGCCGGGCTGACTGGCGGACAGGTGGAGATCGATCACCAGGATGCGGAGCAGCGCTTGCGCTACACTCAGGCGATATTGAGCTCGATGACGCCCGGGGAGCGGCGCCGTCCAGAGCTGCTCAACGCCAGCCGCAAACGGCGGATTGCCTCCGGATCCGGAACAAGCGTTCAAGAAGTCAACCAGCTCCTGCGTCAATACCGTCAGATGCAGAAGTTGTTCAAACAAATTGGCAAGCGCGGTCTGCCCAGTCTAGGTTCATGGCCGCGATCGTAAAATAGATCTGTTTGCTCCAACCGTTGTCCGCCCTCCTTCCAGGGCAATCCCTCATAACGGTTGGATGTCAGATCGTCGGATAATCTAACTATATAGAAGAGGGAAGAACCATGGTTCGAATTCGATTACGTCGGGTAGGATCTCGAAATCAGGCCAGTTTCCGTATCGTCGCAGCGGAAAAAGAAGCTCCGCGCGATGGTCGCTTTCTGGAAATCATTGGCCATTACAATCCGCGCACCGAGCCTTCGACGGTTGTCGTCGATGAAGCGCGCCTGTTTCACTGGCTTCAGAATGGCGCACAGCCAAGCGAAGCTGTCGTGGATGCATTGCGTGCGCTGGGCACCTGGGAGCGATGGGATCGCTTCAAAGCAGGTGAGGATCTCGAGGTTCTGCTCAAGGAAGCCGAGGAAACTCGTGAAGCCGTCGACCCACGCACGCGCCGTGATGACTTGATTGGGAAACGCAAGAAGAAGGGCAAAGCGCGCCGCAAGGAAGAGGAAGCCGAAGCCGAAGCCGGGCTTGAAGTTCAAGCGGAAGCAGAACCGGAAGAAGAAACTTCCGCCGAGCCGGCCGAAGCGCCCGAACCGGAAGGGACGGCTGAAGAGGCCGAATCAGAACCAGAGGCAGAAGCTGCCGCCGAACCGGACGAAGCCCCGGATGCGGAAGCAGAAACCGAAACCGAAGAGCCCGAGCAAGAAGCTCCCGAAGCAGAAGCTGAAGAGGCCGGGGCAGACGAAGTTGAATCTGAGCGAGAGGCTGAGGAAGAAGAGTCCGCCGACGAAGATCAGGGTGAGCAAGCGGCCGAAGATGAAGATGACGTCGAGGACGAAGATGAAGCTGAAGGCGATCAAAAAGATGATGGCGAGGGCGAGGACAAAGAGTAGCCCCTGATCGTTTGTTTTGCGCACCTGGACCATGAAAGTGAAGCTGCTATGAAACCACTGATTGAATTCATCGCTAAATCGATCGTGGATGATCCCACCGAAGTGTGGGTCCACGAAGAAGAGCGCGGACGCAATGTCCAACTGGAGCTTTCCGTCGCCGAGGAAGATATGGGCAGGGTGATCGGTCGCAAGGGAAGCGTCGCCAACGCGATGCGCACGCTGCTGCGCGTGTCTGCCATGCGCCAGGGAAAGCGAGCCTCACTGGACATCGTCTAGAGCGGCATGAGCCCAAAAAAAAGATCACAGGACCAGGATATGAGCGCCCGACAGCCACCAGAACAGCTGGTTGTCGGGCGCATTGCGCGTCCCCATGGTGTGCGGGGCGCCCTGGTCGTCGACCCGGTATCACGTGTGATCGAATCGCTGCGCCCCGGGTCGATCGTGTTTATCGGCGAACTCGAGATGCCCTTCGAGATCGTTAACATCCGGCCGCACCGGAAGCGTTATCTGGTGGCGGTTGAAGGGATCGACGACCGCAATCAGGCCGATGAATACCGCGATCTCGAGGTCAAGTTGAGCTACGCAGAGGGTGCCCCGCTCGATGAGCATGAGTACTATTACTGGCAGATCCTGGGGATGACCGTCGATACGGAGCAGGGCGAGCAGCTCGGCGAGGTGATCAACATCATCGAGACCGGAGCGAACGACGTTTATATCATCCGCTCATCTTCAGGTGATGATCTGCTCATTCCCGCCATCGAAGATGTCATTTTGAAGGTCGATTTGGAAGCCAATCGAATGCTGGTGCGGTTGCTGCCAGGTTTGCAAACCGACTGACCTGACCTCCGATTTCGTCCTCCGTCAGCCGCAGATGGCCTGATCGCTTGCCCGGCCATTTTGCCTGTGATAGACTTCCGGAGTTATCGAACCATTGGAGCTGTACATGGACCGATCCACACATGATGAGATGGTTAATCGACTCCGGGAATTGCAGGCGAACACCCCGGATGTTGAAGCGTCCGCAGTGGTGAGCTTTGATGGTTTGACGATCGCAGCCGCGCTACCGGCGGCTGTCGAGGAGGATCGCGTGGCTGCGATGTCTGCCGCGATGTTGAGCCTCGGTGAGCGCATTGCCGGTGAATTGGGGCGCGGCTACCTTGACGAAGTGTACATTCACGGCGATGGCGGTTATGTGCTGCTGACGGCCATCGGCAACGACGCTGTTCTGACCGTGCTGGCCAGAAAGCAGGCCAAGCTCGGCCTGGTATTTCTCGAGATGCGGCGGGCTGCCGCCGAATTGGAGCCGCTCTTGTGACCCGGGCGGACAGCCGGCAGGGCGCAAGGATAACGTTCTAGGACGGTGGGGAGGGCAGCCCTCGACATGCCCTCCCCACCGCCCTTTAAGCGGCGGCTCGCTGGCAGGAGGTGATGTGATGGAGAAATATATCTTTCTGACGGGTGGCGTTCTCAGCTCGGTGGGTAAAGGCGTGACCGCCGCCGCGCTGGGGAAGGTGCTCAAAGAGCGCGGCTTCAGCGTCTCTATCCAGAAATTGGATCCCTACATAAACGTGGACCCCGGGACGATGAGCCCCTACCAGCATGGTGAGGTCTTTGTGCTCGACGACGGTGCTGAGACCGATCTGGACCTCGGGCATTACGAACGCTTCATTGATGCCAGCCTTTCCTCTGTCTGCAATGTGACAACGGGTCAGATCTACTCAGAGGTGATTGCCCGTGAGCGGCGTGGTGATTTTCTGGGAGGCACGATCCAGGTCATCCCGCATATCACCAACGAGATTAAACGACGAATTACGATCGTGCCAGAAGCGACCCGGGCTGAGATCGTGATTGTCGAGGTCGGCGGAACAGTAGGTGATATCGAATCGCTGCCTTTCCTGGAGGCCCTGCGCCAGATGCGTTCCGATGTTGGACGTGAGAATACGCTCTACATTCATGCCACCTGGCTACCGTATATCGGCGCGACTGCGGAACTCAAGACCAAGCCGACCCAGCATTCCGTGCGCGAGCTGCGCTCGATCGGCATCCAGCCTGACATCATCGTCGCCCGCGCCGATCATCCCATGGGCGCAGAACTGCGTGAGAAAATCGCCCTTTTCTGTGATGTAGAAGCGCGGGCTGTGATCCCCCTGACGACTGCCGAGGTGCTCTACGAAGTTCCGCTGCTGCTTGAGAATGAGGGTGTGGGCGAGTATGTCCTCGAGCGCCTTGGCCTGGAATCCCGACAGAAGCCTGATTGGGATGAATGGCAGGGAGTGGTCGCCCAGGAACGTACCGAACGGCCGCACGTCCGTATCGCGCTGGTGGGAAAGTATGTCGAACTGCAGGATGCCTATATGAGCGTCCGCGAAGCCGTCACGCATGCCGCACTCTCCGCGGGCGTCGAGGTAGAAATCCTGTGGATCCATTCCGCAGAGTTGGAGAAGGGACGCGGGTGGCGCGAACTTGAGACCGCCGACGGCATCATCGTTCCAGGAGGGTTTGGATCTCGTGGTATCGAGGGCAAGATTCAGGCTGCCCGCTACGCGCGCGAGAACAAGATCCCGTACCTGGGCCTGTGTCTCGGCATGCAGGTTATGGTGATCGAGTTTGGCCGGCATGTTCTGGGAACGGAGGATGTCAATTCGACCGAATTCGACCGCAACACTCCTCACCCGGTGATCGATCTGCTTCCGGAGCAGCGCGGCATCGGCGAGATGGGCGGCACGATGCGATTGGGGCTCTACCCGTGCAAGATTCACGAGGGTACGACCGCCGCAAAGGCGTATGAAAAACCGCTCGTGCAGGAACGACACCGTCACCGTTTTGAATTCAACAACACCTATCGTGAGATTTTTAACCAGCATGGCATAGAGTTCTCGGGACAATCACCCAACGGCCGTTTGGTTGAGATCGCCGAGCATCGTGATCATCCCTTCATGCTTGGCAGCCAATTCCACCCCGAGTTCCTCTCGAGACCTAACCGGCCGCATCCTTTATTCCGCCTTTTTGTGGAGACGGTGCGTGATCGGGCGCATGCCGGGGACCCGCAGAGTGAAGTCCGTGTGAGAGATTCTGTTGAGCCGGCAGAGTAATCAACCCTCACGGCACGCTCATTAAATAAAAAAACGGCAGGGCAGGTGCCCGGCCGTTCTTTGCGATTGTGGGTGGAGCGCTGCTAATATTCTTCCGTTGATTGTGGCTCTTCTTCAACCTCGGGCGGATCCGCGGGTTCGGCCTCAACAAAACGCTGCCTTTCAACATTTAACTTGGCGATGCCGTTGCGAGCTTGATTCAGCAAACGAGTTAATTCAGCTTCGAGTGCAGCCAGCGCTTCGATGATGTATTCATCCGCTTCCAGGCGCAGCGCTTCAGCATCTGCCCTGGCCTGGGCGACGATCTGCTCGGCACGTGTCTGGGCGCCATCGACGATAGCATCGCGAGAGATAATTTCGTCGCCTTTCTCCTTGGCAATTTTGACCGTGCGGTTGGCCTCTTCCTGAGCCTGAGCCAGGACGCGATCACGCTGCGCAAGCACTTGCTGTGCTTTTTTCACTTCATCCGGGATGGAGATGCGCATCTGGTCAATAATTTCCAACATGCGATCTTCATCCACGATAACACTGTGCGTCAGGGGGATCGGTTTGCTCTCATTAAACAATTCTTCCAGCCGATCCACCAGGTGTAGGATGTCCATACTACTGCCTCCGGTCCATCTCGAACGTTAGAAGGGACCCCTCCACCAGGGTGCAAGGTTTGGGCCGAAGCGTACACCAAAGGGTTTTTTGGGGCAACTTCACACTCAATCCCTCAAGGATGTCATTGGCACGACGTTTGGTCCATCATCGCCGAGTTCGTTGAAGCGCATCTTGATCGCCTTTTCTACGTGTGCAGGGACGAAACTGCTCACGTCTCCACCTAATGACGCGACTTCCTTCACGGTGCTTCCGGTGAGGAAACTGTGTTCCTCGCTGGTGATGAATGCGACAACATCGATATTCGGAGCGAGCCGGTGATTGGTCAGCGCCATGCGAAATTCATGCTCAAAATCGGAGAAGACGCGCAGGCCACGCACGATGAGCTCCGATCCGACCTCCTCGCAGTACTCGACAATCAATCCGCTGAAGACGCGTGGGATGATGCGCGGATCATCCTTGAACGTCTTTTCCGCCAGCAGCCGCCGCTCTTCGGCGGTGAACAAGACGTTTTTTGGGGGTTTGTCGTACACCGCGACGATCAATTCGTCTACAAACCTGACCGCTCTGCGGGCGATATCGATATGTCCGAAATGGATCGGATCAAAAGTGCCTGGAAACACGGCGCGTACCATCAGCTGATCTCTCCCTTTTCAATCGTCCAGAGCCGTTCCAGCTCGCTTGCGATGAGTGCATGCTCTGGCTCGTGAAGCTCAGGGTCCATACTGAAAATGCGTTGGGCTTCTTTTCTTGCTTTCTCGATCAATCGGATGTCGGTCAACTGGGCCATGCGCAGTTCCGCAAAACCAGATTGGCGTTTGCCCAGGAAATCACCGGGTCCCCGGTGATCTAAATCCATCTCCGCCAGGCGGAAACCGTCGCTCGTGGCTGCCATAGCGCGCAGGCGTTCGTTCTGCGTGTCGTCCGCTTCATCCGGGATGAGGATGCAGTAGCTCTGTGCACTGCCCCGGCCTACGCGCCCGCGGAACTGGTGCAGTTGGGCAAGCCCGAAATGATTGGCACCCTCGACAAGCATCACGGTTGCGTTGGGAATATCCACTCCGACTTCAACGACGGATGTCGAGACGAGCACGTCCAGCTCGCCGGAGCGGAATTGTGCCATCACGTCGTCTTTCTGTTCTTGTTTTAACCGACCGTGCAGGAGGCCGACCTTGTAATCCGGGAAGATCTGATCCTGAATCTCGGCATGTTCGTCCACGGCGGCTTTGGTCTGCAGCTTCTCCGTCTCTTCAACAAGTGGGAAGATGACAAATGCCTGGTGGCCTTGCTCCAATTGGCCGCGGATGAAAGTGTAAGCGCGATTGCGCTCCCGGGGGAACATCACACGCGTTTCAACAACCTGCCGACCAGGCGGCATCTCATCCAGAACGGTCAGCTCGAGGTCACCATAGATGGTCAGCGCAAGTGATCTGGGGATCGGGGTGGCCGTCATGACGAGCAGGTTGGGGTTATCCCCCTTATCGCGCAAACGCGCGCGCTGTTCAACACCAAAACGGTGCTGCTCATCGATGATGACATAGCCTAACTGTTTAAAACGGACCGGATCTTCGATCAGCGCGTGGGTGCCGACGACAACATCGATCTCGCCGGCTTCCAATGCCTGACGGATCTCCTCTTTCTCGCTTTCCGGGGTCGCCCCGATGAGCAGGCGAATGCGGGACGGTTCGATCGCCGCGGCTGCCGGCAGAAGCCCGACCAGTGTTCGGTAGTGCTGCTCGGCGAGGATGCTGGTAGGGGCCATCAACGCTGACTGAGACTGGTTGGCAGCGGCGATGCCCATGCCCACGGCTGCGACGACCGTTTTGCCCGAGCCGACATCTCCCTGCAGCAGCCGGTTCATCGGCGTTTTGGATGCCATATCGCCCCGGATATCGTCCACGGCGCGCTGCTGGGCCGGTGTGAGCTGATAAGGGAGCCCACGGACGAAGCTCTCCATCCAATTCGTCTCGACCGGGAGCGGCCTGGTCTGGAGCTGCTCCCATTCCTTTTTCTGTTTGAGCACTCCCAGCTGAAGCATGAACATCTCATCGAAAGCGAGACGGTGCTGGGCTTCCTTGAGCGCTTCCCACGAATCCGGGAAGTGCGCTTGTTTCAGGGCATTGTGGAGTGTCGTGAGCTGTGCAGAGGCGCGCACCGATTCAGGCAGCGGATCGGGAACCCGCGGCGCCAGGCGTTCGACGACAGAGCTGATCACACGCCGCAGCCATTTCCCGTTAACCCCGGCGGTGAGCGGGTAGACCGGCACGATGCGGTTGGTGTGCAGCTGGCGCTGTTCCAGCGGCTCCCATTCCGGGTTGGCCATCGTCAATCGCCCGAGGTATTGATCGACTTTACCTGAGAGCACAATCGGCGTGCCGGGTTTTAGCTTTTTCAAGAGCCAGGGTTGGTTGAACCAGGTTACCCGCAGAGATCCAGTACCATCGCTAATCGTCGCTTCGGTGAGCTTCATGCGTCCGCCGCGCACCTCGCGCAGGTCGGCGGATTCGACCGTCCCGATGACAGTGACTTCCTGGCCGTACCACAAACGGTTGATGGTCTCCAATTGGGAGTAGTCGTCATACCGGCGCGGCAGGTGCCAGAGCAGATCGCCAAGCGAGGACAATCCGAGCTTGGCCAGCGTTTTGGCGGTCTTGGGGCCGACACCCTGGATCGTCGTCAAGGGTGCGTCCAGCGCCAGAGGGGGACCTGCTGATTCGGGCTTTTCTGGCTCTCTGGCCGGCTTGGCCGGTTTCTTATCGCCGCTGTCCGGCTGCTCGACCGGGGGTCTGGCGGCAGCCGGGTGCGGCTCTTCCACCGCAGCCGGAGGTGCACTTCCAGAGCGCGCTGGTGTCGGCGGCGTGTCTGCTGCGCTTTCCTGGGATGGCTCAGCGCTGAACAGGTCCTTCGGCAGATCAGGGTAGTTCTCTGAGAGCCGGTTCCACAGGCCTTGCAGCGCCTCTTTGCGCGAGAGAGGTGCCAGGCGGCTGTAATCGCGCAGGCGAGATTCAACGACCTGGATGATGGGCTCGGGCACATTCTCCTGCTTGGCCTGTTCTTTCCAGGGATCGAGCATGCGCTTCAAGCCGCCGACGACGGCGCGGTTGTCATAACCGCGGTCGGCTTCTAATTTAAAAAATTTCGACAATTTTGTAAGTGATTCATTCATCAGCATTAACTATAAGGGGCATGGATTAAAAGTGCCAGAGCTAGAATTGCGGCAGACCGGCGATTCCGATCGACCCTGGCCCGACGTGCACGCCAATGACGGTCGTCACATCGACGATCATCGGTGGGCTCGAAGACAGTGAATGCAGGTCTTCTGCAAGCGAGTTCGCCACATCAGCGATCCCGGAGTGCATCACGGTCAGGTGGCTGAGCGGCGCCCAGGAAGCGGCTTCCACGCGCAGCTGCTGCAGGGCGCGCGTGAACGTGCGTGCCTGGCCAAATGATTCGACGAAGCCATCCTTCACCGTCAGAAGCAGTTTGATTTTGAGAAGCTCACTGAAGCCTGCCTTAAGCCAATTCACTCTTCCGCTGCGGCGCAGGTATTCCAGCGAGTCGATCAATGCCAGGATGCGCACCTTCTCGCGGATCGACCGTACATGGTCAAGGATCGCCTCCAGCTTCAAACCCTCGGCGGCGGCGTTGGCCGCTTCGATCACCTGATAACCCAGCCCCAGTGAGAGCTGTTGGCTGTCGAATACATTCACCCGTTTGCCGAATTGCTGCGCAGCCTGGAAGGCTGCATTCACAATCCCGCTCAGGTGAGATGAGACATGAATCGATAGGATCTGCTCGACGCCCTGCTTGAACAGCCGCTCATATGAATCCTGAAAAACGATCGGGGAGGGGGAGGCCGTCGTGGGTGGGTGGGTCAGGGACGGCATGCGCCGGTAGAACTCGAGGCGGGAAAGATCGACCCCATCGATGAATGTCTCCCCATCCATCATCACGAGGGCGGGGATCAGTTCGATCTGTTTGGATTGCAGGATGTGTGCAGGGATGTCGGCGGTGCTGTCCGTCACGATCCCAACCCGGGGCCTCAGGGGGCTCAAAGCATCTCCTCCTGTGATTCGAGCACAATTGCCCCCAGTGCGTTATACCCAACGTATGTTGAGAGCATGCTGCCATAGCAGACGGAGGTGATCGGCGCGGCAGGGTAAACTGCTCGCAGGCGTTCATATACAGCCAGGCTTTCCTCATCCGGATCGAGCCGATTCTGAAGGATGCCAAGGTGTTCGACGCCGGAAAACTCACAGACAAACTCGACCAATTTTTCAATCGCGCGGGTGCGGATGCGCACTTTCTCCATCGGAATCAGCGAGCCATCCTCCATCGTGAGAAACGGCAGGATCCCGAGCATATTCCCCAGGATGGCCTGGGACCTGCTGACCAGATTATTACGCTCCAGGAAGTAGAGGTCGTCCAGGAACAGGACCATGTAAAGGCGCGGGATCATGCTGCGGATGATCTGCACCAGACCGTCGAGGCTCTCACCCCGCTGGGCGGCCTGTGCGACCGATTGGACGATCAAGCCAAGCCCGATCGACACGGTTTGAGAATCGATCACTTGAATGTCCATGCGTCCGCGGAACTGTTGGCTGGCTGTGTAAGCATTCTGGAAAGTTTTCGAGAGCCCGGCGGAGTTGTGGATCGAGATGATTTCGTGAGTCTGTGATTGTAACTGGGTGTAGATCTTCAAAAACGTCTCTACGCTCGGGCTTTCGATCTGGGTGTCCGGTCCGCACATCTCGAGCATCGGCCGTGCGCTGGCTAGATTGGTCTCGGGGCCATCCGGGATCTGGCGGTTCTGGCAGCGCACATTGAGCGGGGCGACGACAATGTTGTGCTCTCTGGCAAAGTTCGCCTGTGTGAATCGAACGGAAGCGTCGGTGACGATGTGTACCATTGGGATCTTATTCAATGGAAAGGATGATCTGGTAATGAGGTTGGCCACCTTCGTGGACTTCGACCTCTAATCCCGGGTATGACTCGCGGACGTGATCCGCAAGTTGATTGGCCGTGCTCGGGGAGAGATCCTCGCCGTAATAAAGCGTGACCAGCTCGTGCGCTTCTGCCCGGCCTTTCTCAAGGATCTCCATCAGGATCCTCTGAAGCGAATCTCCCGAGCTGGTCAGTTCGCCATTGAGCAGTCCAATAACCTGACCGCTTTTCACTTTGACCCCCTGGATCTCAACGCTGCGGGTTGCCGTCGTGATTTCCGCAAACTGGACCTCATCCAGGTTGTCTCGCATCGCCTGCACGGTTGCATCGAAATCGCCAGCGGGATCCCAGGCAAAAAGGGCAGATATGCCCTGCGGGATCGAAACGCTCGGGACGACCGCAACGTTTTTGACGGTGAGCTCGCTCGCCTGCTGTGCCGCCAGAATGATGTTCTTATTATTCGGAAGGATGATGACCTTATTTGTGGGGAGGTCCTCAAATGAATTCAGGATTTCCTGGGTGCTCGGGTTCATCGTCTGTCCGCCTTCGATGATCGCGTTCACACCCAGGCTTGAGAAGACCCGCGCGATCCCGGGACCCGGGGCGACGGTCACGACCGCAATCTCACCGGGCTCGACAGGCTGGACGCGAATTTCCTCGATCCCGGAACCGCCCGTGCCCGCCTCCACCTGGATCATCAGGTTCTCGATGGCGACGTTTGTGACTGTTCCCAGACTCCTGATGTACTCAATCGGCTTATACTCGTCCTGGTCGGCGACGTGGATGTGCATGCGGTACATTCCATCACCTTCACCGAGCTGAATAGAAGTGCCAAGTTCTTCGAGATGATCGTAGAAGCCGTCGATATCCAGCGCGCCATTCGGGCGGAAATCGACGACTACCTCCCAATCCTGACCGGGTTCAACGGCGTGGGCGGCTTCTTCGAGTTTCAGTGCGCTCAGAGGTTGGACCGTCGCAAGCGCCGTGTCCAGCGGCTGCCGGTAGGCGGCGCGCAGCATGCCTTCTAAAATGAAAAACAAGCCCTTCCCTCCGCTGTCAACTACGCCGGCTTCTTTCAAGACCGGGAGCAGTTCAGGAGTGTGTGCAACCGACTTGTCGGCCGCTTCCACGACGATTTCAAGCATTTCAAATGCGGTCGCGACGCCTTCATCCAGCGCAGTCTGCGCCCGTCTGGCGATGTCTTTCGATACGGTGAGGATCGTCCCTTCTACCGGCCGGACGACGCCCTTATAGGCTGTCTCACGCGCTTCATCGAGCGCGTCCGCCAGGGCGCGCGCGTCCATGACCTCCATGTCATCAAGGGCGCGCGCGAAGCCACGCCAGAGCTGGGAGAGGATCACGCCGGAGTTTCCCCGGGCGCCCATCAGCGCTCCGTGGGCGACGGCCTGGGCGACCTTACCGACATTGCGCTCATTGGCGCCGAACGCATCATCACGTGCGGACTGCATCGTGAGGACCATGTTCGTGCCGGTGTCGCCGTCCGGGACCGGGAAGACGTTCAACGCGTTGACCGTCTGCTGGTTCGTCCGCAGCCATTCAAGGCTGGCTTCAATGAGCTTTTGCAAGGTCGGCCCGTTGACCACACGATAGCGTTCGATCAAACGGGTACGCGTGCTTGCATCGATTGTCTTGATAGATTCAGGCATCATTGCTCCAGGGACCCGTTCAATCGGTGTCGCTCACGCGCAAACCCTGAACATGGACGTTCACCGCGCTGACCGGCATCCCCAACGCCCGTTCGACCTGATAGCGGACCGCATTGGCTACGCTGGTGGCGACGCTGGAAATCCGTGTGCCGTACTCGATGATGATGAAAAGGTCGATCTCAATCTCATTTTCGCCCGCATTGACGTCTACTCCGTGGGACGGATCGTAGGTCAGCGCGTGGGCCAGGCCGTCGACGAAATTTTTCGAGGCCATCCCGACCACGCCGTATGATTGCACCGCCGCGTGGGAAACAATGGTGGCAATAGCTTTAGGCGAGATGGAGATCGTTCCTAAAACTGTAGTCTCACCGGTCATAGCGATCATCTCCGCTTTCTGTTGCTCGCATTGATTGGTCTGATAGGCTGTGGTATGATCTTCGCTTGCATGGGTTAACACCACGCAGGTACGAAAGGATCAACCTGACATGGCGAAATGTGAACGTTGTGGAAAGACGACTCGGTTTGGCAATCGACGCAGTTTCTCGATGAAAGCGACCCGACGTAAATTCCGGCCGAACCTTCAGAGGGTGCAGGTTATGGAAGAGGGGCGCGTCGTCAAGAAGACGCTCTGCACGAAATGCATCAAGCGTATGGAGAAGGTCTAAGCGTCGCACCGACCAGCTGGCAGAAATGTTTGCAAAGAACCGCCGCATGGCGGTTCGTTGCTTTAACACGGTCATCATGTGACCGCCTCCCGGAGTTCGCGGAGGCCGGCAGGGATCCCTTCCGGGTGCTGAAAGATGGCGCTGGCGGCGACAAACACGTTGGCGCCCGCTTCAGCCGCGAGAGGCGCCGTCCGGGGGCTGATCCCGCCATCAACCTGGATATGGCTCTCCAGGCCGCGATCGTCAAGCATCCTGCGCAGCTTGCGGATCTTCCCCACCATCTCCGGGATGAAAGCTTGCCCGCTGAACCCTGGATTAACCGTCATGATGAGAACCATATCAACCAGGTCGAGCACCTGCTCGATCGCCGTCAGGGGAGTCCCGGGGTTCAAGGCGACACCCACCTGGCAGCCGAGCTCTCGAATCACCCCGAGTGTGCGGTGAATGTGCGTGGTCGTCTCGATGTGTACCGTCAGCGAATCCGCTCCGGCACGCTTGAAAACTTCCAAATAGGCATCCGGGTTGGAAATCATTAAATGCACATCCAGCGTGCGTTCGGTCGCACGCCGGCAGGCCTCCACGATCAAGGGACCCATGCTGATATTAGGGACAAAATGGCCGTCCATTACGTCTATCTGGAACCAGTCTGCACCCGCTTCGTCACAGGCTTGAAGTGCGTCTCCCAGGTGCAGAAAGTCCGCAGAGAGGATGGACGGCGCCAAAATCATCTCTCGAGCCATCCTGCTAATCATACCGTTCGGGTTTTGAAAAAACAAGATTCAGCTTCGTGCAGCCGGTGGGCGATCAAGAGCTGCGCTCAGAGCGAAACCGTGACATTCAACGGTTTTGATGTTCGGTTGCGAGCTGGCCGCAGCCGGCCTGGATGTCGACCCCACGTCGCACACGCACGGTCGCGGAGATTCCCTGCTGGTGCAATACATCCAGAAACTGATCGACAACCTCCGGTCGGGTCTGTTGCCCCTGGTAACCACCGGTCGGGTTGAGCGGGATCAGATTTACATGGCAGTTGAGACCGGTGATCAGCTCGGCGAGGGCGTGTGCTTGTTCGAGCGTATCATTTACACCCTCGATCAGAGCCCACTCAAACGTGATACGGCGTTTGGTGATCCGGACATGGCGCCGGCAGGCATGCATCAGCTCGCCCAGTGGGTAGCGCGCATTAATCGGCAGCAGCTGATCCCGCAGTTCCTGCGTCGCGGCGTGCAGTGAAATTGCCAGGTTGAGCTGCAGATTCTGTTCGGTAAAACGCTCAATCATGGGAACGAGACCGACCGTCGAGATTGTGAACCGGCGGGCTCCGAAGTTGAAGCCGCGCCCGTCGTTCAGCGTCTCGATCGCCGCCATCGTCTCCGCGTAGTTGTGGAATGGCTCGCCCATCCCCATCACGACGACGTTGGTCAGGTGGTTATCCTGTTCCACCAGGTCGCGTTCGATCCTGAGGACCTGCTCGATGATTTCGCCCCGGGAGAGGTTGCGGATAAAGCCCATCTGACCGGTGGCGCAGAAGACGCATCCCATCCCGCAGCCCACCTGGGTTGAGATGCAGGCGGTGCGCCTCCGGTCGTAGCGCATGAGAACGACCTCGATCAAGGAACCATCGTGTGCTTTGAGCAGGCTTTTTTGGGTCGAGCCATCCCGGGATTGCAGTTGATCCTGTTCTTGGAAGGCGCTGAACCGGAAATCCGTTTCGAGACCCTCTCTCAGTTTCAGGGGCAGGTTGGTGATTTCTATTGCGGAAGTCGCCAGTGATTGGTAGAGGCCTTCCCAGAGCTGGCGCGCCCGGTACGCGGGCTTGCCGCGCTGCTCGAAGTAATGCTCCAGATCCTCAAACGATCGGTCAAAAATGAGCGGTTTAATCGTCAATTGAGACCTGCCTGGAGTGCTGCGGTGAGCGCATTAAGATCTTCGAAGATGAAGTCTGGTTCGATGCCGGAACCATCGATCTGTTCGATCGAGGTTACACCGGTGAGCAGCAGCGCAGATGCGATGCCCGCCCGCTGTGCGCCGAGGATATCGGTTTCCAGCCGGTCTCCCAGCATCAGGGTTTGCTCTGGTTTAAGTCCAAGCCGCTCCACGGCCTGCTGGAAGAGCAGCGGCTCGGGTTTGCCGACGATGACAGGCTTGGCTGAGGTCGCGGCTTCGATGGCCAGCACAAACGCGCCGTTCCCGGGCGCCTGTCCACCTTCGATGGGGAAGCTCACATCCGGATTGGTGCCGACGAAGAGCGCCCCGGCCTGGATTGCGAGCGCAGCCTGGGTCATCTTGTACCAGCTGATTTCCCGGTCGAAACCGACGACGACCGCCTGCGCAGAATCGTGTCCATCTTGCAGTTGAAACCCCGCATCTTGCAGAGCGGACCGAACAGCCTCCTCGCCGATCGCGTACACGCTGGCTCCCTGGGGTAGGACGGATTGCAAATAGGCGGCGGTGGCAAGCGCAGAGGTGAGAACCTCATGCGGTTCGATTGCAACGCCCGCACCGGCGAGACGTTCGACGGCTGAATCGGGAGAGGCGGTGGCGTTGTTGGTCACGAGAAGGAAGGGGACATTCCGGGAGCGCAGCGCAGCGAAGAAATTTTGAACGCCGGGCAAGAACGTCCGCCCGCGCCATAGAACGCCATCCATGTCGATCAAAAGCCCGCGGGCTTGATGCACAGAATCCATAAGGTCATTATCTCCGGTGTCGGATCATAGGTGAGCTCGTGTGCTCACCTGTTGGTATTTATATCACTTTACGGTCGGGAGGCAGGGGCTTGCGCTTTCAGCTTGAAAACTTTTCGATCAGGTACGCATAGACAGGCGCGTCGATCTGTCCGTTTTCGACGTCGGTACGGTCTTCGAAATTCTCGTTTCCGATGAATTCGCGCAGCGCTTTGCGTGTGATCTGGTCGTAGTCCCCGATAGATGCGATCTCGTAGCCGCGCGCGAGCAGGATCCTTTGAAGTTGTTCCAGGACTTCCCCCTCGATTGCGAGGATATCCCCCTCCGCGCTTTCATCGAAGTAGAGCCGGTGGAGCTTCAGCATCTCTCCAAGCCGCGGGACCGGGTCCTCGTGATCGTCGACGCGGTAGTCAATCCAACGGTCGTTGAACCTGCCGTAGCCGCCTTCAGGCTTGACGACGAAAATTGCGGCACTCTGCCGGCCGCGCCGGTCGCCTCCGGCGCGATCACCCGCGAGCAGAGCCGCTTGCAAGCGCTCCGGGAATGGCTCGCTGGAGCTCTGAAAGGCCTGCGCCATAGCTTCGACGACCTGCGGTCCCGCCAGGATGTTGCCCTGAACGGTAAAATGTTCACCGGTGATTCCGCCGGCCCATTCGAAACAATCTTCACCGGTGAATGTCGCCGATCGGCCGGAGGCATCGACGATCCCGGCCTGGCGCAGCGCGCGTTCGTCGTCTTCTTTGATCAGTTCGTCGAGCGCTTCCTGAGCTGAGATGCCGCTTGCCATCATTTCCAGGCCGCGCGGCCCGTAGGTCGTGTTGGCATAGGATTGCGTCGCCACTGCCCCTGCGCCGGCGCGCGCCCAGGGCACGACCGCACCCACTGCGGGGAATTTCGACGCTACGGCGATGCCCCAGGCGTTTTCCGCTGGGTCGAATGCGACGATTGAGAAAGTTGCGATGATATTCATACTGTTATGTCCCGGGGAAGATGGTTCAGGCTGCATCCGGCAGGCTCTCGTCGAGATCGAGTTCCTGTCCGCTTTCGTTGTAGAGCAGCGGGCGCCCGCTGCGATCGATGGTTTTCTCGTCGACGACCACTTTGCGGATATCCGGATGGGAGGGGATATCGTACATCACATCGAGCAGTGCGCCCTCGATGATGGCGCGCAGACCGCGGGCGCCAGTTTCGCGTGCAAGGGCCATCTTGGCCGCCTTATCAAGCGATTCTTCAGTGAAAACCAGTTCGACCTGATCCATCTCGAATAAACGCTGGTATTGGCGCACGAGCGCGTTGCGCGGCTCGGTCAGGATTGTTCGCAGCGCAGCCTCGTCGAGCGGATCGACGCTGGTCACGACCGGCAAGCGCCCGACGATCTCGGGGATCATGCCAAAGTGCATCAAGTCATCCGGGGTCACCAGGCGCAGCAGCGCGCTCTCGTCGGCGTCTCTAACATCAGATTGGATGATTGTGCCGCTGAAGCCCATTCGTCCGCGTTTGCCGATGCGCTCGGCGATGATCTTTGCCATGCCGTCGAATGTGCCGCCGCAGATAAAGAGCACATCGCTGGTGTCGACCTGGATGAATTCCTGCTGGGGGTGCTTGCGGCCACCCTGCGGCGGGACGTTGACGACCGTGCCTTCGATGATTTTCAGCAGCGCTTGTTGAACGCCCTCACCGGACACATCACGCGTGATGCTGGGATTATCACCGGACTTACGGGCGGTCTTGTCCAATTCATCGATATAGACGATGCCGCGTTCGGCGCGCGGGATGTTGAACTCGGCCGCCTGGAGCAATCTCAGCAGGATGTTTTCGACGTCCTCTCCGACGTAGCCGGCTTCGGTCAGCGCCGTGGCGTCGGCGATGCAGAACGGGACGTCGAGGCTGCGCGCCAGTGTCTGCGCGAGCAGAGTCTTTCCGCTGCCGGTTGGGCCGATGAGCAGGATGTTCGCTTTCTCAAGCTCAACATCGGCATAGCCTCGATTGGCGATGCGCTTGTAATGGTTATAGACCGCCACCGAGAGTACGCGTTTGGCGTGCTCCTGGCTGACGACATATTCCTCCAGGTGGTTAAAAATTTCTTGCGGGGAGAGCGAGGGTTTTCCTGAAGCATTCAAACCACCCGGCGGGCGGGCGGTTTCATCCTCAAGGATATCCCGGCAGAGGTCAACGCATTCATTGCAAATGAAGACGCCCTCCGGCCCGGCGATCAGCCGATGGATGGCGTCTTCATCTCGATTGCAGAAGGAGCACCGCCGGAGTTCGGCTTCGTCCGGCTCCTGGGTTTGGGACATGCGTTCTCTACGCTTCCTTGTCCTCTTTCTCTTCGTCCTCGAAGGGATTGAGAACATGGTCAACGAGGCCGTACTTCTTCGCCTCTTCACCGGACATATAGAAATCGCGTTCTGTATCGCGTTCGATATCTTCCAGTGTGCGACCAGTATGGCGTGTAAGTATCTTATTTAATTCTTCGCGCAAACGCAAGATCTCTTTTGCCTGAATTTCGATATCGGTCGCCTGACCTTGTGCGCCGCCGAGCGGCTGGTGCAGGTGGATTGTGGCGTGCGGCAGTGCATAGCGCTTGCCGGGGGTTCCGGCGGCGAGCAGCACCGTTCCGAACGAAGCGGTCACGCCCACGGCGACGGTCGAGATCGGGGCACGCACCTGCTGCATCGTGTCGTAAATCGCCAGGCCGGAGTAAATCTGTCCGCCGGGGCTGTTGATGTACATGTTGATCTGGCGATCGGGATCTTCGCGATCGAGAAACAGCAGCTGGGCGACCATCAGGTTCGAAACCTGATCGTTGATCGGAGAACCGAGGAAAATAATGCGCTCGCGCAACAGCAGCGAGTAAATATCGTACGCACGCTCACCACGCCCTGAGGATTCGATAACCATCGGGATCAATGAACGGGGATCTTGGATAGACATCTCTAAAGCTTACTCCTTTGTCGTTTCGGCCGCATCTTCGAGCGGCTCGACGGTTTCTTCTGGAACATGCGCGGGCTCTTCGGTTTCTCTAGGCGGCTCTTCAGGCTCTGGCGGAACACCTTCGCCTTTCGCGATTGCAATCAGACGATCGAGGGCCTTCTCAGTGAGCAGGTCCAGCGCAATTCTTCGTTTGCTGTTTTCGGACTCGAACGCTTCGCGGAGATCGGGTGACGATTGGCCTCCGAAGGATTCCATGATCTTGTCGATCTGCGACTCGATCTCTTCTTCCTCGACCTCGATCTTCGCATCCTCGACCAGCTGTCCGAGCAGCAGGCCGCGTTTCACCCGCTGGACGGCATCCGGCATGAGCTCTTCGCGCAGCTCATCCACGGTTTGTCCCTGGATTTTGAGATAATCCTCCATGGTCAGGTTCTGCGACTGGAGCCGTGCGCCGACATCGCTCATCAATCGCTCGAGTTCCTCCTCGAGGACTACGGGCGGGAAGGCGATTTCGGCTTGCTCAAGCAGGACCTCGATGACCTCTTCGGTGTACTCCGCCCTGGCGTTGGCCTGCTTTTGCTCGGTCAGATTTTCCCGCACCGCAACGCGCAGGTCGAGCAAGCTCTCGAAGTCGCCGATCGTCTGGGCCAGATTATCGGTCCATTCCGGGACCAGGCGGGACTTGACCTCTTTGCAGGCGAGCTTGAAGTGTGCTTCGCGGCCCTGCAGATCCTCATTCTCATGATCTTCGGGGAAGGTGTAGTCGAATTCGACCTCGTCGCCGGCTTTCATCCCGACGTAGCGCTCAACGATGCCCGGGACAGGAAAGTCGGTGTCTTCCTCGACCAATACCGAGAGATCGTCGGTGTCCAGGATGACGGCCTGTTCTCCCTCTTCGGGATCCTTGAGTTCTGCGTAGGCGTCGACAATGACAACATCGCTCAGTTCAGCCGGCCGGTCTGCCGGTTCGATGAGTGCCTGGCGCTGGCGCAGCTCTTCCATCGTCTCCTCGACGTCCTCATCGGTGACTTCCGGTTCTTCGTAGGAAACGCGGATGGATTCGTAATCGCCGAGGTTTACTTCCGGCGATAGCGGGACTGTATAGCGGATGGTCAACGGTTCCTGGCTGACGATTTCATCCATCGACCCGGGTGCATAAGGCTCCAGTTCGGCTTTTTCCAGCCCCATACGGTACATGTCCTGCCCGAGCGTCTCCAGCGCTTCTTCAAGCACCAGTTCCTCACCGAATTTGTTGACGATGATCTGGTAGGGTGCCTTTCCGGGACGGAAGCCGGGGATTTTCGTGCTTTTGCTCAAGCGGCGTGCGGCACCGCGTTTGGCTTTTTCCAGCTCGTCGGCAGGGACCTCGATCGTCATTTCGACCTGGCGGTCTTCGAGGTGTTTCGTCTCAATTTTCAATGCATTTTCCTTCCAATAAGCACCGCACCGGCGGTGACAAAAATGTAGGCTTGATCTTGATCGAGCGACCAAGCCTCTGGACCGATGGTTGTGGGGAAGGCGGGAGTTGAACCCGCACGCCCGAGGGCACGTGATCCTAAGTCACGCCTGTCTGCCAATTCCAGCACTTCCCCAGTCGGAGAGATTATATCTGCGCCCCATGACAGTGTAAAGGAACGGTCGATTGCAGGCTGCTCAATCCGCTTCCGTCAGCGCTGTGACGAGCTCGCGGCAGAACGCTGGAATATCCTCGACTACACGACCCCACACCTGGCTGCCGTCTCGGAAGGCTGCTTCGTCGACCCAGGTCGCACCGGCGTTGACGAGGTCGTCCTTGATGCCGAGCGACCCGGTCGCTCTGTGTCCAGCAACGATCCCGGCGGAAATCCCGACGAGCCCGGCATGGCAGATCATCGCGACGGGTTTACCGGCGGCGTTCAACTCGTGAACCAGGGTTTTCACGCCGTCATAGCGGCGAAGCTTATCCGGAGCCCAACCACCCGGCACAACGATGCCGTCGAAGTCGGCTGCGGAGAGATCATCCACGTCGGCTTCGATCTCGGCGCTCAGACCGCCGGATTTGCTCGTCACTTTGCGGCCTTTCCCCTTGCCTGCCACAGTTACCTGGGCGCCTTCTTCGAGGAGGCGCATATATGGCACCCAGAACTCGAGGTCCTCAAAACCGTTTTCGACGAGCACGATGACTTTTCTGTCAGCGAGTTTCATGGAGTGTTCCTTTCGATACGACGCTTGTAATCTTATTGTATCTGGATGTGCACGGGAGAAGGGAATAGGGATCAGGGATTAGCGATCTATGTGCTCTCGGCTGCCGTGGCAATCTCATTTGTGAAAGAGGGAGATCGCGTCGTCGCTAGCGCTCCTCGCGATGACCCGGTCGGCCGGAGCCCGGTCACTCAGGCACCCCGGCACCCAGACACTCAGGGGTCATTGCGAGGCGCCGCAGGCGCTGTGGTCCATGATCCAGCGTTCTTGGCTGGGAAATCTCCCTTGTGAAAGAGGGGGATCGCGTCCTCGCTGACGCCCCTCGCGATGACACGGTCGGCGGGTGCTTACGCAGCGAGGATTTATCCTGTTGGGCTGTGCCTACGGCGGGAAACCGATTGCGCGCCGCATCTCTGCCAGGTGAAGCAGGTCGTGTTCAGCGGCGATGTGCATCACCTCGGCCAACGTGGTCGGGCCAAGGAGCGAATGAATACCGGTGCGCTGCCAGTGGCCGCGATCCATAGCCCGCAGCTCTTCGATCAAACGCTGGCGGCTCTCAATGAAATTGGAGAGAGTCGTTTCTGGTGGGTAGTTGAGGTAGCCGCGCTCCAGCGCCCATACATCCGTGTCGAACGCCGTCAAGTGTGGCTCATTATCCCGCTTGAACCGCTGGAGTCGTGGCAGGTTCACCTCGCGCTCGACGTCGGCAAAATGTGCGACGATCTCGATCGGCGCCCACGCGTCCGCGCCTGGACGAGCGCGCCAGAGTTCGAGGTCGCAGCGCCCGGCCATCGTCAGCAGCGCGCCGAGATGGCCTTTAAGGCGTGCAAGGATGACCTCCGGGTCATGCTGCACTCCGGGATTGGCTTCATCCCAGGCGCTCTCCAGCCATTTTGCAGCGGCCTCGAAATCCCCGCCGGAGTAAGCTCCATCTGGCTCGGCGTGAAGATGAAAAACGGGCATCCCGAGTTGATCGGCAGGAACGAGGTCGGCGGAGATGTCATTGCCGATCATCAACGCGTCGGAGAGCGATCGCCCGAGCAAGCCGAGGATCTCAGTGAAGTAGGCCGGGTTCGGTTTTGTGAAATGAAAATTTTCGTAGGACGTCACAAGCGAGTAGTCAAATTCATCGACCGGTACCTGGGCCCACCGCAGACGAGCTTCAATCGCCAACCTCGGGAAGAGCGGGTTGGTGGCGATGACGACTTCATAGTTGCTTGCGAAAAGGTGCCGCATGAACTGCCGGGCGCCTGGTTTAACGGCTGTGAGGGGTTCAAGCTCTGGGAAAATTTCTGTGTAAAACGAAGTGACGCGCTCACGAAGTTCAGCTTCATCTAAGCCCAGTTCAGGATAGAAAATATCCGCAAATTTGCGTTCGAGCAGGGAGGTCGGGTCCTGGTTGGCGAGCATAGCGCTGGTGCCGGCCATGAGCGCCGGCAGCATACGATCCGGTTGAACGAGATCGGACAAATAGTCTCCCAGCCGCTGGAAGTAGGCCGGGAGGAAACGGTCCATTGAATTTTCGAGCAGCGTGTCGTCGAGATCGATGAGAACCGTGCGGATCATGTGTCTTCGGGAGGGGTGACGAAGGTGGGAAATTCTTTATGACACTGACCGCAGCCGATCTGTGGTTCAGCGACGTTTTGCATCGTGCGGGTGCAGTACGCCGACACATCAACCCCGCGCATTAACCCCAGGAAGCCCTTTCTCACGCGCGCCTCAAGAACGAGGTTTGGGCAGGCGTTCGCGCGAACGATCCCCGGGACGGCACACTTTGCACACAGATCAGGGGCATAGGTGCCGCCGTTCGGAGTGCCGTCGATCAAGCGGCATTCCTGCCGTTCGCGACCGCGGTGAAAATCTTCGTAGTAGAAGGGACAATCGCTGCCGGCTGGGGTGATCATCGAAGTCGAGGTCAGGCGCGCGTGACGTATTCGCCCGAACGGGTGTCCACCCGGATGGTATCACCCTGTTCGACGAAGAGCGGCACCTGCACGGAGAGCCCGGTCTCGGTGGTCACTGATTTCGTGGCTCCGGTCGCGGTGTCCCCTTTGACGGCCATTTCTGACTCGACGACTTCGAGATCGACCGTGGTGGGTAGATCGATGTCGAGCGGTTCGGATTCATAGAAGGTCAGCTTGACCTCCATGTTCTCCTTCAAGTAGTTCACGGCGTCGCCGATCGCCCCGGCGGGAAGCGTCGGCTGCTCGTAGGTGTCGGTATCCATGAAATGGTAGGTCTCACCGTCGGTGTACAGGAACTGGCACTGTCGGTAATCCAGGCGAACATCCTGGACCTTATCGCCGGAGATGAATGATTTCTCAAGCATCGCCCCGGTGCGCAGGTTGCGCACGCGCGTCCGGATTGTCGCCTTGCCACGTCCGGGTTTGTGATGGGAATACTCGACGACTTTGTAAAGCTCTCCATCGAGCTCGAATGTGACACCGCTGCGTAATTCGTTGACATCGATCACTGGTCTAATATCCTCGTTGTATCTTCAGGATGAAACTGGTCGGATTATAGTCGCGGGGAGTCTCCGGCGTCAATGTGAATGCGTTCGAAAGAAGGTGTGCGAGATGAGCCCGCTACAAACCCAGCCAGCGTTCAGCCGCATCCGGCAGTCCGGCCAGATTTCCGGTCCGGACGGTACAGCGGGGCAGTGAATCGACGAAGGCGCGGCCGTAGGATTTGGTGAGGATGCGGCGGTCAAAAATGGCGACGATCCCGCGATCGGAGCGGGTCCGGATCAGGCGCCCGAAGCCCTGCCTGAAGCGCAGGATCGCTTCCGGGACGGTGTACTGCTGGAAGGGTGATTCGTAAGTCTCCGAGCGAGCCGCGATGATTGGGTCGCTGGGGACGTCGAAGGGCAGGCGGACGATCGCCAGCACGGAAAGCGCCTCCCCGGGGACGTCCACGCCCTCCCAGAACGAGCGCGTTCCCAGAAGGACGGCGCGTTCGGCGCTGCGGAAACTTTCCAGGAGGGTATGCCGGGAGGCGCCGCCGCTCTGTTCGTAAAGGTAGATTCCGGCTGCCGCGAGCGGTTCGGCCAGGGCTTGCGCGGTGCGCTGAAGATGTGCGTACGATGTGAAAAGCCCCAGGGCACGGCCGCCGGTGGCTTTGAACAGCTGCAGCAGGCCGTTCTCGAGAGCGTGCTGGTACTTCTGGCGCTCGAACGGTTCGGGGATGTCGTTGACCAGATAAAGCAGCGTGGAGCTCTCGTGGTCAAACGGAGTCCCCAGGGCGAGTTCATCAGCGTCGTGTGCGTATAGCCGTCTCCGGATGTAGTCAAACTCGCCGGCCGTCGTCAGCGTGGCAGAGGTCATGATGACGGCTTCCTTCTGGAACCAGAGGTGTTTTTCGACGAGCGGACCCGCTTCCAGGGGTGCGGCGTGAAGCGAAATGCGTTCACTGCGAGCTGAGATCTCCACCCAGAAAATCTGCGATGTGTCCGGCTCGAAGATCATGGCCTCTAAGTTCGTATAGACATCGCCAAGCGAGCGTCGGGCGATGCGGGCGGCGACCGACAGGTTCTCGGCTGCCTCGATCCCAGATTCACTCAGCGTTTCGAGGTCTTCGCTCATCGCGCCCAGGGTCTGGACCATCGTGCCCAGCGGCCCCCGCAGGTCTTCCCAGGCGAACTCGACTCTCTCCCAATCGGGGAGCGTGCGGGTCGATGCGACGATGCGGACCTGCTGCCCGTAGCGGCCGATATCCTTGCCCTCGCGCTGGTTGAGCATGAAGTCGCCCAGCCGCTCGAAAAGTGCCCTGGCGTGATCGGTACACTCAGCGGTGCGGTCTGAAACGACGCTCACGGCCTGGTCGACGCCCGAGGCAGCTTCCGGCGGGAGTTCCCGTCGGGCAAGGTCGAGGATCTGGCGCAGCAATCCGCGCGAACGCGATCCCAGGTCGCGGAAAACGCGCTGGACCTCCGCTTCGGTAACCGAGAAACTGAGCCCGTTGGTAGTTGCCGACTCGAGGTGGTGAGCCTCATCCACAACGAGGTAATTGTATTCGGGGATCACACGATTCCCGACGGCGATGTCGGCGAGCAAGAGAGCATGGTTGACGATCACGACGTGGGCGTGTTCGGCAGCCATGCGTGCCTGGTAGTAGGGGCAGCGTCCCCCGGCCTGGGAGGCACAGGTTTCAAGCGAACAATCTTCGTTGTCGGCGGAAAGCCGGGACCAGACGATCGATTCCCCGCGCGGCAGATTCAGCTGCGTGCGGTCGCCGGGTCCGCCCTGTGAAAGCCAGAGCAGCAGTTTAGACAGCAGCCGGATTTCATCGGTGGAGCGCGGGCCCAGCTTCCGCAGCGCGTCAAAGCGGCGCGGGCAGAGATAGTTGCCGCGCCCTTTTAGGACTGCGCCGCGCACCTCGGCATCCAGGGCGATGCTCAGGTCAGGGATATCTTTATGGATCAGTTGGTCCTGGAGGTTGATCGTGTTGGTGGAGATGACGACGCGTTCGCCGTTTTGAGCGGCCCAGGCATAGGCTGGCCCGAGGTAGGCCATCGACTTTCCCGTCCCCGTGCCGGCTTCCACAAGCAGGTGTTTGCTCTCGTTGAGGGCCTCCGTCACGGCGCGCGCCATGTTGATCTGCTGCGGGCGGTTCTCATAGCCTTCGAAGGATTGCGAGAAGCTGCCGCCGGGTTCGAATATCGCCGCGATCTCTTCCACATCGAGCGGTTCGATCTGCCGGGCAGGCTTTAGCCCGCCGGCCGGTTTTGTGGGCACCGGAAACAGTTGAAGATCGCTGCGGGACAGGGGCGTGAAGGTTTCCCCGCCGGCGAGGCGCGTCTCGTAAGCCTGATCGAAGACCCATCCGGCTCCCCACTCGATCTCCTGCCCCAGGCGGGTGATCTCGTCCAGGATCGGGCCCGGGATCTCCTGCGTTTTCTCAAAGAGGCGCAGGAAGACCAGCCGGGTGGTCTGGGCATCCTCCAGCGCCCGGTGAGATTCAAAGACCGGGATGCCCAGCTCCTGGGCGAGGGCGCGCAAGTTGTAGCGGCTGCTGGCCGGAAGAAGGACCGATGCCAGATCGAACGTGTCCAGGTACTCATTATCCTTGAACAAACCCTCGCGCTGCATAAATGCGAGGTCGAACTGCACACTGTGTCCGAGGAGCGGCAAGTCTCCGACGAATGCCTCGAACTCATCGATGACATCGATCAGGCGCGGCGCGCCCGAGAGCATGGCGTCATTCAGACCGGTCAGCTCGCAGACGACCGGATCGAGCGGGCGGCCCGGGTTGATGAGCGTCTGGAACTGATCCTCGATGCGTTCGCCGCGGAATCGAACCGCGCCGATCTCGATCACCGCGTCACGTGCGGTGTCGAGTCCGGTCGTCTCGAGGTCGAAGGCGATCAATGATTTCATCACGGGACGATCATTATAGCATTGAGCGGTTGCAAGCATGCTATACTGCTGTCGGACAGCCTTCCGGTGAGGGGAGGACTGCCCTCCAGGAAACAGGGAAACCATTCATGCGATTCGGTGTTTATTCAATAAACGGCTTGATCCTCCGGGGGATTCTTTGATGAATCTGAAAGAGCTCGGGGATCTGGACCTGGTGGAGATCGCGGGCGACCGACCGGAAGCCTTTGGCGAGCTTTATGAACGGCACGTTAGCAGAATTTACAGCTATATCTATTACCGTACCGGCAACCATCACGACGCTGAGGATTTGACGGCGCGCGTCTTTGTGCGCGCTCTGCGGCACGTTGAGAATTTCGAGGATAAAGGGGTCCCATTCACCGCCTGGCTCTACCGGATCGCGCACAACCTTGTGGCGAACTGGCATCGGGACCGCAGCCGCCGGCCGGTGATCCCGCTCGAGAAACATGTCGCGGTGAGCGAGATCAGCGATCACCCGGAGACGGAGGCGATCGCCATCGAGCAGAATGAGCTGCTGCTCAAAGCGATCCGCCGGCTTCCTGAAGACCGGCAAACGCTCCTGATCCTGAAATTTGTTGAGCGGATGTCGAACGCTGAGATCGGTGATGTGATGGGACGCACGGAGGGAGCGATCAAGAGTCTCTATCACCGCACGTTGAATGCGCTGCGGGATGAGGTCAAGAAAATCGGAAGCGAGATGGAGGGTTCTTAGCCTGATTCTTGCATCATAGACAGACAGCCAAGTTAGTATGCACGGGATGCATTGTCATGGAACGTGAAGATCTTGAACGAATGTTGAAAGAAATCCTGGTGCCGGTTTCCCCGAGCGACACCTTTCTGCGCCGGCTGAGGGCGCGTCTGGTTATTTATCAAGGCGGAAACCCACTTAACCCCTGGACGATCGTCGTCGTTTTGGCGACAATGGTTCTCATCATGGTTGCAGGGATGGGCCTATTCCTGCGAGTGATCGTGGGCTGGATCGGACTCTTCGGTCTGCTGAATCAGCGCCGGAGACCCGGGTCCAAGACGGAATCGTTAGCTTCGTAGCCGTTCGAACTATCAAACAAAAAAGGCGCATCCGGTGACGGACGCGCCTTTTTTTGTACGCCCGGCATGGGCGATAGCTAGGAGGTGAGAGTCCTCTGCGGGCGTTGATCCGACGAACCGCTAGCCGA
>JARGGH010000025.1 GCA_029210945.1 Anaerolineales bacterium
ATGCGTTATGAATCGTGCCCAAAGTGGGGCGTCCTCCCAATTGATCCGGTAAGTCTTGTCTAATTTCGGTGGACTCATCTATGCTTATATCGGGGTAATTTCGTAGAAATCGACCCTTCCCCGTTCCTGCGCCATCGAGCATCCTGGTTGCATTTGTCCCATATCTTGAAAATAGGATCTCTGCCCGATCTCTATCGATATTCGCATCGGACACAAAAGCCCCAATGAATGCATCCAAGTCCTCCTTTGTCCTTGGGTAATCCTTGCCGCCTCCAATTCTGTAGTTCCGGGTGCTGAACCTGCGCTGCACACCTAGATGATCCAAGACTATATCGCTGATGGTCTCCGAGAATGCCCGGTAAGTGGTCCATTTTCCCCCGATCAATGAATAAACCGGGAAGCCAATCTTGTTATCAGGTTCGATGGCCTTTATCTGATGGTCTCGACTGATTTGTCCAGTCGGGTTGGATTGTGAATAAGCCAGGGGGCGGACCCCAGAAAAGGTGTAGACGATTTGCGACAGGTCCACCTCAATGGAGGGGAATACCCTTCCCACCATGTCGATAAAACCGTGGACTTCTTCGTCGGTGATGATCGCTTGATCCGGATTCTCGATGCGGATGTCCGAGGTCCCGATCAGGACCTTGTCTCCAAGCGGAAAAATCAGGACAATGCGGCCATCTTCATTTTCGAAAAAGAACTCATGATCGCCGATGGCAGCCCGCAACTTGGGATTATCAAGGACAATATGGGAGCCCTTAGTGCCCCCGATGAATTCAGTCTCCTCGCCAATCGATCTGTTTATCAGGTCGATCCATGGGCCGCCAGCATTGATCACGACTTTGGGTTGGACCAGTATTGTGCTCTCATCGATCATGTCTCGTAAGATCACCTTGTCCCCCTCAGCCGAAACCATACTCATGTAGTTCAAAGGTATGGCGCGTTCATTCAATTCAACAGCATCAGTGATCAGTTCGATGGCGATACGTTCTGGCGCTTCCATTGAACCGTCGTAATAGGTTCCGGTGGATACTATCTCCGGGTTCAATTCAGGGAAAAGCGCGATTGACTTCTTCTTGTTCCGGAAAACATGGGTGGGGACCGTTCCCTGATCGCGCGCATAGAAATCGTAAAACAACATTCCAATCTTGATGACGAGCGCACCCCGTTCGGCAGGCTTGTCCAGCAGGCCAAGAAACTTGAAAGGGGCATTGAATAACCCGGAGAACCATTTGAAGGTTGGGAAGGTTGTTGGCAAGGGTTTTACTAGGTGAGGAGCATTCTGCAACAGCCGATTTCGTTCACGCACAGCCTCTCGAACCAGCCGAAATTCCCCATTTTCGAGGTACCGTATTCCGCCATGTACCATGTGTGATGAGGCGGAGCTTGCACCGCTGCAGTAATCACCGCGGTCGATCAGGAGAACATCCACTCCCTGAAGCGCCAGATCCAGGAAGGTCCCGATACCATTGATCCCCGCTCCAACAATCAGAACGCTGATACTGGGATTCCTTTTGATTGATCGAATTCTCTCTTCTCGGCTTAGCATGCTTCGCCTACTCGACCCAGTCAAAGGTCCGAGTCACGGCTTTCTTCCATTGCGCAAAGGAATCGATCCCGGCTTTGCTTTCCTCATCGGGATACCAGGTCTTATCAACCTCCCAGTTGTTCCGTAATTCATCCCTGTCCTTCCAGAACCCCACGGCATATCCAGCCGCGTACGCGGCTCCAAGCGCAGTGGTTTCAGCAACCTTGGGTCGAATGACAGGTACGGCGAGCACGTCAGACTGAAATTGCATCAGTATCTCGTTCTGGACCATACCGCCATCAACCTTAAGGGATTTCAGCGCCACGCCCGAATCGGCATCCATCGCATCCAGGACCTCTCTTGTTTGATAAGCGGTTGCCTCTAGAACAGCTCTAGCGATATGTCCGCGATTGATGTAACGGGTCATTCCAACGATTGCGCCACGTGCATCCGGCCGCCAATATGGAGCATATAACCCGGAGAAGGCAGGAACAAAATATATTCCGCCGTTGTCCTCAACTGAATTGGCCAGATTCTCTATCTCGGGGGCGGAGTCGATTAACTTTAGATTATCTCTCAGCCATTGCACCAATGCCCCGGTGACGGCAATCGAACCCTCCAGGGCGTAGGTAGGTTTTTCATCCCCAAACTGGTAACAGACGGTGGAAAGCAATCCATTCTTGGAATGGATCACCTTTTCACCCGTATTCAAGAGCATAAAGCAGCCGGTGCCGTACGTGTTCTTTGCTTCACCGGGTTCAAAACAAACTTGTCCCACCATGGCGGCCTGCTGATCGCCAAGATCGGCAGCTATACGGAGGCCTCCTCCAAAGGGTCCACCTGCTTTAGTGTGTCCGTAGACTTCAGATGAAGAGCAGATTTTGGGTAATAGCGAAGGTGGTACCCTCATGATTTCGCAAATTTGCTCATCCCAGGACAATGTCTCCAGGTTCATGAGCATCGTACGACTGGCATTGGTGACATCCGTTATGTGCTTGCCTCCACTGATTCCCCCGGTCAGGTTCCAGATTAGCCAGGTATCGATATTCCCGAATATCGCCCGGCCTTCTTCTGCTGCCGTCCTGACGCCATCAATGTTGTCTAATATCCAGGCGATTTTTGGGCCGGAAAAATAGGTCGCCAATGGCAGCCCGACCCTTTCACGAAACCGATCTTGCCCTTCCTCTTTTCCCAACTCAGCTATAAGTCCGTCCGTGCGTGTATCCTGCCAGACAAGTGCGTTGTGGAATGGTCGGCCGGTTGCTCTATCCCACACAACTGTTGTTTCCCTTTGGTTCGCTACCCCGATTGCGGCAATGCTCTCTGAGCTAATGCCGGCTTTGCGCATTGCGCCATGGATCACGTGTTGAGTATTCTCCCAAATTTCAACCGGATCATGCTCAACCCAGCCCGGATTCGGAAAATACTGCTTGTGTTCAAGTTGATGGACGCCGATCGGTTCACCGCGGTGATTGAAGATCATGCAGCGCGTGCTTGTCGTGCCCTGATCGATAGAAACAATGAATTCACTCATATGTTGCATCTCATCCTTGCCGAGGGTGGGATATACCGATCCTATAGACCGCTGCACGACTAGTCAAGAATATTGGGCGGACGTGCAGAAGGGACTGGGGTGGATGCTGAGCATGCGGGAATATTTTCTGCAAGCTTGCACATATGTTCGGGCTGGGATATGCTCGCTGGGGTGGGGAGGTGAACATGAAGTATCACCAGAATCAAGAGAAGATCCAAAATGCCATAAAAGTCGCACGGATGTATTACTACCAGAACATGAAGACGGACGCGATTGCCATGGAGCTAAAGGTCTCCAGGTCGACAGTTTCGCGCATGTTGAGTTTTGCAAAAGACGAAGGGTATGTCGAAATCAAGGTCGCCACACCCACGCAAGAGATCACCGAAATAGAGAAAAGCATTGGCGGATCGTTTGGCATTGAAAGGATCCACGTTGTCCCTGTACCAGACATTGCCGGGGAAGCCGTTTGGCTCGACCTTGTCGCACAATATGCAGCCAATCATCTGAACTCCGTGATTGGTTCGGGCATGATCCTGGGGATTGCCTGGGGAACCACGCTGAGCGCGATATCCAGGCACTTGCTCAAGAAGAGCACACATAACCTGCAAATCGTGCAGTTGAATGGCGCGGGCAACATCAAATCGACCGGAATCAACTATGCCAGTGAAATCTTGATGCGCTTTGCAGCAAACTATCAAGCCAGAGTGCACCTGTTCCCGGTTCCCACATTCTTTGATTATGCAGAAACGAAACAGGCTCTTTGGCGTGAAAGAAGTATCAAGCGAATTTTGAATCTGCAGGAAAAAGCGGATGTCCTTCTTTACAGCATCGGGGCGGTGAGCGCTGGGATTCCCAGCCACGTATACAGCGCAGGCTACCTGGAACAAAAGGATTACCAGGAATTGAAGCGAGAAAACATTGTCGGAGATATTGCCACGGTGTTTTTCAGGGAAAATGGTAGTTCTCACAACATCCCGATCAATGAAAGAGCTTCTGGTCCTAACCTCGATATGTTCCGGCTAAAACACGGGATTTGTGTTGTCTCCGGATTGGCGAAAGTGAACGGCCTCCTCTCTGCCCTCCGAGGCAGGCTCATGTCTGAACTCATTGTGGATGAACCAACCGCAAGAGCACTCGTGAGTAAAATTCGATAGACGCTGCTTGCCGATGGCTATAAGTGTGGAAATCGAGTGGAGTGACCTTGCCCGTCATCCCCGAGCAGCTAATTTAGGAGCTTTAATTCAAACCAGTAATCCCAACCCCTGGTCCAACTGTGGTTTGATGAAGTCCCGTGCTCGATAGCCGATTGAGGGTAGAGCCCCGGGATTCCGCAGGCCGGATCAGGCTTTTTTCAGTATCGGGGTCATGGATGATAAAAAAAACCGCCAGAGATTTCTCTGGCGGTCAGCTGTCGGGGCGGGCGGATTTGAACCGCCGACCCCTTGCACCCCATGCAAGTGCGCTTCCGGACTGCGCTACGCCCCGAACGCCGATGATTATAGCCCAGGCCGGGGGGATTAACAAGACTAATCAGGCATACGGCTGAATCCCTGCAGGATCAGCGCGGTGTGCTCGACAGCTTTGATGAAGTAATCGATCACCATGTTCTCATTCGGGGCGTGTACGTTGCCTTCCGGGTAACCGAGTCCGGCAGTTGCGACCGGCAGCTTGAGATCGTGAATGAACGGGTAATTCGGTCCGGATCCGCCTGACATAGGGACCACACGCTGGGCGCGACCATAGACCGGTTCTGCAGTTTCGACGACCAACTTCAGGAAAGGATCGTCGAGGTCGGTCCGGGCGGGATTCTCGCCGCCGAGGTAGGTGATCTCAATGTCATGGAAGCCGTTCTCGTCCAGATGGTTTCGCAACATCAGGACGACCTCATCTGCGTCCTGATCAGGCACCAGACGGAAATCCACTTTGGCGCTCGCGCGAGCGGGCATGACGGTTTTCGATCCGGGTCCCTGGTACCCGGAAGTAAGACCACAGATTGTGCAGGTAGGGCTGAAGATCGCTTCCCGTTCTAATTCGGGACCGCCCTCCAAATCCTTGAGAAAACGCTGCACTCCGTAGATTTCTCTGTACGAGTCGGCCATATCGGGCAGGTCGGAGAGCAGCGCGAGATCGCGTTCGGTCGGGTGTTTGACACGATCGTAAAAACCTGGCAGATTGATCGTCTCATCGGGCGATTTCAAAGTGTTCAACGCCCAGACGAGCCGCCAGGCGGCGTTGGGGAAGATGGAGCCTCCCAATCCGGAATGTGAATCGCGTGAAGCCGTCTGAACACTCAACTCGACATAAGAGTCTCCCCGCAGGCCAGCGTACTGGACCGGCACACCTTCATGATCAACCCCGCCGAATTCCCACAGGCAAGCGTCTGCAGAGAGCAGTTCATGGTTCATTTTGACGAATTCGGGAAGGTTAAGGCTTCCGATTTCCTCCTCGCCTTCAATGACAAATTTTACGTTGCAGGGAAGCTCGCCCTCGATCGAAAGCAGAGCATCGATGGTAGCAAGACGGCTGATAATATGGCCCTTGTCGTCGCTGACACCGCGGGCGTACATCTTTCCACCGCGGATCTCGGGTTCAAATGGTTCTGAATCCCAGAGATCAAGCGGTTCAGGTGGCTGGACATCGTAATGGTTGTAGAAAAGGAGTGTGCGGTCTTCACGACCTGACCTCTCGGCGAAAACGACCGGGAAGCCACGCGTCGGCATGATCCGGGTATCGAATCCACGCGCTTCGAGCAGTTCGGCGACCAGCCCGGCACATTCGTTCATCCCAAGACCCTGTGCGGCGATGCTGGGTTGACTGCATAAGCGCCGCAAATCAGCCAGGCTGCTATCCAGCTGCGTTCGGATTTGCTTCTGGATGATGTTATGATCTGTCATGAAAATCCTCTCTGCGCTCTATTTATTGAGGATTATAGATACGAAACGTGAGCTTTCATAATCGCGCGACCTGGGTCAGCGAAAGCCGTCCGTGTGAAGGGAAGTCGAGATGCGAATCGTGGATATTTCACTGCCGATCAGCCCGAGCCTGCCTGTTTGGCCGGGCGATCCACCGGTCAGAATTGAGAAACTTTCACTGATCTCCGAAGGCGCCGACGCGAATGTCTCGCAGATCTCCTGTGGGGTGCACATGGGGACGCATGTCGATGCGCCGAGCCACTTCATCGACAGCGGGCTGGGTGTCGAGACGCTCGCGCTGGAAGTTCTCGTCGGCCCGACATATGTTCTTGATTTGATCGGGGTGGATGTGATTGACGCAGGCACGCTCCGAGAAGCGGCGATACCTGACGGGGTAGAGCGGATCCTGTTCAAGACACGCAACAGCATGTACTGGGCGGGTGGCATTCAGACCTTCCAGGAGGATTTCGTCGCAGTCGACTTGAGCGGGGCGGAGTGGCTTGTTGAAAAGAAAATCAAGTTGGTGGGAGTGGACTACCTCTCCGTGGCGCCGTTTGATGCCGGGGTGCCGACCCATCAAACGTTGTTACGGCATGGCGTCGTCATCGTTGAAGGGCTCGATCTTTCTTCTATAGAAGCGGGGTGGTATGACCTCGCCTGTCTTCCATTAAAGATCATCGCCAGTGACGGTGCGCCGGCACGCGCCGTGCTGATGAGCGAATGAAGGAGCAAGAAAATGGTTGGAACGAATGAGTTAATCGTCGGGGGTCTGCTCGTCTTCGCGATCATGCTGGTCGTGATCGTCTTCGCAGTGCGCACTTCCGGGAGAAGAGAGAATGATGTTTCAACCAGCGAGGCGCTGCCGGATGGTGATCCGCTCGTTGCTCGTGATGAGTTTCAGGCTACACCGATCGCAGAAGTCATTGAGGAGAGGGTCCGTCAAAAAGTGACTGACGATCCTTCACTCAGTGGCTTGGAAGTTGATTTCGGCATGGGTGTTGATGGTGGGCTCGAAATCTGGGTGAACGCGGAACGCTACACACGGGTCGAAGAGGTTCCAAATGAAACACTGCGTGCGGCGATCCGCGAAGCCGTGGAGGAGTATAACCAAGGATTGTAAACACGAGGACCTGACCGATGATTAAAGATTCACTCAACCTCCAGGGGGTCTTCCCCCCGCTGGCGACGCCGTTTCGGGAAGATGGCGGGATCGCCTATGACCTGCTCGAATCAAACCTCGTTCGCTGGGGATCCGAGCCGCTGTCCGGATACGTTGTCGGTGGTTCGAACGGAGAATTCACTTCGCTGACCAATGTCGAAAGGGTGAGCCTGGTCAGATTTGTTAGCGATCACGTTAAGGGCGCGCGAATCGTGATCGCAGGGTCGGGGATGCCCTCCACGCAGGGCACGATAGAAATGGGTGTTGAAATGGCCGGGGCGGGTGCTTCGGCGCTGCTGGTAATCACGCCCAGCTATTTCAAATCGAAGATGGATCATCACGCATTGGTCGGGTATTTTGCGGCGGTGGCTGAGGCATCCCCACTTCCTGTGCTGCTCTACAACGTCCCGGCCAATACGGGGATTGACATGCCGGCGGAGACCATCCTGGCTGCTGCCAGGCACCCACGCATCGTCGGGATCAAGGACAGTTCCGGGCGTGTGGACAAGATCGGTACAGTGGTTAAGAATGCCCCGGAGGGTTTTGTGGTCCTGGCTGGCTCCGGGGGATATTTTCTGGGAGCGCTGGCGATGGGGGCTGTTGGGACCGTTGCCGCGCTGGCGAACATCGCCGGAGCAGCGCTGAGCGAAATTCTGGAGGCCTTCCAGCGCGGTGATATTGGGAAGGCGCAGGAAACCCAGCTGCGGCTGATCGATGTGAATACGGCCGTGACGGCGCGTTATGGCGTCCCGGGTTTGAAGGCGGCGATGGACATGATGGGTTATTACGGCGGCCCGGTCAGGCCGCCGTTGATGGATCTCGAAACGGAGCCGCGGGAGGAGATACGCCGGTTGTTGGTTGAGGCGGGGTTATCCTGACCGACGGCAGATGCGCACGTTCCAGGAGAAGGAATATTTTTGATGACGCCACGGGCTTCAGCCCGTGCTGTGGTTAGACAATAACCCGGATGGACCAATGGGTCGAAAGCCCTGATCGATTCGCCCAGGCGCAGGCTAAAGCCCGGCTACATCCTGCGGTTACAATTGCCCCGACTGACCCCAATCTGCGAGCAGGCGTTGGTACTCGGGATCCTCATAGCGTTCGAGCAGGAACCAGGGTGCGTAATCTGGCAGTGTGTCGCCGCAGATCTGTTTGCTGAGCAGTTCGCCGCAGGCCGGCGCGGCCATCAACCCATAACCCGAAAGGGCACCGTGAATCCAGGCTCCGGGCACCGGGAGCGGTCCGACAAGCGGGCG
The DNA here is from genome assembly GCA_029210945.1 of Anaerolineales bacterium. Taxonomy (GTDB): domain Bacteria; phylum Chloroflexota; class Anaerolineae; order Anaerolineales; family E44-bin32; genus E44-bin32. Next base: position 8,390 of record JARGGH010000025.1, read on the forward strand.
ATTTTCTTGGGTTTTGGTGTAGTAGCCGCCGTCAAGATACGGCTTCGGAGGCGCGTCGAAGTAGGCTTCCAGCGCCGGGAGCATCGTCGAGAGACCGCGCAACGCGATATCCGGATAGGCTTCATCAAAGCTGGGCGGAAACGTGGGCGCGACAGGATCGAGGTGATAGGTCCAGAGGATCAGGACGATCGGGCTATCCAGAGGCCCATCCGGGCGGGCGTGAACGCCGGCCGGAAAACGATCGAGCAAGAACTGGCTCTCGGGATCCCCGGTGAAGAAATCACGCTCATGCTCGCGCCAGGGAAGGTGCTGGTCGTCGGACCAGATCAGCAGCGGAGCCTCTCGCGGGAAAATCCCCTTATGATCGTTGATTGAGACTTTTGCATGCAATTCGGCGAAGACCGGTAGCTCCAGACCGATCATGCGGGCGATAGTGCCGACGAACGGCCCGGCCGCATTCACAAAGTGGCGTGTGCTGATCGAGAGGCGTGATCCTGGGATCTCAACCTCGACGCGACCAACGCGTCCTCTCTCAAGCGCCACGTCCTGCACAGTACCTGTGATCAACTCGACCCCGCGCAGTCGGGCCTGCTCGAGCATATACATGCCCAGTTGCTGCGCGCTGAACCAACCGGCACGACGGGCGTGGATGACCGCTTTCGTCTCGGGGTTGAGATAGGGGAAATGAGTTGAGATCAGCCGGGGATCCAGGATCAGATCCGCGCCCGTGAGTGGACTTTGATAGCCATCGGGCGACGCGGGGGTGTAGGCGGTCCTACCGGGGCTTCCGTCGTGGATCCGCAGCGGTCCGGCTCCGTGTTTTTCGGCTTCCTCCCCGTGCGCTCTGTAATCGCTTATGCGTTCGGGATCAGCGGTCGCGAAGAGGTATCCGCGCCGGTTCATCTGGAAGACATTTCCGCTCTCATCCGCCAGGTTCTCGAGGATATCGATGCTGCGATTCATCATGCTCACCATCGCGTCCCCGGGTCCCGGCCACCAATTACGGTAACACTCGGTTGATTTGTCACTGGTGAGTGATAGCGGTGGACGCTCATCGATCAGCAGCACATCGGAAATGCCCCTGTGGACTGCGAGATGGTAGGCGACCGAGATCCCGGCGATCCCGGCACCGCAGATGACGACGTCGGCCGTCTTTGAGGTCATGACCCGGCCGCCCCGGTCGGCGAGTTCAATCCCGCTGTCAGGTCGAGATCATCGCGCAATGTGAGCAGCGCCGGGTCATGGAGGCGTTCGGCAATGGCACTCAACCGCTCCCCGGTCTGTGGATGGACGAAATCCGGGTCACATTCTGCCAGGGTCACCGCGAGATGCGGGCGCTGGTAGATCTGCTCATCCGGGATTTGAAGCAATGGATGCCCCAGGATCAAACTCCCATACAAGGCGATGTCCATGTCTATTGTCCGGGCGGCGTATTTATCGGCCGTGCGGACGCGATCGAGTTCGGCCTCGATCTGCCGTAAGCGCTCGCGCAGCTCTAGAGGAGATAGCGTCGTCTCGAACACAATTGCGGCATTGATGTAATCCGGTTGGGGTTCTGCCGCGATCGCACGGCTCTGGTAGGCGTTGGAGACCGCAAGGATACGCCCGAGGCCTTCGAGTTGAACGATTGCACGCGGCAGATAATGTTCGGGTTGAATATTGGACCCCAGTGCGATGAAGGCTTTCTCAGGCAAGATCCGTCCTGGTCCTTTCAATCTCTACCCCGACAGAACGCGCGAAGCGGAGCGCACCAGGTTTCTCGACCCTCACCCGGGCACGCAACACCCCTTGTGCATCCAGACAAATCTCTGCGATGCGGGCTGCGAGGTGCTCAACCGTGTAAGGTTCGCCGTTCTCAACCATCTCAATAACCCTCTTCGTGATAGTGCGGTAGTTAATCGTATCCTCAATCGCATCCGTCTGCCCTGCCTTCGAAAGATCGCCCGTAAGCGTGATATTGATCAGGATATCCTGGCGTTTCTCACGCTCCCAATCGTTAATGCCAACGATGCCACGCAGCAACAGGTCTTTGATGAGTATCTGATCCTCAGCCATGGAAGCTCTCCTCGCCGTTGATCATACCGCTCCTTAGATATGATCTCCATTGTACCCATGACAGGCGGGCAGGCACAGTCTATTTTAAATGAAGGCTGAATTACTGCATCGCCATTGACCTGCTGTGATACTATTCCGGGAACGAAAAATTGATCGGAGGGACACATGCATGACATTGAAGCTGCTGCTGAATTGCTCGGGGGAGTCGGTGTGGCAAAACCGGAGATTCGCGATGCGATCCGCACCCTGCTGGACGCCTTTGGTGAGGATGCGTGCCGGGAGGGTTTGGAAAAAACGCCAGATCGGGTCGCGCGTATGTACGATGAGCTGCTGGCCGGGTACCGCGTTGACCCTTATGCGTTGATCAATGAGGCTATCTTCGATGTTGATTATCAGGATATGGTCATCGTGCGGGATATCGAGTTCTACAGCATGTGCGAACATCACCTGCTGCCTTTTCTCGGCCGGGCACATGTAGCTTACATACCCAATGGAAAAGTGATCGGGCTATCAAAGATCCCCAGGATTGTGGATCTGTTTGCGCGTCGTTTGCAGGTGCAGGAGCGGATGACGCGCCAGATCGCCGATTTTGTAGAGGTGGCCATCCACGCCGAGGGTGTCGCGGTCGTCGTTGAAGGGCTGCACCTCTGCTCGAAGATCAGGGGCGTTAAAAAGGCGAACGCACGCATGGTCACGAGCACGATGCTGGGCTGCTTCCGCGAGAACGAGACCACGCGTAAAGAATTTCTAGATCACATCGCCCGGGATACTGAGAGCGTCTCGATCTAACAGAAACGTTACTTGATTGTGGGCAGCATAGAATCGGCTGGGAGGTTAAAGCCGCCATCCAGCAGGATCGTTTGCCCGCGGATCATCTCGGCTTCTGGCGAACAGAGAAACGTGACCAGGGCCGCGACGTCTTCAGGGGTTACCAGCCGGCCTGCTGGTGTGGCCTCGATGGCCCGCTGCATGATGCTGCCGTCACTGGTCGCTTCGAAGTGAGCCAGCGCCTCGGTCTCCACCAAGCCGGGCGAAACTGCATTCGCCCGGATCCCCAGGGGGGCGAATTCGACCGCCAGGTAGCGGGTGAGGCTCTCAAGCGCAGCTTTGCTGGCGCCCACGACAACATATTCTGGAAGGACCCGGAAAGAACCGGGGCTTGAGATGCTCACGATCGCGCCACCTCCGCGAGCCTGCATGCTCTGAGCGACTTTCTGCGCACCGAATAGCAGCGCCCGGGCGTTAATATTCATCGTCCACTCCCAGCCTTTTGGACGTTGCTCCATGACCGGTCGATTGTAGCCGGAAGCGGCGTTGCTGATGAATATGTCGATGCCGCCGTACTCTCTGACACCTTCGTCGATGAGCATGTTTAATTCGTCAAGATCGCCGACATTCGCCCTGACCACTGATGCACGCCGGCCTAGCGCCCGAATCTGCGATGCCGTGTTTTCCGCAGGTTCACGGTTGCGGAAGAAGTTCAGGATAAGGTCGGCTCCCTGCTCGGCAAAGCGCAATGCGATCGCACGGCCGATGCCTCGTCCCGAACCGGTTACAAGCACAACTTTATCTTCAAAACGCATAGCCCTCACCTTCACTATCTCGCCGGGCTGGCAGGCGGCGAAGAGGTTCCCAATGCTCACGCAGAGCAGTTAGATGATAGTATATTCGGGAGGACACACGGATGAAAATGCCCTGCGTGGAAGGACGTTTAAGAATGGCATCGCGGCGAAGCCGAGAAGAGCTTGAAGAAGTGGTCATGCGCGAGTTCGAAATGGCGCGGGAAGCGCGACTGGAGGGCAACGAGGGGCGGGCTCGCGTGTGTGCGCGTCGTGCCGCCGGTTGGGCACTGGAATCGATCTACGATCCGGCGCAGGCAGAAGAGCTGCCGGAAGCGAACGCCTACCGTTTTCTAAGCTGGTTTAAGGAACAGGGACATTTCCCGGGGCGGTTAAGAGCTGCCGCCGATCGATTGACGGCGCGGGTCGCGGAAGACTTCACGCTGCCCTTCGAGCAGGACCCGCTGGACGATGCCGAAATGATCATCAATTGGGTTCTCGAGGAACACCGTGATGGGTGACGGGTTTTCAGGGCGCGATCTGCGTAAATATGCACGAAATACGACGATCCAGCTCTTCGCCGGGGGGATCCTCTTGGTGCTCGTCGTCGGCAACTTGTTGATCTGGTGGCTGTATGGACCCGGGGCGGTGCGGATGTCGCTTCTTTGTATGCTCGTCTTCGTTGTGCCGGTGCTGCTGGCGTTCGGGGGTTTGGCCGTCATGGATTGGATCGTTAAGCGAAACCTGGATGAGTGACCACAAATTCCACGAAGGACCTGCGGGTGGTGTTCCCTATATCCTGCGCGAGGGCGATGAAAGCTACCCGCTGCATGTCCTCATGCTGCACGGATGGAGCGGCGATGAACGTGTAATGTGGGTGCTCGAATCTGTCCTTCCCGAGCAGGCTCCGGTCGCCTCGCTGCGTGGTCGTTTCCCGTTGAATGGGCAGGGATTCCAGTGGACCGACCAGCAAGCCTCGATTCAGACAACCATGCAAGATTTTTCCGAGGCCATCGACGCAGTTGAAGAAACGATCGCAAAATTAACGGACGAGCACCGCTTCGATCCAGACCGCCTTGTGTTGATGGGTTTCAGTCAGGGCGCAGCGTTATGTTTCGCGCTGGCGGAGTCGCTGGAGACCCAGCCAAAGGCGGTGGTCGTCCTGGCGGGTTACTACCCTGAGGGTACCCCGGACAAAATCGCAGAGATTCCTGTTTACTGGGGGCACGGGACCCGAGACGAGCTGGTACCGGTTGAGCGAGCACGCCGGGACGTGGAGAAGCTTGAAAGTGAGGCTGCGAAAGTTCATTTCTGTGAAACGGATGTGGGTCATAAACTGGGCATTGAATGCACGCGCGGCTTGAAGCGCTGGCTGAAAGCGCTGATAGGGGAGAGTGGATCATGAAAGATTTCTCGCCTTTGGCGCATCTACTGGGTGCAGCAGCATAATGAAGATTTGAGCGCACATGCTATGATTCATTTACGCAAGCTGGCCATGATGTAATGAGCATGGTTGTCTAACAAGGTTTGCCTCACAATTCCAAGGGAGAAGAGAATGAGCGAAAACGGCCTTCAAACACGTGCCATCAACACGATCCGGTTCCTGTCCGCTGACGCGGTCGAAGAAGCCAACTCGGGTCATCCCGGGACGCCGATGGCGTTGGCGCCGATCGCTTACCTGCTATGGACCAAGCATTTAAAGTACAACCCTCAAGATCCGGCCTGGCCCGATAGGGACCGCTTCATCCTGTCAGCCGGGCACGCCTCGATGCTGCTATATTCGATCTTGCACCTGACCGGTTATGATCTGCCGCTTAAGGAGCTCAAGAACTTCCGCCAGCTGGGCAGCATCACACCCGGCCATCCAGAGAATCACCTGACCCCGGGTGTTGAAGTTACGACCGGCCCGCTTGGTCAGGGATTTGCGAATGGGGTTGGGATGGCGATCGCTACGGAGCATCTGGCTGCGATCTACAACAAGCCGGATTTTCCGATCGTGGACCACTGGATTTATGCGATCTGCTCGGATGGCGACTTGATGGAGGGCATCTCTTCGGAGGCAGCCTCGTTGGCCGGGCACCAAAAACTCGGCCGGCTGATTTACTTCTTTGATGATAACCACATCACGATTGATGGCGATACCGATCTGGCGTTTACCGAAGATCAAGCGGCACGTTTCGAAGCCTACAACTGGCATGTTCAGAAAGTCGACGATGTTAACGATCTCGATGCGCTTGATAAGGCGATCGAAAATGCCAAGGTTGATAAACGACCATCACTGATCGTCGTCCGCTCAACGATCGGTATCGGTATGCCCACTAAAGCGGGCACCGCGGCGGCACATGGGGAACCGCCAGGAGAAGAGGAGCTTAACGGCGCAAAGGCGAATTTAGGCTGGCCTATCGAGCCCAGGTTTCTCATCCCGGATGATGTTCGCAAGCATTTTCGAGAAGCGGGAGCGGCGAGCGGGCAGCGGCAATCTGAATGGCAGGATCTCTTTGATGAGTATGCAGAAACATACCCCGATCTGGCAGCGCAATTCGTGCGCACGTTTGCCGGAGAGCTGCCGGAGGGGCTCGAGCGTAACCTTCCGGATTTTGAGCCCGACACGAGAGGCATGGCCACCCGCGCTTCTTCGGGAAAGGTGCTGAACGCTATCGCAGCTCACATCCCTGAGTTGATGGGCGGTTCGGCGGATCTGACCGGTTCGAACAAGACAGACATCAAGGGTGAGCCGGCGTTCAGCGTCGACAATCGTGCCGCCAGGTATATCCACTACGGTGTGCGCGAACATGGCATGGCCGGCATTATGAACGGCATCGCCGCGCATGGCGGCTTGATCCCTTACGGCGGGACTTTTATGATCTTCTCGGACTATCTGAAACCATCCGCGCGATTATCGGCACTGATGGGGAAGAGCGTGATCTACGTCCTCACCCACGACTCTATCGGGCTGGGCGAAGATGGACCGACCCACCAGCCCATCGAGCAGCTCGCAGGGCTCCGGGCGATCCCAAATTTCACGGTCATCCGTCCCGCCGATGCCAACGAGGTTGCCTACGCCTGGTTGGCGGCACTGCAGAACCGAGAGGGACCAACGGCACTGGTTCTCACCCGGCAAGCCGTACCTACGCTCGATCGAAACGAATTCGCGCCGGCTGAAGAAAGTCTGAAAGGAGCCTACGTGCTGGTAGAGCTCGGGGACGGGGATCCGCAGGTTATTCTGATGGCGTCCGGTTCCGAGGTCGGCTTGATCATGCAGGCTGGTAAAGCTCTGGCGGCTGATGGAATTGCCAACCGGTTGGTTTCTTTTCCGTCGTGGGAGCTTTTCAAGGCGCAAACCATATCTTATCAGGAGCAAGTGTTCCCGAAAGAAATTCGAGCGCGCGTCGCGGTTGAAGCGGGCGTCACACAGGGATGGGACCGCTGGGTCGGCGATGGCGGCCGCATCATCGGGCTGGATCGCTTTGGTGAATCAGCGCCTTATGAAGAGGTCTATGAGCATCTGGGCATTACGGTAGATGCAGTCGTCAATGCCGCCAAGGAGGCGCTCCGCGCCCTCAGATAGGCCTCCGGATAGGGTTGAAACTCGGGGGCGTTGAAGAAGATCACCGCGGTGAGCTGCGCCAGCTTTGAAAAAATCCCGTGGAGGGCCGCAGGGCGAGTGGTGGATGCATTCGCCCTTCAACCCCTGAACGGGATTTTGCCTTCAAGAGCTAAACGCCAGCACTCAGTCCGATATCCGTCGGAGCATGGCGGTGGCGGGGCTCGCATATTGGTGGAAGGATTGATGTGATCAGCAGCGGAAGAAACGTCGTTTGAATCATCCCGCAAAGCGGATCTGGTTCGGCAGCGAAGAGCCGATTTTCGGAGCCCTCCCGGCTAACGTGCTGGCGAATTTCCGGAACCAACGGTCTGAGAACGCCTTGCTCTGGAATACGATCTACAAGATCGCGCAGCCTTCGGTCAGATTGCGATCGTTGCTGTCGGTCCATCCTTTGTGGGGGACGAAGGGCTCCTTCGAGGAATCTCGAGATGACATTCTGTATCCTTATTTCTGGGGGTTCAACGTCCAGGGAGAGCGCCTGCGGGGTCTGGACGAAGCGCTGCGTGCGGTGGATGGTCTTGGACCGGGCACCGAGGTGGATCTGATCCTAGTAGGGGATCACCACCTGATCGCGGTGGAGGCCAAGCACACCAGCGGGTTTGGCCGCTGTTCGCGCTACCAGCAAGGCCGCTGCCCGGAGATCCACCGGGAAGGAAGCGTTGAGGAGAACTGTCGTTACTGGGAACAGGAAGAGGCGCAATTGGCGGGTGCGATCCGCATGGGCGATCGACCGGAAGTCCATTCAGAAACGCCTCTCTGCTGGCGGCATTATCAGCTCGGCCGCACGCTGCTCTTGGGGCAGAGATTGGCGAGACTGCATGAACGGATCTTCGCTCTCTGGGCAATCGTACCTGAGAGAGGCTGGCGGTCGCTTGAGTTGGATTGGTTGGATTTTAGTGGTCGTTTGCGGGATTCGGAGACCTGGCGCAGGATGCGGGTGATCACATGGGAGGGCTTGAGCGCGATCGATTGAAGCACAGCCACGTGCAGATCGGGTATGGAGAGAGGCTCTCCAGCCGGGGAGCGCTCAAATGCTCGATGTTCTTCCGCCGGCTTGGGGCATGTCAAGTTTGGACGATGATCATGCCGGCTCCGAACCGGTCCCCGAAAGAAGCTTGAACACTCGCGTGGTCTATTTATAGATCAGCAAGCAGGAAACCCGTCACGCTTAATGCCACGAAAAGGCTGCTCATGGAGAGCTGCCGCAAGCCAATACGCGTCGGCTTGACGCCGACCGCCGGTCGCAGGACTCCATCGAGGGCATCCAGAAGCATGAGCGCGAAAGCGACCACCACCAGCAGTGGAATTTGGCCTTCTATATGGAAGAAGATCGCCAGTGCAAGATTGAAAAGGTGGTAGCCGAGTGTCCGGAGTCCGGCAAGCAGCCGCCCCTTTAATTCACCGCTTGTCTCCTGCCTGCGCTGGGCCAGGCGCAGATAAACGAGCACGATCGATGCTGCGGATTGCAGCCAGGTCAGTCCCCACAAGATCCAGGCGAGACGATCCTGAGTCCCGCCGTTAACCCAGTAGGCGGCCGGGGCAGCCAGGGCTAAGACGCCAGCTCCGACGAGTTCGATGCCGCGCTGGCCGCGCTCCGCTCGACGGCTTATCAACCACAAGTGCCAGATGAATACCGGGATACCCGGGATGATCAGGTACAGCAGGATGGTGTGCCCGCGCGTCAGCAGAAATAGAAACCCGGTCAACATGACGGCGGCATAGAAGAGACCCCAGGTCAGCGCAGGGAGGCGATCGGATTCTGGGCGGCGTCTGCTGAATGTCTTCACGAAAATGCTGGCAGGCTGGCGGAAGAGGAAGGCGGCGAGCATAGTGATTGTGAGCCCGATCAAATCCGGCTTGAAAGTGCCTGCTGCCGCTGCCCCGATGAGCAATGGTCCAATCCACCAGATCCATGATCCGTGTTCGGTAGGCACTGAATATTTCTTCTTCAAGACCGACTGTTTTGGTAGATTCATCTTGAGGCACGTCTCCATGTCATTGCTCGTCGTAATCGATTGTAAATCATATCCGGTTTGTGCAAAGGATTATCCATTCCCCAGTGAGATACACACACCGCAGCGAGCGGACCTACTTTGAATGCTGTAAGATTGGAACGTATTTTAGATACGAAGGAGTCCAAATGTCCCTGAATAGAGCAGATGCGGTATCCGTCGATGTTGGCATCCGCTTACGCAAGCTGCGCGAAGCGCAAGGAATATCAATCCGTGAGTTGGCGCGCCAGAGCGGCCTATCCGCAAATGCCATCAGTTTGATTGAGCGCGGTAGGAGTTCACCCTCCGTGAGCACACTCTACCTGCTGTCGGAAGCCCTGACCATCCCTATCACGACCCTCTTTGAGACCCTTGATCGAAAATACGAAATCGTTCATCGTAAGGGCTCCGAGCGCACGCGTGTCTCGTTCTCGCGCGGTGTATGGGAGGGGTTAGGTGGGGAGATGTTCAAAGGCAGGGTCCAGCCTTTTGCGTTGACGCTGGAGACAGGAGCTAACAGCGGACCATCGACGATCGTCCACAGCGGACACGAATTTGTTGTTTGCCTGCGCGGTCAACTTGAATACCAGGTCGAGGATGAAACATACTTGCTGGAGGCCGGCGATTCACTGCTCTTCAAGGCATATTTAGAACATCGATGGCGGAACCCAGGTCCATTGTTGACCAGCGCGATCTTTGTGTTATCTGGTTTTGAGGAAGCCGAACGCAACCTGCAGCATATAAACGCTGAGGGATAAGCCCTCGTTGTTTGGTTCGCGAAACAAGGCTTCCCTCTGGTGGAAGCCTTGTTTCAGTATCTGTCTTCTACGGCCTATATAAAGACGATCTGTGCACCCTCCGTCATGTCCATGAAATCGCCAGCAGTGACGATGTCCTGCACGCCCTCGACAAAATTATCCATGCTCAACCCCATCATGTCCACGGTCATTTTGCATGCAAACAACTGCGCGCCGCCATCGACGAGCATCTGGATGTACTCGTCTACCGGTGGGGCGCCAACTTCTTCGATCTTCTTCTTCATGAACCATGAGGTAAACGCGGTCATCCCAGGGACGATACCCATCAAATTAGGGATGCCTAGATTCCCGGTCGGTAAGCCCATCATGCTCATCTTCATGCTGGTGTTTGCCACTGGAGCGAGTTGCAGGCGATCCTGGCGCGCTTTGTTGATAATATCCAATCCCCAGAATGTGAAAAAGATGGTCACATTGATGCCGTTACCGAGTGCAGCCCAGCCCATCACCAATGCGGGGTAGGCCATGTCCAGATTGCCTTTCGAACAAATGAAGGCGATTTTGCGATTTTCTTCTCCCATTACGGTGTCTCCTTTGATAGGGTCATATAGCTGATCAGCTGGATCAGACGCAGCCTTCCGGTTTGCCGAGCCCAGAGATTTTGGCGACCTTCTTGGCGGGTCCCTTCGGGTATAGTTTGAAGAGTTCCTTGGTCGTTATCCCCGTGCCGGAAGTGATCTGGCGCAGCGTAGGGGCTGCTCCGTTGTCCGTCGCGCTCTGGCGGCAGAACTCGATGACCTTCCAATGGTCCTCGGTCAGCTCATCGATGCCTTCCTCTTTGGCGATCGCCACGGCGATGTCTTTATTCCACATCTGTGGATCGACGAGGAAACCTTCCTCGTTGACCTCCATTGTTGCGCCAGCAAATTCTTTCGTCGTCATCGTGCTTCCTCCTGAATAATTCTTTTCGCTCTCAGTTCGAGCGGCCGGATCGGATCTCTCGGGACGCATATCGCTTACATACCTAATTAACGTTTGGGTCTGCTGGATCACTCGCCAATGTCTTCACGATGTTCAGCAGTCGGGCCATGCCCCTGCGGACCTGGGGATCGCTTAATGAGCGCAGCAGCTGAAGTGTGGAGATATCTTCAGCCTGATCTGTGGGATGGATCGCAGTGACGGCGTTGTTCGCCAAGGCCAGCACTTCAGGTTGTGTCATATTACGCACGGTAGTGAGGATCGTGACGATGTTGTCTCCGAGCGCACGAACGTCCTGTTCGTCAAATTCGGCCACGATTCTTTCGAATATCCCCCAGCCCTCGCGGATGAAAGCGAAATAACCTTCCCGCTCAAGCCGGTCAGCAGTTTCAACCAGGTTGGAGAACACTTGAGCTCCGAGCAGGTTAATTTCATCCGAAAGCCCCATGCTGGCTTCAAGCATGTCCATCAGGCGCAGGAATGCCTCCGTGTTGCGCAGCACGCGTTTCAACAGGAATAACAGGTCCTCCAGTTGAAATTCGGTGCCAATTTCGGCGAGCTCCTCGATTGAGAGCGAGACCATATGGTTCACAATTGGAATGAGATCATTCTTGAGCTCATCCAGCTCGATCTGACGCCGGCGCTGGGCTTCCATCTGCTCAGTAAGAAAGTCGATCTTTTCGTGCAGTAAAGCTAAATCGTTCGTCGTTACAGCGGTTGCCATGCTGAGCCTTTCAATTCCACTTGCCGGCCATCGTCATCTGGGACTCGAAGGGCATTTCACCTCCTTTAAGGAGAACGTTCCAGTAGATCCAGCGGAACATCATCTTGCCCCAGTGGTTGACCGGCGATTCCTTGAGCAGCGAGAAAGGGCCGAATCCGGGCAGCGGGTATTTGCCGGGAAGCGGTTCGACGTCGTAGTTGAAATCGATCAAGATGCCGTTTTCAAAGCCTGATTCAATGAAGCAGTTGGCGTGTCCGTCAAATTTTGGCAGCGGATCGAGCCCTTCCATGTGACGGAGCATGTTCTCGATGAGCACATCGAGCATGAAGTGCGCCACGGATCCGGCTTTCGACGTGGGAACGTCGGCAGCGTCTCCAATCACCCAGACGTTTTCCCAGTTTTCGGATTGGAGGGTGTGGTTATCCGTCGGGACAAAGCTCAGTTCGTTGCCCATCCCGGACCGATCGATGACCTCTGACCCCATATTGACGGGCACGGAGACGAGGACATCGTAAGGAACCTCGCGCTCGTCATAAGAACGGATGACGCTCTTGTCGTGATCGACTTCCATGATCATGTAATCAGGCTCGACGAGGATGTTCTTATCCTTGAGCATGTCGCCGAGGATCGAGGAGGCCTTGGGTTTTGTAAACGCACCTGGCAGCGGGGTTGCGTAGACGAGCTCGACCTTGTCGCGTATACCGCGCTCATGGAAGAACCAATCTGCAAGGAAGAGAAACTCGAGCGGCGCGACCGGGCACTTGATCGGCATCTCGGCGACATTGAGAACCAGACGCCCGCCTTTCCAGAATTTCAGGAACCGATTGAGCGCGGTGGCACCTTCCAGCGTGTAGAAATCGAACACATTTTCGCGCCAGCCGTTATCGGTCAATCCTTCAGTCTCTTCGGGGACGATGCGGCTGCCCGTGGCGATCACGAGGTAGTCGTAATCGATGGCGCGATTGTCCCGTGTAAGGCGCACGCGGTTATCGTCCGGTTCGATAATCTCAATTTGTGAATGGACGAATTCGACGTTCGAAGGGTAGAAGTCGCGTTTGGGTTTAACGACATCACTCGGGCTGTAAATTTCAAATGGGATGAACAGAAACCCGGGCTGGTAGTAATGAGTTTCGTTCTCATCGACGATGATGATCCTCCATTCCAGGGGATCGAGATGGTGCGACATCTTGTTCGCTACCATTGTGCCGGCGGTACCGCCGCCCAGGATCAGCAGTGTCTTCATACATATCGCTCCAGAGTGTTATTCGGATAGAGTTTCAGTGACCGATTTTGCGAGGTCGGCCTGTTCTTGGAGTTGATCTGCCAGGACGGCGCGCAGCAGGTCGAGAGCCTGGATGATTCGCTCGTCTGAGATTGAGTAGTAGACGGAGGTGCCCTCGCGGGTGTGATCCACGAGGTGGCGCTCGCGAAGCATCTTCAGATGCCGGGAGACTGTCGGCTGGGGCATCTCGAGCGATTCCGAAAGCTCAGTTACATTCAGCATGCCTTCCGAAAGCATATATAGAATGAGTATTCGTTTGGGATCGGCAAGCCCAGCGCAAAGCCGGGAGTGGAGCAGGTTGATCTCGTGTTCAAGCGGCTTCATGACAGATTCCTTTGGCTTTACATGTATTCGCATACACGCATATATAACTAGAAGGAAGTCTAATCTCCGGCTGAAGGCGGCGCTAGTGACCGTTGTCACAAGCACTTTGTGATGGATGTCACATTTGTAAAGCGCCCCGTTTCAGTGGCTTTACATTAATCGCTGGACAATGAATACCATGGACAAAAAAACCCGGCAGCGAGTGCCGGGTTTAGTCGGAATTGTGGGAATCATATTCCGAGATAAGCTTTCTGGACAGACTCGGTTGAGGCGACTTCGTGCGCCGGCCCTTCCAGCGAGACTCTCCCCTCGCTGAGCACGTAAGCATAGTCGCTCACCGACAGCGCCATGTGGACGTTCTGCTCGACCAGCAGCATCGTCAAACCCTCGCCCTTCAGCTGGCGCAGAGTCTGGAATAGGTTCAAGACCAACACAGGTGCAAGGCCCAACGAGAGTTCGTCAAACATGATCACGCTTGGATCAGCCATCAGGCCGCGCGCCACGGCCAGCATCTGCTGTTCACCGCCGCTTAAGGTTCCGGATTGTTGATCTCGACGCTCCTTCAAACGTGGAAAGAGTTCGTACACGCGTTCAAGATTGTCATCGAGCTTGAGGCGCGCACGCGCGTTCGTCGCGCCCATTTCCAGGTTTTCCTCGACGCTCATGCTGGTGAAGAGCTGGCGGCCCTCGGGAACCATCACGAGGCCCAGATCTGGTTTCCGGTGCGCCGGCAGGTTGCTGACATCCTTGCCGTTCAAACGCACGCTGCCGCCCCATGGCTTAAGTGTGCCCATCACGGTGCGGAGCAGGGTGGTTTTGCCGGCGCCGTTGGTTCCAACCAGTGAGGTCAGCCGGCCCTCCTCAAGGTTGAGATCGACGCCCCACAAAATTTGGACCTCACCATAACCGGATTCAAGATTCTTGATCTCCAATGCAGTCATAGCCCACCGCCTTGTTGGCCACCGCTGGCGATCTCCTCTGCCAGTTTGGGATCTCCCAGATAAGCCTCGATCACTTTGGGATCATGGGAGACCTCTTCTGGCGTACCCTCCGAGATCAAGCGACCGTAGTCCAGGACGACCACGCGCTCAGAAACATTCATCACTGCGTGCATCACGTGTTCGATCATGATGATCGTGATGCCCTGTTCGCGGATCTCGGCGACGGTCTCGATCATGGCGCTGATTTCGGAAGGGTTTAGCCCGGCAAGGACTTCGTCGAGCAGCAGCAGCGTCGGCCGAGCTGCGAGAGCACGGGCGAGCTCGAGCCGCTTCTTCTGGGCTACGTTCAAGCTAGCCGCCATCTGGTCTTTGCGCTCTCCAAGCCCGACAAAATCGAGCACTTCTTCAGCGAGTTCACGGGCGCTTCCCAGCCCATGATCCTCCTTTCCAAAGCAGGCTCCAACCATGACATTCTCGCGCACGGTGAGTTCTTCTAAGGGCTGAACAATCTGGTGGGTGCGAGCCAGACCCATCTTGGCCAGGTGGTAGGGCTTTTTGGCAGTGACTTCTTTGGATTGGAAGAACACCCTGCCATTGGTAGGAGGGTAAACGCCGTTGATTACGTTGAAAAGTGTCGTCTTGCCCGCACCGTTCGGCCCGATCAACCCGAGAATTTCGCCCTCGGGAACGCTGAGTGACACGTCGCTGAGCGCCTGCAGGCCGCCAAAATTCTTGCTGACATCGTGAATTTCCAGGATCATTCCAGCACCCTCCTCAACCCACGAACGTGGTAGCGCAGCCAGCCGACAACGCCAGCGGGGATAAATAGGATGATCGTCAGAAGCAGCACACCGGCGACTACGAGCTGGACGTTGCGGAAAAGCGGTGTGACCAGCAGTGTGCCGCGCAAACGTTGGTAACCTGCGCCGCCGAGCACCGGTCCAAGCACTGTGCCCGCACCTCCCAGCATCACCATCACGATCGTCTCAATCGACAGGTGCAGACGGAAGGCGTCGCCGGGCAGGATCGTGGCGTTCTTGAAGAAGAAGAGCAGGCCGACAATGCCGGGGA
Source organism: Anaerolineales bacterium (assembly GCA_029210945.1). Lineage (GTDB taxonomy): Bacteria > Chloroflexota > Anaerolineae > Anaerolineales > E44-bin32 > E44-bin32. Next base: position 23,677 of record JARGGH010000025.1, read on the forward strand.
AGAACGCTGAGATTACGTAGGCGCGCGTCTTTGCGCTGGGGGCGACGACGCCCATGACCTCAGCTGCGTCCTCGTTCTCACGGATCGCCATCAATCCCAGACCAAACTTGGAAAACCTGACCAGGTAGCTGACGATCAAGATCACGATCGTAACTCCCAGCAACAGGTAATAGGTCAACCAGAGAGCCTGGGCTGCTCCGCCGTAGTCGTTGTAGATCTGGAAATTCAACTGCATGCCGACCGAACCGCCGAGAGGATCGAAGTTCTTTACAAAGGCCCGTGCCGCTTCGTTGATGCCGATTGTAGCGAGCGCGAAGTAGGCTCCGCGCAGGCGCAGGATCGCCGAGCCAAGCAGGTACGCGAGGACGGCCGGGACGAGGCCAGCCATGATCATCGCAGCGTATATCGGCCACCCCTGTTCGCTCATCAGGTAGAAACCGGTATAGGCGCCGAAGCCAAAAAACACAATATGCCCGAAACTCACATAGCCGGTGTACCCCAGCAGGATATTCAAGCTGGAAGCCAGCGCAACCGAGACCAGGATCGAGTTGACAACCTCCCGGTTGGCGGCGTTGTCCGTCATAACTGGCCACAGGCCAAGAAGCAGCACAAGCATGATTGGCAGCCAGAAACCAGGTTTTCGCAGGATCTTCATACGCGGCTCCCCAGCAGCCCGCTTGGGCGGACTAGAATGATGAATACAAACAGCACAAACTCGATCACCGGGACCCAACTGGTCTGCATGAACACCGGAATGATGCCCTCCAGGCTTCCAAGGATCAATCCGCCGACCAGCGCGCCAAGCGGATTGCCCAGCCCGCCCAGCACGACGATTACGAAACTGCGCAGCTCATAACCGCCGCCGGCGAGGATTGTGAAAGGAAAGAATGTGGCGATTAATCCGCCAGCGATGGCCGCCAGCATCGTACCGATTCCAAAACTCAACGCGAGCACGCGTGAAGAGGGGATACCCATCAACTCCGCTGCGGTGCGGTTGTTCGCGACGGCGCGGATATTCTTCCCGGTGCGTGTACGGAACAAGAACAAGTACAGCAATCCGGTCACGATCACGGCCGCCAGGGCAGCGGCAACACGTGTCCAGAGCAAGCGTATCGGGCCTATGTCAACCGCACCAAGTGTGAAATCGACGTTATACGGCGACACGGTGAAGATGGCGGTGCCGATACCGATGATGATCATGTTCACAGAGAAGGTCGCCAGCAGCGAGGAAAGGTGCGGCGCGTCGATGACACGGTTGACAGCTACGTAGTAAATCAGGATGCCGAGGACGAGCCCGGCGAAGGCGACGAGGACGAGCGCGAGGTAAGGGTTCAACCCGAGGATCGTGAAGGCGAGGTAAATTCCGAACATACCCAATGCGATAATCGGGCCGTGTGCCAGATTGATCACATTCATCACGCCCCAGATCAAGCTCAAACCCATCGCGGCGATGCCGTACACAAACCCCAGCAGCAGACCATCGACGAGCGATGGTATCAGGATGTCAAACATAGCTCTCTCCCGGGTTCCATGGGATCCCCTCCAGGGAAGCCTCAGCGACCCTGGAGGGGGTGGAACCATATTGATCAGTTTACGGAAGGGGGTAAATCGTCTCTGCAGTCGCGCCTTCTGGCGGCCAGACGACCTCTTTCTCAAGTTCCCCGGATGGACGCTGCCACTGGATATAAATCATGCTGTGACCGATCTGCAGTCCGTGTGATTCGGCGGATGTGTCGAATTTTATGCGACCATAGAAGGTCAGGATGTCCATGGCGTCGAGAGCGTCCTTCACCGCTTCGGGGTCATAAGATCCAGCATCCATGATGGCTTTCTGCAGGATCAGACCAGCCACGTAGCCTCCAGCGGAGTGATAGGAGGGCTCTTCATCGTACGCCGCGACGTAGCGTTCAACAAACTCGTCGCCGGTCGGGCCAAACCATTCCAAGCCTGCCTCGGCGGCTGACTCGGGTGTGAACTCTGCCAGGGGTTCCCATTGGCTGGGACCTACGATGCCGAAGGCAGCCTCACCCAGCTCGGCGAAATCCGGTTCAGGCGGAGCCACGAGCAGCGCGACGTATGCCAGGTCAACACCCTTCTCGTACAGTTGCCGGGCGAATGTGCTGCCATCCTGGAAGTGTCCACCTCCGAGGAGAGCTTGTGGGGCCGCAGCTTCGATCTTGTTGATAAACGGTCCGAAGTCTGTCGTCTCAGAATCGTAGCCTTCGAAGAGAACGACTTCATAACCGAGTGATTCAGCATAATCCTTTGCGGCGGTCACAACGTCGGTTGAGAACTGGTCATTCTCGTGAACGAACGCGACCTGCGTAAGATCCGGATCGAGCGCCTTGAGGTGATCGACTGCGCCCGCGAGATAGCGGCTTGCAGGGGTATAGGCCTGGTAGACACCAGTGTAGCCCAACTTGTAGGTCGAGTCTGACGCGGCTCCGGTCGTGATCATCACCTTGCCGTATTGCTCGGCGATAACAGCCGCCGCGCCGGTAAGTCCGCTCGAGTAGGGGCTGATCAGGAAGTCGGCATTATCCTCGGTTGCGAGTCGAGTATAGAGTTCTTGCACACGTTCGTTGGTGCTCTCGTCGTCGTAAAAGAGGGGCTCGAAGGTCACCACTTCGTTGCCGACCTCGAATCCGCCGGCATCCTGCAGGTCTTGAATGTAGAGCTGCAAACCGTTGTCCTGGCGGCCAGATGAGACATTCAGCCGGCCGGTGAGTGAGGCGGTATAGCCGAGCGTGAGCGTGGTAGCGGTCATGTCTTCTCCGGCGGGTACTTCCGCCTCTTCCATCTCTTCCGCTTGCTCTCCTTCCTCCATCGGCTCTTCAATTGGTTCTTCAGCGGGGGCTTCTGTCTGGGTGGGAGTCTGGGCACAAGCTGTGATGATAATTGAGGTGAGCGCCAAGACTATGAACAGTTTCCACAATAACTTCTTCATTCTTATTTCCTCCTCATAAGATTTCTGATGTATTGCGGGTCACTCCGACTGCAGACTCAGTCATACACCTCCTCTCGAATCGTTAGGTCACCGTAAGGGCTGTAAAGTGCCCTAAGGAAATCGATTATAGCCAGATTCCCCGAGGTGCAAAAGTGAGATAAATCCTCTTGGCGAGCCGCTTGACACCTAGAACGGTTGTGCTATACTGGAATGGCACAATTGTTCTATACCGGCTTCTGCCGCCAGCTATTCAGATCATACAAGCAGCGAGGTGAGGTGTCATGGAAGAGGAACGCAAACAGGTACTCGAGAAAGCAATTTCCACGATTAAAAAACGCTTCGGCGAGGGTGCTGTCATGCGTCTGGGGGAATCTCAGAGCCTGGAGGTCGAGGCGATCCCGACCGGCTCACTCACGCTGGACATGGCGCTCGGGGTGGGTGGCATCCCGCGTGGGCGGGTGACCGAGATTTACGGTCCCGAAGCGTCCGGCAAGACGACTCTTTGCCAGCACATCGTCGCCGAGACGCAGCGCCTGGGAGGCGTGTGCGCGTTCATCGACATGGAGCACGCGCTCGATCCAAGCTATGCAGCGCGCTGTGGCGTCAATGTGGACGAGCTCTATATCTCACAACCGGATACGGGCGAACAAGCGCTGGAGATCACTGAGACGCTCGTCCGTAGCGGTGCGGTCGATGTCGTCATCATTGACTCCGTCGCGGCGCTGGTGCCGCGCGCCGAAATTGAAGGTGAGATGGGCGACGCGCCGATGGGTATGCAAGCGCGCCTGATGAGCCAGGCGATGCGCAAACTGAGCGGCGCGATCAAGCAAACCAACACCGCAGTGATTTTCACCAATCAACTGCGCATGAAGATCGGCGTGATGTTCGGCAGTCCGGAGACCACCACGGGGGGGCGGGCGTTGAAATTTTATGCCTCGGTGCGCTTGGATATGCGCCGTATTGAGAGCATCAAGGTCGGGCAGGAGATCGTTGGCAACCGTGTGCGCGTGCGCGTCGTCAAGAACAAGGTCGCAGCCCCGTTCAGAGTGGCCGAGTTCGACATCACCTACAATCAAGGGATCTCAAAGGTCGGTGATGTTCTGGACCTCGGTGTTGATCTCGATCTGATCGAGAAACGCGGTTCTTATTATTACTACGATGAGAATCTACTGGGGCAGGGTCGTGAGAACGCGAAGACCCATCTCCTGGAGAACCCAGAAGTCGCGATAGAGCTGGAAGCGCTCATCCGCGAATCCGCCGGATTACATAGTGATACCGGATCGGTCGACCGGGTAGAAGAACGGATCGGAGAAGAAGACGAAGATTATGCCGAGGAGCAGGTCGACTCCGCCTGAAGCCTTGACAGTCTGAATTCTGCCGATGCAGAGATCCACCCGTTCAGGGGTGGATCTCTTTTATTTTAGAAACAAGCGCGACCGTCTATAATGCAGGCATGCGACGTTACGCTGTCAGGATCCTCCGGGTTCCGCTCGTTATTATCGGGATGACTGTCACCGGATGCACCGTCGAAGAGACGCCGGTTCCATCGCCGACGATCGCGGCGGTTCGCCCGGTTGCGACGCCGGGTATCACTCCCCCAACCGCCACGCTGCTCCCGGGCGCGACGGCGACCATCCCGGCTGACGATTGTTTCAACGACGCGATCTTTCTCGAAGATGTGACCATCCCGGACTTCTCGCTGGTCGAGCCCGGGGAGCTGCTGGAAAAGCGCTGGATGGTGCAGAACAGCGGCACCTGCGATTGGGGGGCCGGCTATCGCCTTGTGCGTCTGGGTTCCGACGAGTTTGACGGACCGAGCGAGTTGGCGCTCTTTCCGGCATCCGCGGGCAGCTCTGCGGAGCTGCGTGTTGAGTTGAACGCGCCTGACGAGCCAGGTGAATACATCAGCCGCTGGCAGGCTTACTCCGCTGACGGTGTCCCGTTTGGCCAGGAAATCTACCTGCTCATCCGGATCCCGACACCGACACCGGAACCAACTGCGACGTCACGGTCAGGCTGAATCCCCCGAGTTATTGCTCTGCCGGGTCGATTTTATACACCTGGTAGGAATCATCCGAGAAGAGCAGTTCTGCAAAGATCGAACACGTCAGCCCATGCTGGTCAGGCCCGAGCACGACGTGGTTTATCGATCCCGATTCAACCGCCTTATCGATCTGAACGCAGTTGCGCTCGTCGACTGTATCCCGGTAGAAATTCTGTGCCGTTCGCAGACGGTCGTACCACTCAATCACCTCGGCATCCACGTAAGGGATCGATTTAAAATCAACCAGGATGGGGGCTCCGGTGGCGAGGCGAAAATCTTGCTGTTTCGGAGGGATGAAGAATCGGTCACCAGGTCTATGGTTCACACGGATGAACTCGAACATCGGACGAGCGGTGTCCAGGCGTTTACCTCGCAGGTCGTGCAGGTAGCTTCCGATCCCGATGCCCGCCAGGAGGATCAACAGGAGCCAGACGGCAACCTCGATTCTTCGACGACCGCGCTCAATCGTCGGATGTATTCGCGCTCGCAACCGGTCGCTGACAAATCCCAGCAGCAGCACGCTGCTCACCGGCACAAGCAGCGCAGATGGTCGCCAGGGGAAGAGCAGCGCCAAGCGCTGGTTTCCGGTTTCGATCTGGAAAAGGGTCAGCAGAAATACCGCAGCCGCGATTGTTGTCAGGATGATCGAGATCGGATGCTTGCGGTAGAGATAGATGGCTAGCAGGATCAAACCAGATTGGAATATGACGCTCAGGTTGAACCATTCTTTCAGCAGGACATGGTTGGGGATGCGCGTCTCCACCAGTATTTGTGAGGCGAGTTCCGCAAGGCGTGGCGATGTCGCCTGGAAACGTGACCATGTGTACCAGAGGATCGGGCTGACCAGCACCAGGGATACAAGCCCGATCAAGATCAGCCCCTTCGGTGACCGGCTCTCTTTCAGCGAGACGAACATGAATCCCAGGATGACAAGAGCAGCGCTTAAGAGGTAGGTAGGATGGACCGTGGCGGCTAGCACGACACTGATGATCGCAGGGATTGTTCGCTTGCGGAGGAAGAGCAGAATTCCCAGCAGGAGCAGCACACCAAACGTGCTTGGTTGAAAGACGGTCCCCAACAGGCGCTGCCCGGCGAAGCCACCCTCCAGGACGAATCGCCAACCCTGACCGAGAGCGCGCGAGAGAATAAAGCGGAAGGCGAATGAATGAATCGCGATCAGCACTCCCAGCACGATCCACCGTTGTGGTCGGTCCCACTGAGGCTGCAAGGTTTCCTGAAGCAAACCCCACATACTGTAAAGATAGACGCCCAGCAGGACGGCATAGTAGATATGGAACAGGGCGGGGAGACGCAGCAAGAAGGTGAGTTGAACCAGCGCGGAAAAGACCGGCGTCGGGTCGACCGTGTTCGCCAGCCAATCGTGTTCCAGGGTCCCGAATCCGGCCGTGGCTGCCCCGTGCAGGAAGTATTGATTCTGGTTGGATGTGTAGAGCGGCGCCTGGCTGTAGGCTAGAGCGAAGAGGGCGAAGACGCCTAGCATCGCCACCAGCGATTGCATAGGCCACCGGATTAAGTTTTCATTCGGGCTTTGTTCTTCAGCCATCGCCATAATCGCAGCACTATCAAAAAGCAAGGGCTGCACTGAGTCGCTCAGTTCACGCCCTTGCTCAATTCCGGATCATTAACACGCCTCTGCGTTCGTGAGAACGGGAGGTTAGGTGCCCTCTTCCCAGGATGCCAGGTAGGCTTCCTGTTCTTCGGTCAGCGTATCGATCTGTATATCCATCTCCTCGAGTTTCATCCGGGCTATTTCACGATCGATGTCTTCCGGGATGGTGTACACTTTGTTCTCAAGTTCTTCTGCGTGTTTGAGCAGATATTCAAGAGAAAGGGCCTGGTTTGCGAATGACATATCCATCACGCTGGCTGGATGCCCTTCGGCGGCGGCAAGGTTAATCAAGCGTCCCTCACCGAGAACGTTGATGCTGCGGCCATCGTTGAGGATGTATTGCTCGATGAATTCGCGCGGCTTGCGTTTCTCGACCGCCATGGATTCCAGTGAGGGGATGTTGATCTCTACGTTGAAATGCCCCGAGTTGGAGACGATCGCGCCATCTTTCATGAGCGCGAAATGATGCTCATCGATCACATTGATGTCACCGGTGAGGGTGCAGAAGATATCGCCGATGCTTGCGGCTTCCGCCATCGGCATCACGCGGAAGCCATCCATGACTGCTTCCAGCGCCGCTAGCGGTTCGATCTCGGTCACGATCACGTTGGCGCCCATGCCGCGGGCGCGCATCGCCAGCCCGCGACCACACCACCCATAGCCTGCCACGACGAACGTCTTTCCGGCGAGCAGGATGTTCGTGGCCCGGACGATCCCGTCGATCGTCGATTGTCCGGTCCCATAGCGGTTGTCGAAGAAGTGCTTCGTCATCGCATCGTTCACAGCGACGATCGGGTATGCCAGCGCGTTGTTCGCAGCCATCGCCCGCAGGCGGATGACGCCGGTCGTCGTCTCCTCGGTTCCACCGCGCACGTTGTCCAGGAGCTCGCGGCGGTCCTTGTGCAGGGTGCTCACGAGATCGGCACCATCATCCATTGTGAAGTTGGGTTCGATGTCCAGCGCGGCGTGGATGTGCTTGTAATAGGTCTCGTTGTCCTCGCCCTTGATCGCATAGACTGGGATCTCGTCATGGGTGACGAGTGACGCTGCCACGTCATCTTGAGTCGAGAGAGGGTTGGAGGCTGCCAGAACCACGTCGGCGCCGCCGGATTGCAGCGTGCGCATCAAATTGGCCGTCTCCGTCGTCACGTGCAGGCATGCCGAGACTTTGGTGCCCTTGAGTGGTTGTTCCTTCTCAAATCGCGCTTGAATGTGCCGCAGAACAGGCATCTCCTGCTCTGCCCATTGGATCCGGCGCCTGCCACCTTCCGCCAGGGAAGGGTCTTTTACATCAAATTCAACCGTCATTGATCTCTCCGTTCGTCGTAAGGGTTTGGGTCGTGGGATAGCTTCACCACGCGTAGGCTTCTGGTGCGGGTCCGCCCGGACCAGGCCAGATTTCATCCAGCTTCTTCAGGGTCTCTTCATCCAATTCCATCTCGAGCGCACGCCTGCTTCCGGTGAGCTGTTCGATCGTACGCGGGCCGATGATCGGTGCAGTTACCGCCGGCTGGTGGAGCAGCCAGGCCAGAGCCAGATCGGCGGGCGCCTCTCCTAGCGCGCGGCAGAACTCCTCGTAGGCGTTCAATTGCGACTGAGCGGCTTCGAAGCGTTCCTGAAGATCTTTGTTTGCGCGTCGCCCGGATGCGGCCTTCTCGACAGCACCGGCGAGCAAACCACCTGCAAGCGGGCTCCAGGGGATGAGACTCAGCCCGAAGGCCTCGCAGGCCGGGACGACTTCCAGTTCGACCGATCGTTCCATCAGGTTGTACAGGCTTTGTTCTGATACTAGCCCCATGAAATGGCGCGCGCTTGCTTCGGCCTGTGCCTGGGCGATATGCCAGCCGGCAAAATTACTGCTGCCGACGTAAATGACTTTACCTTCACGCACGAGCTGCTCCATCGCCTGCCAGATCTCTTCCCAGGGCGTCTCACGGTCAATATGATGCATCTGGTACAGGTCGATGTGGTCCGTCTGCATTCTGCGCAGGCTATCCTCACACGCTTTGCGGATGTGGTATGCCGATAGACGTCGTTCGTTAGGACCTTCGCCCATACGGCCAAAGACCTTGGTGGCAAGCACAATCTTTTCCCGCCGGCCGCCACCCTGGGATAACCACCGGCCGATGATCTGCTCGGTGACGCCCTCCCCGAGCTTCCAACCATATACATTGGCGGTATCGAAGAAATTGATCCCCATCTCAAGGGCCTGGTCCATGATTTCGAAACTAGCGGTCTCATCGGTCTGTGGTCCGAAGTTCATTGTGCCCAGACCTAACCGGCTGACCTGCAGACCTGTCCTGCCGAGATTTGTATATTGCATGAGAGGATCTCCTTCGTCTCCTGATCCACCAGTTGAGCGGGGAGGGGGTGTGTCCAGCATACATTCTAACGCTTAATGCGTTTTCCGTAACCCTCGAGAAATTCGCAGTAGGTCTGGAAGCCGATCCGTTTATACGCAGTTACCGCAGCCGTGTTCGCCTTGGCAACATTGAGCACAATCGTCTCGACACCGTTTGCGAGCAGCTCTTGAACAACAGCATAGCTGGTCAGCGTGGCGCAGCCCTTGCCTCGATAGGCAGGATCGGTAAACACATTGCCGATCGCGGCGAGCCGGTAATGCTTTGATAGAATATGCGTCCCCGAGACGGCCATCAAGCGGTCGTGATCGTAAACCCCGTAGAAGACGCCCAAGTCCAGCTGGGATTCGAGGAATGCATCCGGAGCATCCGGGTGATCCGAGAAAAGGTCTTGGAGGTCATCCAGATTTCCAGCATTCAGACGCTCAGCAGACAGGCCGCCCGGACCGATCGTTCCCGCCCGATCGGTGTAAACCATTCGCCACATCTCGAACATTTCGTCGATTTCGAAGGCCGCACTAATTGGGATCAGGTGTGCAGGCCGGATCGAGAACTGGTACCTGCCAGCGGGTATCTTGGAGAGCAGCGTGGCGATACCTGATGGGGTCCCGTGCGTAAAAAGCACTGGTGGATCGAGACGCCTGTAATTTAAAATTAGCGCATCATCTGCGACGGACCAGCTGCAGAAGGCTGCCTGTTCGGGCTCGAGATCCGCCAGCGCATAGGCTGACCAGACTCGATCAGCCGCGAGGATCCTCTCGATTTTCTCCACGTTGACGTTCATGATGCGTCAATGGCATCCAATGCCCCCTGATCGTCGAAGTGCTCCCGGTAGCGCTCCAGGAAGGATGACCATTCAAAGGTATGCGTCTGAGGACCTTCGGATTCGAGACAGAATGCAGCTGCCACAGCGCCCATCTCAGCGCAGCGCTCGAGCGGCAGTGCATGAGCGTAGCCCTTCAGGAATCCGCCGCGGAAAGAATCCCCAACACCGGTCGGGTCGACAATTCTTTCCGGTGGCACTGCGGGGATGCGCGCCGTCCCTTGCTTGGTGATCAGATCAATTCCTAAATCGCCGCGCGTGATTACGATGAATTCGACCGATTCGAGCATCGATTCCAGATCTTCACCCGTCTTATTCGTGATCAAACCAAATTCGTAGTCATTGGAAAAGAGGGCTTTTGCTTGGGAAGTACCCTGGACGAGATCCTCAGCCGATAAACGCACGATTTGCTGGCTGGGATCGTAGAAATAATCGATCCCCAGCTCCGCGCACTCAGCAGAGTAATTGGTCATCGCCGCCGGCTCGTTTGGCGAGATGATGGCGAGGTCCGGCTTGGTCTCCAGTTGCCTGAAACTGAGATTGTTGGCCCGTTCCATGGCGCCTGGATAGAAGCTGGCAATTTGTGCGTTCGCCAGGTCTGTGCTCACGAAGAATGAGGCCGTAAAAAGTTCAGGAATCGTTTTCAACAAACTGGTATCGACACCGCGCTCCGCAAGCCAGGCAGCGTGCTCGCTGTAATCAAATCCCACCGGCGCCATGACTTTGGGTTTCTCTCCGAGCAGCGCCAGCGTATAGGCGATGTTGGCAGCGACTCCGCCTGGAAAGCGCGTGAGCCGATCGACGAGGAATGAAAGGCTGATGCGGTCGATCTGGTCGGGAAGGATGTGATCCTGAAAGTGACCGGGAAAGGTCATCAGATAATCAAACGCGATCGAACCGGTTATGACGATGTTCATTGCTGATCATCCTTCGATTGCAGGGCTTGCAGAATGCTATCAGTAAATGGGGGACGCAGGATGCCTTGCTCGGTGACGAATGCAGTTACCAGGCGGTGGGGGGTGATATCGAAGGCCGGGTTGCGAGCGGAGCAATCGGCGGGCGACACAGGTTGGCCGAGCAGCGCCAACCCCAGAACCTCTGCCGGGTCGCGTTCTTCGATTGGAATTTCGTCACCGGTTGCGGCGGCGGGATCGAACGTCGAAGTCGGTGCCACACAGTAGAAGGGGACATTGTTTGCCTGGGCGGCGAGAGCGAGCATGTATGTTCCGATCTTGTTGGCGACATCGCCATTGGCAGCAACCCGATCCGCCCCGACCAGCACAGCATCAACCTCGCCGCTCGCGAGAAAATACCCTGCGGCGTTGTCCGTAATGATGTCGAAAGGGATGCCGGCTTGCTGGAGTTCCCAGGCGGTAAGCCGTGAGCCCTGAAGGCGCGGCCGGGTCTCATCGACAAGCACATGGATCTGCTTGCCTTGCTCGTGAGCTGTAAACACGACGCCAAGAGCGGTACCGTGGTCGACGGTCGCCAGAGCGCCTGTGTTGCAGTGGTGGATGACGGTAGCCCGGTCGGGGAGTTCCGCCGCTCCGAATTCCGCCATGCGCCGGTTTATACGCACATCATCCTCAGCGAGCGCCTCAGCTTCGGCGAGGACTGCGGCCTGAAATTCAGCGACACTTTGATATCGCACTTCGGCCGTTTTCCGCAGAATACGATCCAAGGCCCACCTCAGATTCACTGCCGTCGGACGGGCGCGCGCAATCATCTCACACGATTCTGTGAGCTCATCACGCAGGGCATCGACTGTTTCAGCTTGCGATTGCTCGGCAGCCAGTGCCAGCCCGAACGCTGCCGCCGCACCGATCGCGGGCGCGCCGCGCACTGCCATCGTTTGAATCGCCTCGATGACTTCTTCAATAGAAGTTAATTGCAATGTTTTTACTTGATTGGGGATTAAACGCTGATCGATCATCTGTACGGACGGACCGCGGGGATCCCAGCTCACTGTCGGCATTCTGCCCTCACAACAAAAGGCGCCCTCGGGGGGGAGAGCGCGGGGTTAAGACGACCTGAGTTTAGCATGATGCATTGGCCACGGCAAGATTGACCGGCAGGATGGGCTCATTTATGATGTCGGGCATGAAAGGGCGCAGATGGTTGCTCGGCCTCTCGCTAGGCTTGATTGTATCGGCAGTGCTTGCCTGCTCGCTGCCAGCCAGCTTGCCGTTCGCCGCGACGCCAACACCCACCTTCACCACCACGCCGACGGCAACCTCGACCGCCACGCCGACGGCAACCTCGACCGCCACGCCGACACCCTCACCGACCCCTACCGCAACCCCGTCCCCTTCTGACCAGCTGGAGAGTGCCTACCGGCAGTACTTCAATGGTGATTGGGAAACGGCGCTGGCAATGTACGAACAGATCGCCGCGCTGGTAGCTGATCCCGAGATAGCGATTGAGGCACAGCTCGGAGCCGGCACGTGCTTGCTGGCACTCGAACGCTATGCTGAACTCCAGGAAGCGATGGACCGCCTTCTGACCTCGAGCGGAGAGGGGGGCTATGCGGCTCAAGCCCTGCTCATGAAGGCATGGGCGCATGAAGCAGTTGGGGATGACCGCTCCGCAGCGGATGCTTACCGGCGGGCGCTCGAAACAGGTGCTGCGCCGCTGCGCGGTTACGTGCTCGACTGGCGCGGGGACGCTCTATGGGAGATCGGTGAGTATCAGCTCGCCGGGGATGCCTACCAGCAGGCGCTCTTCACCGAGCCCACCTCCGGCTACCTCCAGGTTGAGATCAAGCTAGCCGGGACGCTGGAGGATCGCGGCGAGTTTGAGGCTGCTCTCAGCCGTTATCAATCCATTTATGACGCGACCGAAGAGGATTACCTGAAGGCGTTTCTGGATCGAATGATGGGGAAGGCGCTTATGCGTCTTGGCCGCGCGGACGAAGCTTATGCGCGTTATTTGGATGCCGTCGAAAATTACCCTCAGTATTCCGATTCGTACCTTGCTCTCGTTGAGCTCGTCAACGCGGGGGTCCCGGTCAGCGAATTTGATCGGGGTCTCGTCGACTATTATTCGGGCCAGTACTCGTTGGCGCTGGCGGCGTTTAATCGTTTTGAAGGGCTCAATCCCGAAGAACACGACGGCCGCGTTCATTACTTCAAAGGACTTACGCTGCGCGCCCTGGGTGAATATGAACTTGCCGTTGAAGAATGGGATCGACTGATCGGCGACCATCCGGATGACGAGTTCGTCGCGGAAGCATGGGACGAGCAGGTAACCACGCTCTGGGCATACCTGGATCAATACGAACAGGCAGTTGATCTTTCTGAAGAATTTGCAGTCGTCTTTCCCGAGGATCCCCGTACGGCGGTCTTTCTGTTTGATGCTGGACGCATCGCGGAGCGGGATGACGACCTCGAACGGGCGACACAGCTTTTCCGGAAGGCGGCCAGCAGCCACCCGCAGACCGAGATCGCATTCCGGGCGCAGTTCCTGGCCGGGATCACGTTGTACCGCATGGATGAGATGGCGGCTGCACAGACAGCCTTTCTCGCAGCGGTAGAGGTTGCAAAGGCAAGCGAGGATCGTGCTGCGGCTCAGCTCTGGGTTGGCAAGACCCGCCAGGAGCTTGGTGAGCACGATGCCGCGCAGCAAGCTTATCGAGCGGCGTCGTTGGAAGATCCAAACGGCTACTACGGGCTGCGTGCCCGGGAACGGCTGCTCGGTGACGTACCTTTCAGGAGGGAGGGATCGCCGGCGTTCCCGACGGAGCTGGAGCTGGAGGCCGCCCGGCAGGAGGCGGCGTCATTCCTTCAATCTCGCTTCCCGCTGGCGCAGGGAGAAACCCATGCTGCGCTGAGAATTGCGCTGCTTGCCGAACCAGCCTTTGAGCGGGCTGATCTCCTGTGGAGATTGGGCCGGTTCGCAGACGCCAAGGTTGAATTTGATGCCTTGCGCGCCGACTACGCCGCCGATCCTCACCGACTCTTTCTGCTGATGGAAGAGATGCTTCTGAGGGATTTCTACCAGCCTGCAATTTACACCGCCCTCGATCTGATCGAATTGAGCGGCTTCAGCAGCACGACCGCATTTGAAGCGCCGCTTTACTTCAACTATGTTCGCTTTGGTCCATACTTCGACGAACTGATCCTAACGGCTGCTCGGTCGAGAGATCTCGATGGGCTTTTCGTGCTGTCTCTGGTGCGTCAAGAAAGCCTCTTCGAGAGTTTCGCCACCTCCTACGCAGCCGCCCAGGGGTTGATGCAGATCATCCCGACCACTGCGGCCGAGTTGGTCGCCAAGGAAGGCTGGCCGCCGGATTTCACAAATGCAGATCTCTACCGCCCGATCGTGAGCATCCGACTAGGTGTGCGCTATCTCGCTGATCAGCGCGATCTCTTCGATGGCGATCTTTATGCTGCGCTCGCGGCCTACAACGCCGGGCCAGGGAATGCCCTCGCCTGGAAGCGTCTCGCCGGTGAAGATCAGGACCTCTATCTGGAGGTGATCCGCCTGGCTCAACCACGTGATTACATCCGGGTGATCTACTGGGCATATTCTCACTACGCCAGGTTGTACGTGCAGCCCTCTTAGGCAGCATCGATTTTCTCGCCCCTTACGGGCACTTCATTAAATAGGAGCGGTCGCAGGGGATGATAGCCCGGCTTCGACACTAATCCGATACCTCGCAATGGTGTCTGGCCTCCGGGTGGATGATCAATCAGGTGATTACGCATCCCTGATCCCTGGTAACGATGTCTTGCTCAAATACCCAGGGCAATCGCATTCTCCTTCGGGGGACTGTTAAATTTTGAGAAAGCGGACTACCATCAGGTCGGAAAGGCGGTGACATGGGCGACCTGATGACGCATTTCTCAGCCGTAACCGACAGACGGAAGGAGCAGGGGAAGAGGCACCCGCTGATCAGCATCATTGCGATTGCCATCATCGGTGTCATCTGCGGAGCGGATGATTGGGTATCGATCGAAGAGGTGGGGAGAGCGAAAGAAGGCTGGTTCCGGGAGTTTCTCGATCTGCCTCACGGGATCCCATCGCATGACACCTTTGGGAAAGTATTTGCTTGGATGGCCCCGGATGAATTTCAAGGGTGCTTCCTGGCATGGATCAAAGACGTTGCGGAGATGACCACCGGGCAGGTGATTGCCATCGATGGGAAAACTGTACGCCGCTCGCATGATCGGGTCAACGGGCATAAGCCTCTTCACCTGGTCAGCGCCTGGGCGAGCGCGAACGAAGTGGCCATCGGGCAGAAGAAAACAGCGGACAAAAGCAATGAGATCACCGCCATCCCGGAACTGCTGAAACTGCTGGATTTGCGTGGCTGTATCGTCACCATGGATGCCATTGGGACCCAAAAAGAGATTTCCAGAGCCATTCTGGGGCAAAAAGCCGATTATGTCCTGGCGGTGAAACGAAATCAGGGGAGATTGTATGAGGACATTCGCCATCTATTCCAGGCGGATCGTGAAGATGGGTTCCAGGGCTCTCCCTTTGATGCTGCCCGGACGGTCAACAAAGGGCATGGCAGAATAGAGATCAGAGAGTGCTGGGTGACGGCTGACCCCGAATATCTGGCATACATTGACCCTGACGGTGAATGGCAGGGGCTTGGCAGCATCGCCGTAGTGAAAGCGACCCGCAAGACCGCAGAGAAAGAAACGTCACAGACGCGCTATTTCATCTCCAGCCTGGATGCCGGTGCCAGGGATATGCTCACCTATATCCGCACGCACTGGGAGGGGGAGAACAAACTTCATTGGTGTCTGGATGTGGTTTTCAGAGAGGACGAGAGCCGCGTTCGCAAAGGTCATGCGCCCGAGAACCTGGCGATCATGCGCAAGATTGCCCTCAATGTCTTGAGGAAAGAGAAAACCAGAAAGTGCGGCGCGAAGACGAAGCGCCTCATTTGTGCCATGGACATGGATTACCTGCTTAAGGTGATCAATTTATGAAAACGCGATTGCCCTGCTCAAATACCGGAATCTATGGACAGGTCCACACAAGCATGATATGATACGGGGTTGCAGTCGGGAGTTTTTAGGGGCACAAGAGGGCGTGCAGCCGCGGTGGGGCGAATTTTTTCTCGCGCAGCGGGAACAGGTCTCGTCCAAGGGCCACTCAGTTCCCGCTTTCTTGAATCCATTTCCGACTGAAGTTCAGGTTTTAACCCGCACAGGAGTAACTGCATGGCGTCTATCCAGGGTCAGAAGTTGTATTCGCGCATTCCGGAAGTTTTCGGTCTACCCAACTTGATCGATGTCCAGCTTGAATCGTTCGATTGGCTTCAAGCCGAAGGGCTGGCCGAGCTGTTCGACGAGATCTCACCGATCATTTCCTACAACGGTGGGATGAAGTTGTTCTTCCCTGGCGATACCCCGGAAAGCAAGGAATTCAACCTCAAGTACTGGTTCGAGGACCCGAAGCATGATCTCGAGGAGTGCGTAGAGCGTGATCTCACGTATGCTGCGCCGCTCTATGTTTCGGTGTTGTTGGCCGGATCCGAGGTGCCGGAGCCGATCAAACAGGATATCTTCCTGGGTGATTTCCCGGTCATGACTGATAAAGGCACCTTCATTATTAACGGCACTGAGCGAGTCGTCGTCTCGCAGCTCATCCGGTCGCCTGGAGTCTATTTCGAGTCGAATGAAGATCGGGCGATGGGGCGCCGGCTGGCGTCGGCGAAACTAATCCCGGATCGCGGCGCGTGGATGGAGTTCGAGACCCGCAAGAGTGATTACCTCACACTTAAGTTCAACCGCAAGCGCACGATCCCGGTGACGATTTTGCTGCGTGCGCTTGTTGCCGTCGATGACGGGCTGGACAGCTCGCCACTCAAAGATGGGTCGGACGAGGAACTGCTTGAGCTGTTCGCAGAGGCCGACACTAACGAGGATCATCCGTATATTGAAATCACCATCCGGCAAGAACCGACCTGGGAAGTGCCCGAAGGCCGGACGTTAGCCGAAGAGGCGTTGATTGAATTTTATCGCCGCATGCGCCCGGGCGATCCGGCGACGCTGGACAACGCACGCGAATATTTACAGGATCAGCTTTTCGACCAGCGCCGCTACGACCTCGAAAGAGTGGGGCGCTACAAGCTGAACCAGAAGCTCGATCTTCACGACCGGATCCCCCTCCAGCACCGGAGAGTCTCGAAGTGGGATCTTGTGAAATTGGTTGAGCGATTGATCCTGATCAATAACAAGATGGCTGAACCCGATGATATCGATCACCTCGGCAACCGCCGGGTGAAGACCGTCGGCGAACTCATTCAAGGAAAGTTGCGCGTGGGTTTGCGCCGGATGGAACGTGTGATCCTGGAACGCATGTCGATTCGCGACCAGGACCAGATCTCCCCGGTCTCCCTGATTAACATCCGCCCGGTGGTAGCCTCATTACGTGAGTTCTTCGGGTCGAGCCAGCTTTCACAGTTCATGGATCAGACCAACCCACTGGCCGAACTGCGGCACAAGCGCACGCTCTCAGCGCTCGGGCCCGGCGGTCTTCGCCGTGAACGGGCCGGCTTCGATGTGCGCGATGTTCACCACTCGCACTACGGGCGCATCTGCCCGATCGAAACACCGGAGGGACCCAACATCGGTTTGATCGGCAGGCTGGCTTCTTACGCCCGCGTAAACAGTTTCGGGTTTATCGAGACCCCTTATCGCAGGGTCATCCGCGAGCTGCAAGCAGGTGACAAGCGTTTGGTCGGCCGCAAAGCGCGCGGCGATATCCAGTCAGTCAGCGGTAAGAAGACGATTGTGAAGGATGGAGAGACGATCACCGATTCGATGATCGGCGACCTTAAGAAGATGGATGGGCTCATCCCGGTCGTGCCGTTCGTCTCGGATGAAATCAGCTATCTCACCGCAGATGATGAGGACCGCTATGTCATCGCCCAGGCGAATGCACCGCTCAACGAAGACTTCGAGTTTGTGCGCGTGCGCGCTTCCTGCCGCCATCACGGAGAGTTCGAGTTCTACCGTCCAGAGCGTATCGATTACATGGATGTTTCCCCCCGGCAGATCGTCGGCGTCAGCGCGGCACTTATCCCGTTCCTGGAGCACGACGACGCAAACCGGGCGCTGATGGGTTCGAATATGCAGACCCAGGCTGTGCCGCTTATCACCCCGGAGGTTCCGCTCGTTTCGACGGGCATGGAGCGCTTCGCCGCGATCGACTCCGGGCAGGTGATCCTGGCGGACGTTGATGGTGAGGTTGAATCTGTAACAGGGAGCCAGGTCGTTGTGCGCGCCGGGAAGAATCAGCGAACTTTCAAACTGCGCAAATACAACCGGTCGAACCAGAGCACCTGTATTGATCAACGCCCCGCGGTGATCAAGGGCCAGCGTATTAAGAAAGGTGACGTAATAGCCGACTCGTCCTCGACCGATGGGGGCGAGCTTGCGCTGGGTCAGAATATCCTCTGCGCATTTCTCTCCTGGGAGGGCGGCGATTTCGAGGATGCAATTTTAATCTCGGAGCGTCTCGTCCAGCAGGACATATACACCTCGGTGCACATTGAGAAACACGAGGTGGAAGCCCGCGACACCAAATTAGGGCCAGAAGAGATCACCTACGATATTCCAAACGTCGGTGATGATGCGTTGCGCGATCTTAATGAAGACGGCGTCATCCGAGTCGGGGCGGAAGTGGGCCCGAACGATATCCTCGTAGGCAAGATCACACCGAAGGGTGAAAAAGAGCTCACGCCGGAGGAGAAATTGCTGCGGGCGATCTTCGGCGAGAAAGCGCGTGAAGTGAAGGATACCTCCCTGCGCATGCCTCACGGTGAGCGCGGCAAGGTCGTCGACGTAAGGGTCTTCACGCGCGAGGAACACCGCGATCTCCCGGCGGGTGTCGAAAAGATGGTGCGTGTGTCGGTCGCGCAAAAGCGTAAAGCCACCGAAGGCGACAAGATGGCCGGCCGCCATGGAAACAAGGGAGTGATCTCCAAAGTCGTTCCCGTGGCAGACATGCCCTACCTCGAGGACGGCACCCAGATCGACCTGATCATGAACCCTCTGGGCGTGCCCGGTCGTATGAATATCGGCCAGATCCTGGAGGCGCATCTAGGTTGGGCTGCTGATAAGCTGGGCTTCCGGGCGCTGACGCCAGCCTTCGACGGCGCGCAGGAAGAGGAAATTGAAGCCGAACTGGCACGTTCCTGGCTTATCGATCGAGCGTGGAAAGAGATCGGTGATCGCGCCTGGCAGTGGATTAGAGAATCTGGCTACTACGAAGAAGAAGCGTTTGAGGACGACGAAGAGGTCCGCCGGCTTTACCTTGAGGACTGGCTTGACGGCCGCACATACGACCTCGACTTGATTGCGACGGATCGTCTCTACGCCCGCCGTTCCGGCCTGCGTGAATGGCTGCGTGAGCTTGAATATGATCCGGAAATGATCCTCACGTTCGAGGAGCTCGAGCGAACCTCCGAAGAACGATCCGAGCACAACCAGGCAGCGATCGAAGCCTGCCTGCGAATCTGGTGTGAAACGCTCGACCGGAAAACCGGGCACATCACGAGCCTCGAAACGCTGCGAACCTTCGCTGAGGACTTGATGGAGGAAACCGGACATCCGATTCCCTTGCTGGGCAAGCAAGTGCTTTTCGATGGGAAGTCGGGCCTGCCGTACGATCGGCCGGTAACGGTCGGGAAGCTCTTGATGATGAAACTGCACCACCTTGTTGAGGATAAGGTGCACGCTCGCTCGACGGGCCCATACTCGCTCGTCACCCAGCAGCCGTTGGGCGGCAAAGCGCAATTCGGCGGACAGCGTTTCGGCGAGATGGAGGTCTGGGCGCTGGAGGCATATGGCGCGGCGCACACGCTCCAGGAGATGCTCACGGTTAAATCTGACGATGTGCAGGGTCGTGTCAAGACTTATGAAGCGATCGTCAAGGGTGAAGCCGTGGAGGAACCGGGTATTCCGGCCTCCTTCCGCGTGCTCGTCAAAGAGCTGCAGAGCCTGGGTTTGTCGGTGGAGGCACTTTCCGACGACGGTGAGACGATCCGTTTCGGAAAAGAAGAGCAGCGCTCGCGCCCGCCACGGCTGGGCCTGGGCTTGCTGGACATGAAACCCAAATTCTAGGTGGAGTGAGAAGCCTGCCTGCGGTGCCCAAATCTTGACGCTCCATAGGCCCCATGGTACAATCACGCTCCACTGACCGAAATGCCGGCCAGGTGAGCTTGCTGTGCCTGCCGGAATTGAATATTGATAGATCAGGCGAGGCCATCGTGCACGTCCGATGGCCTCCCTTACTGACAAGAGAGGTGGGCTTAACGGCCTGCGAGGATTTGGAGGCAAACTGTGCCGACGATCAACCAATTAGTCCGCAAAGGACGCAAGGCGAAAAAGCCGAAGAGCAAGGCGCCTGCGCTGCAGTACATCTTCAACTCGATGAAGCAGCGCCGCATCCAGCTTCCCAAGGGTGCCCCCCAGAAGCGTGGTGTCTGCACCCAGGTGCGTACCCAGACGCCGAAAAAGCCGAACTCCGCGCTGCGTAAGGTTGCGCGCGTTCGCCTCACAAACAACATCGAGGTGACGGCTTACATCCCTGGAGAAGGACACTCCCTCCAGGAGCACTCGGTGGTGCTTGTCCGTGGAGGTCGAGTAAAAGATCTCCCGGGGGTGCGCTACCATATTGTACGCGGCACGCTGGACAGCACCGGTGTCGACGATCGCAAGCAAGGTCGATCAAAGTACGGTGCAAAAAGCCCTAAGTAGGACGTTTTAGCATCGGTCGCCAGTTTTCTGGCGACCGATAGCATGAATACGGCAGTGGAGCGAAAGACATGAGAAGGACAAAACCAGAAAAGCGTGAACTGACGCCAGATGTTCGCTACAACAGCAGACTGGTGACAAGTTTCATCAACCGCCTGATGAAGAAGGGCAAGAGGAGCACGGCGATAACGATCCTCTATGATGCGTTCGACATGATCGAGGAACGTCTGAACCGTCCGCCGCTCGAGGTCTTCGAAGAGGCGATCGAGAACACCTCGCCGATCCTTGAGGTCAAACCCCGCCGCGTTGGTGGTGCGACCTACCAGGTTCCGGTTGAAGTAGATCCGGATCGCCGGCTCGCCCTGTCGATGCGCTGGCTGCTGAGTGCCGCCCGTTCGCGGCCGGGTAAGACGATGGCAGACAAGCTTGCAGGTGAGTTGATGGATGCCGCCGGCAACACCGGTTCCGCCGTGAAGAAAAAGGAAGATACGCATCGCATGGCAGAGGCCAACCGGGCTTTTGCTCACTATCGCTGGTAAATTTTTTGAGAGGCATATTGCAGTCAGGTAATTATTAAGATGGCACGTGAAGTACCTCTAGATCGCTACCGCAATATCGGGATCATCGCCCACATCGACGCCGGCAAAACGACGACGACTGAGCGCGTCCTCTTCTATACCGGCAAGACCCACAGGCTGGGTAATGTCGACGAGGGGACGACGGTCACGGATTGGATGGAGCAGGAGCGCGAGCGCGGCATCACGATTGTCTCCGCTGCTGTGACTGCGTTCTGGAAAGACCACCAGATCAACATCATCGACACACCCGGCCATATCGATTTTACGGCTGAGGTGCAGCGCTCGCTGCGCGTGTTGGATGGCGGTATTGTGATCTTCGACGCGGTGCAGGGTGTCGAGCCTCAGTCGGAGACTGTCTGGCGTCAGGCGGATCTCTACCGCGTGCCCCGGATTTGTTTTGTTAATAAGATGGACAGGGTCGGCGCCTCATACGAACGGACGATCGAGATGATCCGTGATCGCCTGGCTGCGAACCCGATCGCGGTGCAGATGCCGGTCGGCCGCGAGGCCGATTTCTCCGGCCTGGTCGATTTGCTCGCCGAAGAGATGATTGTGTGGTCGGATGAGACCGGCTCAACAACCCAACGCACTGCTATCCCGGATGAGCTGAAGGCGGAAGTCGCTGAACGCCGTCTGGCGATGATCGAGAAGATCGCCGAGACCGATGAGGAACTCACCAACAGATACATCGAAGGGGAAGAGATCAGCCAGGAAGCGTTGGTTAAGGCACTGCGCCGTGCTGTGATCGCAGGCGAGGCCACCCCGGTTCTGTGCGGATCCTCGTTGAAGAACAAGGGTGTCCAGACGTTGCTGGATGCCGTCATCGCTTATCTGCCCTCGCCGATCGAGATCCCGGATGTATCCGGGCTCAAGCCGGGCACGGACGAAGTAATCACACGACCGCCTGACCCCGAGGCGCCGATGAGCGCGCTAGTGTTTAAGATCGTGACCGATCCTTACGTCGGACGTCTGGCCTATTTCCGGGTTTACTCCGGGAAGGTTAAGAAAGGCTCGACGGTTTATAATTCAACCGGTGAGAAGCGCGAGCGGATCGGTCGTTTGCTGCGCATGTACGCAGACCGGCGCGAGGATATTGAAGAGGTGCTGGCCGGCGACATCGGCGCGGTGCTGGGTATGAAAGAGACCTTCACCGGCGATACGCTCTGCGATGCAGCAAACCCGATCGTGCTGGAGCAGATTACATTCCCGGACCCGGTTATCTTCGTGGCGATTGAGCCCAAGACGATGGCGGACCAGGACCGTCTCTCCGAGGCGCTGAAGAAGCTTTCCGAAGAAGATCCCACTTTCCGCGTCGGGGTGGACGAGAACACCGGTCAGACCTTGATCTGGGGGATGGGCGAGCTGCACCTGGAAGTCCTGATGGATCGCATGCTGCGGGAGTTCAACGTGCAGGCCAAGGTTGGCCGTCCGCGCGTGGCGTTTCGCGAATCGATCCGCAAAGCTGTGCCCGAGATCGATTATCGGCATGTCAAGCAGACCGGTGGTCGTGGTCAGTTTGCCCACATCGTCATTCAAGTGGAACCCGCCGAACCGGGAGAAGGCATCGTCTTTGAGAATGAGATCAGGGGCGGTTCCATCCCGCGCGAATTTATCCCGGCGGTTGAGCAGGGGATCCGCGAATCCGCCGAAGCGGGCGTGCTGGCAGGCTACCCCGTGATTGATGTGCGGGTGGCGCTCGTCGACGGTTCCGCCCACGAAGTTGATTCGTCGGATCTGGCCTTCAAGGTAGCCGGCTCGATGGCTTTCAAAGAAGCGCTGCAGCGCGGTTCACCGGTATTGCTCGAACCGGTCATGAAAGCTGAAGTCGTCACCCCCGAAGACTATCTCGGTGAGGTTACCGGCGATCTGGCTTCCCGAAGGGCTTCGATTGAAGCAGTTGAGATCCGCCCAGGCGGCGTGCAGGCGATCGATGCGCAGGTCCCGTTGGCGGAGATGTTCGGCTACGCGACCGAACTGCGCTCTATGACCCAGGGCCGCGGGGCGTTTACAATGGAGTTTGATCATTACGAGCAGGTTGAAGACCGCGTCTCAGAGAAATTGCTGGTGGGTGTATAGCCCGACGTTTGCAGGATATCGCACTTATAACTGAAGGAGTGGGAACAAGAGATGGCCAAGGAAACATTTGAACGAACAAAGCCGCATATGAACGTGGGGACGATGGGCCACATCGACCATGGGAAGACGACGCTGACGGCGGCGATCACGAAGTACAGTGCGTTGAAGGGATTTGCGGACTACCGTCCGTTTGATTCGATCGACAACGCGCCGGAGGAGAAAGAGCGCGGCATCACGATCGCGATTGCGCACGTGGAGTACGAGACGGACAAGCGCCACTATGCGCACGTGGACATGCCTGGGCACCGGGATTACATCAAGAACATGATCAC
>JARGGH010000026.1 GCA_029210945.1 Anaerolineales bacterium
GGCCGCGGGTTTTGACAACGTCTCCCGCTTAACAAGCGTAAGCTTCTTGTTTTCACGCCAAGGTCCAGCGAGCTCATCGCGTTCATCGATGGTGAGCGCAACCGCGATCGGCGGGCTTCGTCGAGATAGGTCTCCTTCGCCCAACTGTTGATTGTGACAGGCGTTGGCCCAGACTCTTTGGTGAGCTCGTAGGACCCTCGACTGGATTGCCCCAATTCAACGTTCTTTCGTCGATATTCCTCTGGATAGGGAGAACGTGTACCTGGGATTATGAACCTTTTCAGGTAAGCATAAACGTGTCCACGTAACCGGTTCAACTCCAAGCAACCGAAATGATCGAAGGGCACGCTGTCCAACTATTCCTTCGATTTTCGGAGTCGCTATTGTTCTGCTGTTCAGGATGAAGCTCATTGCAGTCCTCCTCTCAGAATGCCTCTCAAGACCCGCATTGTGATGATATACCATCGCTGGTCCGCATAGCCTGCAGAGGCCTTGGCAGAGGCAACGAGGATCTTCGGAGACAATGTGTGGCCATTGGGATTGCTGGCCCGGCCGCACCGCGCCTAGTCATAGTGCGCCTGCGAAAAGACGGTGAGAGCGACAATAAGCAGTGCCCGTCCATTCGTGGAGAACCACCGCGGGGATTCCTCGGAAGGCCATCCCCAGCATTACCATCATGGTTTGAGGCACGGCGGCGAAGATGTGTATCTCTTCCGGCAGGAAGCCTGCCTCGCTCAATGTACTCTCAAGCGAGTCATATGCCTGGTCTGTCATTTGCCGGCAAAGTCGGTTGTCCACGTCTAGGGGTTTGTGATTGGGGTCGAGCCGCAGGCGAAGGCGGGGAACAATGTTGTAACTCTCAATGAATGCGTCGACGCCGCCTCTAACATTCTTGACTCCGGAACGGATCTCAAAGATTAGGATGGGAACTCCTGCCTCGTTTCGTTCAACTTGGACATCAAATGGTGAAGCCTTGTCCACGGCCAGATCGATCCTCCAGTACTCAAGCGGGGTCTGACGGATATCAACATCGAACTGCGCGAAGACCCGGCCTAGAATAAAGGCTGCGGTCAGATGCTTCGAACCATGCACTCGTAAGCGCGGTCTGCCGCTGAAGGCCGCCAACCGAGCCTTAATATCCCTTAGGCCTTTCGTGAGGCGATTCCAGTTGTTCTCTGAGCAAGGATCCCGCCCAACCAGGGCGGTCCCATCGATCCTAAGGAGGTCATTGTCCTCATCGGGCATCAAGTCCCGGGTGCTGAACTGCAGATCGATCGATGCAACGTCGTTCTTGAGGCGGTCGGAGAGGAAGCGCGTCATCACTTCCGCAGCAATGTGTCCCTGGCTTTCCGGAATCGACCCAGTGTCTACCGGAACAGAGTGGTAGGTGGAGAGATCAATGCCGTATTGAGACTGACTTAGCTCACGCAGCCTCCCGAAATCCATCCTGCTTGGAACGGCGAACAGTAGGAACTCGGGCCTCTGCGCCTTGACCAATCTGGCCTCATGCAATTCGACGTCCCTAACGAATTCGCTCTCAAAGACCTCCCTGCTCGCGTAGAGGAGAAGGCCAAAGCAGTCCTCACGGATTGCCCGGCGAGCCTCTACCTCAGAGTGATCGCCCACCATCAAGCCGCCCTGCTTATCGACCCAGGGGACAATTCCCCGTAGCCGCAGTTCGTCAGCGAGGGCATGAACTTCCGGGGCATTTCGACTGGAGTGGGCGATAAACAACTTCTTAGGCGCCATGTCTCTCAGGTTCCTTCGGGCTAGCGTGCGAGGTTGGACCCAACCACTCTCCCGTATCGAGCCAAAGCTCATAGTAATACAGCCAAAGTGCAGCCCATGGAAGAAGAGTTACCGCAATCGCCTCATGAGGCGGCCAGCGCCACTCCTTCGGCCAATACAAACACAAAGATCCATCGGCGTACAGATGGGGCGCGCCCCTGGCAAGTTCTGGTCTGAGAACTCGTACTCGCGGGATTTCGCCCAACCTATAGCTCACTTGAAGGCAGTAGGCCGGCGAAGTCACTCTCGGTTGTAGCGTCCCCGCCCAGATGGCCCTTCCTCGTCGCAGCCTCATAGTGAAACTGGGAAAGGCTGCGCGAATCCGGCCATGTTGCTGCGGTATCGACAGCTGTGGGGCCTTAGACCAACTCTTCGCCATGGAACGTAGTTGGCCGCGTGGGCGTCGCAGTCCTAACGGAGGAAATGGACGGCACGACGAGCCCGCTCTGCGTCACTTTCGATTGGCCGGGAGTTATACCCGCAGCGACTCGAGAAGCCTCATCGGTAACCTCACTCGGGAAGAACTCTTCTCCGAAGACCCGCTGCCAATAGGTCACAGCATCCGCAGGTTCTTCGGCCTCCAGCGCCTTTGTCGCCCACTTGCGCCCTTCGTCCACGCGGGCCATGAAGGTCTCGAAGTGGGTTCTGGACCAGTTCCACGAGATGTTGTGGCCGAGCATGGGATCTGGGATGTTGGGTGTGGCACCATCTGTCCGACCAAGCAAGGACGCATACTGCTTGTATATCCCATCAAGAAGTTCACAAAAGATCACAGCGAGGGGTTGCGTTGTGTCCAGAGTCTGACCTACGTGATGGACCACCAAAGCTCCCAACCAGTAGCTCTTCGGGCGACGCTGCTTCATGTGGTGGTTTCGGAAGTGCTTCAGAAGCTTGGCTAGCGGTCTGACTTTCCTGCCGTTCTTCTCGTTCAGCTCCGTGAGTAGCTTGATGTAACCGATCGGATGTGACACGATCCATTTGTTGAAGCCCTTGTCGGGCACATAGAGCTCCGACTCAAACCCGTCCGGAGCAATAGCCGGAACGATGTCGAGGTGAAAGTCGCGACCTTTGATGTACACATGGACGGAACGGCGAGCACCCTCGATGTCTACGCCGGCCCACCCGTCAAAGCCTAGCGCCTCTGGCAGACTATCCACAGCGTCCTTGAGAGAGGCGATAAGCTTCTTGGCCTCAGGTTCGTTTGCTTCTGGATTACCGGCGACGCGGACAAGCAGGTCTACGTCCTTGACGTCTCCGACGGCAAGATCCTGGGCATACGAGCCCACCAATCTGGAGTGGGGCTCCACCGTCGGGAAGTCTTCGCTGTCCTTCAAGAAATTACGGACTTTTGGCGGCAGGGTCTTGGCCGCCTCGAGGCGATCCTCGGGCGGTCTTATGTTCCGAAGAAGTAGTTCGAAGTGAGTTCCCAAAGTGTGCATTTCTTTTACCTCCATAAGGCTTCACTGCACAGCAACCTTCATCAACGGCAGTGCACGGCCTAGTAGTTGCCTCTCCCTAGTGAGGCTGGATTCGCGCCCATCAGTCCTTACCCTGAACGGCCTGGGCATCCGGTACCGCCCTGGGATAAATTTGGTTCACCACATAATCCACACCGCGCTCCTTTTCTTCCGTGATGTCCGTAGGTTTGCCCTAACTTACGTTCTGAGCGTAATTCCTTGGCCGGAATCTACCATACCAAGCACTTCGCTGTCAAGGTATAATGAAGAGGTAATTACGCCTCCACCGTAAATTTAACTGGTCAAGCGGTCAGGAGGGTGACTCGAAAAGAGCTTCCCGGAGGAGGGCGCCATGAAACTAGGAGAGAGGATTCGTGAGCTTCGCCACCAAAAGGGGGAGACCTTACTTGAGCTTGGTGACGGTGCAGGGTTGTCGGTTTCGTACCTTTCGGACCTTGAACGCGGTCGCACATCCCCCTCGATGCAGACCCTCCAGGCACTTGCGGATCACTTTGAACTTACGGTAACAGACTTTCTTGCCGGGGTCGACTTCGCCGGGGAAAAGACACCGCTATCTCTTCCCCGGGGGCTCGTAGAACTCTCAGAAGATCGTGATTTGTTAGAAACACTGGGAGGAGAATTGGACGAGGAGTGGATACGTCTACTGGCAGGGATTGATCTCAGAGGCCAGCGGCCCAAGTCGAAGTCAGAGTGGCTTGAGCTCTACCTCAGCTTGAAGCGAATTCTAGAAAGGGCCTGACTGTGCACAGGCCGCTACACAGGCTGATGTCAGAGAGCGAGTTGAGGGGCTGTGTCATTGACTTGGTTGATGCGGCGCGAGCCCAAGTGCCTGCCGGTATCACACCGGAAGAGGCCGTACGGCGGTTTGGACTGCGGATCAGGTTGGGTGATCTTCCTGATGGAAAGGATGGTGTTTACATAAAGGATAGTAAAACCATCGTGATCAGCCAAGTCGTCACGTCAAAGGAACGGCGCAATTTCACCTGCTATCACGAATTCGTCCATCATCTCGTCAGACAAGAGGATGAGCTGTACTCATATCTTCACGAGACATATTCAGGCCCGGGGAAATTTGAGGGCGTCATCGAGCTACTGTGCAACATAGGTGCCGCAGAGCTTATCATCCCACGGAGGAAGGTGCGGGCACTGATCGAGGCGGAGGGTTTCACTCTCGCTCACCTCCCACGATTGTGCTCCGATCGCGATGTCTCTGCGCCGGCTGCCCTGATACAGCTCGTTCAATGTGCCCCACATCGTTGCTACGGCGTTGTCTGTGAAGAAGGTGTTCCACCCACATCAATCCCGACAGGACAGCAGGCGCTCATGCCCAAGCCGAGCAAGCCCTCGCTCTACATTCTGTATGCGGCCTGGTCACCATCAGCCAAGTATTCCATTGCGAGATACACGATACTTCCGGGTGACCACCTCCTGGCACAGTCGTACCGAGACCGATGCTTGATTTCAGGCGAAGAGCGCATCCCGTTTCGTTCAGGGAATGAATGGAGAGTGCCCTGCGAAACCATGTATTTCCGTGGCAAGGGCTATGGAGTGTTCAATGCAATTCCGCCACCAAATCCTGACCAGCCACGCCTCCTCTAAGCGGTGCGATGCTGCGGTTGGGCCACCTTCATCTCGGTCTGCCGGCTGGAAGAACGGGCTCCTAATCGTGCCAGTCGCACTCGCGATTTCTGTTGATGTGGTTCAATGGCCGTACACCGATGGCGTCGACATCTGGCCGCGCGCGCTGGGCACTCAGGTATACGACCACATCGTTGTCAGTGGCAACAAGGTTTTCAGCTTCAGGGAGTTCGGACTATTGTGAACGTCCATGCCGACATCATTGCTACCTTCCCGGATTTGAACCCACAGCAGCGGGAGGTGGTGGGGCACGTCCAGGGTCCACTACTGGTGATCGCAGGGCCGGGATCTGGAAAGACTTACAGCCTCGTGCTACGAGCACTCAATTTGCTCTTGTTAGGTAAGGCCAATCCCGACGAAATCATACTCTGCACCTTCACGGAAAAGGCCGCTTATGAGATGCGCGATCGTCTGGCCGATGCCGCTCGAAAGGTGGGCTATCAAGGCGGCTTATCCCAGTTGCTCACGGGGACAATCCACAGCATCAGTAACCGTTTCGTTACCCGATACCGCCACCACACAGATTTGGGACATGGATACGAAACTCTCGACGAGTTGACGCAATGGCTCTTCCTTTATGACAACTTCGACGCGATCTTCTTCGCACCGGACGCGAATGGTAAATACCTGCATAAGTGGAGCACCCGCTGGACGGCAATTCAAGGAGCAAGCCGATACTTCAACAAGATCACTGAAGAGCTGGTAGACCCGGATTCGCTTGTTCGCTCCGGCCATCCCTTCCTCTCCGATCTGGGCAAGGCTTATCGGGCTTATCACGAATGCCTACTTGCCGACAACTGCATTGATTTCGCCCACCAGCAACGGTTGTTCCTGGATCTTTTGCATAACCCCGAGATCGGGCCCAAAATCCTCGAGGGCCTTAAATTTACCTTGGTGGATGAATACCAGGACACAAATTACATCCAGGAGCGCCTGGTGCTGAAGCTTACGGAGCAATCCCGAAATCTATGCGTGGTGGGTGACGAAGACCAGAGCTTGTATCGGTTCCGCGGCGCCACAGTGCGAAACATTCTTGAGTTCCCCAAGCGTGTTCCTGGATGCAAAATCGTCAAGTTGGCCACCAACTACCGATCGCACGAGCAGATCATCCGGGCCTATGACCAATGGATGAGTTCGGCGGATTGGAGTAACTCAGGCGGCCAAGTCTTCCGCTACGATAAGACTATTCAGCCCGACCCCGAAGGCGACTTTCCCGAATACCCGGCGGTGTTTGCCATATGGGGTTCGGAAAAGCGCGACGAAGCTCGGCGATTCGCCGACCTGGTAGGCTTCCTCAAGAAGAACCACATCATCGAGGACTACAGCCAAGTGGCGTTGCTGCTGCATAGCGTACGCCCGGAGCATTCGGGGCCTTTCCTAGAGGCGCTGGAGGCCAAAGGAATCCCCGCCTTCTGCCCGAGGGCGCGTGCGTACTTCGACGAGGAGGAGGTGCGGCTAATAGTGGGCGCCTTCGCGGTCATCTTAGGCCACTACGACAAAGGTCGGGGCAATCTTCGGGGTTACGGGTTGCAAGCTCTTGCGCGCTATGTCGATGATTGCATCAGCAACCTCGCCCAACGCTATGCCGATCCACACCCGTTGGCGAAAGGTATCCAGAGCCTGGCGGCCGAGGTGGAGGGATTGGAGCGCGGCGAGAGTCTCGACCGGCGCCTAGCTGACTACTTATACGAGCTGTTGGCCGTGGAACCCTTCTCGCAGTTTGTCCAAGAGGAGAATCACGCCCGCCGGTTGGCCATCTTCTCGACGCTCCTGAACGTATTTCAGTCCTACTACCATTACACCGTTATTACCTTCAACAACCGCGTTCCCTTGCGTATGCACTTCTTCAACAGCTTCCTGCGCTTGCTGTACGAAGGCGGCATCAACGACTACGAGGACCCCAACCAGCCCATCCCCAGTGGTTATGTCCAGGTGATGACCATTCACCAGG
This sequence comes from Anaerolineales bacterium, assembly GCA_029210945.1. Lineage (GTDB taxonomy): Bacteria > Chloroflexota > Anaerolineae > Anaerolineales > E44-bin32 > E44-bin32. Next base: position 6,856 of record JARGGH010000026.1, read on the forward strand.
CCAAGGGGCTGGAATTTGCCGCCGTTGCCGTATCGGTGGAGAAGACCCTGCCGGTGAGTAAGCAGGTGGATCGAGATCTTTCTCCCTACTATCACCGCCCGCCGTTCGAGCCTGAAAGCCGCATCACCGCCTTCGATCGTATGCGCCTCCACTACGTAGCCTTCTCCCGGCCTCAGAAGGTACTTGTACTTAGCTCTTCTGAGCCACCCAAGGACTACTTCGGCCCGATTTGGCAGGGCCTCCCCCAATGGCCATATGTGGAGCAGGATCTTCTGGCAGCCCAGAGATTCGATTATCGTCCGCGCATGGCTATAAAGAAGTCTTACAGCTTCACTGGCGACCTTCGCATCTACGATACCTGCCCGCGGCAGTACCAGTTCTTCCGGCATTACGAGTTCACCCCCTCTCGCTCGACAGTCATCTTCTTCGGACTACTCGTTCATCAAGCGATCGAGGATATTCACCGCATTGTGCTAGATGGAGGTCTTGACGACCTAGACGAGCATCGTGTGGAGGAAATATTCGATCGCACCTTTAATGTGTTGCTACTCTCCGACGTGCGGCCACCAGGGCCCGAGGCTCGCCAGGCGGCGTTGCATCAAGTGTTGAACTACTTCCGCCAAAACCAGGAAGTGATGCGGCGCATTGTTGACGCTGAGGTTGACGTCTCGCTGGAGAAGGACGGTTACATCCTCACAGGCAAGGTGGACCTGATGCTGGGCGGTGATGGCAAACTGGAGCTATTGGACTTCAAGACTCAGGAATGTCCCGATGATCCTGAGTTGTTTGATGCTTATGAGCAGCAACTATGCACTTACGGCCACATTCTAGAGACGCGTTATGGCAAGCGGCCTGAGCGGTTGTTGGTGTATTGGACAGCGGAGCAAGAAAAGCGTAACGCCGTGACTGTCTTTCCCTATCGAGAAGGCAAGGTTCAGCAGGCGGTCCGCAATTTCGATCAGACGGTGGCTCGCATTCAAGCACTCGAATTTCGCGTTCTCACTCCGCCAGGCCGTAAGATCTGCAAAAACTGCGACATACGTAGCTTTTGCGTTCGAGAATCTCTAATAGAGCCTTTTGTTTAGGAGGACTGCATGGCTAAGATAGATATCGACAGGGTTGAGCTAGTATGGCCAGGGAAGTATGACGATGAGGGGGCTCTGAAGGATGTGCCGCATGTCAGCCTTCCGTTCCAGGTTATCGAGCGGGTTAATGAGAGCCGGGCGACGCGTGAGGCTAAGAAGGGTGGGCAGCAACTCAACCTTTTTGACGTCTGGGAGGGCGACGAGGGTGAAACCTTCGAGGAAGGCTGGCGCAACAAGCTCGTCTGGGGAGACAACCTGCTCGCAATGGCATCACTCATTAGAAGTTTTTCGGGGAAGTTTGATCTCATATATATCGACCCTCCTTATGCAACAGGCGCGGATTTCTCTTTTACCGCCAAGGTTGGTTCGGACGAAATCGAGGTCGTTAAAGAGCAGTCTGCAATTGAAGAGAAGGCCTATCGGGATACATGGGGTAAGTACGGACCAGGTAGAGAACTCCAAAGCTATCTTGAAATGATAGTCCCCCGCCTTACTGTTATGCGCGATCTTCTGTCTGAGAACGGCACGCTCTTTGTCCACGTTGATTACCGCGCTTCTGCAGCATTGCGATTTGTTTTGGATGAGATTTTCGGACCTAGAGAATTCTTAAATGAAATCATCTGGCACTATAAGAGATGGCCGACACCTTCAAGAGAATATCAGAAGATGCATGACAATATCCTATGCTACACAAAGAAGAAGGGCTCACATCTCTTTAATCGGCAATTTACGGAAAGGACAGAAGAAACAAAAAGGAGATGGAGAGATCGGCGAATTGTTGCATCCCATGACGAGAATGGACAGCGAATACCGTCCGATTTTGCTGAAGAAGAATCTCCGGGTGCCCCAATGGATGATGTATGGGATATCTCAATAATCGCACCAGTTGCCCACGAGAGAACTGGTTATGCGACTCAGAAGCCCGAAGCATTACTTGAGAGAATAATCGGCGGGTCTTCAAATGAGGGGGCGCTTATTGGAGATTTTTTCTGTGGGTCGGGCACAACACTTTCAGTGGCTGAAAAACTCGGACGGCGTTGGATTGGCTGCGACCTGAGCCGCTTCGCTATCCACGTAACCCGCAAGCGCCTACTAGAGATCGAAAACTGCAAACCGTTCGAGATCCTAAACCTGGGCAAGTACGAGCGCCAGTACTGGAAGGGAGTCACCTTCCAGGAAAAAGGGCAAGGCGAGCAGCAGACGCTCTATGAATACCTGGCCTTCATCTTGCGGCTGTACGGCGCCCAGCCGGTTGCGGGTATGCAGCATCTGCACGGCAAGAAGAGCCGTGCACTTGTGCACGTCGGCGCAGTGGATGCCCCCGTAACCATCGACGAGATCAACCATGCCATCGAGGAGTGCCTAGCGCTCAAGCAGAAGGAGCTCCACGTGCTCGGTTGGGAATGGGAGATGGGGCTCAATGATCTGATGGTGCGGGAGGCCAAGAAACGTGGGGTCAAACTGCTCCTGCTACAGATCCCGCGCGAGGTTATGGAGCAACAAGCGGTGGATAAAGGAGATATACAGTTCTTCGAGCTAGCCTACTTGAATGTGGAGGTCCACCAACCGAAGAAGCTCACTGCTAAGGTTGAGCTAGAGGATTTCGTCATTCCCAACACTGAACTTATCCCCGAAGACGTTCGTGACAAGGTCAAGAAATGGTCCGACTACATCGACTACTGGGCCGTTGACTGGGACTTCCAAGAGGACACCTTCATCCAGGGCTGGGTGGCCTACCGTACCCGCCAGCAACGCAAGTTAGCCCTGATGTCAGATCCTCACACTTATGATCAGCCGGGCCCTTACACCATAGTCGTCAAGGCCATCGACATCTTCGGCAACGACACCACCCAGGCCTTTGAAACCGAGGTGAAGTAGCCATGGCAGAGGCACTCTTCGGCTACGACAAGGACCTACCCGAGGTCCCCGATCGCAATCCCTACCTGCCGCCTGAAACCCATTTGATCAGAGAGCCCAGTGCCGACGAGGGATACCGCTTGGCAACGGGCCGCCGCCCGAGCCAGCTACTGCTAGTGAACCGACTGCGCGCCAAGGTAGACAAGTGGCGCGCTGATGGCTACCCTGGCGCTTCTGATGTCACCCAGCGCTTATTCAATTATTGGTACGAAGAGGAGCACTTGGTCGAGGGAAAGCCGTGGCATTTCTATTTCGCCCAGCGCGAGGCGCTGGAGACCCTTGCCTTCCTGGTGGAGATCGCTGGCGAGCAAGATATCTTGCCGCTTATCCAGCGGTTTGGCGAAATCTACTATCCCGAGGGCGCCCAGCAGCCCATTGGCGAGGATCTGGCGGTTCGCGTGCTGCCAAGCGGCGACCGACGCGTAGAGCGCTACTTTCCAGAGGTTGGTCAGAAGGGTGAGCAGGATCTTCCCCCCGAGAACTTGCGCCGCTATGCGATTAAGATGGCCACCGGTTCGGGAAAAACGGTCGTCATGGCTATGATCATCGTTTGGTCACATTTCCACAAACAGCGTACCCCGGGCTCGCCGCTATCCTCGAATTTCCTACTGGTGGCTCCCAATGTGATTGTGTACCAACGTCTCGAAAAGGACTTCGCCGCCAACCGCATCTTTCATGAGCTTCCCCTTGTGCCGCCAGAGTGGACCTGGAGCCAGAAAGTCGTCTTACGAGGCGAGAGCACCGAGCCCGACGCTTCAGGCAACATGTTCTTAACCAACATCCAGCAGATCTATGAATCTCGGGAGCGCGTGTGGGCCCCGACCAATCCAATCGATGCGCTCCTAGGGCGCAAACCCGTCAAGGACCTGGCCTCGCATGAGCGGTTCATGCTTGAGCGGATCAAAGACCTTCCGGATCTAGTTGTACTCAACGACGAAGCCCATCATGTCCACGACGAGGAGCTGGAATGGCACAAGACGCTCATGGGCATACACGAGACCTTGCCTGTTGGGCTGGCGCTGTGGCTAGATTTCACAGCCACTCCCAAGTTCCAGGACGGATCCTACTTCCCTTGGTGCATCGTTGATTATCCCTTGGCCCAGGCTGTAGAGGACCGCATCGTCAAGGCACCGGTCATTGTGCATCGAGTGGATAAGGCCGAGCCGAAGGAGTTCACCGGGAAGGATATTGGCGAGAAGTATAACGATTGGGTTGTGGCCGCTATGGAGCGCTATCGGGACCACGAGAAGGAGCTAAAGAAGTTAGGCATCCGCCCGGTGCTCTTCACCATGTGCGAGAACAACAGACATGCGGATGGGCTAGGCCAGTGGTTGGTGAAGACCAAGGAGTTCGGGCTCAAGGAAAAAGAAGTTCTCATCATACACACGGACAGCGCTGGCGAGATCACCAAGAAGGACCTTGATAAAGCGCGACAAGCTGCACGCGACATTGACAAACCCCATAACCGCATCAAGGTTATTGTTAGCGTAATGATGCTTCGCGAAGGCTGGGATGTCCGCAATGTGACTGTGATCCTCGGCCTTCGCCCGTTCACTACAAAAGCCAAGATCCTGCCAGAACAAGCCGTCGGCCGTGGTCTGCGCCTTATGCACGGCATTGGACCGGATAGTACGCAAACCCTCGAAGTAATCGGAAATGAGAAGTTTGAAGCTTTGGTGCGTGACCTCGAGAAGGAGGGTGTAGGAGTAGAGACCATAACTGGAGCTCCACCTGCACCCGTTTGGATTGAGCCACTGGCCGATCGAGCAGAATACGATATCGAGCTTCCTATCACCGAACCGACCCTCCACCGCCAGTTCCGGCGTCTAGAGGATTTCGATCCACTCAAACTTCAGGCGATCTATGATCAAAAGGAGCTGGATGAGCGGCTGAGTATCCGTCTGAAGATGGACTTCGCAACCACAGAGACAGAGATCCATCAGGTCGAAATCACGGGCCCCCTTCCCGAAGTCCACGAGATGCTCTCCTCGCTCACCAACAAGGTCATCGACAGCGCCCAGTTGGGCATGGTTTTCGCCGAGCTCTACCCAAAGGTGAAGGCTTATGTGCAGCACCGTTGCTTCGGACGCGAGATTGATCTTGAGAACGAGGCTGTGCGCTCTCACTTAAAGAGCGTCACGTTGCAAGAGAACATTGCCAAATACCTAGCAAAGGAAGTCGGTCGATTGACTGTCCAGCGCGCAGAGATTGCCTTCACGCGGCGAAGTCACAGGCTCTCCGAAACGAAGCTGTTCCAATGGAGGCGCGATCTCGGAGATGGTCCGCTGGCTTGCAGGAAGACCATATTCAACTACGTGGCCACCTACAACCCGTATGAACGGCGCTTCGCCCAGTTCCTGGATGCGGCCACTGACATAGTCCGTTTCGCTGCGCTAGGATCAACGCAACAGGGCGACTCCGGAACAATCTTCCGCGTCGATTACATCAAGCCCAGCGGGGCCATTGGCTTCTATCACCCAGACTTCGTTGCAGTCCAAGAGACCGACAGAGACGAAGTCCATTGGCTCATCGAGACCAAGGGTCGTGTGTGGGAAGACACCGATGCCAAGGATACAGCAGTCCAGAAATGGTGTGGCGACGTTAGCCAACGGTTGAATCGGCGATGGCGGTACGCACGAGTCAATCAGCCAGTGTTCCGTCAGGCCCAGAAGCACGATATCTCGGTCCTCAGCGATCTGTTGCCGTTGGTTCAGGAAGATACATTGTCCTCACGATTAATCTGACGCGGGGCAAAGGGCTTCAAACGAGGAACCCATGCGGTCCACCGAGATGGATTCTACACTTGCCCAAGAGCCGCTATGTGGCTCTCGATTGAGGCTCATGCATCTGTCCACACGGTTCTTCCCGCCCACGCTTCGCACACCTCGGGTTTGAGGACCATCTGAATTTCCAAGCAGCGCCTCGGATTACCTCGCAGCTACCGAATTTCCACAAACATCTCGAGACCGATCCCAACAGGTGTATGTGGCTGCGCCGTTTTTGATATCCACGACTCTCTCCAATAGACTCTTCCTAGAACTACTTGCCAGAAACTACGATACTAATGAAAGCATCCTTCTATCTACTTACCAGATGCGTGATCATCTCCGAATCCCGCCCCCCACCCTACTCTGCGGGGCCGCCTGGTGCGTCGGCCACCACGCGAGGGCCACGATGCGATTATCTCCACGTCCTTGATCTCTATTTCGAGGATGCGATCAGGCGCTGCTCATTGGGTCTTCTCTCTCGACAGGAGGAATCTGCCCTAGCTCAGGCGATTGAGAGAGGAAGACTTGCATGCGAGGAAATTGCCCGCAAGCGATCGGGTTCTGCGCCCCTTGCTTCCCTCAACCAGGATGTTAAGGGTGGTTTGGCAGCCAAAGAGCAGTTGGTAACTACAAACCTAAGACTCGTTGTCAGTGTGGCGAAAAGTATCAGGGCCGCGGTCTTCCGATGCCGGATCTCATTCAGGAGGGAAATGCCGGTCTAATCCGGGCAGCAGAGAAGTTCGACTGGCGCCGCGGGACTAAATTCAGCACCTACGCCACCTGGTGGATCCGCCAGGCCATCCTGCGAGCGCTGGACAACCAGGTCGGCGTCATTCGGCTACCCGTAAGTGCTCAAGCCACAATCAGAAGACTGACTCGGATCCAAGGTGAACTCATCCAGCAACTCAATCGCCAGCCCACGGAGGTCGAGCTCGCAGAAGCAATGGAGATTCCACTCTCTAAGCTTCAACTCCTGCTGAAGAGGATGACCCAGCCCATATCCCTTGATGGTCCAAGAACCGACGATGAGTCGAAACAGACGCATCTGGGAGAAACCCTTGAGGACCCTAACGCCGAGGCGGTTGACGAAGCGGCGGCACTCAACATCCTGAGAGAAGTCCTCGCGGAGGCACTAGGCATCCTGTCCCCGACGGAGCGCGCGGTCGTTGAGCACAGGTTTGGGCTTAATGGCCACGCTGGCGCGGCTTCGCTGAGAAAAGTCGCCCAATCCCTAGAACTCACCCCTTCAAAGGTGCGGCGTCTGGAATCCTCTGCCCTGAAGAAGCTCCGGGGAGCGGATGTTGCTGACCGTCTGAGCCATCCATTCGCCTAGGGGTCTTGGCACAGGGCGCCGCCCCGCATCGTCGGCGCCTTGATGATCGTCTATGAGTGCTGCATTCTTGATCCATTAGCTGGAGGTGGCACCGAGTAAATTCGCGCAGTCGTTCCACGGAAGGCCATGCCGGTGTCGACAAGCCCCTCCGGTGACTCGCGCGCCCGCCACTAAGACAGCGCTCCCCTACGATCTTGCGCGTATGGTAGATAAAAAGAAAGCGGCCACCGCTGGAGCTGAGGGGGGCAGCCCCGAGCAATGGCCGCTACATCCATATTATAGCAATGGGTTGCCTTCCTGCACTAGTGAATTTGGACGAAGCGATTCGGATCGCCGCGCCGCTCCAACGAGACTGGCGGCCCAAGCCAAGCGAGGCCCTATAAGCGGGCATTGATTGTCGAAATAATCCGTCTACTCCCCCTCCCTCGCCCTGAGTTTCTCAACCGCCTCTTCAGGAGACACGATGTCCGACCCGGCGAGCTCCTTGAGCTCGGGGCTCCCCAGGAGGTGCTTCCTGTCAAGCGTAGCGAGTGGTTCAGCTTTCCCCGCCTTGGCTGCTGCAGCTATGGGCGCGTCCTTAAGAGCCGTATACTTGCTAGCGGAGAGAACCTCCTCCTTGGTAGGCCGGGCGACCTCATAGGACACACTCTCCAGCACAAACCCCAGGAAAGGAAGCTGCTCGGGCGCACTCGCAGCCCGGTTTCTTCTGTTTTCCTCAATCACAATCCGGCTGAGCACCATGTCGATCCCGCCCCTCAAGGCCATCATGATCAGATCCCGCGCATGGCCTCGAGGCGAATAGGCCGCGGAAAAGAAGACGCTCGAGTCGAGGAAGACCCGAGTCATTCGCGTTCAGAATCCGAAAGGCCCTACTCCTCATCAACGAGCTCGCCGCGGATCTCCCTCCCCCTCTCGATCAGCTCCTCCAGGCTCAACCCCTTCTCCTTGAGCGCCTCACCGATCTCGTCCAGCGCAGCCGACACGACGATCTCGGCGGGCTTGATCATCACGCCCTGCTCCGTCTCGACAAAGGTGACCAGATCCCCCTTCTTGAGCCTTAGCCTCTCCCGGATCTCCTTGGGGATGGTCACCTGCCCCCTCTCCTGCACTCGCACTGCCGGCGTCGGCATTGCAGCCTCCTTGGTCATGTAGTCATGCTCTCATACTTTCATGGTATAGGCTAGCCACTCGTAGCAGGATTGTCAACTATCGGAGTCCGCCCTCCGGCCCGCCGCGCTTACTCTGGCGTCTACTCGCGCCCTTGCGGCCTGCTGGCAGCGGCCCAGCAAGGACGCTCGCTGAACTCTCAGGGTGTCCTCACCCCCTCCCTGGCCAAGAGTCACACACCTCACTTCCTTCTAAGTGGGTGAACCCGCACCGACTTGATGCGGGGGCGGGAGCTGGGCCAGCAGTTGCAACACCCTATAGTGGCTATACGCATTAATTGTTGGGGCTTAATCCGCTCCGGTTTCCAGCCGGTTGCACGCCACCCAGCCCTTGACCGGCCAGCCCTGGACGGCCGTTCCTTCGACCAGGCACTTGGCGCCATCCGGCGAGACCGAATGGAGAACGACTTCGGAGCCTGCCCGGAGATCCCCCATCCAGGTTCCTCCCTCGCTGAGCTCCTCCCTTGTAAACACGGAGAGAATTTCAATCGTCTCTTCGGGATCATACGGGAGCACGTTTGGCAAGACCAAAGCCTTTATCGGAAACCAGGATTCCGGCGTTCTCGTCGGTCCTACAACCTCCGTCACAACCCCATAGAGCTCAAGCGCCTCCTGGCCCGTGATCTCCCTTGGCGGCCGGCCCGTCTCGACCACCATGGGAGTCTCTGATACCCCTCCCTCACCATTGCGGCGCAACCGATCCAAAACACCACACCCACTCGCTGCCAGGAGAACAATCATCGCCGCGCCACACAGTATCGACCAGCGCCTCATCCTACACCCCTCCACCCACCAGGCCATATCCACATGTACGCCAAACCAGCCACCGCGGCCAGCACGCCCCAGGGTATCCTCAACGCTTCCTGGTCGGGTTCTTCGCCGATATTCTTGAGCACCCAAAACAGCCGCCTCATCGCTGGCACAACACCCCCGCGCTCGATGATCGATAAAACGAAGGCCACAAGGATGGTCCCGCCAAACAGGTACGCAACCATCCACCAACCGCTGCCCACCGCCAAGAGTCCCATCGCAAGCTGAGCGTCGCCTCCCCCGAACCAGCCCATCCAGAAAATGAACAGTACAAAGAGCACACCGAGCACAAAGGGCAGCGCTGAAAGATCAACGAAAAGGACGGCTGCGCCGAGCGCCGCAACGGGCACGCCCCACTTCTTACCCCGGCTGCCCCATATCGCCAACAAGAAGAACGCCGCCTGGATCCAGAGACGTCCGACGAGAAGGAATATTAGGCCAACGCCAAGCAGACCGAAACCCGCAAACACCGGGATTCGCCTGCTCTTTATATCGCTGTATGCGGCCCATATCAATGCCCCGGTCGCCAGCACATACAGGCCTATCTCCAACGCCATATCTCTTACTCTACCTTATCGCCTCTCGGATCTCGTCCCGCTCCGGCTGCCAGCTGTTCTCCCTTTCTACCAATGCGCCTTTGGGCTCAAACCAGTACGCCGGGCCGTGATACTTGTGCCGAAACTCCAGATTGCTGACCCCGCGCCTGTTCTTCTCCAGCCCCCATCGAACGATCGGCGTTCCATCCTCACCCCAGCCGTCACGATTGCCGATGATCGCGATATCGGGCTCATACTGCATGATGGCGTTGCCCCACAGGTTCTCCAGATGCACCCTGCCCTGCCTCAAGCCCTCATCGTCCGAGGCCCCGACCGCCACCACGGCGAGAACCATGCCCTCGGCCGTTTTCCTCATGGCAAGCCCCTTTAGCCCCGCGAGCACCCTTTCGGTCCGCTCTTTCGCCTCCAGGGCTCGAGAGGCATCAATCACCGGCACCCTTTGCACATAATCCACGAACAGCACGATCCGTCGTCGATCATAGGAGCCTGCAGCCAGATCGATGTACTTCCCGATAGCTTCCAGATCCGTATTCAACCCATCCCCGGTGGCGAGCCATATGTTCCGCATCTTCCCCGATAAATCCGCCCACGCTTTCACGCCGTCGGGCAGGCTCCCCAGAATATCGTCCAGCGCATGGCGCCCGCCCCCATCAACGCGTGAAGCTGCTGTATTCCGCCCTCGAATCGCTTCGATGTAAGCGGTTCTCAATGAATCCGTGCTGATGTGCTCGCCCCCGCTGACCAAGAACGAGCTCTGGCAGAGAAGCCGCTCCCACAGCGTTGTGGTGCTGTGCTCGTAACAGACGATGATCGCCAGCGCGCCGGAGGCGGCGATCTCATGTGCCCACTGCAATACCAATGCGGTCTTGCCAATGTTCTGAACGCCGCCTATGATGTTCAAATCTCCCGAATGAAGCCCCCCGCCCGTCTGTTCATCAACCGTGTGAAAACCCGTAGGTACTGGCCGAAAGATCTCCTCGTTTCCCGTTTCGATATTTTTCTCAATCTTGAGGGCTACTTCCTCGAGATCTTCCGGCTCCATGACAAACGGAGGAAAGTGAAAGCCCCTCGGCGCCTCAGGCATACCGGCTCTCCCTGTTCATCGGCTCAAACCTGCTCTTCCTCAATGCTCTTCACGTCGGACGAAAGCTTATACTGCGGGACCAGCCACCTGCCCTGGCCAGTCGCCTCGATGATGTCCTCGCTAAATATTTGCTTCAGCTCATACCTCAGCCGCCTGGTGTTGCTGGTGAAGTAGTTTGGGTCGCTCGCCGCGTCTTCGCCCCAGAGATAAATCGCGATCTGTCCGCGCTCCACAAAAACCCATCCATCCGCATCTCTCGCTGAGGCCAGAACGGCAATCATTTTCGATGGTGTTTTAGCGATTCGCACCTCCTTTTTGCCCACCTTATAAGTCCTTGTGTCCACATCATAAACACCCTCACCGATCTTAAGCTTTACTCCGGCTTGTTTTCTAACTCCCCCACCCTCAATCCGTGCCCTCAGCGATTCCATCTGCATCAGCATGGCTTTGGGGCTGTAAGGTTTTCGAAGGTACAGATCCACGCCCTCAGACAGCAGACTGTGCTCGGGATAATCCTCAAAATAGCCCGACAACACGATAACGATGACCTCCTCTCCGTATTCCTCTCGAATGCGGGGCACCAGCTCTGCTGAATTGCCATCTTCGAGATTCAAATCCAGGATCAGCCAACCTGCGCTCATTTGGTCCACAAGATCGAGGACCTCCCTTTTATACTTCGTCGTCCGCACCTCATAGTTGCCGAGCGACTCCAGGACCTGGCTCATCTCGAGCGCGCGCTGCGGCTCATCTTCAGCCAGCACAATCCGCCTGTAATCACGAAGAGACATCAGATTCTCCCCCCACTGCTGCTTGATCGGCTGTCTGCAGGACGACTTCAAACACGCCGCCCTTGCCCTCTTGATTGCTGTGGCAGAGCAGTTCGCCACCGTACGCCCGAGCGATCGCCCTCGATATCGTTAGGCCCACTCCCATCCCATACGTCACTCTGGGTCCTGTCGTGCGCCCCTCCTTCATGCTCGACAAAGGCGCGAAGATCTTGTCGACATCCGCTTGATCCACGCCCGGCCCCTCGTCAATCACAAGGAGATTGATGGTTTCGTCATCTGGCTCAACCTTGATCTCGATCTTGCCCTGCTCGTCCGTGAATGAGGCTGCGTTGTGCAGCAGGTTTCGCAAGATCGAGCGCAGGTGGTGGTCTCCCACCACGTAAATTTCCTCCTCCGCTTCAACGACGAAGTAAACATCGGGCCAGGCCCTCTGCACCTCATCCAGGGTCTCCCGCAGCATCTCGCTCAGGCAGACAGCCTTACGTTCGAAGGGCAGGATTTCATCGGCGAGAAATGGCGCCTCCCTCATGAGATTGGTCCAATGTGCAGATCTTGTGAGCAATCGGCGCATGTTCATTACCGATGCGGGGTGTATCTCCGACCACAGCCCTTCATATCCATCCATCGTGTTCACAGCGCCCTGCAGGTCATTGTTCAATTCATGCGCAAGGATTCGCATCACAAGACCCAGACCCTCTACTCCCAGCCCTTTTCTGCGCTGGACGACCTCCATAAGAATGCTGCCGGTGCGCTGTACAATCATGTCCAAACCCAGCTTGAATGCACTAATGGCCAGCGGGTCGACTTTGACCTCCGTTTGTGGCGATACGACGCCCATGCCGGCCGCGATATCACCAGTCAGGTTTTGCGAAACCGCGTAGATCACGATTTGATCCCCGCCGTTCTCCCCTCCTATAACGGCGGTGTGTCCATTGCTTTCATGATCGCCTTCGATCGTGTTTTTTAAAAAACTCTCGACCCAGCCTGCGTTCCATTCACTATCCCTCGCGATTACGACGACCGGAAGGTACTTCCGGAGCATCATCTCGCCGCGTATGAGCAGACCCGGAGCCTTGACAAGCATGACCCAACCCACGTTGTCGGGAATGATTTCCGCGGTTTTCGCTCCCGTCGGCCGTAGCTCATCCACCGTCAGTGGAAAGGTCAAATCGTTGATGAGGGTATCCAGCTCTCCCAGCCACTCGAACAGCCCAATCGTGATCCTCTCTCTTCTGGTCGCATTCATGAGAAGCAAAGCGATAACGGCGCCAAAGAAGGCAACCGCCATGTTCATATAGGTTGTGTCGATCCACCATGGGCCTATGCCCCCGGTTGGGAAGAGAATGGTGGAGGTGATGAGAATACCGCTTACAAACAGCATCCCAATCCCTGCGATGTGCAGGGTCAAGCGCCTCCTCCCGTTCCCCAGCCTCTCTCGAATCCCCACCCTCATCCCGTTTCGGCTTCCAGGTTATCCATCGCCCACAGCGCGCCTTCGGGCGTGAGGTCCGGAGACTTGGCCATGAACTCGAAAATGGATCGGACGATCTCAATACGCTTTTCTTGCGCGCCGTCCCCGCCCAGATATTTCCGCATCTCCCTGGTTAGCCTCTGCGCCGATTCGATCTGCGCCATGAGGGGAGGATTGAAAGCATCCATCACGCCGGTCTCTGAAAAGCAAAGCATGCGGTATTGACAATCGCCACAGGCTCTCCACCCGCAAACCATCCTGGGCACATAATTTCCGGCGCGAATGCCGGTGATGACGGCGCGGGATAGGGCCTCCAGAATGTCCGCTCCGTCTCCCAAGCGCGGGTTGATTTCTTGATCCTTCCCGGACGGCATGTGCCTGATCCTTATGCTCTCCACAAGCTGATCCCCCTCCTCCAGTTTCAGATTGATCGGGAAGGATTGTCCCAGCGCAATGACCCTCAAATCTCGCAAGAGGCCATATATGGGTGGCGCTTCTTCGTCAAACAGGAAGATTTCATATTCCAGACGATGCAAGAGATTCTCTCCCGTGGGTTCCTTGGGAGGCCGTCCCCTCTTCCTTGAGACCCCCTTGCTCCTCACAATGTCTGCCCTCGAAAACAGCCTCACCGACGGCAGCTCCACCTCCAGCCTTTCGTTCACTCCCAACACCACATCCGGGGGTGGCAGCCGCATCTTGTTGGCATAATCCATAGAGTCAGCAAATGCATCTGCCAGCCCTTTTGGCGCCCGGTAATACTCTTCTTCGGGCAGCTCCAGCCGCCCCAGCCCAACCGCCTCCTGGTGCCGATCGATGTTCTGCCTCAGCACCGCCAGTCCGCTCGATTCAGCCATCCGGCGCCAATATCGTGTCCAGGTTGGCTTCTTGTATCGCTCCCCCTCCCTGTTCGTGATCTCCCCGTCTTCAAACCTGCTCAGGATGCTTCTACGTGTCTGGTGGTAATTCACGAGATCCGATACGGTCTCGTCGTCCAGCCGCCAGGCCTCCAACCACCCCTTCCATACCAATCCCAGGCATTTGCCAAAGGGAACGTCTTTACTTTTGCCCGCGAGCTCGTAATAGACTCGCGTCGCTGAGCGGATCGATTCTTCGATGAGCTGCTCGCCCGTCCTCTTGCCCTGTTTCGATATGACGTCCGGCGCCAGGCCTGTCTTCCTCCACCAGACCCTCAGCGGACAGTAGGCCCAATCCCATACGTCCTTCAGATCAATTTCTATCTTCATGGCGCCGTTTGACACGCGAGCCTTCACCTTTTCTAAATCGCTTGACCAGCCCTTTCCCATCCCAATACTTTCCCCACCGGAATCCTCTCCAGCAAATTGGGGTGGACTTCGAGCACATACCAAGCCCTTCTGGATGATGCGTAATACGGCCTCCATGGCTTGGCCAGCACGGAGTGGACGACGACACCTTCTTCGTCCAGCCATGCAGCCGCAATCGGGAAGCGCATGCCGAGCATATGAATGGAGGTCATGAAGCCTGCCTTCCCGCTTCTCCCGCCGGGCATCTTCAATAAGACCCCTTCTTCCCGACCCAGCGCTTTCCTCCCCAGCAGGCCGCCCCGTCTGGAATCGCTCGAAGAACAAAAGATGACGTCCCGCGCCAGGACGCCATCGTCTGCATATACAATGATTTTTTGTCGATCCCCACTGTGATTCATTTTCGACAGCACTTTTCGGTCAGTCGAAAAAACACTCCTGACCAAGCTCAATACCGCTTACGAGTCACACACCTTTAGCAGCGCCTCATGATGCCGCTATGAACACCTTCACAAACCAGAGAATGAGCAGACCCTCCAGGATCAGAAACGCGGCCGTGAGCGCGTTGGCCAGTGCAGGATTTCTGTATTTCAACCCCGATCGAATGCCCATCATGAGGAAGAAGCTCCCCACCCCCAACAGCAAAAGCCCCAGGGAGAAATACCAGGCCACTGCCGCACCGGCAACGATCAACACCCCTGCAATACCGAGCGCTACTCCAAGAAAGATCGGCCCTGTTTTTCGTTCTTGGGATCCCGTCTCCACATTCATCGCTCATCCCCTTTCGTTGATCGCGTCTTTCGCGCCAATTACCCTCATAACGATTATGACAATTTCCGATCAGTTTGTGCCGGCACAGGAATAAGGTATCTAAGCTTGCACGAATGGAGCGAGGGACGAATCGCCTTCACGTCTGAAACGCCGCGGCGACAGCTTGCATTCCTATTCTTTGAGGTTGGGCTGGGCTCTATTTTTGAGGCTTTTCCCCTTTTTTCTGTCCTCCCTGATTGCCTTATTCTCGACCCTTATTCCGTTTCTTGCAAGAAAGCCGTCGAGCCGCACCCCGCGCTCCCCGCCTTCCATCTCCCTCCTGCAGTACCGCTCCGTAAGTATCAGCTGTGCCAATCCCTGCGCTCGCACGGGCACGTTCTGCGCGTCCTGGCCCGGCTCTCCACGTTTATGAGATCGAACGATCGTGGTTCCCGGCAGCAGATCCACGCCCAGTTTCCTGGCCAGCGCTCTCGCCCGACGACTAGCTCTCTTCCCATATGCCAACTTCCTTACATGCCATCGGACCATTGTCGCCTGCCTCATGATCGTCTCAAGATCGCCCTCGCTCCCCCACTTGATCCTCCCTTTGAATTTGACCCTTCTCTTTTCATCCCTCGACTCTTCGGGCCTCGCTCCTGCACCTGCTGCTTCATGCATGACCTCTCTGCCTCCCACCCTCAAGTCTCGCCATAGCGCCGCACAGGTAAGATGAACGATTGGGAGCATCGCGGCGTCCAGCGCCCATCTCTGTAGATGAGGCTCTCTGACCGTCCAGCGGAACGACACTCCTGGCAC
The DNA here is from genome assembly GCA_029210945.1 of Anaerolineales bacterium. Classification (GTDB taxonomy): domain Bacteria; phylum Chloroflexota; class Anaerolineae; order Anaerolineales; family E44-bin32; genus E44-bin32. Next base: position 22,681 of record JARGGH010000026.1, read on the forward strand.
ATCGTCTCTCTCCAGCGCAATCCACATTCTTCCGAAGGGCAGAAGACATACCCTCATGGAATGCACCCCCAGATCCCAGAGGGTCATTCCTCGGGGAAGCTCCAAACGGAAAGAGCCTGTAGGCTCGCACGCCCCGTAGATGCTTGCCTCCTCCAACAGCCGCCGGGCAACAAACGCCACCGCCCCTTTCACATTCAATAAGCCTTGATCATTCACTTTTGGCCGCTTTTTATTCACTTTTTTTCAGGCGCCGCTCATTTCGCCCCGAACCACCTTCTCCTCCACAAATGGCATTTTTGGCTTATACCCGCTGAGGTATCGGAGCGTCCCTTTTCTTATCCCCCCACCCTCCCATTCCATCAGCTGCCTCCAGGCTCGGGAGCACTTATCTTCCGCGAGAACAAGGGTCGTGCCCGAAACGCGAATTGTGATTTCGCCTTGGATCTCGATCCACGCTTCAGCCAATCGGCAGAGCAGCACAATGGTCGGTTTGTCGATCGACTCTATAGCGATACGCTTTCGAACATCAGGATCCCACAGCATCTCTGCCATCAAAATCCAGAAATTGGCCGCGTCGGCGGGCCTGGCCGATATCCTTCGAAGGGCTCCCGTCTCGATGAGCTCTTGGACATAGCCGCTGAGGAAATCGTCGATCTCTCCCTCTCCCCACTCGGTCTCACCGGGGTCTGTCCCCCTATCAGCGATGGTGGCCACCGTTGCGGGGGCTCTCGAGAAGCGATTCGCCCCTCTCTGCAGCGCCAGATCCGCACACAATCCGGCCGAGAACAGGCTGGTCAGCGCAGGCTCAAAGCCAGTCCCGCGATCTAACATTCGGAAGGCGTCCCGGCAGGAATGGTCTCTTCGCCTTCCCATCCGAAGGGAAACATCGTCGCCGTGCCTCTCCCCTTTGATGACAATCATGTCTCCCGGCCCGTCTTTTGGAGGACAGGAATCATACGACCAATCCGTTTCCAGACTTTTCGCCATCCTTCGTGCCACTTTCAATAACTCACGAGCTGCGCCCCGAGACGCGTGCACACAAATCCATGCAGCGTCCTTCGATCCCGACACCAGCTGGCAACGGTCCTTTTGCCGGCCCATGGAGCCTCACCTCTTGGCTCAACTAGAAATAGAGAAATACGATGATCACAAATATCAAGCTTCCGAACAGCAGCGCGATGAACGAAGCTATGAGGGGGTTTCTCATAAGGAAGCTCACGAGTCCCTTCTCCTGATAGGCCTCTCGTCGCGGCACGTTGTGACCCTTCATCTCGTTCGCTCCCTGCCTCGGCTCTCTCAGCCATGCCCTATCCTGGACCCACTGACGGTCCAAATGATCCCGATCGTCTTCCCGTGCATCCATCTCCGAATACCATCCCTTCGTTACCACTTCCCCATTAGACATCACCGATTGTCCGGGACCTCGAGGTTGGGCACGTCCAGCTCCTCATCATGAAAATCCGTCGATGCCGCTTCCCTCCGACATTCGTTATCGTCCTCACCTCGGCGAATGCGCTGGATCACACCGCGAGCAACCTCGTTCTCCTCGTTTTGCTTCTTCCCTTCGCTCTCTCCCTGTTGCCACTCGCCCCCGCCACTCCCGCTCTTACCTACCCGTTCCTGTACCTCACCCATTCTTGATCGCCCCTTCTGGGCGGGCTCTTCACCAGCTCTCTCTGCCTCCACGTCTCCATGCCAAGCAGGCTGCTCATATGGTTATGCTCCGTCGTGCACCAGACCTGCCTCCATGGCGCCATCCCCCCGATGGACCCGTGGGACAGCCGCACCACCTGACCGCTTCCCGACACACTTGCTGGATCGTGGATCAGCCACCAGGGATCGCCCTCAGGAAGAACCAGCCTCTCTACCAACACAGTCCACCCGTCGATACCGGCCTCTCTCATGAATGCGAGAATGTTGTGCTCCCTCCAGGGTGTTCCATCGATCACCCACACCAGCGCGCCTTCATCCATTATCTGACTCCCCCACAATTCTCCGTATCGATCGATTCTCTCCTTCACTCTCGCCAGGCTCATTGTGCTCCGGTCTACCTCTACGAGCAGGTTCCTCGACAGCACGCTCTGCTTGACAAGCGTCCGATCCCCATCCAGCCAGCCTCGCTTCCAGATGCAGGCTTCGACCCTCGCGTCCGGTTTGACGATTCGGATTTTCGTCTTCCTGCCCTCCCTGCTCCCACGAAACAGCAGGCGGCTTCCGATCGTGGTGACGATCCTGACCTCCACCCCGCCGATGGGATTGCTTACACATCGAGCCCCGTAGAGCAGCGCGAGCACAAACTGCCTCACGCCCACCTGGTGTTCCTCCCACCGATCAAACCAGCTCAGCGAATAGGTGCGCTTTGACCTTCCCCTGCGAACAATGTGCTGCGGCCAAGGGTGAAACTGGTGTATGTACTGGGGTTCGGTCCCCCAGTGATGGGTAAGCAGCTCCAGCCCGAGATCAGATAAGACCTTCCGGCTTTCGAGCCTGTGTATCGCTTTCTCCGTCCTGGCGTCTTCGATCAAGCCCTGTTTGCCGAGGCGCTTTGTCCGCCAAATCCCTTCTTCCACCCCTTTCTTCGTCTGGGAGAAGAGGTATGCGAGTTCATACGTGGACAGCAAGGGGTTGTTCCCAACCTCCACGAGCGTCGCCCAATCACCCTCATCCAGCTTCGCGGCGAACTCGCCCAGCTGGTTTCGTCTTATCTCCCCTCGGCGCCGGACGCGTATGTGTGCCTTGAGATCGTTTGCTTGATACGGCTTCCACTTATTCGTCAAAGATGACCGCTTATAGGTTCTCGCGACCCTGTACTCATCGGTGCCCACCAGCCAGATGTGGACTCGCTGCCCTCCGCCCCACTTCATTTCGACCTGTATTGCGAGGTGGTCCATTCGTCCCCGCCGGGTCGTCAAGATGACATCCCTTATGCCATCCCCATGATCCCGTGGCGGGGCGACGATGAATTTGAGGGCCTCCGGCGCGCATCCTCCGATGTCCACCCACAACCGCCACCATTTGCCCTGCCACAGGAACTCACCGTCCGCCTCGAATCCTGGCGACAGCCCGGCGAAAACGGCTTCCGGCCCCATGACCTGCAGTGCGAACTCTCTGGCAATCTCAAGCCGGCGAAGGTCGAGAAGCACCGCATTTGATTCTTTGCTGTAGGCAAGACGGGGCCCCGATCCGGCGACCGACACCTGGGACAGCTCTCCCTTCTCCTCCCGGAACAGGATCTCGAGGGTCCTCTCGCCGAAAACCTTTTCCAGGTACGCGCGAGAGCAGAAGGGGTGCCGATCAAGGAAATCGATCAGCGGTTTTCCATCTCCCGCCCTGTCTTTCACTTCGGCGCCTCCCCGTCTTGCTCCTCGTCCTCCTCCTCGATTTCCCGGAGAGCGGTCTCTCTCCAATCCTCCGCGATCTCCTTTCCCAGAAGGACATCTTCGGCCTCCCCCGCTGCGCCCCCGCTCCCGGGCTCGCCCTCCTCGTCGTCGCGCTCGTCTTCCCATGGGAGGCCGACCCGGGCCGCCTCTCCGATCGCGCTGAGTTCAGCTCCGGCTTTATCCAGCAAAATAGAGGAGGCCTGCGTCGAGGTCGCCTGCTCTTCTCCCCTCCGGCGTGCGAGGCCGACCCCGGAGCTCAGCGCTGTCAACCCGTAGCGGTCGAAGTATCCGATCATGTCCAGCGCCTTTTTGTATGCAGCTTCATAAGGAAGGCTGTATTCCGCCCGTCTCTTCCAGACCCTCTCCGCGATGAATGGGCTCGAATCTGGCGCTGGCGCGCTCAAAAAATAAAATGGTCTGCCCAGGCGATTATCTTCCCTGACCAGCTTTGCATAAGCTGCATATAGATCCAGGCCGGCCAGGGTGTCGGCGGACGGTCCCCCAAGTCCCCCGCTCAGTTCAAGGCGAGAGATGTATTCCGCGTCCTCCCCGTTCATGGCGAAGGCAAACATCGAATACACGCCGCTCAGGATGATCCCGGGGATATCTCGATCCTGCTTTCTCAAGCTGGCCAGCGATTGCGTGCCCAGCACCATTTGTCCGCCGTACTTTCTCGTCTGCTGCACCAGCTCGGGCCACGTCACGCCTGTGAACGTTTGAAACTCATCAATGATCAGCATGACGCGTACCCGGTCCTCCGGCGACAGGTCTCCCTGGTGTACGAGTTCTCTCAGCACGGAATTGATGATCATCGAGCCTGCAAAGTCGCTTATTTCCGCGCCGTATTTGTTCATGCCGGTGTGAATGAGCAGCACTTGTCTGCTGCGAATGACTTCGGCGATGTCCAATTTGGACGCCGGGCAGCTGAAGAGCGGCAGCATGGGCTCTTCCTCGAAGCGATGCGACTTGGACAGAACCGGCGAGATGACCTGCTCCCTGAAGTGCTGTGTCATTTTCTCGTAGTCCCCCAGGAAGTATCGTTCGAGGGCTTTCCTGTGCGGGCTTCCCTCAAGTTCGGTCCGCAGAAATCGCTCACGCACCTCACGATCCGCGTTCAGGAGCGCCGCAAGCTGAGACAGCCCCAGGGATTCGCCGGGTCGCCGCATCTCGTTCGCGGCCGCAAGCATGTGAACCCCCCTCTTCAGAGGGATCTGCATTCTCGGTCCCCAGTAATCCGACCACAGCGAGCGGCCGATATCCACGATGGCGTTGCCGACCTGGACCACTTCCCATCCTGTCCGGTGTACGTCCAATGGATTGAACGGCAGAAGGAATTCCTTGTCCGCCACATCCATTATCCGAATGCGCTCGATGTCCTCTTCCCTTACAGAACCTATGATTTGATTGACGAGATCGCCGTGCGGATCGACGACGATCACCGCCTGTTTTTCCTCGTCTCTCATTCCGGCTGCAGTTATGTGATGCATGAGCGTCGACTTGCCCGTTCCGGGCTTCCCAATGCAGAAAACGTTGCGCCTTAGGGCAGCAGAGGATATGCGCACGGGTTTGCTCCCACCGCCAGGGGTTTGGTAGCTGCCAATTCCATAGAAACCCCGAACGTCCTCTGGGTCCGGCGCGCGCATCTCCACGCCGCGCACGGGAACAAGCCCGGGCGACATCTGCTCGCTCACAATCGGGGGATGCCACAAGCCCGCGATCTCATCGGAGCCAAGCCACATGGCATTCTCGTCCTCCCCGTCCGGCATTGTCCATGGGCCCGCCATCTCAAATGGGTCGGCGCTCGCCTTAAGCCTGTTGCCGCCAGCTTGTTCATATTGAGACAGCGCTTGCCTGATGCGCCCCGCGAGTTTCTTCACTCTCTCGTACGTGTCCGCCCGAACATGCACCCGGATGTGCACCAGGAAAAATGCGTCCTGGTCGACGACCTTCTTGCTCACCATGTCGAGATTCGCTTCCTGCCAGGGATCCTCATCGCGTTCCAGGTAGCGCCACAGCAGGCCGCCCAGGACGATGATGGGCAAAGCCATCGCGGCAAATAACCATATGCTCTTATGAAGTCCGACGATGACAGAGACAAACGCCAGTAGAAGGATCAGCAGGTAGGCAAAGCCCCGTTCGGGTGTAGTTTCCTGCTGCGCGGGCGCATGTGTATAGGTGCCGTTCGCTGTCCCCGGGCTTCCCTCCGGCCTGGTCGTATATCCTCGCTGCGCCTCGAGTTTTAGTCTTCGCTGGACCACCTCCAACCACCCTGGCTTCCCTTTTCTTGAGATCATGATTTGCAGCAAAACGAGTTCGGTCGCAGCCAGGTTGCCCACTGACGATAGCAGCATGTTTACCGGATCACCCCTCCCGAACGATTGCCAGATCTTAATGGGTAAATAAGGAGGTGCGGCCAGCTTGAAGGAAAAACCTTGCTCCCGGCCGTTGGCATTAGTGCCCTGCTTGGTGAGGGGGTCTTCCTTCAAAATCTGAAGGTCCGCCCTTGACCAGATGGCCTGGATATTGCCCGCCAATGATCGGATGTTGTCTTCCTCTCCTCTCACGAGCATCGCGCGCCGATCGCCTTCACCATAGATTTCAAGCGATATGGGAACCGGAAGCGAGGCAATGAACTGGCTTACGGCCTCGGCGTCAACCTCGTTGTGTGCCGGGAGTTGGAGCTCAGCGACCTCTTCTCGCCCGCCCAAGTACTCTCTTTCGTTGTTCCCGCTCGAGTATGCTTCCACATCATCCGCAAACGCTTCGGCATCTACGGAAACAAGGGCGCCTCCGCAGCGATGGCATCGCATCCCTGTGGAGGCGCCCTCTTCAAGCGAATATGTGGTCCGGCAGGCTGCACAAGCAACCTGTGGCTCAACCATCACCATCTTCCCATCTACTCATAATCAAGTTGCTACCGGCTTCCGCAGGTCCTCATATGGGACTTTCTAACTCGATTGTAGAAGAGGAGTCGCTGTTTACGCGTTTGGTAGGCGTTTGGATCCGCGTTTGCTAGGCGTTTGGGTTTTAAGCCCCCTCGGCCACCCCCTTCCCCCCTCCATCTTGCACATCAAGACTCTTGACCGGTCTCCGTCTCTCCCCGCGGCACGTAAGAGAGGCCCCCGCCGTCCACATCGTGTCTTTTTTTTGCGTGGCTCGAAGAGCGCCGCGAATACGCCCCCGAATCGTATAAAGTGTACGTACACTTAATAGTTCACAATCGCCCCACCCTCATGACTGCCTCTTAAGGCGCCGCCAAATGTGTACACGCGTGTACACATTTTCCCGTGCTAGACTGTCGGCTATGGTCACGCTCATAGGCCGGTGAGCTCCTTACATGAATTAATAATCTGTCGCTTGATGGGTCCCTGCGCGCCCATTTGGTCGACTGGCACGGAGATTGTTGAGAAGGAGACCTTCTTGTTCTCGGGTCTGCGCGGGGTAGTTGTTCAGTCCGAGGCCGATAGGGGCGAGGCGATTCGTCCCCGGTCAACTTGCGGGCTTGGATTATCGCTCAAGTATGATTCCAGCGCCTCGCGCAGGATAGTGGGGACGTCGTATTGAGGCTTCAAGTTCCAGGATTCGTCCACGTACCCCCACAGAGGTTCCAGTTCGAAGTCGCTTGCCGCTACCGAATACACCCGTTCCATTTGGATGGGCTCCTCGCCGAGGAGAATCTGCGAGTCACGTATCCTGGCTCCGCTGATGTGCATCAATCCCCGGGCTTTCCCGCGCAGCGAGTTAGGTCGCTCGGCGGCTCGGTCGGGATCCAGCCCGCGCGCCACCATGGTTCTAATCTGGCACCCCGTCATCTGCGCTTGGCCAGGATTTGCCGGCGAAGAACATGCTTCCCACAGGTGCTTGCGTATCAACTCTCCGGCCGGCAGCGGCCCATCGAAGGCCTGCCCAGCCACGGCCACGCCCAGATCAGTTCCGAGACGGGCTCGCAGGGCGTCGGCCATGAGATTGGCGACCCCGCATTCGCTTTCGGTGGAGAAGTCCAGCCTCGAGGGCAAATTGCCAAGGACCTCCTGCAGCAAACCCTCGACCTCTCCCTCCATGCGCTCTTTGAGCGCTCTGATCCGTGGCGATGGAGGGACCGATTCGGACACCTCTATCGTAGTGACCTTCCCGACACGAAGAGATTGGCCGTCCCAGATGAGGTCAATTCTTCCCAGGAACTTGGCGTATTCACCTGCTTGCGCGATCGTTACTCCGTCTATTTGTTCACCCTCTGGCAAGAGACTGTGGCTGTGCGCGCCCACGATTAGAGGGATGGTATCCGGCAGCTCGGAAGCCAAGCGCCGATCCTGTTCAAGGCCCAGGTGGGAAAGCAGGACGGTGGCATGCGCACCCGCCTGGCGCAGCTCTCCGGCGAGGCGCTGCACAAGGGGCTGAAGCGGGCGGATCTGCAAATCGAAAAATTTCTCATATGTCGTTTGGAACTGGTCCAGGGCAGTCACGCCGATCAGCCCCAGCTTCAAATCACCTGTTTCAAGTATCCCGGCGGCTTGGGTCCCTGGGATTTGCTCTCCGTTAGCAGATATGACGTTTGCCAACAGGTGAGGATAGGAGCTGGCGCTGGCGTGTTCGGCCAGGATTTGTGGGCCGTAGCGCGGCATGGCCGCATTGCCTACGGTCACCGCCCTGCATCCGGCCGCGCCAAGCAGCCGGTGCATGGCCGTCCCTTTCGTTAGGTTGCTTAATTGAACGCTGGTCTCTTCGCTGTCCCCGGCGTCGACGTAGACGACCGGGGCCTCGGGATTCTCCCTGCTTATCTCTTCCACCAAAGTAGCTACGCGCGCCAGGCCTTGGATTCGGCCATGGATATCATTGGTGTGCAAGAGGATGAACGACTGGGGACTCGTCCGCCGAGGCATTCAGTGTCGTCCTTTCTTTGTGGCCTATTCTACCTGGTCTTTCATCGTGACACTGAAAAATAGGTGGGCGCCCCATGGTCTTTTCAGAACGCGTTTCTATGGGCTGGTCAGGGTGTGCTTGAGGGGTGCGCCAGACCCTGCTTGAGCATTTCACGATGTGAGGTTGAAACGCTGCCCGCCTTTAACTTCGCCAACTCTCACTCCGCGGCTTAAGCCGTCCAGAGGGGCGGCCTCGCCCTCTCGGTGCCCTTTCGCAGGGGATACTGATCCGTTGCTTGTTCCTTTATCGTCTAATCAAGGACCAACGGTTGACTGCTTCTTCGTTTGCCCCACGGCGCAACAACGCGATGAGATCGACCATGAGGTTGCAAGCCCGGCTCGCTTTAGGCGCGCGCTGCGCAAAGAAGATCAAGGGGTGCTCGACGATCTGCTGGCTAAATCGCGGACTCATTCTTCGCTTGCAGCGACGGCCGCGCGCCTCGCCCCATTTGAGTTCTTATTACGATCTATGATTCTCGAACGGCGAAAGGATGTCAAGCGGCTTCAAGGCCGGGTCGAGGCGCTCTCTAAAGGGCTTGCCTGGAGCGTCATTAATCCCTTCGGGGCAGCTCTGTAGTTGACGGCGCAGCATGATACTGCGGTTGATTTTGTTGTCGTTTTTGAAGGGGCTGCTGTTCCCCGGCCAGCTTCTATATTGTGCATATCATCTCGATAAGCACGGAAAGTGTACACGCGTGTACACTTTCCTAATCGCGGCCGGTGTCCGCGTTCTCTACCGCCAGCTACGTTACACATATCCTCGCCCATCGGTTCTGGTAACGGCCTCAGGCTGAGGCGCCGCGATTTGATGCATAATCCGGCGCAATCCGTCCACCGATTCCGCTGCAATTCGTCCACCGATTCCGCCTGAAACCGTCCACCGATTCCAATTCAAATCATCCACCTCTTTCAGCCTTCGAGATAAGGATAAATCTTATAGAAACCACTCATAAAGAAATATGCGACTATGCAATCAAAAGACTTTGAGTCTTTACCTAGCAATTTTTCAAAGCGATAAGCTAGTGTGTTTTCTGGTTCATTTGTAATAAATGATGTTTCTGCCATAGATATTTGAGAGTCTACCCTTCGTGGAGTTCAATCGTCCAGATGTAACAGGTATTTGACAAACGTCGCGCGAAGATCTAACTTGCTGAATATCAATAATCATATGATGAAATCTTCCTGATTGGAGGGCAGATAAACGTACGATCATCAAATACTTGGACGAAAACTTAGATACAATTTTAAGTATGTGAAGACTAAGTAATCAAATTCGAATTGTAAATTATCAAAGCTTCCGATATCAGGAATAGCGGCAGCAAGCTATCCGATCCACTCAATCTCCACAATATCTTTAACCGAGTTAATTTCGGGATCCCCCGTTACCAGCGTCCCCTCATGTTCCTGGGCAGTAGCGATGGCGAAGGCATCTGCGTAAGCGACTGGATATACCGCCTTGATATGAGCCGCAGCAAGAACTGTCTGGCGAACCACCGGAAGGATCTCAAAGGGTAACTGCTCGATCATCGCCAGGACCTCCTGCGCTTTCGCCAATCCGCGCTCACGCTCTGTGATGTACACCACTTCCCCCAAGTTTATCAGTGACATTACAGCACGGTTCTCGCCATGAGAGGCATCATGTAGGATCTCCTTGACGCGCATCTGCCCACTCTCGCCCCCCAGATAAGCCAGTAATGCAAAGCTATCCAAGACAAAGACAGTCAACCTATCGTTCACGATCTCTGTCCTTCTTGCGCTCTTCCAGGAGAGCTTTCGTGAGTGATGTCTCGCCCTCGAGCATCCCGACGGCAACCTCCAGTGGATCCTCTGAGCTGGGTATCAGGGAAAGGACACCGCCGTAGTCGACGACATGGACCTCATCACCCGGTTTTAAGTCATACTTCTTACGCAGGTCAGCAGGAATCACAACCCAACCTTTTTGGGAGATCTTTAATGTCATTGGAAAGCCCTCCTTGTTCCGTTATACTTTCTTGATCAATAGTATAACACCATTCAAGCCATATTACACTAGCTGGGATAATTCACCTGGTTCCTCGCTGGGGGCACATGTAAAATTGGTGCTGAAAAGAAGCGACGAGCCAGATGCGCTATGATAGCGGCGATCAAATTGAAGTGTCTCGAACCATTGGGTATAGGCGCAGATGACAGGAAGTCACAAATCTAAGTTAGCAGCGATTAGGCGATCAACTATTAAGTTTCTGAACAATATCGGTAATCCATTGTGCGAACTTTTACTGTCTATTTCTAATAATCAAACCACTGTCACGATGATCATAATGACGGCAATTATGGCCATGATCATCAGGCTGGCAAAGAATCATCAACTCCATCGCTCGATACATCTGATATCCATTTAGTCTTTGTGTCCATCACCTGGTTACTAGACAGCCTCCACTAGCCATTCAGATAAATCCGTTATAAAGGAATTGAATGCTGATGTATATTCCTCTCCCGGATACCTTCCGGGGTCTGGATAGCTTATCTTGTTCAATTTGAATGCATCTTCATGGAGTTCTACTAAATCGCGTTGCTGACTACTCAGAAGATATGGTGAGGCTTCCCCCCATTCAACACTGCTGCTCCTGGCAAGAAAATCAGCTGAAAACGCGAACAGTTCGTTCCAATATCGCCAGCCAGCAATTTCGTCCACTTGAATGTTTAAGATCTGTCCCCACCACGAATAATTAATCCTGTATCGAATGGGCTTCTCGCCTGTTGTTTCCAAAATGCCCGCTGATGCCATGTCATCAGCAGTTCTCCTTAATGAATAAGGCGAGAAATCTATCGCCCGAGAGATTGTCGCAGCGCTGCTCCAATCCCCATGCATCGATATCAAGTAACTCAGCAGGTCCGATACGATTCCTATCCCGAAACCAAGCCGTACACGAAGCATCAATGCGGTCGGGTGCCAGTCGGAAGGGTACGCCTCCCATAGGATGTGGGATCGGGTATCTGGCCCTGCCTCACTACCCATCAGTGTTTTCCAGCGATGATCTTTTCCTTGGTTCACAGCTCGGTATGCAAACTCTGCCAGGCGTGTTCTAGTATCTAGTGGGAATTCTTCTATTAAATTCTTGATCCGCTGAATGCTAAACAGACTAGATCCATTCTTTGCCCAAGAATCTAATACATCCCAAAGCCTTCTCTCTCTATGTCGAAGGCTTAACGAAATCAGCAACAATGAATCCGGATCGACGATTGAGCTTGAAGATTTTTTTGCATCCACATATGTTCCAAGAGATTTCCATTGGATCCAGACTGTCTGCAGGACCGAATCAGTGAATCTTTGAAGTAGATCGGTGCTAACGGCTTTTTCTGACATGATCTACTACCTGTTCTACTATCTTTTTAAACTGCGTGGATGTGTCCTGCGATCGAACCCATTCCGACGCATCCTCAAGTTCCCTATTCGTTGGATTCAGCGCCAGCAAGTCCTGGAAATGTACGCTGTCCGGTCCTCCGCTATCTGCAGCTGCGAACAGCTTCAAGAAGAGAAGGTCGTAGCGATCCGCCACTCCAAACCAGAGTCCTCCATAGCGTGTCCAATGGATTCTTTCTTCAAAACCAGGGGGCAACCCTGTCTTCCATTGCATACTCACCACGGTGTTCATCCAATCTGCTGGCAGTCCGTAGTCTCTAGCAATTCGCGCGATAGCACGTGAGAGCACTTCGGGAACAGGTTCAGCCGGCCCGATGTCACCTGGTCCTTCCTCGTCCGGGTTTCGCCCCAGGGCAATGATATCGATATCTTGAGTCGCCCTCTGGACAATACCCTGCAATATCAATGCATATCCCCCTACGGCCACGATGGCAATCTTCTCGCCTTCAGCGGCCAGAAGTTCTCCAAGTGAATGTAATGCCCTTAAATCCAAGCTTTCGCCTTCGAAATTCATGTTATCCATGTGACTATTATAGTCACTTTAAGTGATTATAATAGAGATTGCTTGGATAACTCTTTAGTCCTGTTTAATTTTGGGGGTCGTATCGGAAGGGATGAAAAAAGAATCCGGGGGCATTGCTGGGTGTGGCCACGCCATTATTACCTTACATGTTTCTGATAATCGGGATTAGCGGAAGCTCTTTCTGTTACCTATGTCCTGAACTCATTCGTCAAATCTACTGAAGGGATTATTATGCAGGGGTTTCGTCGAGAATTTCCTCACGAAATCGATCCCGTAGCTGGTCGAGCACAACCATTTGACCGGAGTCGTCCCGGAAATACCAATGTTGCCATCCATTGCAAGGACTACCGTTTTTAATTTCTTTGCCAACTTGGTGAATAGAGCCCTCTATTCCATCAAAAGCAAGCTTTGCGTTGGGCTTGATTTTAGCTACCATCCCGGACTTTTCCTCAAAGAATAATTCCTGACCAGGTTTCAAGTATCCATGCTCAAGGAGACTGGAAAATGAAACCCTAGATTGCTTTTGACTTTTACTTCTGACATCAAAGGTTCTTTCTTCAAATAGCTCGGGGGTGATGCGGGCTAACCTTTGTTCTGCCACCTCAATATATTTCGGCTCTCGCTCAATACCAATCCATTTTCTATGCAATTTCTTCGCAACTGCACCCGTTGTTCCTGAACCGAAGAATGGATCCAAAACTACATCACCCGGCTTACTGGATGAGAGAATAACCCTATAAAGAAGGGCTTCAGGCTTTTGTGTTGAATGAGCCTTCTCTCCATTAATTCTGATGCGCTCAGAGCCGGAGCATACAGGGAGGACCCAGTCGCTACGCATCTGCTTATCATCATTGAAAGGCTTCATGGCATGATGATTAAATGTATATTTTGATCCCTCTTCTCTAGAAGCCCAAAGAAGGGTCTCATGAGCATTAGTAAATCTCACCCCTCGGAAATTCGGCATGGGATTGGTCTTCACCCAAATAACATCGTTTAGAAACCAGAAGCCTAAATCTTGCATGATCTTTCCAACGCGATAGATATTATGATAGGAACCAATAACCCATATCGTTCCATCGTCAGCTAAGACTCTTCGACACGCTCGCAACCATGCTTCTGTAAAGCGATCATATTGTTCAAAGCTCGAAAACTGATCCCAATCGTCATCTACTGCATCAACCTTGGTCATATTTGGACGATAAAGATCATTCTTCAATTGAAGGTTGTATGGAGGGTCTGCGAAAATCAAATCAATGGATTTCTCTGGGAGATTATCCAATTCATCTATGCAGTCGCCTTCGATAATAGTGTTTAGGGGCAAATCACTCACTTGGCTAGTCCCTCCCACCATGCAACATTTGTTCTATTATCGCACGGACCTCTGGGATTTTCAACAGCTCAGAAATAAAGTACTGCAAATTCAAGGACTGGAATTCTCTTCGCCTCTCCAAAATGTCTTCATACGAAATTTCCAAGAGCTCACATAGCTCAGAGCCAGTCATTGCCTGCTGGAGTCCAAATCTCTTCTTAGCACCGTCGACGATGGCTTGTTTGCTGGTCTGATTAAAGGAGCAAAAGTGATATGAAGTCTCGTACCCTAAAGTCTCCTCAATGAAACCTGCGATTGAGCGCATAGATTCAAGCTCACCGTCTGCCTTCTTTGTGTCAAATGTATCCCCATCCTTGACTTCAATAATCCATGCTCGCTTAGACTGATGATCAATGATAAGGATATCGCCTTGAACCGTT
>JARGGH010000027.1 GCA_029210945.1 Anaerolineales bacterium
TGCGTTATGAATCGTGCCCAAAGTGGGGCGTCCTCCCAATTGATCCGGTAAGTCTTGTCTAATTTCGGTGGACTCATTTATGATGGCCCCCTGAATGAAGAAGGGCGGGCACGGGACCGACCGTGCCCGCGTTATCAGCCTTCCTTGACGTACGCCTGTCCGAGCGCCTCCGGTTTGGTGGCGCCCCACTTCGTGCGGAACCAGCGCGTCGACATCAACAAAAGCATCACCAGCGTGATCGTGAAGGGTACCGTACGCCAGATGTAGCGCGACATCAGGTCGGGGAGCAGCAGCTGTGGGTTGAGCGAGACCTGCCAGAGCGATCCGAAGAGCAGCGATCCGCCGATCAAGATGATCGGGTTCCACATCGAGAAGAAGACCAGCGCCAGGGCGATAAATCCCCAGCCCATGACGAAGTTGTAAGCCCAGACCGGGTTGTAATCCAGCGAGAAAATCGCACCGGCCAGCCCCATGAACATCCCCGCAGTTACCACGCAGAGGTAGCGTGTCTTGGTCACGCTGATCCCCGACACCTCAGCGACGACCGGGTTCTCTCCCACCGAGCGGATCCGCAGCCCGAGGTTCGTCCGGGACAGCACAAACCACACGATCGCCGTTAGCGCGATGCCCAGGAAGAAGAAGGGCGACAATCCGAAAACGGAAGGGATCCGGGGCAATCCCAGGGGGCCTGCGAAAGGGCTGCCGATGTACGTCGTCAGCCCGAAACCGAGGATCCAGATGCCCATACCGCTCACGACCTGATCGCCGCCGAGCGTGATCGAGAAGAAGCCATGCAGCAGCCCGAGCAGCCCACCGATTGCAATCGCTAGCAGGAACCCGAGCATGTAGCTGCCGGTGGTGGTTGCGGTGATGAACCCGAGTGTCGCGCCGAAGAGCATGACACCCTCAACGCCGACATTCAGGATGCCTGAACGCTGACCGATCAGTTCGCCTAGCGCGGCGATTGTAAAAATGGTCGAAGCGTCGAGACTCCTAATCAAGAATTCTTGCATCGGGGTTCTCCTTCTGGGGATTGCTGAAAACGACGCGGTAGCGGTAGAAGAACTGGAAAGCGACCAGCGTGATCATGAGTACGCCCATCAGCGCAAAATCCACGCCAAAACTCATGCCCAATTTCCCCTGCACGTATCGACCACCCACCGACATACCTCCAAAGAGAAAAGCGACCGGGATGGAGGCAAGTGGGTTGCCCTGTGAGATCAGCCCGCAGATGATGCCGTAGAATGCCAGGTCACCGAAGAAGGCATAGTTGCGGGCGATCTTAAAAACGCCGGGCACGGCTGCGAAGTAGTGGTAGCCGGCCAATCCGGCCAACGCGCCGCCGAGCAGAAAGACCAGCACGGGGATCGACACGTGGTTGACCCCGGCATATTCAGCAGCCGTCGGGTTGAGCCCAAACGCTCTGATCTGATAACCGAGCTTGGTCCTTTTGAGCAAAAAATAGAGCAAGAAGGCAAACCCCAGCGCCAGGAAGATGGTGAAGGGGACGTTGAAGAAGGTTGGAGGGCGCAGGGAGGCCGCCATTTCGAAGCTCTCTCCGCGTCCGCCCGGGTTCATGAAAGGTCCGCCTTCCTTAATCATGTACGATACGAGCCAGAAGGCGATGAAGTTCAACATCATCGTGACGACGATTTCGTTCGTGTTCAGCTTGCCTTTGAAGAAGCCGGCGATCGCGCCGTAGAGGGCGCCGCTGACCATTGAAGCAGCGACCATCAGCAGGATGACGAACCCCGGCGCAATGTTGACCGGTTCGGATCCCCTGAAGCCCAGACCAAGCAAGACTCCGTAGACTGCCAGGGACCCAATGTAGAATTGGCCGGTCATGCCGATGTTCCACAAGCCGGCTTTATAGGGCAGGATGAAGGCGCATGTGCAGAGCAGTAAGAACACAAACCGGTTCAATGTGATCGGTAGACCGAAGGGGTTGTCGAACGCGTACGAGAAAATCTCCTCGTATGCTGTCAATGGGTTGATGCCCGCGAGCAGGAAGATCAAGCTGAAGAGCAGCAAGGCAACCAGGATCGCCAGGATTGAGATGGAGGCCGCTCGCCATCCTGAGAGATATACTCGTTTCTGCAGCTTTAGTGTAGGTCTCCCGATTCTCATGTTGCAGCACCTTGTTTGTCCAGCTCGATGCCGGCCATCATCGCCCCGACGACCTCACGCGGCGTGCTGTCCGCAGGCAATTTGCCCATAAAACGGCCCTCATAGATCGGTGCAACCCAGTCGCTGAGTGACATGATCTCATCCAGATCTTCCGATATCAGCAGGACGCTGGCGCGGCCCTGCTTGGCTTCAACCAGTTTATTGCGCACGAACTCGGTCGCGCCGACATCCAGACCCTGGGTTGGCAGGTCGACGATTACGAGCCTCGGTTTGCGTGAGAGCACGCGTGCGAGGATCAACTTCTGCAGGTTCCCGCCTGAAAGCGTTCTTGCTTTGACATCGACGCCCGGTGTGGCTACGTCGTACTCTTCGACAAGCTCCGTGGTCAGCTCGCGGATTTGTTTGAAATCGAGGATGCCGCGTTTGCTGAAAGCCTCATCGAAGTAGTAATTCATGGCAGTATTCTCGACCAGGTTGAAGTCCCCGATCGAACCCATCGCGATGCGGTCTGCCGGGATGTAGCCGACACCGGCCTGCCAGCGGTGGAGTGCGTTCGCGTAGGTGATGTCTTGCCCTTCGAGCGTGATCTTGCCGCCCTCGATTTTCCGCAGACCCGCGAGCGCCTCGACGAGTTCCCGCTGTCCGTTGCCGGAGATCCCGGCGACGCCCAATATTTCGCCTTCGTGGATGGAGAATGAGAGCTGATCGACGGCGATAAATCCCTTATCGCTGCGCACGCTTAAATTCTCAACCTCAAGGATTGGCGCACCGCGCTCGATCTTCGTACGCTCGACCCTGAAAAGGACCTCTCGACCGACCATCTCTTTCGCAAGGCTTTTCTCTGTGGCGTCTCTGGTGTCGATGCAGCTGACGACCTTGCCCCGTCTTAAAACCGTCACCCGGTCGCTGATCCGCAGCACGATCGGCAATTTGTGGGTGATAAACGGGACGATCGCCAGGTCGGATTCGGCCATCGCCTGGATCGAATCGAGAAGTTTCTCGGTTTCCACCGGGGTCAGCGCCGAGGAGGGCTCGTCCATGATCAGAATTTCTGCGCCGCGGTAGAGCGCCTTCAATATTTCGACGAGCTGTTTTTCGCCCTCAGAGAGCTGCCAGACTTTCGCGCGCAGGTCCAATGAGAAGTCGTATTTCTCACAGAGTCGATTTACTTCATCCTCGGCCCGGGAGAGGTTCAAAACCGCGCCGGCGTTCGGATGTCCGAGGATGATGTTCTCAATCACGGTGTGCGCCGGGATCAGCTTGCGGTGCTGGTGGACCATCCCGATGCCCAGCTCGATGGCGTCCAGAGGAGACTTGAAATCGACGGGCTGTCCGGCGATGAAGATCTGACCTTCATCCGGCTGGTATTGACCGAATAAAATCTTCATCAAGGTTGTTTTTCCGGCGCCGTTCTCACCCAGGACAGCGTGGATTTCTCCCGCCCGGATTGAGAAATCAATCGCGTCATTGGCCGTGACGCCGGGGAAGCGCTTAGTGATACCGCGCGCCTCAAGCAATGTCTCACCACGCTGAAGGTTGGTGAGCATCCCTTTGCGCGTCTGGTTCGCCCGGCTGCGTCCACCGTTGTTGGTCTGCTCTTGTTGCATCGTGATATTTACCTTCTGATAGGCAGGAAGTGAAGCCCTGTAATAACCAGGTCACAGTTCCATATAAGGTTAGCGACTCACTTTATTATGAACTTGATCGAGGTATGGGGACTCCCGGGTCCGGGTTTACCCATTTCCGGGAGTCCCACACACTATCGCTCCGGTAAAAAGTCTCATGCCTGGAGCGCTGCGATAGACCTCAGAAGGTCTACTCCAGAATCGTGACACCCTCCAGGTCAAACGCGAATTCCGAAAGCAGGAATTCATTCGTGGGCACGACGTCGGCTTCCTTCACCACGGTGCCTGCGTCCGGGATGGGTAGGCCTTCAAGAGCCAGGCCGGTTCCATTGCTCACGAAAGCATGGGCTGTGAAGGGGTCCCATGTCCCGGCGATCATTTCCTCACGTGCCTGATCGACCATATCGACAATTTCCTGCGGGATCAGCGGCAGTGCTGACGGGCTGATTGCGTCCACGCCAACCTTGTTGTCGTTCATGATATCGACGGTATAGACTTCAGTGCCGTCCGCCAGGGTCATGGAGGATTCCATGCCGAGGTATAGGATCGTCTCGGGATTCTCGACCCCGCCCACGAACTCTTTAATCATCTGGTCATAGAGGACTTCCCAGCGCGTGTCGAACGAGATCGCCACGGTCTCAGTATCGGACCAGCCGTAGAAGCCGACGATATCCATATCCTTGCCGACGAACCAGATGCCCTGCTCCGTGGCTACGTCCAGCGGCGAACCCGAGTCCGTCTGCTGGGTGAGCACATCGACGTTGTACTGCGTGATGAGCGTCTCGGCGATGTCTCGCTCTTCGGTCGGGAGATACCAATCCCCGACGTATTTCACGTAGATGTCGATCTCTTTGCCGAGCAGCTCCGCACCATCCTGCACGCCGAGAATGAAGCCATTCTGCCTGCGGATGACCTGCACGGAGGGGAATGCCGAGACGATGCCGATGCTGCCGGTTTCGGTCAGCGCAGCAGCGACGAGACCCTCCAGGTAGAGAGCCTGGTATTGTCTCGGGAAGAGACGGATGAAGTTCTGCTTGGTGGTGAGATCGCTGGCGATGATCGAGCCGAAGTAGACATCCGGATATTTCTCGGCGATCTCTTGGAGCGGCAGGCCCATGAACTCGGCGTTGCCGATGACGATATCCGCGCCGTCGGAAATCATCTCCTCAGCGTATGGCACAGTCAGGTCAGGCCCAACCTCTTCGCGGAAAACATACTCAACATTCTCGTACGCTTCCTCAAGGCGCTTGCCGGCACGGTCGTGAGCGCCGGACCAGGTTGTGCCCTCGATCACGCTGAAGTGCTCGATCGCTAGCGTGATCGTTTCATCCACCTGAGCCTCTCCAGGTTCTTCGGGTTCCGGTTCTGCAGCCGGTGCGCACATCGTCGTTAGCATGCCCATTACAACCAGCAGGATCGTGATTAAAAACAACCTACTTACTGAATTTTGTCGATGCATTTCTCTGCTCCTCCTGAATTTGACGTGCCTTTGGCTGTGGTGTTGATACGACGGTGCTTCACGTGCGATTTTCTCGACTGTCACCTCCATTTGGCTTACCTTGCTGGCTTAGATTGTAGGGAAATTCAAACGGCTCGTCAATTTTGTAAACCTCGATCGAATCACGGGCGAATGCGCACATTCCCGATCGGCCGACTGCAGGTGCGACGATGTTCACAAAACCGGTCAGTGTGTAGGCACCCGAGTTATGCCCGATCCTCAGGATCTCCTGCAGCGATCGTTGCCATGCCCGGTCATCACCACCGATGAGGCCCTGCAGCAGCAGATGCCACACCTGACCGAACTCGCCTTGCGCTGCCGATCGCAGATAAGCAGTGGAAAGACGTGTCGTCCGCTGGCCGGCGCCTTCGGCGGCTGCGGGCAGGAATTCGAGCGTCTTCCGGGGGGAAAAACCGGCCCAACAAGCCATCATCGCACCAGCTAGAAAATCATCGCCGGCCGGTGTCAGCCCGGTTCCCAGTCCGGCCAGATTCAAAGCGGCCGTGAGCGACAACTCCCGATCCGCCTGGTGGAAACCGGCGACCAGCCTGGAGGCTGGTTGTGCGAGCGCCCGTACGAAATGGTCTTCCAGGTTTTCAGCTTGGCTGAAAGACCGCCCGAGCAGTTCGTGAACACCGGGGTCGGGGGTGCCGGCATGCAGCGCGGCGCGCATGTGTGGCGCAGCCTTCAGGATCCGTCCATTCAATTTCCGGATCAGCGGCCAATCAGGGCGCGGGTTCCAGGTCGCAGCCGGTTCAAACTCGATGTGGAAGCGGTTGATCTGCAGGCGATTACCAGCACTCACGGCGCGCTGTCCGGATTCCGGGATTGGATCGAAGCGTTCCAGGGGGACGACGATGTTATGCGGGCCATCCCCAATTGCGCTGGTGACGATCGAAATCAGCTCTTCCTGGTCGGTGATCAAGTTGATGACCTTCTCCGTGGCGTGTAACACGGAAATCTCGTTGGCGTTTGCGAGCCAGTCGTGCACGTTGAGAGAGAGAGAACGTGCTCTCAGTCGGCCGGTCAGCCCGATCTCTCCTTCTGCATTTCCAGGTAAATCTTCTCAGCACTGATCGGCAGATCGAAGATGCGCACACCTGTCGCGGCCGAAACCGCATTGGCGATCGCCGGGGCGGTCGGGATCATCGGGTGTTCGCCCACGCCGCGCGCCCCCCAGGGGCCATCATCCTGCGGGACCTCGACGATGATCGGGATGATCTCGTCGGGGATATCCACGGACGTTGCGATGCGGTAATCGGTGAAGCTCGCGTTCTGAGGCACGCCGTTATGACGGATGAGCTGCTCAAAGAGCGCCGTGCTGGCGCCCTGAACGACGCCTCCCTGCATCTGGGCTTCGACTTGCTCGGGGTTGATCGCTTTGCCGACATCGAAAGCGCTGGCGATGCGGTGGATTTTGACCTTGCCGGTGCGGGTGTCGACCTCAAGGTCGACCGCCTGGCAGCCGGTCGTGTAGTGAACCACGGCGCGCGTGCCTTGCCCGGTCTCGTTATCAAGCGAGGTGACGTAGCCGGGCATGAAGCTGCCCTGGCCGAGGATCGGGCCACCGCGCCAACCCTGATCGTCGGGCAGCGGCAGCCCGTACACAACCAGATTTTGCAGCGGCAGGACCTCCTCGGAACGGTATGAGATCACCTGGCCATCCCGGAGATCGAGGTGTTCGATATCTTCGTTCCAGTGTTCTGCAGCCAGTTCGAGGATCTGCCGGCGGGCGTCCTGGGCGGCTGCGACGACGGCATTGCCCATCGACCATGTCAGCCGGCTGGCGACGGTTTGCCATTCATAGGGGCTGTATTTCGTGTCGACCGGCGTGCTGATCTGCACCCAATCGACAGGGATGCCGAGCACCCCTGCGACCATCTGCGCCATGACCGTAAACGTGCCCTGGCCGATCTCCTGACCGCCGACCGCCACGGTGACGGTGGCATCCTCGTTCATGCGGACCGTCGCCGACGAACCGGCGTTCGGCGGCATGGCGGGCGCTTTCCAGCTCACGGCGATGCCTTTACTGCGGCGGGCATACGGCGAGCTCGGTGGCTCATCGACGCCCCAGTTGATCGCCCTGGCCGCCTTTTCGATGCACTCCGACAGCCCGATCGGGTGCATGACCATGCCGGTCACGTTCTGCTCGCCGCCGTGGAGCACATTTTTCAAACGGAACTCGACCTTGTCCATCTCGAGTTCCTCAGCGACGATGTCCATGATCTGCTCGATGCCCCAGTGGATCTCGGGCATGCCAAAGCCGCGCATCGGACCTCCGACCGGGTGGTTCGTGTAGACACAGTAAGAATCGGCCTCGACATTGGGGATGCGGTAAGGGCCCGTTGAGGAGTACCCGGCTGCGCGCGCGATGTTGACGCCGTATTCGGTGTAGGCGCCGGCGTCCCAATAGTATTCGGTCTTCATCGCCAGAATTTCGCCCTGGGCGTTAGCCCCGACCCTGGTCTTCGCGACCAGACCCTGGCGCACGAACGCACAGAAGAACTCCTCCTCGCGGGTGAGGCGCACTTTGACGGGATGCCCCGGGACGCTCATCGCCATCACGACGGCGGTCCCCTCCGCGGAGAGCCCGGCCTTGGAGCCGAACCCGCCGCCAACATAAGGCGCGATCACGCGGATATCGCTCTGGGATAGCTCCAGCGCCTGGGCGATCAGGTTGCGCTGCGCGAACGGCGATTGGCTGCTGCTCCAGAGCGTGTAGCGCCCGGATCGATCCAGTTCGGCTACCGCGACGTGCGGTTCGATCGGCACATGCTGGATAATCGGCACGCGAAACTCGCGCTCGACGATGACTTCACATTCGTCCCAGGCGGAAGCGACGTTACCTTTGCGGACTTTGAAGTGATTGGCGATGTTGGTGCCCGGTTTGGGATCGATGAAATCCGCGACCTCATAATCAGCTAGATTCTCGTGCAGGAGCGGTGCGCCGGGGTCAAGCGCTCGAACAGGGTCGACAACCGGATCAAGGACCTCATACTCAACCTCGACAAGCCGGCAGGCCTGCTCGGCGATCGTCTCGCTAATGGCGACCACCCCGACCACCGGGTCGCCGACAAAGCGCACCTTATCCCTGCAGAAGATGTAGCGATCACGCAAGTAGAGCCCGAAGCGGGCGTCGCAGTTATCGCCGGTGACGACGGCGCGCACACCGGGCAGGGCCGCCGCTTTGCTCACGTCCAGAGAGAGGATGCGAGCGTGAGGGTGGGGGCTGCGAACGACGCGGCCGTAGAGCAGGTTCGGACCGAACTGCAGGTCGTCGGCAAATGGAGCCGCGCCGGTAGCCTTTTCAAAGGCGTCAATACGCTTGACGCTCTCGCCAACGGGGGAGGGGGCAGAGACGGTTCGTTCGACCTCGGTCATTTCAATTGCCCTCCTTGGCGGCGGCTTCAACAGCGTCGATCATGCGCACATAACCGGTGCAGCGGCACAGGTTGCCGCGCAGCGCGTCCTTGATTTCATCCCGGTCGGGGTGCGGGTTGCGCGTCAGAAGCGCCTTCGCCGATATCAGGACTCCCGGCGTGCAGAACCCACATTGGATCCCGTTGTGGTCGATGAATGTCTGCTGAAGCGGGTCGAGCTGGTCATCCATGGACAGCCCTTCGACGGTGATCACTTTGCCACCGTCGATTTCAGCCGCCAGAACCAGGCAGGCGTTGACCGGTTCGCCATTCAGCAGCACGGTGCAGGCACCGCACTCGCCGGTGTCGCAACCGCTTTTGACGCCCATCACCCCGAGTTGCTCGCGCAAGAAGCGCAGCAGGGTCAGGTTGGAGCGGACATCACGGATCTCATGAGTGCCATTGAGCGTGAAGGAGATCGTGTGGTGTTTCATTTAGGCCTCCTCCTCGAGCATCTGACGGACATCTTTCAGCGCCCATGCTGTCAGTTCAAAGACCATTGCCCGGCGGTACTCGGCGGAAGCGCGTGCGTCGCTGATCGGCCTGGCAAGATCCTGAGCGATGCGCGCCGCCTGCTCGATGCTCTCATCCGAAAGTGTGGTCGTCTCGAGCAGCTCCTCCGCATCTGCAACCCGGATTGGGGTGGGTGCGACCGAGGCGAGCGCGATCCGGAAGCGGAAACCGGACGTGGGTTCTGGATCAGGGAAGCCCAGCACGGCGACACCGACGATCGCCAGGTCGCCAGAAGTGTTGCGACCTAATTTCAGGTAGCGCCCTTTCCAGCCGGTCGGAGCAAGGGGCAAAGAGATCTTCGTGAGGATCTCACCCGGCGTCAGGGCGGTCTCGCCGGGCCCTTTGAAGAAGTCGTTCAATGCGAGCTCACGTTGGCCGCCTACGCTTTCGAGGGTAAGACGTGAACCGAGCACCAGCAGGCTGGGTGCGCTGTCCGCGGCGGGCGAGGCGTTGCATAAGTTGCCGCCGATCGTCGCCCGGTTGCGCAGCTGGTAAGAGGCGACAGTCTCAAGCGCCCGCACGAGTAGCGGGTAGTTTGCTTGCACCTCTGGGTCGCGGGCGACGGCGTTCATCGTCGCAGCCGCTCCGATCGTGAGCCCGGAGTTCTCATCGAACTCGATCGTCGCCAGCCCGGGGATGTGTTTGAGATCGATCAACTCTGTCGGAGCGATCGAACCTGCGCGCATCTGTACGAAGAGGTCCGTGCCGCCACTAAGCACGCGGGTTCTTGCGATGCTGCCGCCCAGCTGCTCGAGCGCATGCTGCGCCGATGAAGCGTGCAGGTAATCGAAGGCTGGTAACTCGGGAAGTGGAAGCTCCATCTCTGGCTCACTTTCTTGCTGCAGGGAACCCGCAGGCGTTTGGCTTAGATTTGTTCTTTCGGGCAAAGACAATCGCCGAAGCGTGTCTTCTCAAAGGAGGCTTTCTTCGCCATCAACTTTTCATAGCGGTCATCATCGACGAATGCGACGATCCGGCTGATGCTCGCCTCTCCGTCGACGAATCTCCACGGGAAGCAGCCGATTTCGACACGCTCGTTCAGCAACAGGTCGATGTCCCCGCCGACGCATTCGGCATGAATGATCCCGTGCGGGAACAATTCGATATGCATCAGCTGGTATTTGTCATCGCTGAAGACATTTTCCAACGATTTGCCGTATTTGTTCTGGAAATGTGCCTGGGCTTCTTTGGCCTGTCTGGGCATCCAGGTGCGGATGATTGTGTTCATCGGGTGATCTGCGCTGCCACAGTCCACTGCGAGCCATTTGAGCTTCTTCTCCACACACCATTCGGCGAACTCCCGATCCGGGCCCGGGTGCTTGACCATGTAGCGCACTTCATCTGCGGTCGGCTGGTCCCACCCATAGCGGTGGTAGCCGGTGTGGATGATAAGAATATCGCCCTCGTGCACATCGACGCGCGCCTCGATCATCTCGGACGAGTAGATGTCGTAATCGCCGACCGCATCGGAAAGATCAACGATCACCCCGGGTCCGGCGAGAAAATCGAAGTCTAGCTCGGCGATATCCTTGCCGGGTGTGTAGAAGTGGATCTCTCCGTCCAGATGCGTCCCCAGGTGGTTCGAATGGGTGAGCACCTGTCCGTTGGCGCCGTTGGGGGCCAATCGTTTGAAATACTTCACCTGGAGCGGTTCGTACGTCGGCCAGGGGGGAGTCGCGATCCCGAGAGGGATCGAGAGATCGATGATTTTCACGGTCTTGTTCCTTTCTCTGATCGCGAGGGCAGGGCGAACCCTGCAGCCGGAGACCTGCCCTCAACAAGCAAACAGCACAGAACCAGCAGTGTGCTGGTGCACCACACCCTTTGCGGTGCACGAGAGTCAACTCGTTCTGTAAGCGCGTGGTTCGGATCAGGCTTTTTCGAAGATGAGCCCTTTCACCTTGACGCCGCCAATCTCACGGACGGTGCCCCACCCGCGCTTTAACTTCATCTCCAGTTTAGGTTGCTCGACATCGATCAACCCAAGCGCTTTGACGCCGTTATCGAACTCAACGACGCCGAGGATGCGACCGCGTTCGTCCATGCCCCACGGCAGCTGCTCGATGATTGTAAAGGTCAGCAATTTGCCGTTGTTTGAAGGCTCGATCTCCTCGAACTCGCGTTTCTTGCAGTTCAAACAGCGATCGTGGTATGGGTACATGATCAAGCCGCAGGATTTGCATTTGTAGGCGGTGATGTTGCTCATGAAATCCTCCTCAACACGAACGCCAGCACGTTGTTGCCGAAACCGCCGAAGTTCAAGGAGAAACCATTTTTGGCGCCCTCTACCTGGTTTTCGCCGGCCTCGCCGCGCAGCTGCCAGACAAGATCGACAATCTGGGCCACACCGGTCGCGCCGACAGGGTGCCCTCGGGCCTTTAAGCCGCCGGAGGGGTTGATCGGTAACTTGCCCCCGATGCGTGTATCGCCGCGCTCAACCGCTTTGGCGCCTTCGCCCATCTTGAAGAAACCGGCCTGCTCACTCTCGGCGATCTCAAGGATCGTGAAGGCGTCATGCAGTTCTGCGACGTCGATGTCCTTGGGCTTGAGCCCGGCACGCGAGAAAGCCTGCACGGCCGCCAGCCTGACTGCCTTGAGTTCGGTGGGGTCTTCGCGCTCGGCGAGCGTGTGCGTGTCCGTGGCCTGCCCGAACCCCGCGATCTGAACCATCGGTTTCTTCAAGGTCTTGGCGATTTCCTCGCTGACGAGCACCACCGCCGCACCGCCGTCGCTCACCGGGCAGCAGTCGTATAAATGCAGCGGGTCCGCTATGATCGGGCTGTTGATGTGCGATTGGGGATGTTCGAGAATGCCTTCCATCGTGATTTTCATCTGGATGTGGGCATACGGGTTGGTGATCCCGTTCTCCTGATTCTTAATCGCGACCATCGCGAGGTGTTCGCGGGTCACGCCATACTTT
Organism: Anaerolineales bacterium; assembly: GCA_029210945.1. Lineage (GTDB taxonomy): Bacteria > Chloroflexota > Anaerolineae > Anaerolineales > E44-bin32 > E44-bin32. The sequence goes on from JARGGH010000027.1 coordinate 12,103, forward strand.
TCCATGTACAGTCGGGTGAACATTCCGGCCATCGCGGGCAGTGTCAGCCCGTAGATGTATTCAGCGTGAGGGTGTGTCATGGCGGCGACGATATCGGTCGCTTTCGGCCCGATCACATCGCGCATCTTCTCGCCACCGACGACGAGGACGACATCGTAATAGCCGGAGGCGACCGCGAGCACGCCGTTTTTAACGGCAGAGCCGCCTGAGGCCGGGCCGTTCTCAATGCGCTCGGCGGCTGCCGGAATCAAGGCCAGCCGGTCGACCAGCGCGCTGGCGACAGAGACCTGGTGGTTGAACAGGCCGGAAGCCATATTTCCAAGATAGACTGCGCCGACCTCGTGCTTGCCCAGGTCGACGTCATCCAGGGCCGCCAAACCGGCTCCAGCCAGGATGTCTCCCAGCGTATTTTCATCCTGCCGCTCAAATGGGATCATGCCAGCGCCAGCAACAAAAACGGGTCTCATCTCTTTATCCTCCTCTTCGCTCCGAGGATTTTCTCGACGATGTCCTGTTCGCTGACCACCTTGATCTCGCGTTCAGCGACCTCCATCAGCTTGTCCGGGACGGGACGTTCACCGGCTACCAGACGATCCTTATGCTTGTAGTAGAGTTCGCGGGTCAGCGCATAAGGTGCTGCGCCGCCCAGTTCATGCTGCCCTTCACGTAGCTCAAGCTCGTACTCGATCATCCAGCGGCGGAAACCGATCGGGCTCTCGGCTGTGATGAGCACCTCTTCCCGCCCAAGATACTCGAAGGAGTACTCCATCTTGGCTGCGAACAGGTGTGCGCCGATGCGCAGGCCGCGCTCGATCGCCAGTGTGTGCAGGCTGATGTCCAACTTTTCGGAGTACGCCCGCGTATTGACCTGTCCCACGAGATAGCCGTCGATCTGGCCGATCAGGCAGAACATGTCGCGCATGCGGTGGCGGTACCAGCCCAGCAGTTCGGCGTAGACGCGCACACCGACGATGTCATAGAAATCGCGTTCGATCTCGATCGTGGGTTTTACCGCCTGGAGGATCGTCGGGACATCCTCGCGGGTCGCCTGGCGGACGACCATCTTCCCACCCGTCGCCAACGTGATCACTTTGGGTGGATACGGAGGCATATCCATCTCCGGGGGCCTTAGATAGGCTTCAACTTCAAGATCCATGCTTCCGACTCCTTTAATGTGTGAGAATTTCTAGATGGTTTGTCAGAGAAACGGCCGGTAATCTCTGCCGGACAAGCGATCGCACCGATCGGACCGGTACGGCGGCGAGATGGATCCCGTGCGCGATATTAAGCAGAACAACAATGACGGATAATTCTCACCCGGAAAACAGGCGCACGGGGATGGTACGGAGGTCAATAACCTGGGTCGATGAAGGTTCAATGGACGTGGAAGGTTCAGGGTGACCTCCGGTGCGATCGATGCAATGAAGAGTAAGCCACCAATAATCTGCCCCAGCATGCGACAATAAACCCGGCAACGACGTCGGGCTCTATAGTGTACTGATTTTTCTACTTTAGCATAGTTTCAATGAGAATTGAAAATGGACGTGGATTAAAGATCCTGGGATCCGGGGCCAGGGGTCAAGAGGGATCATTAAATCGGGCACCTTCGTGGATGGATCGCAGTTGATCATTCTGGATATGAACCCTACCGGTTTGACAGCCCGGTAGCGCGGTGGGTTCTCGTTGAAGGATGTCAGGGCTTGATCGCTTGGATCTTGAAGATTGGAACGGTTACGAAGTGGTGAAGTTTCGTGATTTCCGCAAGGATCTCGCGCAGCACGCCGGTGCGAGCGTATTTATCCTGGAATTCAGGGCGCTGGATGTGCGTGCGCTTGATCTGGAAAACTGCCTCTGCAAGATTCCGGTAGTACTCTTTTCGATGTGAGAAATCATGACTGACCCCAACGGGGAACGTGAAGTCTTCGATTTCTGCGGCGCTCTCGATATTAAACCCGCACCGCACGAATGAATCGACCGCCATCAAGCCTTTCAACCCGAAGCCGGTCTGGCCGTGAACCCCTTCGCGGGGAGGGATGCCGATCGATTGGATCATCTCGACCAGCCCCTGGATTCGCTGCGCCGATCTGCCGGTATGATGCGCGGGGAGTTCGTCGAGATACTGATCGAAGGGCAGCTCGCGATCGTCCGGATGATCATCGAGCTGGGTGAACTCGTGGCTGCACATGATCAGCCGGCCGCCGGGACGCAGGACGCCGAAGATCTGGGCGAGCATGCCGTCGACGTCGACGCGATCCTTTTCGTCGGTCGGGAACTGGAAGACCATGCGCGCCACGAAGAGGTCAGCCGATGCGGGTGGGATGCGGCGGTTGATGTCACTGGCGTGGATTCCGGTCAGGAAGCGGAAGCCGGCTTTCCCCGCGAGGCTGGCGGGCGGGGCCACATCGTCCGGCGAGGTGGAGAGCAGCGATGCGGGACCTTGTGCGTAGATAAATTCGCTCAGGTCGCCCAGGCCGGCGCTGAAGTCAATCACGTCTCTACCCGGGATGAGGTCCGGCGGCACCAGATTTTCTACCAGGTAGTAAACGATATAGCGGACGATGTCCCAGTTTCGCTGCAGTTCCCAGGAGGTCATACGTATCAGTATAGATTATCATTCAAAACACGGGATGGATTGTATTACAAACTCTCGCGTTCGATGTTATCCTTTGAATTCTGTGTTTGGCGCCTCATCACCGGCGGTTGGTCCTTCCCGGCGAACGATCCTGGCTTGCTCGGGATCGGTTCAAGTACGATCCGGACTTGACCGTGCTGGAGTTTATGCGAAGATTCATGGTTCCTGGCAAGCTGCTTTTATTGTCATTGCGAAATTAGCAAGAGGAGGGCAGACGGTTGATGCAGGATCGATTGAACTCACTTATCGATTTGCTCCTTCCCGTATTTGCAACGCTGGCCGCTTTGCTCGTCGGCGCGGTCATGCTGCTATTCCTTAAGGTAAATCCGATCACCGCCTATTCCGCACTCTGGGAGGGGGCATTCGGGAGCACCAACGCGCTCGCCGAGACGCTGGTCAAGGCGACTCCGCTTCTTCTGGTCGGGGTGGGGATCTGCATCGCCTTTCGAGCTGGAGTGATCAACATCGGTGGTGAGGGGCAGATGGTGATCGGGGCGATCCTCGGCACGTTGATCGGGTTGAATCTTGAAGGATGGCCCGGATGGATTGTGATCTTCCTGGCGCTGCTGGGTGGGTTTGTCGGTGGGGCGATCTGGGGAGGCATCCCGGGCTTGCTTAAGGCTTACTTCAACGTCAACGAGATCCTCAGCACGATCATGATGAACGCCATCGCAGTCCAGATGATGAACTTTCTCTTGCGTGGTCCGATGATCGATCCCTCTCAAGCCGAACTCGCCTCAAAGATCCCCCAGACTGCCCGCCTGCTGGAAGCCTTCCGGCTCCCACGACTCGTCCCGACGCGCTTGCATCTCGGCGCGGCGATCGCGGTTGTCCTGGCGATCCTTGTCTACATCCTGCTCTGGCGGACAACGCTTGGATATCGAATCCGGGCAGTCGGACAGAGCCCGCAAGCCGCCCGGTATGCAGGGATCAGCGTCAAGCGCCATATTGTCCTTGCGCTCCTTTTCAGCGGAGCCTTTGCCGGCCTGGCAGGTGCCACACAGGTGTTCGGGGTTAACTACCGCATGATCACAGACGGCTCGGCGACCGGCTTCACGGGCAGTGCCGGCTTCAACGGCATCGTTGCGGCCCTCTTTGGCCAACTGCACCCGATCGGGACGATCCCGGCCTCGATCCTGTTCGGCGCGCTCCTGGTCGGTGCAAACAAAATGCAGCGTGTCGTGCAGGTCCCTTCTGCGCTCATCATTGCTCTTAACGGCCTGGTCGTCGTTTTCGTCGTGTCCAGTGAGATTTGGCGAGAACGCCGGCAGCGCGATCGGCTGCGTGCGGCTGCAATCGAGGGGGAGGCGGATGCAAGCGGACCATCTCCTGCAGTCGATCCGGAGGTCGGGATATGATTACCGAACTCGTCTCGTCCACCGTATTAATTGGCATTCTCGCCTCCGGTATCCGTCTGGCGACGCCTTACCTCTATGCTGCCATCGGAGAGACATTCGGTCAGCGCAGCGGCGTACTAAATCTGGGTGTTGAAGGGCAGATGCTGCTGGGCGCGTTCGCTGCGTTCTACCTCGTCTTTATGACCGGCAACCTTGTCCTGGGACTGCTGGCGGCACTGGCGGTCGGAGCGCTGATGGGTCTTGCCATGGCGTTCGTCACCGTGAACTTGAAAGCGGAGCAGGGCATCAGCGGGATCGGTTTTTATCTTTTTGGTCTGGGGATGAGTGATCTGCTCTTCCAGCGCATGTTGGGCACGGTTGAGACGGTCAGCGGCTTCTCCAAGGTTAATATCCCGTTCCTGAGCGATATCCCGGTGATCGGCGAGATCCTGTTCAGGCAGAATCTGCTCGTGTACGGGGCATTTGCGTTGGTTCCTATCGCCTGGTTCGTGCTAAATAAAACTACGCTTGGTTTAAAGATCCGCGCCGTGGGAGAGAATCCTGAAGCGGCGGATTCTCTGGGTGTGAGCGTCGCGAAGGTTCGCTATTTCACGATCATTCTCGGCGGGATGCTTTCCGGGATCGCGGGCGCATCGCTTTCGATCGGATTGCTGAATGTATTCCAACAGAATATGACCAGCGGGCTCGGATTTATTGCGGTTGCCCTGGTTTACTTCGGCGGTTGGAGACCCTGGGGTGTGCTGGGGGGGGCGCTCTTATTCAGCATGGTCAACTCACTGCAGTTATGGATCCAGGTGCTGGGCATTCCGATCCCCTCCGACATCGCGGTCATGATGCCCTACGTTCTTACCATTCTGGCGCTCGTTGTCACGGTTTCGAGAGTGCGTGGCCCATCCGCGCTGACAAAGCCGTTCGGGAGAGAAGAATAATCTGACCGGCATAGTTAAAGAGCAGAATCGTTATTTCAGGAGGTGCATCGATTGTGGAGTAGATGTTTGCCGCTAGAATTTTGATGTCCTGGTGGTGATTGTTTGATGCAAGTAGAAGCGAGAGATTAGACCGGTGAACCAACATAAAAGGAGAGAGATGAAATCGTATAAATGGATGACGTTCTTGCTGTTGATCGCGCTGATGCTTGGCGCGTGCGCGGGTGCTGCGCCGACCGAGGACACGACCGGCGCACCTGACGAGCCAGCGGGACCTTTCCGGGTGGCAGTCGTTATGCCGAGCGCGATCAACGATCTGGCCTTCAGCCAGAGCATGTATGATGCACTGCTGACCGTCCAGGAACGGATGGGCGGCGAGGAGAAGATGGAAATCGTCTTCTCGGAGAGCATGTTTGTCGTCGATGACGCTGCGGCGGCGATCCGGGACTACGCTTCCCAGGGTTTTGACCTGGTCATCGCCCACGGCTCGCAGTATGGAAGCTCCCTGCAGGAAATCGCCCCGGACTTCCCGGAGACCGCATTCGCCTGGGGGACCACGCTGGATACCTTCGAAGACCAGGGCATAACGAACGTTTTCGCCTATGAAGCGGCGTCCGACCAGGGCGGTTTTGTGAACGGCGTCCTGGCCGCGACCCTCTCAGAGAGCGGCGTGATTGGTGTCGTTGGTCCGATCGAGACCGGCGATGCGAAGCTCTACGTGGACGGTTTCGTGGCGGGCGCACAATCCGTTAACCCGGATATCGATGTGAACGTCAATTGGATCGGCTCCTTCTCAGATGTGGCGCTGTCGGCTGAAGCAGCCAATACACACATCTCCGCCGGCGCAGACGTTCTGACCGGGACGGCCCAAATGGTCGTTGGCGCGGTGGGAGTTGCCGAAGAAGCCGGCGCACTCTGGTTCGGGACCCAGGCTGATCAATCTTCATTAGCTCCAGACATCGTGGTAGCAAATCAGGTCTACCGGTGGGAGGTTGTCCTTGAGGATGTGATCGAGCTGGTGCAGTCAGGCACGTACGGCGCGAAATCATATCGCATCAATCTGGCCAACGGCGGTGAGGAAATTGTCTTCAACCCCGGGTTCGATCTTCCAGAAGATGTGAAGACGCTCGCTGAGGACACGATTGCCGGGATCATCGATGGTTCGATCGTTGTCGGCGGGAGCGCGGCAGAAGCCCAGACACTCCCCAGCTTCGAGGAGACCTTCCGGGTAGCAGTTGTGATGCCCAGCGCGATCAACGATCTCGCCTTCAGCCAGAGCATGTATGATGCGCTGGTGACCATCCAGGAACGGATGGGCGGCGAGGAGAAGATGGAAATCGTCTTCTCGGAAAGCATGTTCGTCGTCGATGACGCCGCTGCGGCGATTCGTGACTACGCTGCTTCGGGCTATGATCTCGTCATCGCACACGGCTCGCAGTATGGCAGTTCGCTGCAAGAGATCGCGCCTGACTTTCCCGAAACGTCCTTCGCCTGGGGAACGACGGTCGACACTTTCACCGATCAGGGCATCACGAATGTCTTTGCGTACGAAGCAGCTTCTGATGAAGGCGGCTATGTCAATGGCGTCATGGCGGCTACGTTGTCGGAGAGCGGTGTAATCGGCGTGGTCGGACCGATCGAGACCGGCGATGCGAAGCTCTATGTCGATGGCTTCGTCGCCGGCGTTAGCTCGGTTGACCCCAGGATCGACGTGAATGTCAATTGGATCGGGTCCTTTTCCGATGTGGCCCTCGCCGCTGAAGCTGCCAATACACATCTCTCTGCAGGTGCTGATGTGCTCACGGGCACGGCACAGATGGTCGTCGGCGCCATCGGCGCGGCGGAGGAGAATGGTGCGCTGTGGTTTGGAACCCAGTCTGACCAATCTTCACTCGCCCCGGATATCGTTGTCGCAAACCAGGTATATCGGTGGGAAGTCGTGCTTGAGGAGATCCTGACGTTGATTTCCGAGGGCAAGTACGGGGGCCAGGCGTTTGTCATCGATCTGGCGAACGGCGGCGAAGAGGTTGCTTTCAACCCCGGATTCGATCTCCCGGCTGACGTGCAAGCGCTGGCGGAGGAGACGATTCAGGGCATCATCGACGGTTCAATAACGATCGACCTGGGAGGATAAGTACCCAACCACTCAGGCTGAGCGCACCCCGGGAGCGAGCATGCCCCGGGGTGCGCGCCATGGGGCGATCGATGCGGAATATGATCCCGCGCATCGAGAGCATCAATGTGTGCGTGTTGTAAGAATGACTCGAACGATAGGTTTGGCTGGATTTGAAGGATGGTCGAATGAGTGATCGAAACGTTCTCCCTTCAGGGCAAGCGAAAATCGATGAGCTAGAGATGGTGGGGATCGTCAAACGCTTCCCGGGCGTGCTCGCCAACGACGATATCGATTTCGATGTGCGGGCAGGTGAGGTGCACGCGCTGCTCGGGGAAAATGGTGCCGGTAAAAGCACGCTGATGAAGATCCTCTACGGGCTTTATCAAGCGGACGAGGGGGAGATCCTGGTCAGCGGGGAGCGGGTGGAGATCACGAATCCCACGGATGCGATCGCGCACGGGATCGGCATGATCCACCAGCACTTCATGCTTGTCGAGACGTTGACGGTCGCTGAGAACGTCGCCCTTGGTCTGAAATCCACGCGGGGATTGCTCACAGACATCGAGCATGTATCCGAACGCATCGATGAACTGGCCCGGCTTTACGGCCTCTTCGTCGATCCTGCTGCCTACATCTGGCAGCTGTCTGTCGGTCAGCAGCAGCGCGTCGAAATTCTTAAAGCGCTCTACCGTGGGGCGGCATTGCTGATCCTCGACGAGCCGACCGCCGTCCTGACCCCCCAGGAGGTCGATGATCTTTTCAGAATCATGCGCCAGATGGCCGATGATGGCCACGCCCTTATTTTTATCTCACACAAGCTCCACGAGGTGATCGAGATCAGCCAGCGCGTGACTGTGCTGCGGGACGGACGCAAGATCGGCACAAAACCGACCTCCGAAACAACCAAGTCCGACCTCGGAACCTGGATGGTTGGTCGCGAGGTGTCATTCCGTCCAATCAAGAGCGAATCTGAGCCGGGCGAGGTGCGTCTGCGCCTGGATAACGTTTCTGCGCTCAGCAATCGAGAAACTCCGGCGTTAAAAGGGGTCAGCCTTGAGGTGCGCTCAGGCGAAATTCTCGGGCTGGCGGGAGTCTCGGGGAACGGGCAGCGCGAATTGGCGGAGGTCATCACCGGGCTCTGCCCGGTGACCGGCGGGAGCGTCTTTCTTGAAGGCGAGGATGTGACCGACAAATCGGTGGCCGAACGCACCGAGCGCATGCTTTCCTATATCCCCGAAGAACGCATGCGGGACGGGATGATCCGGAATTTCACCGTCGCTGAAAATCTGATCTTGCGCGAGCACAACAAAGCGCCTTACGCTCGTTCAGGATTCCTGGACCTGGACCAGATTGCTGTACACACCGGGGATCTGATCCAGGAGTACAACGTAAAAACGCCCTCCCAGGAGACGTATGTCAAGAGCCTTTCGGGTGGAAACATACAGAAATTGGTTCTGGCGAGAGAGCTCTCACGGCAGCCGCGCGTGATCGTCGCGGCACAGCCGACGCGTGGGCTCGACATCGGAGCGACGGAGTACGTGCACCAGCAGTTGATCCGCCAGCGCAGCAGCGGCGCAGCAACGCTGCTTATTTCGGAGGATCTCGACGAGATCCTGGCGCTCTCGGATCGCATCGCGGTGATTTATGAAGGGGAAATCATGGGCACTCTCGACGCGCATGACGCGACTGCAGAAGAGATCGGGTTGTTGATGGCAGGTGTGCGGCCGGATGAGAGAAGTGAAGCGGTGGGATGATGCAGCCTGAGCGTGTGGGACATTTCCCCCGGTGAGTCGGACTTAAATCAGGAGCGGCCGGCCGGGAACAGATCGCAACCGAATTCGTTTTTTTCGAAGGGAATTATTACGCGGATAATGAAGCCAGTCATCCTTTATGGTAACCCGTTTTGCCCGCAGGTTTATTCGATTCGCAGGGTGCTGGACCGCAGCGGCACCGAATACGAATACTTTGATATCCGTCAGGACGAGATGGCCGCCGCACGTGTGCGTGAGATCAATCATGGGAACGAGAGCGTGCCGACGCTGGTCTTCCCGGATAGCTCAACGCTGACAGAACCCTCGACCCAGGAACTGCTACAGAAACTGCGCGGATACGGAGAAGACGTTGAGGTCCCGCGCAATGTGGCGGTCATAGCCTTGCTCCTGGAAGGACCCAGCCTCAGGCTGCTTGCGGCATTATTCGTGCTGGCCGGCGTCGCCACCGATCTGCAGTCGTTGACCTGGATCGGGCTGAGCCTGCTTGCGCTTTCTTTCTTGCTATTCTTCCTCCCGAGACGTTCTTGATCCCGTAAGCACCGGATCCTGGAGGAAACTCTGAATCAATCACCACTCTCCAATGATTCCTCCGTGTAGAAGCCATTCCGTTTCAAAACCCCGGTGCCAGAAATCGTAGCGGACGCGTTGCAGGTCTCTATGTTGTTATCCTTGTCTGCGATGTTGATTTCCAGCTCGACGTTCCCGGTGCTCCCTGGCATTTCAGCCAGGTTTGAATTTTCCGCAGGCACCTCGCAAGGGAACCCGTTTTCCGGAATCGGAAAACTGTAGTGACCATAGACATAACCCCATGTATCACAGGATTGTGCGGTGAGAAGCAGCACCAGAACCGTGATCAGGAGCAGGGTGATCCTGCGCCGCTTTCTCGAAGGGATTCGCGATGCAAGTGGGTAGATCGGGATCAGGGCAGCGAGTGCGATGGCGTGTCCCCGGGTAGGAGAAGGCTCGATCCAGTATGATGAGCTGCGTGGGATATTGATGATTGCTTCGATATCCAGATTTGTGCCGATAACCCGCGCGGTACCATCCACGCGGGCACCCTCAAGGCTCTCGGTCGCCTGCCAACTCCAGACGTTGCCTTCCGGCGTGCTCTCAACAACAACCCACTTGCCGCCGGCTGCCAACCAAAGCAGCATTGGCTCGGCTGGATATCCAGCGGTAAGGGTCGTATCCTCACACGTGCTCGATTGGCTCAGGACTTGATAAGACTCGACGACAAAATCGCCATCCCCGCTCAGTGAGCAGCGCTCCTCCTCCGGCGGCGGGGGAGGTGCTTTCGAAGTTGCTGCAGCTTCGGTATCTTCTGCCTCAGACACTTCATCAGGTGTGGTCGTCACTTCGGCGACCTTTGCCGGGCCGATCAGCGCGGCGTGCACGATTGCCCCCGAGGCCTTATCGGTGCACACCAGGTACCCGGATCTCTCAGGGTTGAGCGGTTCCTCGGGTGTGCGGCCCAATTGGCCCATCGCGGCGATGTACTCCCCACGACCAACACCCTGGCGGACGACCGTTTTCATCGTTTGACCGACCTGGCCAAGCCGGTCCAACTTGTCGGCGAGCAGCTGATCACGGATGCGATCCCGCATGCGCTCTCTCTCCGCGTTGGATGGGTTCTGGAGCGCGCCGGCGAGGATCGCTGCGTTCGTGTACGCCGTAGCGGCCACATCGGCGGTGGCGTTGGCGCGATCGACGCCGCGGATGTTGCTCAAGGGGCTGCCTTCTTCGACCAGTGAAACCGGCGTTCGCTCAGTCTCGTCAAAGCGGGCAAGTTCCGCGTCGATCTCATTGATCTTGTCAAGTGCATCATCCATCCCTGCATGCATGTTGCTCATCGCCTGGTCGACCTGAGTCAGCACACCACCTAAGAGCTGGTCGATCTTCTGGCCGGCGGCATAGCCCACTTCGTACGCAGTTTCACGCAGGATCGGGATGTCTCCAACTTTGTCTGCCAATGCTTGAGCGAGCGCATCGAACGGTCGTCCTTCGGCAATCGCGGCCTGCACTGCTTCGGCAGCCTGGCGCAGTTCTCCCACCGTCGAGCGCAGGTCACCGATGAGATGCTGGCCACCCGGCGAGCGCACCAGGACACCCACGACTTCGTTCGTCAGGTTGCGGTTGAATTCCCGTCGGGCGTCGTTCTTCTCGCCCTCGATCGCCTGTGTGACCGCATCGCGTTCGGCCTGCAGCGCTTCTTACATCTTGATGTAAGAGCGCAACTGGCTGCGAGTCTCGCTGTCAAAATCGCCGATCATCTCGCGATCCTGCAGCTGCTCGCGGGCTTCGTCGATGAGAGAGTCGTAGTAGGCATTCATCTCGCGTTGGGTGGCGCGCGCCTCCCGGTAGACACGGTTGCGCCGGCGGGCGGCGCCGATGACATTAATCAGACCGACCAGCGCGTTGACGGGAGGGCCGGCTGCAGAGGTCTCCTGAATGTTGGGAGGGATGATCGGGAGCATTGAGACGATCAACACAAAAACGAGGATGAATGAAGAGTACTTGATCCGATCCCGGCTCATCATGAGTCTCCTTCGCCGTCCGGGAACAGCGCGATCGTCTCGACGTAAATCAAGCCAGTCTCATCCAGGCCGAGGATGATCTGATCCCCGACCAGCATCGCACTACCCTCAAGCTCCTCGCCGGCGCCGGCCAAGTTGATCGATTCTGGAGAGGCTCCAGCCGGAGAAGCGGAGGACGCGATCCGTGAAGATTCGATTTGTGACATGCCCAGCTCGAAAGCGAGCGGGTCATACTAGGCGGGCATGATCGAGTCCTCCGGGGCGGGTTCGATGTCCATCGTCCAGGTCGCCTCGCCATCGACGAAATCGACACGCGTGCCGAATGCGAAATAACGCCATGTCTCGACACGCACCGGGCTGCCGCCGACGATGATCTCTGAGATTGTGAATGCATCCGGCCGGCCGAGATAGCTGATCACGCCGGGGCGATCGTCGACCGTGTCCTGCTCCAGGACCTCTTCGAGCGAGTACTCAGGGACACGACCTGCTCCCGAGAAGAGGTCGAAATCTCCCGGCAGATTGTCGAAGATGCCGAGGCTGTTGACTGCAAAAAACGCTGCGGCAATGCACATTGCGATCAAGAACAGAACGCCGCAGCCGACCCCGATGAACAGCAGCGGAGAGCGCTTTTTTTTGACTTCCGGTGGAGTCGGCGCTTCCGGTTCTTTCAGGTCTTCCATCTCCTCCCAGGGTTTGTCGAGTCCCTTTGCCGTTGGCAGGTCGATCTCAAGGTCGTCGGCGAAGACGGTCGGGGTTACATCTTCAAGGTCGGCGACTTCGATGGTGAACTCGGTTGAACCCATGCGGATCTTGTCGCCCGCTGAGAGCGACACTGGTTTATCGATGCGCGCTTCGTTGACGAAAGTGCCGTTGGCGGAGCCCTCGTCCCGGATGTAGAGCTTTTTCTCTTCGAGATAGACGGTGGCGTGCTTGCGCGAGACCTCGGAATCCTTCAAGCGGACCGTGCATTCAGACCCACGTCCGAAGAGCACTTCACCTTCGATGGGCAGAGCATCTCCGTCGGGATTTGTGATCGTAAAATGACTCATGAGAGTGCACCTCCTACGGAAGAATAACGCCTATATTAGATGAAGGTTGTGAATTTTGCAGGCGCCCAGGGAGTGATCGGACGACTCTCTCCGGTGTTGGTGTTGGGTTTGCACCGGCCCCGATTGGAAAAATGTGGGCATCCTGGCTTGCGCCGCTGGCGGCGTCCATAGTATCGGCATCGCTCCAGCCCATATCGTCCCCCTGAGGATCGACAGAGCTGTTCCCGGCTGCTGTGGCCTCGGGGATTGTTGAGCAATTTGCGATGGCAGGGAGATCGAGCGGTGTTAGCGGTCGATTGCTGATGGAATTTCGTCGCTGATCGGTTCGGATGGCAGCTGAATCCTGCCCATAATTTCAAATATTGAGGCGTTATCCAGCACTTTCCGGGAGATATTCTCGCCGGAATTTGCCCAGCGCACGAGCCTGATTTCGCTGTCTGCGAGCTCGACTCCGGTGATGCTGCCATCGGCAAAGGAGCAGCAGCCTGTGTTAAAGAAGCAGGGTTGGATCTGCTGCCGGGCGTAGGCGATCTCCGTTTCAAGCTCATTAAGCTGTTCGTCATCTAGGCCCTCAGGCTGACGCCGCAATTCCTGGTAGCGATCGATCAATTGGGTGAGCCAGGCGTGGGATGGGAAGATCGGATGGTGGGTGTGACCCGTGATGAGCAGCACACCTGATTGGGCGATCGCCCAGTTATACATCGCGACCTCATGGCGGTGACGCAAGCGCCAGTCCGTTGCAGGTGTGGTGAGGCGGAAGTTCGTCAGGCGCTGAATCGGGCGCCAGATGTGGCGCACGATCGCACGCGTTATCCAACTCAGCCGGTCGCTTTCCAGCGTCCCCTGGTGCCCGTGGACGAGAAAAATTTCTGCGTGCAGTTCGCGCAATTGCGGAAACTGCAATCGCAAACCTTCGTAGACATGCAACTCACCCAGCAGAGGTTCCAGGTTCGAGCGCACACTGTCGGGGTAGCACCACTCATCGTCATGGTTCCCGAAGAAGCGCAGATAACGCCCATCTTCGTTGAAGGTCCGCTCGATCTCCATGACGCTGCGGTAGCGCGGCAGTGTTTCCTGCGGGCGGTTTTCCCAGAATTCTTCAGCATCTCCCAGGATGGCGAGGGTGAAGCCCTGCTCTTGATAGTAAGCCAGCGCTTCAAGATAGGTTTGCTCACAAGCCGCGAAGTCATCCGCCTGGTCGCGCCGGCCTTTGTGGTGATCGGAAAAAATGATCATCTTTAGCGATCCGGGATGGGCCTCGAGTTGAGGTGCTTCCGCATATGCGCGGGAGAGACCTCTGGCGATGTTCTCCTGGTACGTCATAGTTGAATGAAAGCTCCCCAGCGGCGCTCGTGAGATACATGTTCTGGATTGTAACGGATGATGCCGAGTTGAGGTGGAACAGTCACCCCGGAGTTCACGCCTCTTGCCATGATGGCATTTTCGTGGAGTGGGGGGGAAACGACTTCACGGGGCGCACGTGTGCGTATTCCGATCAGGGCACATAACGCACGTGCCAGAATGCAAAATCGTCGAAGCGCGCTTCGAGATCGTAGGTCATCGAAGAGCGTACGTAGAGCGCAAAGTTCCCGAATGAACGTGAGTAGGTTGGATCGATGACGTGACTGACGGGCTCTCCGTTGATATAGAGGAAGAATTGATCGCGAAATGCAAATAGCCCCAGACGGTTCTCTGCATAAGGGCCGCGGTTGATCGCGCTGGAAGGCGCCCAGCCGGTGAGCTCACGCGGTCCGGAATCGGTGCGATGCAGCCGCAATCGCCAGAAGCCGTCGCAAGAAACCTCGAACCCGTAGCCGCCTTTCGCGGATTGCTCGTCGATCCGGATAGCCAGCCCGACCGAATCTTTCTCGATGCAGTCGCCGTTCGCAGCGGTGACCTCCGCATAGAGATTGCCAGACGGCCGCCCAAGCCAGGACCACCAGGTGTATATCTCCTCGGGTTCGTAATCCCGGCCGATCAGCGCGCCTCCTTCAATGAGATAGAAAGCCGAACCAGGCGTGTCGTAGGTATACCAGTGACGGCTTTCATCAAAGCTGTCGATGTAGTCCGGTGAATTTAGATCCAACCGGTCGCGCACATCTTTGTCCGGTGTTGGCCAGGCTGTCGGGGATGACGTGGGAGGTGCAGCCAGTGAAATCGTCCCCGCAGATCGCACTCCGGCGAGCGGGGTGCTCTCCACGGCGGAGCGTAGGGTTGCCGTTTCTGCTACGGCAGCCTGCGTCGGGTCCGGTGCATCTCCCTGACCTGAGTCCAGGCTGATTAGACCGATGATTGCCGCCGTGGAAAATAGAAAGAACCCGGCAGCGATGACAAGCCATGTTTTGCCGGATAACCGGCGCAATCGATGCCAGGATTGCTGGAACGCTTGATCTCTGGCCCGGATCGCGTCTTTGAGGTCGAGGGCGAACGCGCCGGCCGTGTCAAAACGTTCGCCGGGGATTTTGGCCAGGGCGCGCTGCAGCGAGTCGCTGACAGAGGCCTTGAGGTTTGGAATGGCTGGAGGTTGGTTATGCACCTGCATGTACATAACTGGACCGGGGCTGTTATCCTCCGATATGAAAGGCTGTCTTCCCGCGATCATCTCGTATGCGACGATCCCCAAAGCGTAGATATCGGACTTTTCACTCACATCTTTGCCCTCGACCTGTTCGGGGCTCATATAGGCGGGGGTCCCCATAACGGTTCCGGGCAGCGTCTGACCGGGGATCGCCGGCGTGATCTGGTGTTTGCCAGGGATCGTGTGATCCGAACCGGCTCGAAGCCGGGCAAGGCCAAAATCTGTCAGCACAGGTTCGACATCATCGGGGAGCGGATCGCCGGGGATGATCTTCGTGCTGGCGCTGCAGAGCATAATGTTCGCCGGCTTGACATCCCGGTGCAATACCTCCTCGCCGTGGGCATAGTCGAGCGCGGCGGACAGCCTGGTAATGAGCTGGATGATGCGCTCGAACGGGATCCGTGCACCCTGTGCGTTGAGTGCGTCGAGATGTGCTTCGAGCGTGATCCCATCGAGCAATTCCATCACGATGTATGGCCGCCCATCGACGAGGTCGAAATCGAACACCTGCACAATATTGGGATGCCTCAATGCGGCGATCGCCTGTGCTTCCGTGAGGAAGCGCGCCCGGTGGCGGCGATCCTCCGAGAGATAGTCATAGAGGATCTTCACTACCGTGGCGCGTTTCAAGGTCGTGTGGCGGCCGAGAAATACCTCGGCCATGCCACCGCGTCCAATTCGTCTCTCGATTTGAACCTTCGACAGAGTCCGACCGACCCACTCGGTCAACGCGATGCTCCTTCCGCTCTTCAGCGGTTCAAGACAAGCATACCTGATGAAATCATCACCGGAGATTTACGATTGCCTTACAGCAGGTACTCGCTGCTACACTGGAATCCCACGATCGCCGGCCTGGTGATGGCGCTGATGCAGCGCATCCCATCAGAAGGGGATCGATGTAACTGGGCGGGGGTCGGTTATAAAATTCTCGATATGGATGACGTGCGTGTCGATAAAGTGCTGGTGGACGTATTCGAAGACGATCGCCCTTCTCTTAAGCGCTGAACGCAACATCCGGCCGCGCTTTTCTGTATGCCTGTTGGAGGTCGCAGCGCAGCACCGTTCACTCTCACGCTCACCTGCGCCCGAGGAGACATCCATGCGCAAGCAGATCTTACTGGTGATATCCGCGCTCTTGATCGCCGGGTTAGCGTGTGCCGCTGATGGGCCGGCAGCCACACCGACGCCCAGGGTGCCGGAAGCGAAATTGGACTTCCAGACTGATGCGCCAGTCTGGCCTGATGGCACTGCACACGGTTTCTTCCCCAGCCCACCGGATGTGACATTCCAGAGCGTGTTGACCCATTTCGAGGACTTAGGAGAGCACGCAGATTTTATCCTCATCCAACCAAACGTTCCGTGGCAGGATTTTGTTGATGGGGTCGAAGGGGAGTCCAAGAGCCGTGAGGACCTGCGCAACCAGGTTGTGCTCGCGGAGATGAACGGGCTCGCATGGGCGTTCGTCATCGACCCGCTAAACGGTCTCAATCGGCGAGAGTTCTTCGGTCTGCCTGAGGGTTGGGAGGCGACCTTTTCGAACCCGGATATCCGCAGGGCGTTTTCAAATTTTACCGTCTGGTGCCTGCGCGAGTTTGACCCACCATATTTGGGCTTGGCGTCAGAGATTAATACCTACATGGACGCCCACTCCGGGGATGTCGAGCACTACCTGAGCCTCTACAAAGAAGTGTATGCGCAGATCAAGGCGGAGGACCCAGGGACGGATGTATTCGTGACGTTTCAATGGGATGATCTGAACAACATGTTCCCGGCAGCAGCCGAAGGGCGGCAGGCTTATGATACCAACTGGGAGCAGGTCGAGCTGTTCGAGCCAGAACTGGATGTGTGGGCGATGTCTTCGTACCCTTATTTTGTGTTCAACGGACAGCCGATACCGGATGATTACTACACCCCGCTGGCGGATCGAACGGATAAGCCGTTGGCGATTTCAGAGGGCGGTTTCAGTTCAAAGTCGTTTGGACCGATTGTAAGTTCTCCCGAGGCTCAAGTGGGGTACCTGGAAGCGATCGATGGGCAAATCGGTGATCGACTCGCATTCTGGGTGTATCTGATCCTTTCGGATCTGAACATGGATTCGGTGCAAGACGCCATGAGCATGAACGGTATGAGTGAGCGGGACATCGATACCTTGAGCATGTTCGCCACGATCGGATTGCGTGAATCGGACGGCACGCCGAAACCGGCGCTGGAGGTCTGGGATAGGCTGAGGGAGGCCAGGTGACCTAACCTCAGCTGTCCGATCCGCCGCAGGCGGCGTGGTCCACGATCCAGCGTTTTTAGCTGGGCAATCTCCCTCTGGACCCCGGCTGTTCCACCACAACGGAGGGGATCGCTTCGTCGCTCCGCTCCTCGCGTAGGAGCACGCCTGATCCCCAATCCCTTTCCCTCACTTCCCTCAAAGCCTCCACCTCATGTACAGTTACCGGAAGCCACCGAACAAAGGATGACCGCCATGGAAACCCGTCTGGTGAACAGCCTCGATTTCGCGCGTGCAAACTTCGAATCATATGTGGAAGCGTTGAGCCAACTCATCGCGATCCCCTCCATATCGCACGAAGGTTATGATCCGGACGCGATCCGACGTGCCGTGGAATGGATTGAAGGCAAGCTCAATTCGCTTTCCATGGACCGCGTTCGTGTTTTTCAAACCAGCCGCAGCCCGATCCTGTTCGCTGAGAAGCTTGCTCCCGCCATGGGAAAGCCGACGATCCTGATCTATGCCCACTACGACGTCCAGCCGGCTGAACCGTTGGAGGCCTGGGACAGCGATCCGTTTGCGGCCGCGCGCAAGGACGACTATCTCTACGGCCGCGGCAGCTCAGATATGAAAGGCCAGTTCCTGGCCTGCATCGCCGCGCTGGAAGCGATCCAGCAGAGCGGTGAACTGCCGGTGAACGTCAAATTTCTCATCGAGGGAGATGAAGAGACCGATCCCGAACCTCTCGACAGCTTCATCAAAGAGCATGCGGAAGTGCTTGAGTGTGATCATTGCCTCAATGTCGATGCCGGTATGCTCCGTCAGGATCTGCCGGCGATTGTCTACGGTTTGCGGGGGGCAATGAGCGTCACGTTGAATGTCACCGGGCCGGATCACGATCTCCACGATGGGATGTACAGTGGTGTCGTCGAGAACCCGTTCCACGTCTTGGCGCGCCTGATCGCCGGCCTGCAGGATGAGAACCGCCGGATCACGCTGCCCGGGTTCTATGATGATGTGCGCGAGATCGATGCAAATGAACATGCCGCTGCTGAGCGACACCCCTCGGATGCCGATTATTACCGCCAAGCGAGCGGATCGCCAGCGTTGATCCCGGATGACGAATTCTTGCCGATTGAGCGCATTGGGGCCAGGCCATCCTTCAATGTGCGCTGGGTTGAGATGGGCGCGAAAAAGAGCGCCATCCCTGTGAGCGCACGCGCCCGCCTCGCCTTCCGGCTGGTCCCGGATCAGGATCCTGACCGGATCTACTCAAGCCTGGTCGATTACGTTATGCAAAATGCACCTACGACGGTGAGTTGGTCTTTCGAGAACAGGGTAAGCTCGCCGGGCGTGCTTGTTCCGGTCGAAAGTGATGCGGTCCGCAGGATGCAGGCCGCGCTCAAGGCGACCTGGCGGGTCGATCCGCTGCTCCAGCGCATCGGTGGCGCGATCCCTGTCGTCGGCGAACTGCAGGACTATCTCGGGATCGATTCGGTGTTGACCGGGTTCAGCCTGCCGGATGACAACATCCACGGACCCAATGAACGCCTCCATCTGCCTACCGCCCAGCGCGGCATCGAAGCGCTCATCCGCTATTTTTTCCTCGTCGGAGAGCAAGCTTAACCGCGATAGGGGAAGATCAAGCATCCCCTTCGGGTTTCTGCTCGGTGCCGGGGCGCGACTTTTTGGCCGATCCCGCTGTATGGCTCTGCAGAAATCAACTTAACCTTCAGGTTCGGATAAAGGTCAGATTCGATTGAATGGACCAATGAAAGCGCGCTTTACAGTACTGCTGCCAGGGATTTTGATCTCGCTTGTTCTGAGGTCTGCTTGCTCGCGCGGAACGAGTGAGGCCGGTGCCGGCATGATCAAAACCAGCGGACGCATGGAATTTGGTGGCTACGAGCGCAGCTATGTTTTGCTCACTCCGGCCGCGATCGATCCGGATGAGACCTACCCGTTGGTGCTGGCGCTGCACGGCGGGGGCGGATCTGGAGAGAGGATGTGTTCCTTAAAGGGCGGGATCCAGGAGCTCGCCGCGCAGCAGGATTTAATCGTTGCCTGCCCTTCCGGCATTGACAAACATTGGAATGATGGTCGCCAAACCAACCGCTCGCGTGCGCATGCTGAAGATATTGATGACGTCGGTTTTCTGCTTGAGTTGGTCTCACAGCTTGTAGGGCAGCATCCAGTGGACCCCGGAAGAGTCTATGTCACCGGTATGTCCAACGGCGGCATGATGTCCCTCCGGATGGCCTGTGAGGCGAGCGCGGTCTTCCGGGCGGCTGCCCCCGTGATCAGCTCCCTCCCGGCAGACCTGGATTGCGAACCTTCCAACCCGATCTCGATCCTGATCATGAACGGGACGGAAGACCCCTTAGTGCCGTGGGAGGGGGGAGAGGTCCGGGCGTTTCTGCGGCCGTTAGGTGCAGTGCTCTCCACTCCTGAGACGGTGCGCTACTGGGTTGAGCGAAATCGATGCGATCCACAGGCGATTGCGGAATGGCTGCCTGACCGGACGATGACGGACGAGAGCAGAATTGAGGTCGCTCGCTATATGGATTGTGCTGAGGGGGCTAGCGTCGCTTTATTCACCGTCCATGGTGCTGGTCACACCTGGCCGGGAGGCTCTCAGTACCTGCCCGTGTTTCTGATTGGAGCGACGAATGGGGATATCCATGCCGGTCAAGCGATCTGGGACTTCTTCGCGAGCCGATCGCTTTAGTCCAGTGGTAAATCGTATCTCGCAGAGTCCCGGTGGAGTCGTCTTGAGAAGGCAAGTGGAGCCGGTCGGATGTGATAGTGCTTGCTCGATTGAGCTCGCCGGGGATTATTTGACGATCTCACCATCTGAAAGCCGAATAATGCGCGGCGCCCGTGAGGCGAGCTCATCGTCGTGGGTTACCATCAAAATCGTTTTTCCTGTATCAACCAGATTCTCGAAAAGGGTGAGAACTTGCTCGGCTGAATGACTGTCCAGATTGCCGGTTGGCTCGTCCGTTGCGATGATGGGCGGGTCGTTGGCGAGGGCGCGCGCGATTGCGGCGCGCTGCTGCTGCCCGCCGGATAGACGTACGGGTAAGCTGTCTGCCTGCTCGGTCAGCCCGACGAGGTCGAGCAACTCGACCGCCCGCTGTTCCCGTTCGACCTGGTTGAGCACCCCGCCAAAATCCATCGGCAGGCGCACGTTTTCCAGAACCGTCAATGTCGGCAGGAGCTGGAAGAACTGGAAGACGATGCCGACATTCTTGCCGCGCCAGATTGCACGCTCGCCTTCGTTCAACGCCTGTACCGATGTGCCGCTGACCGAGATGTCGCCCCGGGTGGGACGGTCGATCCCGGTGAGCATATTGATCAAGGTGGTCTTTCCGCTGCCCGATTTACCGACGATCGAGACCAGTTCGCCCTGCTCGATGCTGAGATCGACATCCTTGAGGGCGGTAAACTCTCCGGCGCTGGTGCTGTAAATCTTGCTGACCGAATTAAAATGGATCAGCGATCCATTTTGACGCAGGGCACCCGCCGGGCTCCCGTTCGTCCCGTTGGTTCCGTTCTTTCCATTTGATTTTCCGTTTACGTTCCTGAATGATTTCACAGATACCTTCTATTCGTAATCCAGCACTTCGCGGACGGTCAGGCGCGCCGCTCGCTGAGCGGGTGCCACGCTGGCGAGCACGCCGATGACCACCACGACGAGCAGCCAGAGGAACAGGCCGAGAAATGAATAACGGAAACTGAGGTTGGCGGACATGACCGCATCGATGACCGCGCCGGACAACGCTCGGCCCGATGGCGCCGAGAGAAGCGCGCCGAGGATCCAGCTTAAGAGGCCGACCGTGACGCCTTCGATCACGATGACCTTGCGGACGGCGATGTTGGACGCGCCAACGGCACGCAGCACCCCGATTTCCCGGGTTCTCTCCAGGATGTTAATCCCCAGGCTGCCGGTGAGCCCGAGCCCCCCGACGATCGCAAGCAGGGCTGCCATGATGATCAACACGATCAAGATCAGATCGAATACATCCGTGAAATCGCCAAAAATCGCATGGTGGGTCATGCTGTCGCTTGTGCTCAGGCCGGCATTTTCAAAGCGCGCCTCGACCTGTTCGGCGAGCGCCTCCTGCGTGATCCGGTTGCTGAGGCCATCCTGGCTCGCGCGTACACGCAGCGAATCTACCAGACTCGCCCGATTGGTCAGCGAGCCAAATTCATCGTATGGCAGGTAGATGCGCGCGCCGGATAGGTGCGTCGAGGTCAATCCCACGATTTCATAACTGCGTTCGCGTTGGCCGGCGTCGAGTGTGATCACCGAGCCGACGGACAACCCGGGTTCAATTTCGAGCAGATCCTTATTGATCACGATCGCCCGTCGGTCATCAGCCTGCAGCCAGCGCCCATCCAGCAGCAAGGGATTGACGGTCTGTGAATCATAAGGCAGGCCGACGATTTCGATTTTTTCGCTGTAACTCTCATCGGTGTGAATGATCTCTGCCCGACCGTGTCCCCAGGCTTCGGCAACTGCGACGCCGGGGATGCGGTTGGCTTCGCGCAGCGTGGTGTGGATGTTCGACGCAGGTGGCAATCCGAGGGTCACGTCGAACATTACGTAGCGTGAGATCTCGTCCAGTTGGGAGTTCAACGAGGCGCGTGTGCTGAACACGGCGATGAACATCGCTCCGGCCAGCGTGAGCGTGCTGAGCGTGAAGGCCAGGCGTGATTTATTGCGGAATGTGTTTCTAAGCGCGAGCACGACCGGCGGGGCAAGTGCCCGGATGCGAAGCAGCGCCCGGTCGAACAAGCCCTGGCGTTCTTCGCCGCCGAGTCCGTATTGATAAATTGCATCATAGATCGAGATGCGTGTGCCGTTGATAATGGGCACCAGCGCGACGGCAAGCGGCATCAATAACCCCAGGGCCACCTGCAGGAGCAGCACTTCAAGCGGCGGCTTGACTGTGGTGATGTCATAGTTGACAAACCCGGCCGCAAATTCCGACAACCACCAGGCTCCGAGAACGCCGACCGGGATGGCGATCATCAACCCCAACAAGCTGAAGATAAATACGTTGAATAGGTACATGCTGATGATCTGGTGGCGTCTGGCACCCATCGAGCGCATGATACCGATCTGCTTGATCTGCTGGACGAGCATCGCGGATACCGTGTTGATAACCAGGCCGCCGCTCAGCAGGATCGCCATGATGCCCATGATCTGGAGGATCAGCAAGAACCCGTTGATCTGATCCTCTGCCCAATGACGACCCGGATCGACGCCGATCCCTGGTATCTCCATCCGGTAAACTTGCAGCCCGGAAGGCTCGATGACCCGCTCACGGATATCATCGCCGATCTGAAGCACGTGATCGCGATCATGTTCGTTGTCCGCGACGACGATATCGAGACGGTTGTAGTACGAGCCCTTGCCCATCCACTGCAGTGTGTCCATGCTCACGTAGGCAGTGACTTCCCCAAGCAATGTGTAGGGCATCGTGTATAGATCGTGAACGATCGCCGTGACTTCCAGCGGGAAAACTCGCTCCTCGTCAGCCTGTACGAGCAGCGTATCACCGACCTCGACTCCGAGGCCCTCTGCAGAGAGACGTTCCAGCATGATCTGGCGGACGCCGAGATCGGAAGCACCCGTTTCGATCGTTACCTTGTTGACATCCAGGTCATGGATATCTGGAAAGGCATTCAGGCTCAGATCGATCCACTCGCCCTGTTCTGTCTGGATCGACCCGCTCGTCACCCTCCTGGCCTGGACCGCCTCTACATCGCTGCGAGATTCGACGGCGCTGTCCAGACCGCGCTCGAATGGGGAGACGGATATATGCAGGCTGGCCGGCGCGCCCTTATCGAAGGCGCCGAACAGATCGCGGCGCACGATGATGCCCGAATGGTTGATCATGCCGACCGTGGCGACTCCGACGGCGATCGATAGGACCACAAGCACAGAACGGGAGCGGTTGCTCCACGTATCTTTCAGAATCTTTATCCAGCGTGTGGGAACCATCATTCTCGCACCAGCTCCCCGGGCTGCCCGATGGCGGGCTGCCCTTCAGGCGACGGTTGGGAGCGGTCCGGCAATAAGCGACCTTCCTCGATATGAAGGATGCGATCCGCGCGCTGGGCGACCTCACGGTCGTGGGTGACGACGAGGAGTGTCTTCCCAAGCGATTTGAGCTCGACGAAAAGGTCCATGATCCCGGTGGCAGTTTGCGAGTCGAGATTTCCCGTAGGTTCGTCGGCGAGGATCAACTGCGGGTCGTTAGCCAGCGCCCGCGCGATTGCCACGCGCTGCTGCTGTCCTCCTGAAATCTTGGAGGGGACCTTCGCCCCGTGATCCCCGATCCCAACCTGCTCGAGAAGTTCCAGGGCACGTTCACGCCGCCCGCCGGGCGGTGAGGTTCCGTTGAAATCCATCGCCAGGGTGATGTTCTCGATAAGGGATATCGACGGCAGCAGTTGGAAGAATTGAAAAACCACACCGAGGTTGTGACCTCGCCAGCGCGCTAACTGGTCCTCGCTGAGTTCATGGATCGGCACACCGTCGATCACGATCGCGCCATCAGTGGGGCGATCGATGCCGGACAGCATGTTGATGAGTGTGGATTTACCCGCGCCGGATTTTCCGAGCAGCGCGACGAATTCGCCCCGGAAAATCTTCATATCGATTGAATGAAGCGCTTCGAAATCCCCGGCAGGCGTGTGATAGCTTTTTTTCAGCCCCTGCACATCAATCAGAATCTCCCGATTTGATTGTGGTGCTCTGGGTTCATGAGAGATTCCGGCTGGAAACCCCGCCGCTTGCGGCGGGGAGGAAAGCCGGTCTGCCGAAGGCAGGCAAAGCG
>JARGGH010000028.1 GCA_029210945.1 Anaerolineales bacterium
CACCCGCCAGAGATCGTCTATGCCACTTTCGAAAGCCTATGTCGGTTGTTAAAGTGCTGTAATTGCAGTGCGATCATGGATGATTCTTGTAAAGATGCGCGAGGCGATCGCCTCGAACACCTGGATCAGACCCGTCCCCTTCGGAGAGAAATAATAGTTGCCGCATGAAAATCCAGGTGCAGTCGAAGAGCATGGATCAGTCGAAGGATCGCCGTCATCGCCGATCGCGGCGATGTAGCGCAGCAATTTCTCGGCCTGATCCGGCTCGCAGCCTCCCGGATACGCGCTGAGGTCACAGGCGTCGCTGTTGATCATCTGGTCGCCCAGCCCGATCGTGAAAACAACCGCGCCCTGCCCTGCGGAAGCGCAGGAGGTCAGCGCCGGATCGAACGTGTTGCCCTCCGGGCAGCCGACAAACAGCCCCTGCGCCACGGCTGCATCCTCCGCATCAAAGCCGTAATCCCCCTCCTCCGGTTCGAATTTATTGTCCCGGCAAAACGGAGGCACCCAGGTTGGCACGCCTGGGCTTCCCGGGCAGACGCGCGGAGGCGGGGGAGTGTCATTCGTCGCTGCATTGGCGGCTCCATCGCTGAGGATGATCAGGATCGGAATCGCCTCTTCGCGCAGCCATGAACCGGCGAACAAGCCGCCCCCCACCTGCAGGCCATCGGCGATGTTAGTCGATGTGCACAGGCTGGGGTCCGGCCAGCCCGGGCAGCTGTTGGTGTTGTCGATGACAAGGTTGGCTATGGCGGAGACGATCGACGATTGGCTTGTCGTCGGTGTCTGGGCGATGTTCGCGTTGACGTCAAACTGCACGATCGCCATCCGGTCATAAGGAAAGTACATCCGCCCTACAAGACCGAGCGCTGCGGAACGAACCTCCTCGAAGGGGTGGCATTGGCCTTGAATGCCGGCAGCCGGGTCCGGATCGTTGCAGCGGTCGGGGGCTGCCCAGTAATCGTCCGGGAGATCCCAGGAAGGATCCGTGTTCAAGCCGGGGGAGCCCGGCCATCCATATTGAGAAGGATCACAATCGTCATCGACCCCATCACCGTCATCATCATCGCCATCGTCACAGGCGGCGTCATAACCCATCGATGGCGAGGTGTCGATCACGAGCACCAGATCAATCGAGGCCGCCTCAGAAATCGCCTCAGAGCGGATGTCGATCGAGCCGAATCCGACGATCGGCATAAAGGTGAACTCGACCGGCATGGTAGCCTCGACGCGCACGAACTTGCGCGGCACCTCACCGGGCTCACCGTAAAAGCCATCGCCGTCGTCATCGGGACAGAGATCGAGGTCATGGTATGGATTGGTGTTCGTGGCTGTCATGTCCGCGATGTCGCAGACGAAAATATCGGCGTTCGCCGGGCTGAGGCTGTTCAAATTAATGAATTCATCCGCAGCCGCCTCGATCTCAGCCAGCGTGCGTCCCTCGCGGAATTGATTGGCCGCCGCGAGCGAGGCGGAGTCCACCGCCCGGCGCAGGTGACCGATCTGGATGAAGAGGATGCCGGCATCGACGGTCAAACCGACGAAGGCCGCCAGACCGACGAAAGCGAGTGCGATCAGGACCATCGCCTGACCGCGCTGGACTTTGCCGGCTGAATCTTTAGGGAACAGGGGTAGGTGTAGGTTCGACATTGACATTTGGCATTATGCTGTAGGCCCAGAGCGTGACCGGATCGGGGACAAACGCCCTGATCCAGGGGAGCCCCAGAACCATGTAATAATCATAGTAGATCTCCACCGAGACCATCCCGGTGTTAGGCGCACCTGGATTGAGTTTTGCTTCAATATCGCCCGTCGTGTCCAGCCCGGTAGTGTGGTTTGCGTAGCGGCTCACCGCGCCCGAGACAACATTCAAGGCCGGACAGCCTGTAGTGATCACCGGGTAGCGCTTATCCACCGTGCCGCCCAGCACAGAAAAAGCCGAGATGATGATGTCATCCGATGCCGGATTGAGTGAAATCTGCCCGCCGGAACCGATGTTGAGGGACTGCTCGGTAACAGTCTGGGTGCGCAAATAAAACTGGCAGTTTGGATCTTGGTAGACGCCTGTCGCATCATTGTGAAGCGGGTCGTCATTCGCTGCGAAGCGTGCCGCCTCACGCGCCGCATCGATTACATCGAGATAGTAGTTCAGCAAGAAGCCAAACTCGATCAATCCTGACAGCATCATCAGCAACACCGGCAACAGGACCATGAACTCGACAATGCTCTGGCCGCGCGATTTCTTCTTTGTTTTTACTCCTCGCCGCCGAAGCGGCAAAGACCTCGATCGCATCTTCATGCTCCTCTTCGCATCGAGCCCCCCCCTGACGATTCCATTATATGTTCGACTCCCAGCCCAAACGGTAGTACTGCAGGGCCAATATAGGATTCTATTCGCGGTTGGATACGGTTTTGTAACGAAAATACAACAATAATCTGGGGATCAATACCCGAGGACTGCCTCTATGGCCGGATCCCCGCGAAAGTAAACCCACAACGCCCCGAGAATCAGAAAAGGACCGTAGGGGATCGGCGTAAAGGCTTCGTACTGTTTTCTGACAACCATGACAACCATATACAGGAAGCTGAAAACCCCCGCCAGGATGATCCCCCGCAGCAGCGCGCCAAACACGCCGGGAAACCCGACCGCCAGGCCGATGACCATCGCCAGCATCACATCGCCAAATCCAAAGGCGACCTCATCGATCTCCGCACCGCGCCTGCGACCTATCCAGCGGGCGAAAAAAGCGCCCAGCACATAGAGCAGGAAGAAAAACACGAAGCCGATCAGACCGCCGATCAAAGTGCGCGAGACCCCTAGCGAGGAGTCCAGACTGCCCACAACCGCGAAATAGATCGCAGCCGGAACGCTCACGATGTGCAGGATAAGCCGGTGTTCGAGATCGATGATCATGATCAGGGTAAAGATCGAGACGGTTGCCAGATCCAGCAGCCAGTGCAGGAACTGAGGATCGGTCAGATACAGAATCACGGAGGCGGAGATCATGAGCAGTTCGACGATCGGCTCCCGCACCGGGACAACTGTCCCACAATATGCACAATCTCTGCCAGGCGAAAGCCAGGCGAGTAATCCGGACCAGGCATGCGGCCGTCGCGGCACCCCGCAGGCCTGGCAATGTGGTTTCTGCAGCATGCGGCTGGAAGGCAGGCTGCTTGCGGCTGCATTGATCAACACGCCGAGCAGCAACCCGAAGATGACAATCAGGAGAATCATGGGGACCATTATACATGCATCCAATCGAGGCCGCTCCATGGTTTGAACGATGCCGCCTCCATGGACAGAGGCGCCTCCGAGGTGCTAGAATGCGTGCGTGGAACCTGCTTATCCAAACCCTGACCGGGATCGAATCAGCACGATGACCGCGCTCATTCTGCTTGCGTACGCGCTTATCCGCATTGCAGAGCTGCCTACCATCGCTCCGGAAATCACGTTCGCCGGCCTGATCGTACGATTTGAGATTAATACACGCCTGATCATGCTCAGTCTGGCCGCGAGTCTGGCTGCGGCCGGTGCGGACTGGCTGCTCCGATCACACCCGAGTTTCGACCAGGCCGACAACACTGCCGAGCACTGGATTTTGCCCGGGCTGGCATCTTTCGGGCTTGGAGCGATCTTGAGCCGCGTACCGGAGGGCCTGGGCTTGTGGCTCGGTTTGCCAATCTCAACCGCGCTTCTCACCGCAGTTCTCGTGGCCGAGTTCATTGTCTTTGACCCTGACGATCCCCGCTACGAATCCGTCACGCTGATCCTACGGACGCTCGCATATCTACTGTTGGCCGGTTCGTTATTCGCTGTGAACGGGTCGGGCCTGCGGGCGATCTTCGCGGTCCCGCTGACATTCACCACTGCGGGCCTGGTCTCCTGGCGTCTGATGCGTCTGGAGGCGCTTTCGGGCGGAACCGCCTTCCGCTTCGCAATGATCATCGGCCTCATGGCAGCGGAACTCACGTGGGCTATACATTACTGGCCCATCCCCCCACTCCAGATTGCTCTGATGAATGGTCTCGCGGTTTACCTCAGCTATCATTTGATCGGTTTAATCCGCAGAGGGGAACTCCAACGCGGTCAAGTCATTGAGTTATCAATCGTGGGATTGCTTGGGGTCACTGCGATTGTATTGGTTGGCTAGCGACTGAAACATCAGGAGCCGGGTTTATCTGGATCTTCTCCCGCCTCGATCTTGCGCTTCGCGCGCCAACCCACCATCCGCTCCTCACCGCGCCGCAACCGTTGAATATTGGGGCGAAGCGCCCAGGCGACAAAGATCTCCGCCAACACAGCGTATCCAACGTAAGCCCACGGCCCAACGCCGATCGCCGCTCTCCATGTGAAGAGCACCCCCGCCAGCAGTGGCACGCTCAACGTCGCAACAGAGGCGTAGCCAATTCCATAGTAAATCCCACCCAGCAGAACCGGGATGCTCAACAGCGCCCCCAGCGGCCACAGGCCGAAAAAAGCTCCCCACGTAGAGGCCCCGCCTGCACCACCCTGCAAGGTCCAACGCCCTTCCTTTTGCTCCAGCAAGAAAATTGAGTAGTTATGCCCCAGGACGGCCGCGGCTCCGGCGAGCGCTTCAACCCAGGCATTTCCGCCTGTGATCCATCCTCCGATGAGCACTGCAAAGGTAGCTTTAAACACATCCCCCAGAAGCGTGATCAAGGCCGGCATGTACCCGGCGACACGCATTACGTTTGTCGCGCCGGTTCTTCCGCTATACCACTTGCGGATATCCCGTCCACGCGCCGCGCGCACGACGACAAGGCCGGTCGGGATTGCCCCTAATAAATAGCCGATTACGACACCTAGGATGGATCGAAAAATCATCGGGTACGCTGCTCCCTCGCTACAGCCTGATCTGAGCTGAGTATATCGGACGCGTTATCCGGTACACACAAACTGACTTCATTAAAACCTTCTGTCGAATAAGCGAAAACCTTGCATATCCATTCGCCTGCATCCCTGCTCCAGAGAAGGCAGAGAACGTGCGGATAACACCACTCCTCATGATCAATCCGTGATGGTCGAGCCGGCCCATCGGGATGGGAGTGATAGATCGCCAGAAAATCATAACCCGATCGCTCGATGTCGAAAAACGCCCTCACCTGCTCGGAAGGCTCCATGCGGAAGCGGTGTTCGCCGGCCGCGACGTTCTTCACCTCGTAGACCTTCTCGCTGACATGACCCCGCCCGCTTACCATCCCGCAAGCCTCGCGCGGGTCAACGGACTGGACATGAGCTTTCATCTGCTGCCAGTTTTCCAGGCTCACTTCAAGGCATCCCGCAGTCATCGCAGACACATTATACATAGTCTCAAACAAATCAGGCCAGGTTCATCCCGTTTCGCCCGGATTGGATTTTCGCCCATTCTGGACTCGATCTTCAGGATAGGATGCCCCCTTCTGTTAATCGATAAAGATTGGAAAATGCGCCGTCGACTTCCTCGACCGGCAGCGCGGCCATTGTTTCAACATGCAGCAGCTCACCGTCACGAGCTTTTTCCACTGCGACCTCGCGCACCGATCGATTCTGCTCCATCGCCTGTTTGACCAGTTCAGCGCCAGCACGATAGCCGATCAATGGGTTCAAGGCAGTCACAACGATCGCGTTGCGCTCAAGCAGCTCCAGCGCACGCTCATGGTTAGCCTTAATCCCGACAACGCATTTTTCTGTGAATGCCCCCATGGAGGCGATCATGATCTGCATCATTTCAAAAAGGTTGTGGGCAATCACGGGCATCATCACGTTCAGCTCTAACTGTCCCGCCTGTGCAGCCAGCATCACGGTCGTATCGTTGCCGATGATATGGAACATCACCATATTCAACATCTCCGCCATCACCGGGTTGACTTTTCCGGGCATGATGCTCGAGCCGGGTTGGACCGCTGGCAGCCTGATCTCTGCCAGGCCGGTCGCGGGGCCGGAAGAAAGCAGGCGCAGATCGTTGGCGATGCGTGTGAGCGTCACAGCCAGCGTGCGCAAGGACGCCGAAAAATCGCTCAAATCAGCCATTGACTGCATGCTCTCGAAAAGGTTATCGGATGGACGCAGGTCCAAGTCGGTCCAATCCGCTAGCGCTGCGATCATGCGTGCGTGATACTCCGGATGAGCGTTCAATCCCGTTCCCGTCGCGGTTCCTCCGATCCCCAATCGCCGCAGCCCTTCCGCAGAGCGACGAATGCGATCCGCATCCCGCTCGACCGCCCGGGCATAGGCGCCGAACTCCTGGCCCAGACGTATCGGAACTGCGTCCTGGAGATGGGTGCGGCCTGATTTTAAAACCTTGTCGAACGCGCGCCCCTTCTCATTGAGCGCCTCACTCAGATCCTGACAGGCGCTTAACAGTTCGTCCAGTCTTTGTAAACACCCCAGGCGTATGGCGGTAGGTATCGTGTCGTTTGTTGACTGGGCCATGTTGACGTGATCGTTCGGCTGAACAAGGTACTCGCCTGCTTCGCCGCCGAGGATCTGTGTCGCCCGGTTTGCGAGCACCTCATTCACGTTCATGTTGTGACTGGTGCCTGCTCCAGCCTGAAAGGGATCAACGACAAATTGAGAATCCCACCGGCGATCCATGACTTCTCGGGCTGCCATTATGATCGCATCGGCCAGGTGTTCCTCGATCAGTCCCAGATCCATATTCACCTGTGCGGCGGCACCCTTGATCGCAGCCATCGACCAGATAAATGCCCGGTAGGGCCGCATTCCGGAGATCGGGAAATTATCCAGCGCTCTTTTGGTTTGAGCTCCATAGAGCGCTTCGAGAGGTACTTTCACCTCACCCATTGAATCACTTTCAGTCCTTGTCTTCATATCTACCTCTCCATAAGTAATACGCTGCGATGGAAACGATCCAGAAAGCTCATGCGGGCTTAAGGCGAAAAGGAGGGAGCCAGTGAGCTCCCTCCTGATTTCTGGACGTGCTTCAGGGTCTCAGTCTAGAGCGCTGTAACCCGGTCCGTCTTCGAAGTAATCGTAGTTTGGTTGGATGTCAGGTGTCAGGTCGATGGTCTCGCCGGCTTCGAGCACGCGTGTGTGCTCCAGATGAACTGGGTCGCCGTGGTGGTTCTCTCCATCGTAGACAGTGTCGAAGCCTGGGGTACCCGCAGGCATGCTGACATATTCGCCGCCCTGAGCTGTGAATTCCGCGGGAGTCTCATCTTCCACGAAAATCGCCTCAAACGGGCACTCAGGGATGCAGGCTCCGCAATCGATGCATGTATCTGGATCGATGTAGTACCAAGGCCACTGATCGACAGGTTTCCCTGGCACGATGCACTCCACCGGACATACGTCAACACATCCGGAATCACGGAGGCAAAGCCGTGTAATTACATGGGTCATAATCCAAACCTCCAGTTGGTTTGCTGCGAGACGGAGCCGATTTTACCCCTAAGGCTAAGATACCACAATCAGGAAGCGAAACGTTTAGCGACTTCTCCCCAATTCACGACGTTCCACCAGGCTTCAATGTAATCGGGTCTGCGGTTCTGATAGTTCAGATAATAGGCATGTTCCCAAACATCCAGGCCGAGAATCGGTGTCATACCATCCGATAATGGCGAATCCTGGTTGGCGGTTGACATCACTTTAAGTCCGCCGGAGCCATCCTTCACCAGCCAGGCCCAACCGCTTCCGAAGCGTGAACCCGCCGAATTGGAAAATTCTTCTTTGAACGCGGCAAAACCACCGAAAGCTCGATCGATCGCCTCGCCCAGCTCACCATCCGGCTCACCGCCGGCTCCGGGAGCCATTACCTTCCAGAACAACGTGTGATTTGCATGCCCGCCGCCATTGTTGCGAACCGCGGTTCGAATCGCGTCGGGTATCACTCCTAGATCTGCGAGCAGAGCCTCGACCGGTTTGCCCTGCAGATCTGGATACCCCTCGAGAGCGGCGTTCGTCTTTGCAACATAACCGGCATGGTGTTTCGAATGGTGGATTTCCATCGTGCGCGCATCGATATATGGCTCCAATGCGTCATATGGATAATCCAACTTCGGAAGTTCAAAAGCCATTGTGTACTCCTTTTAATCCCTTGGCGAACAAGTCATGGTTGACCCTCCCAGACAATTCCAGTAGGATCGGGTTGACCCGGAATGGCTACCTAATGAGATTCTATTCGGCGCGTCACCGCTTTGTCAAGAAATCCTGACCGGCCGGCAATCTTCGACGAGGGCCAATCCGTTGAAAACAGACCCCTATCCCAGAATCCCGCCGCCGGTCGCCGTTGTGATCGGCATCCTCGCCGCTTCGACGTCGTCGATCCTGATCCGATTCGCTCAAACCGATGCGAGCAGCCTGGTAATTGCAGCTTACAGATTATGTTTCGCAAGTCTGATCCTGGTTCCATTCATGCTGCGCCAACCCAGAGCCGCATGGCCCGCGGGAAAGCGCGTCTGGTGGCTCGGAATGCTCTCCGGGTTTTTCCTCGCTGCTCACTTCGTAACCTGGATCTCCTCGCTCGAGTACACATCAGTCGCCAGTTCCGTCGTACTTGTCCAAACCGCGCCTCTCTTCGTCGCCATCCTATCGCCGCTCTTCCTCAAAGAAGCTCCTTCCCCACGTGTATGGCTCGGGCTGGTGATCGCATTTACAGGTGGAATCCTGATCGCCTTTGGTGACTCATGCTCACTGCAGAATGGTGTCGCATGCCCCCCGCTCTCAGAGCTGTTGGACGGCAGCGCCCTGCAGGGTGACGCCCTTGCGCTGATCGGCGGGTTCGCAGGTGCTGCTTATTTGATGATCGGCAGGGACCTGCGTTCTAGACTTGACCTGGTTCCCTACGTGAGCATCGTCTACGGATCGGCTGCGATTATGCTGCTAACCTGGGCGATCCTGTCTGGAGAACAATTGCTAGGATATCGATGGGTTACTTACGGTTGGTTCTTGCTTCTGGCTCTTTTCCCCCAACTCCTGGCCCACACGACATACAATTGGGCATTAAAATATATGCCTGCCACGTCCGTATCATTAAGCCTGCTCGGAGAGCCGATATCTGCCGCGATTCTTGCCTGGGTTCTGCTGAATGAGACGATCCCGTTCCTGCGTATTCTCGGTGGGATCGTCGTATTAGCAGGCATCCTGCTTGCCGTATTTCGCGCCCCGCGTAGGGCCACGCAAAGCCCGATCCGCGAGTAGAATATAGTTATCGATGGAAAGGAATATGAACTGATGCAAATTCGATGTTACCGTTGCAATTGGAGTTTCGCCTTAAAGAAAGAAGAGATCGCTTTCGCACTCGAAGCGCTCGAGGAAAATCAAGGCAGTCACTATGATGTTCGCTGCCCGCGCTGCCGCCACACGAACCGCGTTTCGCTCGAACAGCTTAAGCAAGCAGCACCGCGAACTGAAGAGGAAGAGTAACAACCCGATGCCTGGATCTTGACTCCTCCCGTCAACTTGCGGTCAATCTCATTTTTCAGAAAACCGACCCTATCAGGTCACATCCACTTCCGGGGTTGTTATTCGAAGAGCTCCTTCAATGCCGTGACGGCAATCGCGCGGGCAGCCTGGAAGGCATCCTCGTCATTCTCTGAAAATACGAGTACACGCAGATAGACATCGGCACTGCGAACATGTAATCCGCTCCAGATCTCCGAACTCGTGCCTCCCCAGAACGCTTCGTCCTCAATGCCGCTAACATCCACGATGCCCCGATCCTCTACTCGTCTTCCCCGGTAGAGTTCGGCTACATCATAATCATTCTGGACCAGAACCGGGTCCATTGCTTGTTCAAAAACAACATCGATGACGACCAGACGTTCATCGTTATCGTCCGGATCAGTGAATACACAGAGCTTCTCACCGACGGTGTTATCGAGATTTTCGGAACGCGGTGGGCTCAACTCGCGTCCGATGACATCCTCAACCTCAGCCTGTTCTACCAGGGAACAGGGGTCGACAGGATCGGTGCTGGAATCGCGCGACGGCAATCTGAACAGCGGTCCGGCCTGAAAATCGCCTGATGCGCCCTCCGGACGCAGGAGGCTCGTCGGCTGGCGGCTGGCAAAAAACAACAAGACCACGCTTGCCATCAGGATGATGACGATTAATGGCAGCAACCACCGCGGTGAACTTTCATTTTCTGTCATCGATCATCTCTCCAGCCAAATCAGGGTAGTCATGATCCTATTGTAGTCGTCACGTATGGCCCGCGCTATGCCACCAGGGTCACATGCACCTTCACGCGCCAGGGGAGGAGCGCGTGCGACCGGAAGCATGCATCCAGATCGAGCCAATCGTCGACAAGAGCATAATCCCGCCCAGCACGATGAAAAGAAGCTGGAATCCGAACTTATCAGCGATCCAGCCGCTGAAAAATGCCCCGATAGATCCGCTGGCAAACGTAAATCCGAGCACCAGACCGGAAGCGACCCCTGATTTTCCCGGCAGCAAGCGCTGGGCGAGGACGACAAGAATGCTGTGTGAGGCACCGATGAATGCCCCCGCAAAAAGAGTGACCATGATCAAGAGCCAGGTAGCAGAAATTTTCCCATAGAAGAAGAGCGGCAAGCAAGCCAGGAATAATGAAATTGTCATCACGTACCGGTCTCCGAAACGGTCAGCAAGCCATGCGCCCAGAATCCCGCCGAATGCCGACCCACCCATATAGAGTGCCGATACGGGTCCGAAAACACCCGGCCTGAATCCAAGATCCTGGAGGTATTTTGGGAGGAATGTCATCATCGACATCTGTGTCCAGGATCTCGAAAAAATGGTCATGACGAATGGAACAATATATGACCACCTCACAGAAACAATCGGTGGTGGGGTTTGTCTTTCTAGCAGAGCTGAGAACCCTTCGGCGCCTACCTCGATTCTGGGGAGCATATAGAAGCCCACGGGCAGGATCAGGATGAAAAGCAGGAACAAGCCCATCGGCCCCCACTGATCAATCAACGGTCCGCCCAGCGCCGGGCCGAGAAATAACCCCCCTTGTCCGAAAAAGAAGAAGAACGAAGCGGCGGTCGTCTCCATACGGGCGAGATGTATCCGGCCACGCTCCGTCGCCTCTGCCGTCGCAGCCGGGTGATACGCTCCTGAACCGAAGGCGGCCAACACGAGGAAGACGAGCGCCGCTGGACCCTGAATTGAGAGTGCGAAAGAGAAGCAGACCACCATCCAGGCCAGCCCGCTGGTGGCGACCAGCCGATTGCCGATGCGGTCAGCGAGCATGCCAAAAAGCGGTTGAGAAAGTGATCCACTGAGGCTGTAGATCGTGCTCACCAAACCGATCAGGGAGTTGCTCAGTCCAAGTGGGATGCTCAACACAGCAAGCAATAGCGGGTGCTGGCTATTTAACAGGTCGATGGATAGATGAGAGAGGGCCGTCGCCCTAAAAGCACGATCCTTGAGCAGGCTCATCGATAAAGTTTGTTAACCTGGATGTATTCAGCCACGTCAGGGAGCAAAAAATAGCGATACGCATCGCCTGCCCGGACGCGCCTCCGGATTTCGCGCCCGGAGATCTCGAGGACCGGCGCCTCGACAAACGTCAGTTTCGCCTTCAAGCCGGGGATCTGCTTTTCCAGCATGTCCAGGTCGATTTCAGCACCCTTACGGTCCATCACGGCGAGCCGGTCGCACGCCTCGACAAATGCCCCGGGCGTATGCCAGGTCGGAAGATCTCTCAGCGAATCTGCCCCCATCAGATAGGTGAAGCGTTCTCCGGGATATCGTTCCCGCATCCAGGCCATCGTCCCGACCGCGTAATGAGGAGGTTCCCGGTCAAGATCAGCCCTGGACAGTTCGAAATGCCGGTCGCCCTGGATGACGTATGCGACCATCGCCAGGCGATGCTCGACAGCCGAGTGTGGCTGTTCTGTCTTATGGGGAGGTTGAGCGGTAAGAACCCAGAGCACGGTCCTGAGGTCCAGCACGTGACGGGCCTCATCCGCCAACACTGCGTGCGCCAGATGGGGTGGATCAAATGTGCCGCCGAAGACGCCGATCATAATACCCATTCCAGTTCATACTCGCCGATCCTCACCGTATCGCCTGACTGGACCCCGGCTTCAAGCAAGGCTTGTTCGATGCCTAGATGCGCCAGCAAACCCTGGAATCGTCGCACGGCTTCATCGTATTCCCAGTAAGTCATATCGGCGGCCCTTTCGACAGCTTTCCCCCTTATGCGCCAGGCACCGTCCGTCTCCAGTTCCACACTGAACTCCTCAATCTCGGGCTCGGGCCGGTAGACCGGCAATTCCTCGTCGTCCGGCCGCTTCTCTTCCAGACCGCCTAACAGTTGATATGCCGCCCAGAGCAGTTCCCGCAAGCCTTCACGCGCCAGGGCGGACACTTCGAGGACATCGTAGCCGCGCTGCTTGAACGCCTCCCTTAACGCTGGCAGCTGTTCCCGCACCTGCGGTAAATCGATCTTATTGATCGCAACAAGCTGAGGTTTTTGAGCTAGCCGGTCATCGAAGAGCGCGAGTTCTGTGTTTATCTGCGAGAAATCTGCCAGCGGATCCTGTGCGCTTCCGTCAACCATGTGGATCAGGACCTTTGTGCGCTGGACATGGCGCAGAAAGGCAAACCCGAGGCCGACGCCGGCGTGAGCGCCCTCGATGATGCCAGGAATATCGGCGAGCACCATCGTCGCATCGATTTCCAGCTCAACCACACCCAGGTTTGGCGCCAGCGTCGTGAAAGGGTAAGCTGCGATTTTTGGTTTAGCGTTTGTGACAGACGCCAGGAACGTAGATTTTCCGGCGTTTGGAACACCGATGATGCCCACATCCGCGACCAGGCGGAGCTCCAGCTCAATCCACTTCTCTTCGCCCGGCGCGCCTTTCTCAGCCATGCGCGGCGCCTGGTTGCGGGAAGTCGCATAGCGGGCATTGCCACGTCCGCCGCGGCCTCCACGGGCTATGACAAGTTCTTGTCCCGCCTCGACGAGATCCCCAAGGATCGCCCCGTCCTCGTTGCGGACGATCGTTCCCGGAGGGACGGGGATGCGCACATCTTCTGCGCTGCGACCGGTCTTGTTGCTCCCCCCACCCGGACGGCCTTCATCTGCACGAAAATGGCGTTGTCGTCTAAAGGTGGAAAGGGTGTTCTTTTTCGGATCCACGAACAGAACGACATCACCTCCGCGGCCGCCATCCCCACCGTCAGGACCGCCGCGCGGTACGAATTTTTCCTTCCGAAAATGGACCGCACCATCGCCACCTTTGCCTGAAGAGACGAAAATGCGGGCTTCATCAATGAACATCGCTTGTGCCAGCACCTTTAATTTATACCCAACAGCGCAATTATACCCGCCGATTAGTCTGCGGCCCCTTTGTGAAAAATGTTTGCAATGCCCGCCTAAATATGCTAGATTTGGTCGGTCTAGTCCATTCCTATCTCGGGAGAAGTATATGAACCCATCCAAGGTCCCTGATATCGTTATTGGCCGCCTGCCTCTTTACCTCCGTGCACTGACTCAAATGGCGCAGGACGGGAAGGAGATCACGTCCTCCCAGGAGTTGGGCGGTGAATTAGGGATCTCTTCAGCGCAGATCCGTAAGGATCTTTCTCAATTTGGTGAGTTTGGTAAACAGGGCACCGGCTACAATATCGAGTTCCTGGCAGACCAATTGAAGCGCATCCTGCACCTGGATCAGATCTGGGATGTCGCGCTGATTGGTGCAGGTGACCTCGGCACCGCGATCGCCAATTACGGCGGTTTCATCGACCGCGGCTTCCGCATCCGCAGCGTGTATGACAATGACCCCTCAAAAATTGGAACATGGGCTGGCGCTTACGAGGTCCACTCTGTCGATCAGCTTGAGAAAGACCTGCGTGACATGGGGATTAAGATCGTCATGCTGGCCGTTCCCGCCTCGCACGCTCAGGAAGTGACCGAGCGCCTCATCGCAGCCGATGTGAAAGCAATTTTGTGCTACGCCCCGATATCGCTTTCCGTGCCAGATTCGGTAAAGGTCCAATATATTGACCCGGTCCTTCACCTGCAGCACATGACCTTCTATCTATCTAAATGATCCCTGCAATCCAGGCATGAAAAAACCCACGCCGATGGCGTGGGTTTTTATTTCCATGCAACGAAATGGATGATCTATACCGCCGGCAAGCTGCGCCGCAAGCGGTCAAGCATCGTCAACCCGCGTGCGGCTCCGATCGCGGTACAAGCCACGGGCTCGTCCGCCAGATAAGCC
The DNA here is from genome assembly GCA_029210945.1 of Anaerolineales bacterium. Taxonomy (GTDB): domain Bacteria; phylum Chloroflexota; class Anaerolineae; order Anaerolineales; family E44-bin32; genus E44-bin32. The sequence goes on from JARGGH010000028.1 coordinate 14,182, forward strand.
GGGACGCTTGTCTCCTGCATCAGCCATTTATCCATCCCGCGCAGCAATGCTCCCCCACCGCAGATGACCATCCCCCGATCGATGATATCGGATGCCAGTTCAGGCGGAGTTTTCTCAAGCACGTTGCGGATCGAGACCGCCATCAACTGCAGCGTCTCTTGAAGCGCTTCGACGATCTCGCTGGTCGTCAACGTCACGGGTTTGGGCAGCCCTGTCACTTGATCCTGTCCCTGAAGTTCGATCGAGCGATCCTCATCCTGTGGAATGGCGGCGCCCACGCGGATCTTCGCTTGTTCAGCGGTGCGTGGTCCGATGATCAGACCATACTTCTTGCGGACATAAGAACTGATCGCTTCATCGAGCTTTATGCCTCCGATGCGGGTCGCGTCCGCTGCGACGATCCCGCTCATCGCCATGACCGCCGCCTGTGTGACACCCCCGCCAAGGTTGACGACCATATTCCCAGAGGGGGTAGCGATCGGGAGACCAACCCCGATGGCGGCAGCCAGTGGCTGCTGGATGAGGTACACATCGCGACTCCCTGATTGGATCGTTGCCTCGTGCACGGCGCGCGTTTCCACGCTGGTCGCGCCCAACGGGACCGTGATCATCACACGCGGCTTAAACAATCGAGCCGGTCCTGAGACTTGCTCGATAAAGTGTCCCAACATCCGGTGGGTAATCTCAAAATCAGCGATCACACCATCCCGCAGGGGACGCGCCACCTCGATGGACTCCGGCACTCGCCCGTCCATATCGTTTGCCGCATGACCGACATCAACAATCTTTAACTCTTCAATATCGATGGCGACAACGGTCGGTTCATGCAGAACGATCTCGCCACCTTCACAGATCAGCGTATTGACCGTTCCGAGGTCAATACCGAGATCTTTGCCAAAGAGCGCCATATCAGGCTCCTTCGTCGGAGCGTTCTTGGACAGTTGATGGGCGTGATCGTCGTCTGTAGCGACTGGCAGCTTCTATGCGGAGCTTTGAACGCTGCAGGGCAGCCTGGATGCGCAGATATTCGTCCGTATCCGGCGGTGGACCTTCCTTCAGGTAGCGTTCAGCACGCTCCTTGGCCTCCTCAGCCCGGGTGAGATCGATTTCATCGATCCGTTCACCGACATCGGCCAGGACGGTCACCAAGTCCGGTCGGACTTCAAGGATTCCACCCGCGATCGTGAAAATATCCTCCTCGCCCCGGTAGCGCACACACAGAAGCCCAAAGTCCAGATTGGTCAGCAACGGCGCGTGGTTTGGGAGGATCCCCAGTTCGCCCTCGACACCCGGCGCGATCACGACGTCGGCGGGGCCTTCGAAGAGCGATTTGTCCTGGGTTACGATTTCACAACGGATGGGCATAGACCTTCTCCGGGTTTACTCAGGCTTCGGCATACTCCTGGGCCTTTTCAACGGCTTCGTCAATCGAGCCTACCATCATAAACGCCTGCTCAGGTAGGTCGTCATATTTCCCATCAAGGATCTCACGGAAGCCGCGCACAGTCTCACTCAATGAGACGTAACGACCTTCCTGCCCGGTAAACTGTTCCGCCACGAACATCGGCTGTGAGAAGAAACGTTCGATCTTGCGGGCGCGCGCAACGACTAGCTTATCTTCCTCGCTCAATTCCTCAATGCCCAGGATGGCGATGATGTCCTGGAGGTCTTTATAACGCTGCAGGACTTGCTGAGCCTCGCGTGCGACGGAATAATGCTCCTCACCCACGACCTGAGGATCCAGAATCCGGGAAGTTGATGCGAGCGGATCGACGGCAGGGTAGATGCCCTTCTCTGAGATCGCGCGCTCCAGCGCGATCGTCGCATCGAGATGTGTGAAAGTGGCGACGGGAGCCGGATCGGAATAGTCATCAGCCGGTACATAGACCGCCTGCATCGATGTGATCGAGCCGGTCTGAGTCGATGTGATGCGTTCCTGCAGTTCACCCATCTCGGTCGCAAGTGTGGGCTGGTAACCCACTGCAGAGGGCATGCGGCCCAGGAGCGCCGAGACTTCAGCACCGGACAGGCTGAAGCGGAAGATGTTGTCGATGAATAACAGCACGTCGCGACCCTGGTCGCGGAAATGCTCCGCCATTGTCAGCGCCGTTAAGCCCACCCGCAGACGAACCCCGGGCGGCTCGTTCATCTGCCCGAAGACTAATACGGTGTCTTTCATCACGCCCGATTCGACCATCTCACGATACAGCTGTGTGCCTTCGCGGGTGCGTTCACCCACCCCGGCGAACACCGAGTTGCCTTTGTGCACGGTCGCAATCGTTCGAATTAGCTCCTGGATGATGACCGTCTTGCCAACGCCAGCACCACCGAAGATGCCCGTCTTGCCTCCGCGTGTGAACGGGGCGATGAGATCGATAACCTTCAAACCTGTTTCGAACACTTCGACTGAGGTCGCCTGATCTTCGAAGTCTGGTGCCGGGCGATGGATCGGCTGTTGTTCTTCGGTGCTGACAGGGCCGCGCTTGTCGATCGGGTGCCCCAGGACGTCGAAGACACGGCCGAGCGTTGGTTCGCCGACCGGGACAAGGATGGGCGCCCCGGTTGCCCGAGCTTCGTTGCCGCGCTGCAGCCCATCGGTTGAGTCCATAGCCACTGTGCGGACAGCATTCTCCCCCAGATGCCGCTGCACTTCGAGCACCAATGGCTCCTCGAAACCCTCGCGCGGAATTTCTACCGCCTCGAAGATTTTGGGCAGCTCACCTGCCGGAAACTCGCAGTCTACGACGGCGCCCTGTACCTGGACAACTCTCCCAAAAGCACTTGCCATGCTTGCCTCCAAAAATCATTCCATCTATTCGATGATCGCTCAGCCCTGCGCCTCAGCGCCGCCAACAATATCCAGCATGTCGTTTGTGATCGCTTGCTGTCGGGCCTTGTTGTATTCCAAACGCAGCGCCCCGGCCAGGTCAACCGCGTTGTCGGTCGCGTTGCGCATGGCCACCATGCGAGCGGCGTGCTCGCTTGCCAGCGATTCGGTGATCGCCTGATAAACCTGGAGCTCGGTCAGCCGCGGCACAATCCGGCCGATTAAAGCATCCTGACTGGGCTCGTAGATATAGGTCGGGAGCGGGCCATTTTCTGTTGCCGCTTTGGTCCCGGCCTGCAGATTATTGGCCCCAATCGGGATTTCTTCAAACGCCACTGGGAGCAGCATCTTACGGCGAGGGATCTGTGTAAGCAAATTGACAAAATCGGTGTATACGATGAAAACCTGATCCGCTTTGCCCTGTACGTATTCATCGATCGCCAGCCGGCCGATTGCCGAGACATCGGCGAACGCCGGCTCCGCAGGCAGATCGCTGAACTCAGCCAGGATATCGACACGACGTCGCAGCAGCATCTCCCGGCCTTTACGACCGACAGAGATGTAGCGGATGGGAACTTCGGCATCCCCGAATGTCTCCATCGCGAAGCGCACAACGTTTGCGTTGTAGGCGCCGGCCAGCCCCCGATCGCCGGTGATCAAGATCACCAGGACGTTGTCGATTTCTTCCCTGATCTGCAGGAATGGATGCACAGATTCGCTGGCAGGTTGAAGCGAGAGGTGCCTTAATACCTGCCAGGCTTTGTCTGCGTACGGACGGGATTCGCGCACGCGCGCTTCCGCTTTCCGCACGCGACTGGCACTGACCGCTTCAAGCGCACGCGTGACCTGAGAAATATTTTGGATGCTTTTAATTCGAAGCCGCATTTCGCGGGCAGAAGCCATAACTCAGTTCTCCGGGTTCAGCTCTACTCGAGCCAGCTGCGGTTGAAGGTTTCGATGGCTTTTCGCAATTCAGCCTCTGTCTCTTCCGTAATGACCTTCTGCGCCGCGATGTCCTTCAGGATCCCGGGATGGGAGGATTTCATGCTGCGCAGGAGCGCTTGCTCCCACTCAACCATCCGATCGACCGGCACGTCATCGGCAAAGCCTCGCGTGGCCGCAAAGAGCACCACGACCTCTTCTTCCATCTCATACGGTCGGTATTGAGGCTGCTTGAGGATCTCCTGCATGCGCTGCCCCCGGGCCAACTGCGCCTGGGTTGTCTTATCAAGATCGGAACCGAATTGAGCGAACGCCGCGACCTCACGATAGGCGGCCATGTCGAGGCGCAGGCGTCCGGCGACCTGCTTGATCGCCTTCGTCTGGGCGTCTCCGCCGACGCGTGATACGGAGATGCCGGCGTTAATCGCCGGACGGATACCGGCGTTGAAAAGATCGGTCTCCAGGAAAATCTGCCCGTCCGTGATGGAGATTACGTTGGTGGGAATGTAGGCTGAAACATCGCCTAACTGTGTCTCAATTATCGGCAGCGCGGTTAACGAGCCGCCCGTACCGGTGACCTTCATCACCTTGAACCCACTGCTGTCCCCCATCGCCTCGAGCGCTTCCGCTGCGCTGGTTTTGGCCAGCGGTCCTGTATAAACTTGATCGTTGACCGCATCCTCAGGACTGACCTCGCCATCATGCTCCGCGGGCACAATCACGAAGTCATCTGCATGGCGAACCGCTCTCTCAAGCAAGCGGCTGTGAAGATAAAAGACATCGCCCGGGTAGGCTTCGCGCCCTGGAGGGCGTCGCAGGAGAAGTGATACCTGACGGTAAGCCCAAGCGTGCTTGGTAAGGTCATCGTAAACGACCAGCGCGTCCTTGCCCTGCTCAGCGAAGGCCTCTCCGATCGCACAGCCCGCGTAAGGCGCGACATACTGCAGTGCACCCGGTTCATCGGCCGCCGCAACGACGACGATCGTATGCTCCATCGCGCCGTGCTTTTCCAGCGTCGCCACCGTCCGGGCGACGCCGGCACGTTTCTGGCCTACGGCGACATAAATGCAGATCAGGTCCTTGCCAACCTGGTTGATGATCGTATCGATCGCCAGAGCCGTCTTACCTGTCTGGCGGTCGCCGATGATCAGCTCGCGCTGCCCCCTGCCGATCGGGATCATGGCATCGATCGCTTTGATCCCGGTCTGGACCGGCGTATCGACGTCCTTCCGCTCGACGATGCCTGAAGCGATTTGCTCGACCGGACGGAAGCCTTCATGCTGAATCGGTCCACGACCATCGATCGGTTCGCCAAGCGCGTTGACGACGCGACCAATCAATCCGGAGCCAACCGGGACGGATACGATGCGCCCGGTGGAGTAGACGAGCATGTCCTCATCAATCTCACTGTACTCACCCATGATGAGCACACCGACTGAGTCACGCTCGAGGTTGAATGCGATTCCCATCACGCCGTTTTCAAATTGAACCAGCTCCTGGGCTCGAACATGCGATAACCCGGAAACGCGGGCGATACCATCGCCCGCCTCAAGTACAGCACCGACATCCTTCAATTCGATCTCGGGTGCGTAGTCTTCAATTTGCTTTTGCAGATCACTGGAAAGATTCTTTACCAGATCCGACATTGGGCCTCCCGTATAAGGGTCTGGTTTGAGGAAGTTTGTACGATCAAGCACGTCTCCGGCGAGAAGACCTGCTGCCGAAGATCGGGCAGCAGGCGGCCTCAAACGTCGTTAAAAACGGAGATTGCACATCGCTGGAAATCATACCTGAAGGCATCCTTTTTGTCCAGCAAATCACAAACCGGCTGTAGCTGTGGTCTATTCCGTGCCTACCGCCCCCCTTTTTTGACCCTCTCCGAGCTGCACAGAGCGTTCGTACGCTGCCCAGATGGCACGCGAGATCGCCGTGCGAAATCCAGCCTTTTCGAGATAGTAGAGCGCTGCGGCGGAGGTCCCGCCCGGCGAGGTGACCTGGTTTCGCAGGCGAGCCATGTGTCTTGGGGAGTGTTCGTAAAACGCCACCGCGCCTTTCAACGTCTGCACGACGAGCCGCTCAGCGATCCGACGGGGAAAACCCAGGTGAACGCCTGCGTCCACCATCGCTTCCATAAAGAGGAACGCGTAGGCGGGCCCGGTTCCAGAGAGCGCCGTGGCCATATCGAGGTAATCTTCATCCTCGACGAAAATTTCCTCCCCGAACGCGCCGATCACGGCGCGTGTCTGTTCAAGCTGTCGACCGCTGACGGCGCGGGTGGCAGTCCATACGGTGATACCCTGAGCGACCTGTGCAGGGGTGTTTGGCATTGAGCGCACGACCGAGGCATGCTCCATCCCTTCGACTAACACGCGAAGCGGAGTGCCGGCCACGATCGATATCACGAGGGCCGACTCAGTCAGAGCGCCTTTGATATCTTCCATAACGGAGTAGACCGTTTGTGGTTTCACGGCGAGGATGACAATCTCCGCGTCTGCCACCGCGGCCTGGTTGTCAGTCGTGGTTTGAAACCCGTATTGCTCTGAAAGCGCCGCGAGACGGTTCTCACGCGGCCCGGACATCAGGATCTGATCCGCCTGCATCTCTCCAACGGCCAGCAGGCTCTTCGCCATCGCCTCACCCATCACGCCTGGACCGAGGATGACGATTCGTTCATCTTTCAACATAACACGCTCCTGAAATAGCACGGCCGGCCACCTTGCCGGCGCTGCTGCAGATTACTGTAGTTTTGTCGTTAGACTGCGATCAGGGTTTAGCGAAGTAGCGCAATGCCACTCGGATCCGCTCTTCAACATCCTCTGGCGTATCTTCAGGGATCGATTGGACCGCCGCCTGCGCTTCCACGAGACTGTAACCGAGCGTCGTGAGTGCGTCAAGGACTTCAGTGTCAAATTCACCGGGCAGAGGCTCCTCGACCATCGGCGCGCTGAGGACATCTTTCAAGTGAAAAATTATCTTCTCGCCGGTCTTCTTCCCCACACCGGGAACCTGCGCCAACACCCCCGCCTGCTGGTTCACCACCGCGGAACGCAGTACGTCCGGCGAGAGATGGGATAAGATCGCCAACGCCAGTTTTGGTCCAATGCCGGATATCCCTAACAAGACCTTGAACAGTGAGAGCTGCTCGGAGGTGCTGAAGCCGTAAAGTGAAAGCTCATCCTCACGGACGACCAAGAAAGTGTGCATGAAGAAGGGTTTGCCGATTTCCGGTCCGGCATCGAGAACTGAGTTCGTGATCGCGATGCGAAAACCGATTCCGTTGACCTCCAGGGTCAGAGATCCTTCTTCGATGTGCTGGACGGTTCCGCGGATCGAGGTGATCATTGTGCGCCCTCGAGGCGAGCGCACAGTGCCGCGTTGTGCGCGTGGCAGATGGCGACCGCAAGCGCATCGGCCGCGTCGTCGGGCTTGGGGATCTCATCCATCGTAAGCAGCGTCTTGACCATGCGCTGCATCTGTCCTTTATCCGCCGCTCCGTAGCCTGTCACCGCCAGCTTGATATCCTGCGGGGTGTACTCCTCGATGGTCAACCCCACCGAAGCCAACGCCAGCATGACGACCCCTCTCGCCTGACCGACACTGATTGCGGTGGTGACGTTCTTCTGGAAAAAAAGCCGCTCAACGGCGGCCTCCGTCGGCTGAAATCGCTCGAGCAGCGACACCAACTCAGTGTGTATTTTGACGAGGCGCCTCGCCATCGGTTGGCGAGCGGAAGTCCGGATCACACCGTACTCAACCAACTCCAACGAGGCATCCCGCTTGCGCCGCACCAGACCGAAACCGGTCAGCGCTGTCCCTGGATCGATCCCAATGACCAACATCGATAGTGGCGCTGGCTTTGCTGATCTCAGGCCGCTTCGAGCAGTTCAAGCGCGTCATCCGTCACGGCAAGGTTGGAGTACACATTCTGAACATCATCCAGATCCTCAATCCGTTCAATCAGGCGCATCGTCTTGACCGCACGATCCGGGGACAGCTCGAGGGTGGAATTCGGCACCATGCGCAGTTCGGCTTCGTCTGGTTTCAACCCGGCGGCATGCAGCCGGTCATTGACCTTCTTGAAGCTCTCCGCCGGCGAGTAGACTTCAATCTCTGCTTCGCCAATGATGACATCGTCTGCGCCGGCATCCACCGCGACCTCGAAGACCTGATCGGGATCGATCCTTTCCGCGTCAAAGTAGAAATAACCGGCACGGTGAAACTGCCAGGCCACGGAACCCGCGTCGGCCATATTGCCCCCAGCATCGCTCAACGTATGCCGGAGTTCGGCGACGGTGCGATTACGATTGTCGGTAACCACATCGATCATCAGCGCCACGCCATGCGGACCGTAGCCCTCATAGATGATCTGCTCCAGCGCGGTGGCATCTTTGTCCTCGCCGGTTCCCCGGCGGATGGCGCGCTCGATGTTGTCTTTCGGCATGTTCTCGGATTTTGCCCGATCGACCGCCAGCCGCAGCGCAAAGTTAACTTCGGGATCCCCACCACCCTCACGCGCGGCGATGGCAATCTCGCGCGCAAGGCGTGTGAAGATCGCCCCGCGCTTTGCGTCATTTGCAGCTTTCTTCCGTTTAATTGTCGACCACTTAGAATGTCCAGACATCGCTCACTTTCCCAATTTCGCCTTTGTCAGGGGCTGAATGATGCCCTTAAGAACGTTTGCGCGATTATACCATTCGCCATTAAAGCGACACAATCTAGAAAGACTTTCCAGGGCAAACGCGCCCGTCAGATTCCGTCCGCCAACAGCGACTCGAGCTTACGAAGTGTGTCTACACTCTGCCCGTGATAATGGTTGTTCGCATAAACCAGCGTCAGATGCGCAGCCTGATCTAACGCCCGGATGCGTGGGACCCACTCTGAAAGTTCATCCTCGCGATATGTGTAATCGTAGCGTTCCCAGGCATGATCATGCTGCCACCACTTCGCCGCGTTGCGGCCGTGGAAGCGCACGTACGCCACGTCGCTCGTAGCCCTGGCGACTGGAGGCATCAAGCCCTTGATGGGCGGCTCATCCACACTGCAGAAGCCCAAGCCCAGCTGCTCAAGCAGCTCGAAGGTTTCTTCGCTCACCCAGCCATGGTCTCTGAATTCAACCACGACCGGCATCAGGGCAAAGCCCTCCCTGAGACGCAATAGGTAGTCCCGATTCACATCCGAGGCGTGGAACGAATACGGAAATTGAGCGAGGATACAGGCCAGCTTTCCGGCCTCGCTTATCGGGGCAACTGTGGAGAGGAAAGCTTCAAATTCGGGATGCTCGCGCTCGTGGGTGATGCTCTGATGTGCCTTGAGTGTAAACAAGAAATGGTCCGGGGTGCGCTCCACCCAACCCTCGGCAATCTTCTGGCTCGGTATCCGGTAGTAGCTCACGTTGAGCTCAACCGTATCGAAGTGCTCTGCGTAATACCCCAGCCACTGCCCTTTCGGGAGACCCTCAGGATAGACAGGACCCACCCAATCTTCGTAGGAAAAGCCGGAGGTTCCCATTCGGATCATATCTGCAGCACTCCTGCGCCGTCGATTGCGCTGTGCTTTAAATCGATCAGCGCCTCGTTCGCACGCTCCAGCGGGTAGGTTACGGTCGCAGCTCGAACGGGGATCCTCTCGGCGAGTTCGAGAAACTCGACCCCATCCTGGTGGGTCAGGTTGGTCACGCTTCGCAGCGTCCGCTCTTCGTAGATCAAATCGTAAGGCATCTCCGGTATCGGCGACATGTATATTGCATTGATCGCCAGCGTCCCGCCCGGGCGTAATTTGCCAAGGATGCCGGGAACCAGCCCGCCTGCGGGGGCGAAGATCACCGCCCGGTCGAGCTTTTCGGGCTGTTCATCCTCTGCGCCTCCAACCCAGCTGGCACCGAGTTCGGCTGCAAGCCGCCGGTGGCCTGCACTGCGCGTGAAGACATACACTTCGCAGTCCCAATACCGCGCGACCTGAATAGCCAGGTGCGCACTGGCGCCGAACCCGACCAATCCAAGCCGCTCGCCTGGCTGGAGGTCCGCCTGACGCAATGACCGGTAGCCGATGATGCCGGCGCAGAGAAGCGGCGCGGCCGCAAGGTCATCTATCCCGTCCGGGATCTTCAACGCGTACTGCGGATCGGCGAGCACGTACTCAGCATAGCCGCCATCTCTATCAAAACCGGTGAATTCAGCATTTGGACACAGGTTCTCCTGCCCACGCTGACAAAAGTCGCAGGTCCCATCGGCGCTGAACAACCAGGCGATGCCGATCCGGTCTCCCTGCTTCCAGCCGCTCACTGTCTCTCCGACTTCTGCGACCTCTCCGATCACCTGATGCCCGGGGGTGACCGGCAAAGCCGGAGGGATGATATCCCCCTCCACGGTGTGGAGGTCGGTATGACAAATCCCGCACGCCTTGACCGCGACCAGCAACTGCCCAGGACCCGCTTCCGGGCGAGCGATGTTCAGGCTCTGCAGAGGCCTGGCCTCGATCGACGCATGTTCAAGCAAACGCATAGCTCTCATATTATCTTCCCGTTTGATTTGCGAACCGAAAAGGCACCCCGGGATTGAGGGGTGCCTCTATCATAAACTCATTTTGGACCGCCAACCTGGCGGAGGTCACTCGGTGACCTGTTTACTCCCGTCCTCACCCTTTATGAAGGCTTCGGTCCGATCGCGCGCTTCATCATCAGCATACTGAACCGGCGGGGTCTTCATGAAATAGGAGGACGGTTCCAGAATCGGCCCGGATAGTTTCCTGTCCAGCGCCAGTTTTGCGCAACGGACTGCGTCGATCACCACACCGGCTGAGTTGGGCGAGTCCCAGACCTCCAGCTTCAATTCGAGGTTAATGGGAACGTCACCGAACGACGTGCCTTCCATACGAATGTAGCACCACTTACGGTCCGTTAACCACGGCACGTAGTCGCTTGGACCTACGTGAATGTCCTCCGGACGCATCTTGTATGGCAGCATGCTCGTGACCGCGCCGGTCTTCGAGATCTTCTTGGATTCGAGCCGATCCCTCTCGAGCATGTTGAAGAAGTCCATATTGCCGCCGAAATTCAGCTGGTAGGAGTGGTCCATCAAGACCCCGCGGTCACGGAACAGGGTCGTCAACACACGGTGAGTGATCGTTGCGCCGACCTGGCTCTTGATGTCATCACCGATGATTGGAAGTCCGCGCTCTTCGAAACGCCCGACCCAATAATCCGACGATGCGATGAAGACCGGGATGCAGTTGACGAACGCGCACCCCGCTTCGAGCACCTGCTCAACGTACCACTTCGTGGCCATCTCAGCGCCAACCGGCAGGTAGTTAACGACGACATCCGTCTTGGTGTCCTTGAGGATTCCAACAATATCGTCCGTAGGGCCGGGAGCTTTTTCGACAACCTGTGAAAGGTACTTGCCGATGCCATCATGCGTCATTCCGCGCCCAACCTTGATCCCGGTTTTGGGCACCTCGGCGAACCTGACGGTGTTATTTGGTTCTGCATGGATCGCTTCGCTGAGATCCTTGCCGACTTTCGAGGCGACCACATCAAATGCGGCTGTGAACTCGATGTCTCTAATATGGTAGCCGCCCAGGTCTATATGCATCAGCCCTGGAACCTGATCGTCAGGCTTGGCGTTCTTATAATATTCCACCCCCTGAACGAGCGCTGAAGCGCAGTTCCCCACTCCGATTACCGCTACCCGTACTTTCTTGCTTGCCGGCATGTTCAGCCTCCATTGGTTCGATAAATTAGCTTGTTCAACACTGCATGGGAAGAAAGGATGCCTGTTTTTTCTTCTCCGCACTTGCTATGCTACAATCGGTTTTCATCTCCAGGGAAAGTCTCATGACCGACCGATTAGCGATCAAAAGCAAAAGCCAGCGCCTCGAACGTCTACTCGAGATCAGCCGCACGCTCTCGGCAACGCTCGACCTCAAGGCGCTGCTGGATACGATCATTGAAGTCGCCCAGGAATTGACGAACAGCGAAGTCGCATCACTGCTGCTCTATGATGAAGAGAGCAAGGAATTACGCTTCGAGGCTTCACCTGGCTTCCAACGTGATGATCTCCAATTGATCACCGTCCCGCTCGAATCAAGCGTCGCCGGATGGGTCTTTACCAACCGCCGCCCAATGGTGATCCAGGAGGCGCGCGAAGATCCGCGGGTATATCGTGAAGTCGACGAGAAATTAGGCTTCGTAACCCAATCGATCCTCGGCGTTCCGCTGATTGTTAAAGGCGAGCCGCTCGGCGTTCTCGAGGCGGTAAACAAGCTCGATGATGGCCATTATACCGAAGATGATCTTGCCATACTAGAGACGCTCGCTGCTCAAGCCGCGGTCGCGATCGAGAACGTGCGTCTGCTTCAAAGCATTCAGAACGCCAACGAAGAATTGAAACGCCTCGACCGTATGAAATCTGATTTCATCGCCATTGCATCGCACGAACTGCGTACGCCGCTCGGATTGATCCTGGGACACGCCACATTTCTCAAGGAAATCATCCCCACGGAACAACAGGAGCAGATGGAAGTCATCATACGCAGCGCGATGCGACTCAAGACGATCATCGAGGACATGGCGACGATCGCCCACAAAGAACAGGGTCAATCGCGCGTGCGCCGTGAACCATTCTCGATGAGCCGGATGATTGAAGAGACCGCCAGCAGCTTCCGTGAAGAAGCCAGGAACAAAGGGATTGATTTTGAATTCGATGTCCCCGTGGGAGATGCGCTCATGGTCGAAGGCGATCGTGAGAAGCTGGACATCGTGCTCAGAAACCTGATCAAGAACGCGTTGACCTTCACCGATCCGGGCGGCCAGATCAGGGTCAAAGCCGAAGGGGACGGCGGGTTGATCAAAGTCTTTGTCGTCGACACTGGGATCGGCATCCCAGAGAAGGATGTCGGTCGTGTTTTCGACCGCTTCTACCAGGTCGAATCGCATCTTACGCGCAAACACGGCGGGATGGGTTTGGGTCTCTCGATCGCAAAAGCGATGGTGGATATGCACAACGGCCAGATCTGGTGTGAGAGCAAAGAAGGCACCGGCAGTCTATTCTGCTTCATCGTGCCTACAACCCAGGAAGCCGCCGAGAACGCCAGCAAAGTATTCAAGTCCTCCTAGCGATCCATTCTCATGCCGGCACTCAAACGGGCCGCCCCCTCCATCCCCAAATTCTGAATCGCGTGCCGTATCAGAGATGGCATGCGGAAGCAAGCGCGCTACCGCTAACTCATGAATTAATGACCAACAGAGATCGGGCTGTAGGGTGAACGCCAGATCCGATTTATCCACCATCTAACACACAAACTCTCATCCCATGTCGCGTTGACCGAACCAACATTAGGCGATATACTCGCTCTCGTCACGGGGCGTGGCTCAGCCCGGTAGAGCGCACGGTTCGGGTCCGTGAGGTCGCCGGTTCAAATCCGGCCGCCCCGACAGAGAAAGGGCAGCTGGCGCTGCCCTTTTGTCTTTCCACATCCCCATCATGGACCAGCAAATTCTGGCGATCATCTCCAACCGAAGCCAATCACGGATCCCGAAGACTACCTATATCGCAACCCGGTCAAGAAGCTGTCCGGCAGCCTGCGGATCGATGACCACGCTGACGCAGGCCGCCTGCCAATCGCTTATTTCTGCCAGGGATTATCCATCGTCTGGATCAAAACCGGCGTCCCGATCTTGATGTTCGCTCTTCTAGTCACCAGAAAGTGTGCAAGCTCTGCGATATCCTCCGGATACAAACATAGATCTTCATTCAGATTTGGACGACCACGCGTCATCTCCGTGACGACCATCCCTGGACAGATCGTATCTACCCGGATGCCATAATCTTGATTTTCCTTTTGAATGTACTCGGACAAAGCGTTCAAAGCATGTTTGGAGACACCGTACGCGCCGCTTCCGGCATAGTGCCGCAGGCTCGTTTCCGAACTGATCTGCAGAATATGGCCGGATCTCATCGAGCGCATCCCAGGCAGCACCGCGCGCGCGAGCAAAAATGGACCCCGCAGGTTTACTGCCAGGATTCGATCCCATCTCTCAACACCATGATCGTGGATCGGTTGTCCACCCGAAATGCCCGCATTGTTGACGAGGATGGTGATCGGCCCGAAAGCGGCCTGTGTTTGCGCGACGATCCTTTCGACATCCTCTTCCAGCGAAACATCCCCTGGAATTGCCAGCACCTGGCCGCCCTGATCGCGCATCTTTTCAGCCAGGAGAGAAAGAGGCTCGGTCCTGCGACCGCAGATAGCAACGCTGGCGCCTTCGACCGCAAATTTCCCGGCGATCCCGGCGCCGATCCCACTCCCGCCTCCGCTAATCAGACACACATGACCGGACAGTGATGACATGGCCACTTCCTCCTGGATAGGACATATGTAAACTGGCACAAAAATCAAACGTTGGTTATTCTACTCCCGTTCAAAATGCCGACACGGCTTGTATGAATCAATTATCCAATCAGGAGCTGCAGCTATGGCACGAAAATCTATCGGTTATGTGGAACTCGCGTGGACATGCGAGCGCTGTGAAACAGAAAATCCGGGGCCGCGTAAATTCTGTACGGGCTGCGGCGCCCCCCAGCCCGACGATGTTGAATTCCACCAGTTAGAAAACGCGATCCTATTAACCGAGGAAGCAGATATCCGGAAGGCAAAGGCTGGTCCCGATGTTCATTGCCCATACTGCAATGCACGCAACCCGAATGACGCGGCCTACTGCGGTGCATGCGGAGGGGATCTGGGCGATGCAGAAGCGCGCGAGGGTGGACGGGTCATCGGCGCGTTCCGCGAAGGGAAAGGGCTCGAAAAAGAATGTCCTAACTGCGGCACGCTGAATAAAGCGGCTGCGAAGGAATGCGCAGGTTGTGGCGGCAGCTTGCCATCAAGAGCCCCGGGTGACAAACAAGACGCGAAACCGGCCGACCCAAAACCCCCGGTCAAAGGGAGATCGCTTGCCAGGCCTGCAGGAATTGGTTGTCTGGCGCTGATCCTGCTCGGAGCCGTCGCGCTGATCTTTCTGTTGTTCAGCAAGCAAGAATTGACCGGAACAGTGCAGCAGGTCGAGTGGACGCACACCGTCCCGATCCTGGCGCGGCTGCCTGTTGAACAGGAGGACTGGCGCGATCAATTGCCCGCAGATGCTGAGGACGTCCGCTGCCGGCAGGAACTCCGGGAGACGCGCGATGAGCCGGTACGCGGCGCAGTCGAGGTATGCGGCACCCCTTACACAATCGATGAAGGCAGCGGTTATGGCGAAGTCGTGCAGGACTGCACTTATGATGTGTACGATGATCTATGCAGCTACACGATCATTGATTGGACAGTTTTCGACACCGTCTCAGTCTCCGGGACGGACCTTAATCCTTACTGGCCGGAGGTAGCCGTGCAAGCTGACCAGCAGACGGGTGAAGGTGAGGCAGAATATGTCGTGTTCTTCAACACCGATGACGGCGATTACACCTACGCCCCCGATGATGAAGTAGAATTCCTGCAGTACGCCCCGGGAAGTGTCTGGGTGTTAGAGGTCAACAAACTTGGCGGAGTCTCGATCATCGAGCCCGTCCGGTAGGAGCGGACAAAGTATAAGAATGACCGAGAATAAATACTTTCAAGACTATATGCCGGGCAATGTGTGCTTTGGCTGTGGCGCGGAAAATCCTGATGGCCTGCAAATCAAGAGCTATTGGGATGGCGACGAGGCAGTTTGTGTTTTCCACTCTGAACCGAAGTACCACGGCTGGGAAAAGGTGATGAACGGCGGCATCCTGGCGACGCTGATCGATTGTCACTGCATGGGGACTGCGATGGCGGCTGCATACCGTCAGGAGGATCGCAGCCTGGAGAGCACCCCATACTATCGTTACGCGACCGCGGAAATTAACGTCCGTTATCTCAAGCCAACCCCGAATGATCTGCCCGTAGAGCTGCGCGCCCAGGTTCAGAAAATTGAGGGGCGCCGGGTTTGGTTAACCTGTCAGGTGTACGTGGAGGGAGTTAAAACGGCGGAGGCCGAAGCGGTCGGCGTGCGCGTGCTCGAGGGTGAGCCCGAGGAAGACAGCATCTTTCGCTAGGTCAAATCTGGCGGCGTCATGACCGAGAAACATGCGGGTATTTATTGGGGGGGGGGCATTCCTCGCGCTAAAGGGGCAACCTGTACGTGCGGTAGCGCTTATAGATCCGCGCCCCCATTCGTTCTGCGAGCCCTGGCGTATACGGGTTATCTTCTGAGGTGAGCGAGAGATCGGCCCACTCGTAGCCTTTCGCGGCGGCCCGCCTGGCCATTTCATCGAACAGCAGCACCGCTACCCCGGTCTGCCAGTACTCCGGCAGCACGAGCACACTCTTCACCGCCAGGCATCTGGCCTGCCTGCGCATGTGCCACCAGAGTTTGATGTAATCCCACGGCTTCCTCAATCCATTCGCGTGGATGAGCGCCTCATTCAGATTAGGTATGCCTGGGAACCACCCCACCGGACGTCCGTCGACCTCCGCGAAGAGGATCAGCTCCGGATCAGCAAATGAACGGAATGGTTCCATCGTGGCCTGGAGCGCCTCCCGCTCCCAACCGATATGGTCAGGCAGATGCTGCAGCGCCGGGTTGATCAGCTCATACACTCGATCCACTTCGTCCCGCCAGCGAACCAGATCGGCGCCGCGTATTTTCACCCAACCCTGCCGCCGCATGCGATCTCCAAGGCGGCCCAACCTGGCACGCGCCTCTGATCCGGCGGTGATGGGGACATCAAACGCCAGATTATCCCCGCGCGCCTTATAAAACCCATAACGCTCAAACAAACTCTGATAATACGGCGGAGTATGACCGCAGAGGACCGCCGGCGGCCGGTCCCGCCCCTCGACGAGAACCCCGTAGCCGTTCTCGTAATCGAGGTTAAAAGGACCAAAAAGCGTGTCCAGGCTCCTGTCGCGCGCCCACGACTTGACCTGCTCGATCAATTCCGCGAAAACATCGTCATCATCGATGCAATCGAAAAAGCCAAAAACACACTCCTTCAGCCCTCGACGAGAATTTGTGGCGATGTCCTCCCCAGCACAAATCGTCCCAACCGGCTCACCGCCATTCCAGGCGATGAAAAAAGCTGCCTCACCCCGCTTGAAGAACGCACCCTCATCTGGATCGATCTGTGCTGCCCTCTCTGAGAGGACCGGTGGGACCCAGAGCGGATCGTCATGATAAATCCGCCAGGGGAACTCGAGGAACACTTTCTTCTCGCGTGCAGTCGCGACCGGTCGGACGGTAATTGAGCTCATTTGACCTCCAGCACGGGTTCTTCACCCCGCCGCCGGATCGCTTCCCGGATCTCGCCATGACGCTCACGGCTGAGCGGATAGCGCCATGCGAAGATGATCCCGGCGCTGAGCAAGATCGCGGGGACGGGTCCGATGGCAATGCGGATGGCGAGCATCGTGCTGGCCGGCTGCGCCTCGGCATTCGGGAGATAACCTGTGAACTCCAACAGCAGGAGCACAAGCGGAACCGCGATGGCCGAGGCGATTTTCTGCGTCAGCGTCACAAGGCTGTAGAACATGCCTTCGTGTCTCTGGCCGGTTTCGTATTCATCCCACTCGATCGCATCCGGGATGATCGACCACGGGAGGACATGTGCCGCCCCAACGCCGATCCCGGCAAGGATGCACAATCCGAACAAGACGGACATGCTCGTCGAAGCGTTCAACGTGATCAACAGCATCTGGACCACCGCCCAGAATGCGACCCCGGAAATATACGCTCTCCGTTTGTCCCATCTTCTAGAGGCGAATTCCCAGAACGGCAGGGCAACAATCGCCGATATAAAGATTGAGCCCATCAGCAAATCGCTTTGAGCTTCACGTTGAACGATGTATTTCAGGAAAAATAGCAGCGTGGTCTCGAGGATCGTGATGCAAACCCACGTGAACAGGAAGATCGTCGCGCCAAATACAAAGGGACGATTCTTAAAAGCTGCCCGCAGCGACGGCAGCAGCCCGGGACGGCCCATGTCCATATGCTTTTCACGCTCACGCGTTCCAGCGAATGTGAGCAGAAGGGGAAGCATGCTGGCTAATGCGAAGGTGATCCCCATGACAAGCACACGATTGGCGTTTTCGGGTCGAAATCCCCCGATGATCATGAGCGGGATCGTGAATGCCAGGAGACTGCCGAATATGGAGAAGAACATCCGGTAACCCGTAAGCGCCGTTCGTTCATCGTAATCGGTGGTGAGTTCAGGGGTCAGCGCAAAATAAGGCATGTAGGCGAAGGTGGCCGACGTATCAAACAGCAGGTAAGCGATCGCGTAGTAGATCGCCAATCCAAGTTGTGTCTCAATCGGCGGCCGCCACCAGAGCAGCACAAACGCGATTGCGAACGGAACCGAACCAAAGAGCAGAAACGGCCGGCGTCTCCCCCAACGGGTTCGAGTCCGATCGGAGATATGCCCGATGATCGGATCGTTCACGAAGTCCCAGACCCGTCCTACGAGAATTGAACCTGCCGCGATCCCCGGCGAAAGGCCGACAACATCAGTCAGGAAGATCGCGAAGTAGACCCCGAGGATCGTTGAGGTCAAGCTGAAACCAATGTCACCAGCGCCATAGAGGAGCTTGGTCTTACGCGATAGGGGTTGGTCCACGGTCGATGATCTCCTGTGCAAATCAGTGTGAGGGTCCTGGAATGGGCCGATGTATCCCCGCCCCACAGAACCGCGTGGGCCGCTCATGGGTCCATGATTGTATACAAATTCGGGTGGGCGCACATCCCTGCCGTATCAATCCCAATTGAGATTACACTTGGCAAGATCACATTGCTGGGTTAGTTTATTGGGGGAAATGGAACCGAGCCATCACACCTGGATAAATTGTGACCTCTGACAGCATCCTTGTTCTCGTCATCGTTTTGATCACTTTCCTCCTGCTTGTGACTGAACGTGTGCGGGCAGATGTGATCGCTTTGCTTGTACTGGGGGCACTCGCGCTTTCCGGCCTGGTAACCCCGGCGGAAGCGCTCTCAGGGTTCAGCAGCCCGGCTGTCGTGACGATCTGGGCAGTTTTCATTCTGAGCGGCGCGTTGAGCCGCAGCGGTGTCGCCAGTCAGATTGGGCGCCATGTGCTGAGGCTGGGTGGGCAGAGCGAAGTACAGCTGATCATCACCATTATGCTGACCGCTGGCATAATGTCTGCGTTCATCAATAACGTTGGCGCCACCGCCCTTTTGCTCCCCGTCGTCATGGACATCGCCCGCCGCACCAAGCGCTCCCCGTCTCGCTTGCTGATCCCGCTGGCTTATGGATCGCTGCTCGGTGGCATGACCACGCTGATCGGCACGCCCGCCAACCTGTTAATTAACGACGTGCTGGTGGAATTGGGCTATCCGGAATTCAACTTCTTCGATTTTGCCCCGCTCGGGCTTGCAGCCCTGATCGGCGGGATTCTCGTCATGGTGCTGCTTTCGAGGCACATGCTCCCGGAACGGAATATTGAAAAAGAAGCCACGCGGCCATTTGTGGAAGAAATCAACGAACTCTACGACGTCGATGAACGCATGTTCCTGCTCAACGTGCTCGAAGATTCGGCCCTGATCGGCAAGTCGCTCATCGAAAGCCGGCTGGGTGCTGCGCTCGGCATCAATGTGATCGCAATCAACAGAGGGCGCGAACGACTGCGCTCACCTGATCCATCCACGGAGATCCAGTCCGGCGACCAGCTGGTTGTAGAAGGTCAATTAAACCTTCTCAAGTCATTGCAATCACAGAAACTGTTGAATATCTCCTGGGAACAGCCAGATATAGACATCCTCACTTCCGACGCAGTCAAACTTGTCGAGGTTACGATTGCGGATGGATCCATGCTGGTGGGAGCTAGCCTCTTCGACATCGATTTCAGAGGACGCTTCCCGGTTAATGTGCTCGCAATTCGCAGCGACGGTGTGATTCAAAGGACCAATCTGCAGAACGTACGGCTGTATGCTGGCGACACCCTGCTCTTGCAGGTGCCGCTGCAGGAACTCCAGCAGCTGCGTGAAGCCAACGAATGGGTACATTTCGAACTGCTTTCCGGAAACGATGTGCAGGACCGGTACCAATTGGATGAACGTCTTCAAATCATGTCGGTGCCAGAGGATTCGAGCCTGGCTGGTTTGACCCTCGCTGAGAGTCGACTGGCAGATGCGTTTGGCATCTCGGTGCTCGCCGTCCGAAGACACAATCAGGAATTCGAACTTTCCCAGCCAGAATACGAAATTTCCGGCGGCGATGAAATGTTGGTGGAAGTCTGGCCAGAAGACTGGAAAACGCTTCAGGCACTGACCGGGCTTGAAATTGAAGCCGCCGAAGAAGCCGCTCCAGATCTGGACGATCTTCAAAGCGATGAAATCGGGATCACCGAAGCTGTTTTATCACCGCACACTCCCCTGGCAGGTAAGACATTGCGAGAACTGCATTTTCGTGAGAAATATGGGTTAAACGTACTCGCCATCTGGCGCGGGGGACGCCCCTATCGTTCGAATCTCCGCGATATGCCACTAAGGCTTGGAGATGCGCTGCTTCTGCATGGACCGCGCAGCCGCTTAGAACTGCTCAGCAACGAACAGGATTTTATTGTGCTTGCTGAAGACACCCGGCGGGCCTACCTTCCCGAAAAAGCGCCCCTGGCTTTGCTGATCATGGGCTTGGTGCTTGTCTCCGCGCTGCTGGAAATCTTGCCAATCGCCATAGCAGCGGTCATAGGATCCGCGCTGATGGTGCTGACCGGCATCCTCAGCATGGAGGATGCCTATCGATCCATCGACTGGAAATCAGTCTTCTTGATTGCGGGCATGTTCCCGCTCGGAATTGTAATGCAGAAGACAGGTGCCGCGGATGCGCTGGCACGGTTCGTCGTCGGCATCACCGGCGTGTACGGTCCATCAGCGATTATCGCCGCCCTGTTCCTGCTCGCCAGCTTGCTCACCCAGATCATGCCCAACCCAGCGGCTGCAGTCTTGATGATCCCGATTGCAATTGGCACTGCCGCGCAGGTCAACCTGTCACCGATTTCCTTTGCGATGGTCATTGCCCTGGCAGCTTCCACCAGTTATCTGACACCTATCGGCCACCCTGCGAACAGCCTCGTGATGGGGCCCGGTGGTTACCGGTTCTCAGATTACACACGTTCGGGCTTCTGGCTGGTGATGCTAGTGCTGTTGATTGCTGTTTTCCTTCTACCTTATGTATGGCCGCTGTGACCCCCGGGAGCTGTATCAAACATGAAATCCCTGCTTGATTTTCTGCGAAGCGTGCTCTTCACGAAACCTGCACAGAAGAGGGGTAAGATCCCAATTTATGTGCGATGCGATCGCTGTGGGGAAGTGCTCACCACGGCCGTAAACCTCCAACATGACCTGAGCGTCGAGTATGGCGATAACCCCCGGGAGGACACCTACATTGCACGTAAGACGTTGATCGGATCCAATCTTTGCTTCCAACGGGTCGACGTGGAGCTCCATTTCGATGCCCAAAAACGTGTTGTCGCTGACGAAGTCACAGGGGGCACGCTGATTACTGAGGGTGAACTCGAAGGACCAACGACCCAGCCCGGGTAATTTCGCAGATGCGCGGACGAATCGGGATAGGGGAGGGCCTCACGGCCCTACCCCTCCCACACCACCGGACATGCGGGTCCGCATCCGGCGGTTCG
>JARGGH010000029.1 GCA_029210945.1 Anaerolineales bacterium
TGGCGTTCTCTGGTATAATCCTCTCCCCTAGCAAGTACTGCTCGATGTGGTCGAACACCGAATCATCTAAATGCGCGATGTGCTATTTACAGATAGCGCATGTAGCGTTCGCCTCGAACAGCCGGTTCTTCAACTGCCCAAGGAACAAGCGCGGTTGCTTTTAGGAACTGGCCATGACCTGCTCAAGTACCTACCTCATCTTCCCGAGCTAAACCTTCAATTGCTAGTTCCGAAAAAGACGAATTGGAGTCTAAGAGCTGCAGAGCTTGACGTAGAGCCCACAATGCGTGGAAATCATCCCCCGCGTTGGACCCTCGGGCTCCGCGATAATTAGGGGTGGGCATATTGGTTCCCTTATAAAAGCGTGGTCAATGAAGACAGACTTCGCTCTGCCATTGTGACTCTCCGAAACGAATAATCAGGATTAGATAAACCGTCTTGATGCAACCTCATATGCCTCAGTAAGGCTCTTGCTATTAGTCATAAGTAGAATATCTCGGATATAGGAATCCGATAGCTCTGTTTTCACATCATCTGAGATCCTGTTCATCAAGTATGTGATTCCGTCTTTACCGACTGGGGCATTTTGGACGCTCGCAATGGCTGCTTTTGCCAGCTCGGAAGGTGTAGGATGATCCAGCTTTCCTATGGAATGAAAATCCGTGTAGAGAACTTGATTGATGCCAGCGAAAGTGCGTAGTACTTGGATGATAACTGCATTGGGGGAAGCTTTTGTGCGATATTTGAGATTAGTTCCCTCGTTCCGAGTTTCCCGTCTCCAAAGGAGATCGTTAGCCAAATCAAGGGAGATATTATCAGCGAGTACGAGCACTTCTGCAGAAACCGGTATCCCGGATTTCGAGGGAGCTAAGGTGGGAGCGCCCGCTCTTCCGTGCGAAAGACGTAAGTATTCGACAGGGAAAGGTGTCTTGGTCTTAATTCGTGCAATTATCAGAGGTTCAATTTCAATGCCTGGATCGGATACCAACGATCCATAAGCCAGGATACCTACCTTATTCATGTGCATCCCTATTCCTCTGGCTTGTGCGTCATACTCTTATATAGACAGGCATAGCATGCTACACCTGGGGGATTTATTGGAAAATATTCTTCCACCGATTTACCTTTCCGCAGCCCATATCTCCGACAACACCTCCGCCTGCTCCAACACCGTCTGTGTCGCCTTCTCCTGCTTATCCGGCGGGTAGCCATGCTTGCGGAGTATGCGCTTCACGATAACCCGCATCTGCGCGCGCACGTTTTCGCGGATCGTCCAATCAATCGTTACATTCGAGCGCACGGCTTCGACTAACTCCCTAGCGATGCCACGTAAAGTATCATCCCCCAGGACCGCCACCGCACTGTCGTTCGTCTCCAGGGCATCGTAAAAGGCGACTTCATCTTCGGTCAATCCTAATTCTTCGCCACGCGCCTCCGCCTGGCGCAGCTCTTTCGCCAGCGCGATCAGCTCCTCGATCACCTGCGCCGCTTCGATCGCCCGGTTCTGGTAGCGGCGGATGGTCTGATCGAGCATCTCGGCGAAGGAGCGCGCCTGCACGACGTTCCTGCGCCGTCGGGTCTGGATCTCACCCGCCAGCAGCTTGCGCAGCAGCTCGACCGCCAGGTTGCGCTGCGGCATGCCGCGCACCTCCGCCAGGAACTCGTCGGACAGGATCGAGATGTCGGGCTTCTCCAGCCCGGCCGCGGCGAAGATGTCTAATACCTCCTCGGAGGCGACCGCCCGCGAGACGATCTGCCGCACGGCGAGATCGAGCTCCTCGTCTGTCCGTGCATCGCCGGGGGCGCGCTTCAGCAACACTGCGCGCACAGTCTGGAAGAAAGCCACCTCGTCCCGGATGCGGATCGCCTCGGGATGCGGCACCGAGAGCGCGAAAGCCCGGGAAAGTTCAAGCACTACCTTCAGGAAGCGCTCCTTGCCGTTCTCCTGGGTCAGGATGTGCTCCTGCGCCGCAGGGAGCAGCTTCAAGCGTTCCTCGGGCGTTCCCTCGATCCAGCGTGTGTAATTGAACCCGTGGAACAACCCCTGGCAGATCTCATATTTCTCAAGCAGGAAAGCGACCGCTTCCTCCTGGTCGATGGCGGTCTTGCCGGTGCCGCCGCTCTCGGTGTAGGTGTGCAGCGCTTTCTTCAGTTCATGCGCCAGACCAAGGTAATCGACGACCAACCCGCCGGGCTTCTCGCGGAACACACGGTTGACGCGGGCGATGGCCTGCATCAGACCGTGCCCGCGCATCGGTTTGTCGATGTACATCGTGTGCAGCGAAGGGGCGTCAAATCCGGTCAGCCACATATCCCGCACGATGACCAGGTTGAAATCATCTTCTGGATCACGGAAGCGGTGAGCCAGCGCCTCCCGGCGCTTCTTGTTGCGGATGTGCCCCTGCCAATCGACCGGATCGGAAGCTGACCCGGTCATCACAACCTTCAGGTTGCCCTTACTGTCGTCCTCATCGACCCACCCCGGGCGCAGCGCAGCGATGCGTTTGTAGAGCTCGACGCAGATGCGCCGGCTCATGCCCACAATCATGCCTTTCCCCTCGAGCACCTCCTGGCGGCTCTCGAAGTGTTCGACGATGTCCTGCGCGACGAGGTCGAGGCGCTTATCCGAGCCGACCACGGCCTCGATCTGCGCCCATTTCGTCTTCAACTTCTCCTTGCGCTCGATTTCCTCACCCTCCGTGACCTCCTCAAACTCGGGGTCGATCTTCGGCCGCTCGACTTCATCGAGGATGATCTTCGCCAGACGGCTCTCGTAATAGATCGGGACGGTAGCTTTGTCCTTGACGGCGCGCTGGATGTCGTAGACGCTGATGTAATCGCCGAAGACGGCGCGCGTGTTAGCGTCGGCTTTCTCGATCGGCGTGCCGGTGAATGCGATGAAGGAGGCGTGCGGCAGCGCATCGCGCATGTGGCGGGCGAAGCCGTCGATGAAGTCGTACTGGCTGCGGTGCGCTTCGTCGGCGATCACGACGATGTTGCGCCGTTCGGAGAGCACCGGGTGCGTGTCACCTTTCTCCTCAGGGAAGAACTTCTGGATCGTGGTGAAGACCACTCCGCCCGCCTGTATATCGAGCTTCTTGCGCAGGTCGGCGCGGCTCTCGGCCTGGACCGGCGGCTGTCGCAGCAGGTCCTGGCAGCGGGAGAACACACCGAAGAGCTGGTCGTCGAGGTCGTTGCGGTCGGTGAGCACGACGATCGTCGGGTTGGCCATCGTCGGCTCACGCACGAGCCGGCCGGCATAGAACGCCATCGTCAGGCTCTTGCCGGATCCCTGCGTGTGCCACACCACACCGACGCGCCGGTCGCCCGGTTTCCCGCCCGGCTGCAAGCCGGCTTCATAGCGTCCATGAAGTTCACCCGTGCCGCGCCCGGCAGCCTTCTCGGTCGCCCGCAGCGTCTCAGCGATCGCCACGCGCACGGCGTGGTACTGGTGGTAGCCGGCGATCTTCTTCGAGAGGGCGCCTGTGCCGGGGTCTTCGAAGACGGTGAAATCGCGCACCAGGTCGAGGAAGCGCCGCTTATCAAATACGCCCTCGATCAGGACCTCGAGCTGCGGGAGCAGCGGGTCGGCCAGTTCCTCACCGGTGACCGTGCGCCAAGGCTTGAACCACTCGCGCCCGGCGGTCAGGCTGCCCAGGAGGGCGTCGACCCCATCCGAGATGACGAGCAGTTCGTTGAAGGTGAAGAGCGAAGGAATCTCGGCTTTGTAGGTCTGGAGCTGATTGAAGGCGTTCTCGACGGTCGCCTTCTCGTCGGCCGGGTTCTTCAGTTCGACGACCGCCAGCGGCAGGCCGTTGACGAAGAGCACGATGTCCGGCCGGCGGGTGTGCCTGTCCTCGACGACGGTGAACTGGTTGAGCGCCAGCCAGTCGTTGTTTTCGGGATGTTCAAAATCGATCACGTGTGCTTGCGCGCCGGCGATCGAGCCGTCAGGACGGCGGTATTCGACCGTCACGCCGTCCACAAGCATGCGGTGGAAGGCGCGGTTGCGCGCCTCGAGCGTGGGGCCTTCGGGGCGGGTGATCTTGCGAAAGGCGTCCTCGAGGGCGCCGGGCGGCAGCTCCGGGTTGAGATGGGCGAGGGCGGCGCGCAGGCGCCCGGCGAGCAGCACCTGCCCATAGTCGGCGCGTTCCGGGAGTTCGCCGTCCGGCGCCAGCGTCGGGCCGGCCTCGATCTGGTATCCCAGTCTCGACAGCCAATTGAGGGTGACGTCTTCGATTTCGGATTCGGTCAAACGCGCCATGGTTCGTCCTCGCCGGCTGCGGAATTTGGAGGCGCAGAGACCGCCATCGGGTTCTCGCGATCGAGCGCCCAGGCGAGCGGGTTGGCCTCGATGTAGGCGCGGATGCGCCCCAGGGATTCTTCGTTCCGGATGATGTGTTCGTAGTAGCCGCGCTGCCAGAGGCGGCCGGGGAACGGCGTCCATCCTGATTGATAGACCCCATCGGCATACCGTTTGGTTGTCATCGTCTTAAACCGATGCACCACATCCGGCAGCGAAATCGTAGGGGCAACCCCTTGTGGTTGCCCTGCCCCCTGTGGTTGCCCTGTCCCCTGTGGTTGCCCTGCCTCATGGGGTCGTCCTGAATCGGGGTTTCCACCGAGGCCGACACCGGGGCGGCCATCGGCGCCGATATTGGGGCGGCCACGGGGGGCCGCCCCTACCAGGACGATGATGCCGTGGATGTGATTGGGCATGATGACGCATGCGTCAATGTCAACGCCGGGGTAATGGGTTGGGATGTCATCCCATACGGTTTTAACCATCCGGCCGGCGGCGTTTAATTGCATCTCGCCATCCACGATTTCACCAAACACGCACGCCCGCCCCTGGGTGCAGATCGTCACGAAATAGGCTCCGGGCTGCGAATAATCGTACCCCGGCAGGCGTATCGACCTGCGGCCCTTGTCCTGATACCCCATCACATCACCCGCTCGAGGGACGCCTGCGGGTCCTCGATGCGCAGTTCGCCGGAAATCAGTTTGGGGAGCAAGGTATCTCGAATCGATTCCAAGCTTTCTGACTCCCGAATATTGACTTGTATCCTTTCATATAAAGTCTCAACAAGCTTATCGAAAGTATGAACAGTTTCGAGAGGTGGAACAAAGATTGGAATTGGGCGGAAGGCTTTCTTGCTAATTTCGGCAAATGTTGTGCCGCTCGCCCTCTGCTTGATCTCCTCCATGTTGAAGTGACACCAATTGAGCATGAAGTAATTAGAAACAGGGCCATCACATTTCATGGCAATGAATCCTTGATTGATTGCAGTAGGCACAACTGAAATCGCTAAATATCCTACGGGTGCGCGTGATGAAAGCAAAACCGTTCCAACTGGAAGAAGACCGGAGCTTATTGTAGATAGGCCTTCTTCTGTTATCTTCCGGCTTGTATCCACCAGAATCGGCGAATCCATCCCCGATAGATCCTTTGGCGTTGCCCAGCAAATCTTGCCATCTTCCCAGAAGACTGGATTCTTGGTGTATGGGGTAGCCCCTCCTACGGCTTCCACAGCATCCCCGACTGGCATGACATTCCACCCCTCCGGGATCTCGCCCAGCTCCGAATCCACCAGCCGGTCGGGGAACAGGTCGGCGATGTGGGCGGGCAGGCCGGGATCGCGGCCCTCGAGCTTGGCGTAGACCGGGTCGAAATCGACGAACCAGGATTTGAAGATCGCCCTGGCGATCGCCTCCAGCGTGGCGTTCATGCTGCGGTTGAGCTCGATTTTGTCGTCGAGGGTGCCAAGGATGTGGGCAATGGCTCGTTGCTCGTCAAAATCGGCAGGTAATCTCAATAGAACCTTTTTTAGAGAACCACCCGAAATCTCCTTGAATGTCGAGCCACTGGCTTGCCGTTCTAGCTCCTCTACATTTGCTGAAAGCCAATAGTAAACAAATTCATGGTCGTATCCAGGCTTGACAATGAGATTTCGAAAGCCCTGATTTGTGGCAATCGGATTTTCAGCGATAGCCAAGTAACCAATGGGTGCTCGTGTAGAAAGTAGCACACTATTCCTAGGCACTAGTTGGGCCGAACAGGCTGCCAAACCCTTACGCGATAAGTTTCGTTCGCCTCGCTTTACATAGCGTGGATGCAGGGCTGATAAGTCCTTTGGAGTTAGCCATGGAACGTCCCCATCGAAGTTCGAATGCTCCTTTGTGGAAGGAGTGCTGCCCCCTACCACGTCTGCGATATCTTCGATCGTCCTCTCAATCCAATCAAGCCCCATAGCCCAGTTTCTCCAGATTTACTTTGATTGAATTATCTAGGCTTTGACCATCGTTCATTTGTTGCCACAGCTGCGTAGTCAGCCGCTCCATCTTCTCCTCGAACGGCTCGCCGTCGTCCTCCTGTTCTTCGATCCCGACATAGCGCCCGGGCGTGAGGACGAAGCCGTGCTTCCCGATCTCCTCCAGGCTGGCGCTCTTGCAGAAACCGGGGATGTCTTCATACTCCCCGGCGCCTTCTTCACCGCGCCAGGCGTGGTAGGTGCCGGCAATCTTGTGGAGGTCTTCGTCGGTCAGTGTACGGTGGGTGCGGTCGACCATCGTGCCCATCTTGCGGGCATCGATGAAGAGCACCTCGCCGCGCCGATCTCGGAAACGGCCGTCCTGCCGGTCGCGCGCCAGGAACCACAGGCAGACTGGTATCTGAACCGAATAGAACAACTGCCCAGGCAAGGCCACCATGCAGTCGACCAGGTCGGCCTCCACCAGCGCCTTGCGGATCTCGCCTTCCCCCGACTGGTTGGAAGACATCGAACCGTTCGCCAGGACAAAGCCGGCGATGCCGCCCGGCGCCAGGTGGTGCAGCATGTGCTGCACCCATGCGAAGTTGGCGTTGCCCTCCGGCGGCACGCCGTATTTCCAGCGCTTGTCATCCTTCAATCGCTCCCCACCCCAATCGCTGATGTTGAAGGGCGGGTTGGCGAGGATGTAATCGGCTTTGAGATCGGGGTGCTGGTCATTGTGGAAGGTGTCGCCGTGGGCGATCTGCCCGTCGATGCCGCGGATCGCCAGGTTCATCTTCGCCAGCCGCCAGGTGGTGTAGTTCGATTCTTGACCGTAGATAGCGATATCCCGAGGTGTACTACCTCCGTTGCCGTTGCCGCTGGCGTGCGCCCTGATGAACTTATCGCTCTGCACGAACATCCCGCCCGAGCCGCAGCACGGGTCATAGACGCGCCCTTTGAAAGGCTCGATCATCTCGACCAGCAGGCGCACGACGTGCGTCGGAGTGTAGAACTGGCCGCCTTTCTTGCCCTCGGCGCTGGCAAACTGCGAGAGGAAGTACTCGTAGATGCGGCCGAGCACATCCTTGGCGCGGCTCTCCTCGTCGCCGACCTGGATGTTGCTGATCAGGTCGATCAACTGCCCCAGGCTTCTGGCGTTTCGGCCCGGACGGGCATAGTCCTTGGGGAGCACGCCTTTCAGCGAGGGGTTGTCCTTCTCGATCGCGTCCATGGCATCATCGATAATGCGGCCGATATCCGGCTGCTTGGCGTTGTCCTGGATCGCCGACCAGCGCGCCGCCGGCGGCACCCAGAAGATGTTTACCGCACGGTATTCATCCGGATCCTCGGGGTCCGCACCCTGATCCTTCAGCTCGATGAGTCTCTCATGCTGCTCTTCAAATGCGTCGGAGACGTACTTCAGGAAGATCAGCCCGAGCACGACGTGTTTGTACTCCGCCGCATCGACGCTGCCGCGCAGCGCGTCCGCCATCTGCCAGAGTTCGCTTTCGTAGCCGATGGGCGCCGAATTGTCCTTTGCCTTCTTTTCCTTTGATTTCTTCTTGGCCATACGCGCTCCGTTCTAAAGTGCGAACTGCTACGCTTCTTTTCGAATTTCGACGTCGTTCTTGAGCCAGCCATCGATGGCTTCACGGTGGAAGCGCCACTGCCGGCCGACCTTCTGGCAGGGGATGCGTCCTTCCTGGGCGAGCATGTAGATCGACGAGCGTGGGATCCTCAAGTAATCTGCAACCTCCGGGACGGTCATCACCGTGTTGAGTTTGCCAGGCATCAGGCACCTCCTCGCCTCTAGAGATGTCAGCAAACCCCCTATGAGACATTCGTAGTCTACACTCTATCTTAGATTGTTGCAGGTTGTTTCAGAATGTTACGATCGTCCTGACTCGAGTGCTCCGTGGATAGTTCCCTCCCAACGGATGCCGTAGAATCAAACAGACCTGCCCTTTGGGACAGGTCCGAAGTGGGGGAAAATCGCGCCCACGAGCCAATTTTACGGGTCCAGGTGGGAAATGAAGGTGGCGACGAGTGGATTCGAACCACCGACCAAGGGCTTATGAGTCCCCTGCTCTACCACTGAGCTACGTCGCCATGTCCACTGTGTACTGCGTCCCGAATTCTACCGAATTCAACCTTTGGTGACAAGGTCTTCTAAATCTGGTACTCGTAAACGACCTCTCCCTTGGAGAGCAGCAGGATCTCCAGATCGAAGCGTTCACCCAACTCTTCGGACAACCTTGTCAGGTATTCCCAGGTGGTGATGCCGGTCTGCTCATCCGGGCTGCCCAGAATCAACGTGTCAACGGCGTGTTCCTCGATCACCGCGGCGATCACCTCACTGAAGACGCCGCTGTGGACAAGCGCCTTCGCTTCGACGCCCTGCTTGGCGGCCCGTTCCTGGGCGATCGCCAGCACAAATTCGCCCATCTCAGATATCTCCGCTTCCATGTCGATCAAGACCGGCGAAGCCAGGCGATCAAGGAAACTAACGTCGGTGATGTACAGGAAATACAGTTCAGCGCCTTGCTCTTTCGCAATCTGGATCGCACGGTCCTGATTCGGCAAGCTCGCCTCTCCGCCCCGGGTTGGTGTCAGGATCTTTTTCATTGTTGCCAGCCTCCTCGCACTCTACATTCCAAAGCGGAACAGCAGCCACAGGAAGCCTGCCGTCAGCGTGATATACGTCACTGGTAAACCGACCTTCATGAATTCCTTGAAGGAGATCGGAGAGCCGGCCTGGGATGCGATCCCGGCCGTGACCAGGTTCGCCTCCCCGCCGATCAGCAAACCGTTGCCGCCCATCGCGGCCCCCATCGAGAGGGCGTAGTAGAGCACCTTGCTGGAAGCGCCGGGGATCGATCCCGACAGAAACTCTGCCACCGGCAGCATCGAGGCCGCCAACGGGATGTTCGCAATCGCCACTGATAGCGTCCCCACGCCAAAGACGATCACGGCAATCCCCAGGATCAAGTTCTCCCCGATCATCTGCGCCATTCTAACCGCGATCATGCTGATGAAGCCGACCTCCTGCACCGCGCCGACGACCATGAACAGCGCCATGAAGAAGACCAGCGTCGTCCAATCGACGGCCTTGATCATCGCGTGCACATCCGGCCTGAGCCACACGAGCAGGGCCGTCGCGCCGATGATCGCCGGGACTGCCGGCACGACGTGAAATTGCTCGCCGACTATAAACCCTACCAGCACGAGCACGAAAACCAGGCCCGATTTCCACAACGCCTGGGGATCACGGATGCGCGCGTTCGACTCGAGCCGTGCATAGAGCGTCTCAGAGATCCCCGCCGGATGCTTACGCAGCTCATGGCGGTAATGGTACATCACGTAAGCGGCCATACCCACCAGGGCTAAGAGCACCCCGACGGTCTGGTTCACAAGGAAGTCCTGGAAACTGATGTCCGCATATGCACCGATGAGGATGTTCGTCGGCGTTCCGATCAGCGTCGTGATCCCGCCGACGTTCGAAGCGAGCACCTCGGGAATGATGAACGCCAACGGGTTGATGCCCAGCGCCAGCCCGATCTGCAGGCTGATCGGGGTCATCAAGAGCATCGTCGTGAAATTGTCCAGAAGCGCAGAGGCGACAGCCGTCACCGCCATCAGGATCAACACCAACAGCCAGGCACGCCCCCTGCTCAAACGGTATGCCTGGAATGCGGTCCATTGAAAGATACCGGTCCCCTCGATCACCGCGATCAGGATCATCATGCCCATGATCAGGAAGATCACTTCCCAGTTAATGTATGTCAGCGCCCGTTCAAAATCATAGATGAAGAAATCGGTGTTAAACGCGCCGCCAATCACGCTGAAGAGGAAGACGGCCGATAGACCCGCGAGTGCCGCCGTGGTGCTGTGCAGCTTCTCAAAGGCGATCACCAGCAGCACCCCGAGGAAGATCAGCGTCGCCGCCCAGAAGGCGCTCGTGATCCTGCGCTCCAGCTCGATCTCGCCCATCAACAGAGCGCCCCGCTCGTCAAGATCCTGCTGCATATTGGGGTTCAACGGGATCGCCAATCGCTGATAATGTTGGCGCTCGATCTGCAGTTCCAACGGCCCTTCAGGCAGTCTTGCCATCTCTAACGTCCAGACGCCCTCTTCCCCGGTTTCGGTCTGCGCCGCGATTTCATTTTCATCTCCGTCGTGCAGCATGACCCGGGCGCCCTCGATGGATTGGCCTTGAGTGTTCAGGACCCGGCCCGTGATCACGATGCCGGCCTCTTGCTGCGCGTTCGCCTTCTGGGGTGCCAGCGCTGAACCCAGCGCGCTCGCCAGAAAGACGAAGACCAGTGCCATCGACAGCATCTGCCGGTTGGCATGTGCGAAGTTCCGAACTTTATCCATTAACGCTTTACCACCCTCGAATGTACCGCTCAAAATCGCATTGTCAAGCAAACGATCGGGATTTTACTGCAGCGCCTCCGCCGCGATCTTGCCAAATGACTCGACGCTGCGCTTGAACTCCTCCACGGCGACCTGGCGGAGAAAGACCAGCGATACCAACAGACCAACCGCCTCTAACGCGAAGACGCTCGCGTATGCCTGTCCGGCGGACAGCCCGAGGGATACGACGCCTGTAAAGAGCGCTCCGCCCACGATGGCAGTCGGGCCTCTGGCGAAGGCCTGGATCAGTGTCCACGCCCCGACGAATAAGCCCGTGTGATGCGTCGAAGTCATGTCCATCATCAGCGAGACACCACCGACGGTGAAGAACCCCGCCCCCAGGCCCAGTGCGAGGATCAATACCGGGAGTAGAAGCGGGAAGGTCATGATCGAGCTGAGTGCCAGACTACCGAATGATATCACCATCAGCAGAATGCCCAGGGAAGTCGTCCACGATTTGCCTCTGCTCGGGATGAGACGCATCCCCCCAAGAAGCATCGCCGCCACCACTCCTGTTCCCATGTATGCGTTAAAACGAGTCGTCGCGGCCGGGGACAGCGAAAACACCTCTCCACCGAATGGTTCCAGCAGGACATCCTGCATGAAATAAGAGAACATGCTCAGGAAGAGAAACGCCCCAAACCAGCGTGCCTGCCGGTTGCGCAGGATGGTAGCGAATGCGGCGGAGAGGTTTTCTCCGGGCGCCGCTTCCAGCACAGTAGTGCGGGACTCCTGGCTGACCAACGCAGTGATCGAAAACACCAAAATGATCACCGCAGCCACAGTAAAGAGCGTCACGACGCGTTCGATGCTGAATGGCTCCAGTGCGAACCCGCTCAGAATGCCGGTGAAAATGATGCCGACCATCAGCAGGGTC
This sequence comes from Anaerolineales bacterium, assembly GCA_029210945.1. Classification (GTDB taxonomy): domain Bacteria; phylum Chloroflexota; class Anaerolineae; order Anaerolineales; family E44-bin32; genus E44-bin32. The sequence goes on from JARGGH010000029.1 coordinate 11,548, forward strand.
CAGACCCAACCGGTGACCTGGCCGCGTTCGCTTTTATCGGTCAGATCGGTAATCAGCGAAAGGTAGGCTGTGCCGGCGATGTAGGTTGAGATTCCCTCAAGCAGGAAAAAGAGGAAGCCGATCAGCACCCGCCCGGCGCCGGGCGAGGCCGCGATCCACTGCACAATCCAGGGGGATCCCACCAGGATCGAGACCGCGGTGACGCTCCCCAACAGGATGTAGATCGTCCGGCGGTAGCCCCACAAGGGGTGTCGGTCGGAATAGTAACCAAAGGGGATCGCAATTAATGCGCCCAGATAATGGCCGCCACCGACAAGGATCGTGACCGTGAGCAATTCAAGCCCGAGCTCGACCCGCATGACACGGTTCAGAACGCCCAGGAACAAGACCGAAAGCCCACCGGCCGTGAGCTGGAACAACCCCAGCCTTAGCATTTTTCGCACATTCATCGCGCAGCAAATCTCTCTGGCACTATACTGCCGATAAAGATATCACAAAGCAGCCCATCGCATGACGAAAACCTATGGCGGACTGTTTCGTACCAGGAGAATCGCGACGAGAATCGATAATTTATCGCCCTTGATATCGCTCGTGCAGGACTGCACCACTGGTACCGGCGTTCCCCCTATCACCGACCGGGGTGAAGATCCACAGTCGACGGTTGAGTTATGCCCGGCGCGGGGACTAACTTCTCAATACCGGGTGGACCTTGATCTCAACGGCTTTCAATGCTTGAGAAACCGGGCATCCCCTGGAGGCCTCTTCCGCGATCTTCTTGAACTCCTCTTCACCGATCCCGGGGACGATGCCCGTAGTTGTCAGGTCGATCCTTGTGATCTGGAACCCACCTTCGCCCTTTTCGAGGGTTACGGCTGCTTCCGTCTCCACGCTTTCCGGAGGGAAGCCGGCTTGATCCAGTTCATTTGAAAATGCCATTGAGAAACAACCTGCATGAGCCGCGGCGATTAACTCTTCGGGATTCGTGCCTTCTCCCTCTTCGAACCTCGACAAGAAGGAATAGGCGCCCTCATACGCGCCGCTCCCAAACGCCATCTTCCCTTTGCCGTTCTTGAGATTTCCTTCCCACTTCGCTTGAGCTTTTCGAATAGGCATGTCTCTGTCTCCTTTGGTCTGATGGACTTCACGAACAGCAGCGCTGCCGCTTCCACGCGGCCGGCCGTGTCATTCATTTCTCCAGATCCTGAGTAAATCTTACCGCGCGATCTAATATCCGGAGCATCCATTCTAAACGGGTTTCGACCTTTTACCTGTCAGGTGGAACCGGGTCTTGCAGTGTGACGCGTTCGATGCCCTCGGCCGGCTGCAGTCTACGCAGCGCCAGAAGGAACAATCCCAACATGATCAACCCGAATGTCAGGAAGGGAGCAGTCGAACCCAGTATTTGAAACAACGCGCCACCCAGCACCGGTGCGATCGCGTTCGCGGCGCTGTTGAACGCCGACGATAACCCCAGCACGCCCCCCACATCGCCGGCCACAACCCGCTTGGTGAGCAAACTGTTGATACCGGGTCTCAAAATGCCGCCCCCGATCGATGTCGGCAGCAGCGCAGCCAGGATCCAGCCCACGCCCAGCCAACTATCGCCCGCTTTCTCAGGGATCTCTACTGCCAGCGATTTTGTAACCGGCGTTTCATGCGCACGAACATCGCCGGACTCAAACAACTCCTCACGAAGCAGCTCGGGACGGTACCAGGGCGCCGGCTCGCTCGGCGTCAGCGCCATAAGCGTCAATCCCAACGCAAGCGCGGCCAGGCCAAGATAGACAAGATTCCGATCGCCCCACCGGCGGCTCCACCGCCCGATGAAATAGACCTGCACGAACACGACGATCACCCCGACATAAACGAAGATGGCCGCATTGCCGGAGGCGTTCAAACCGAGCCGATTCAATGTGAAGAGCGCCAGCAGCTGTTCAAACCCTCCAAATGCGATCTGCTGAAGAAACATCAACCCGAGCAAGAGCCCTACTTGAGGCAGCCCAAGGACGCTCAGCAACCTCGAAATCGAGAAGCCCGCGGCCGTGGATTGGGCGGAGTCCGGCGAGCGCTCGAGCGTCTCTTCCAACAAGAACCACGTCAATAAGATTGAGATCAACGAAAACCCTGCGGCAACAAATGCCGGCACGTGATAGTTGTTGCCGCTCAAGGCGAGCGAGACAAATGCGATCACCGGCCCGATGATGAAACCAATGCCGAACGCGGCTCCGATGAGCCCGAGACCCTGTGTGCGGGTTTCCTCGGTCGTGATGTCGCTGATGACCGCCTGGGCGGTTGAGATGTTGCCTCCGGACAAGCCATCGATGATGCGCGCCAGAAAAAGCAGCCAGAGCGTGTCGGCGGATCCGAGCAGCACGAACCCGATGAACGTGCCCACCTGACTGACGAGCAGGACCGGCTTTCGACCGTAGCGGTCTGACAGCCGGCCGAGGATCGGTGCTCCGACGACCTGCATCACCGGATAGGCCGCACCCAGGACGCCGATCAAGAACGCGTTCGCGCCGAACGAAGCAGCATACAACGGCATGAGCGGAATGATGATCGTCAGGCCGAGCAAATCGACCAGCACGACCACGAAGACCGGCGCGACGCGCTTGAAATCCAATTTCTCACCGCCACCCACGGCGGAGGTCGATCTATTCGAAACGCTCAACTCGGCGTGCCTCCCGGTCGTGATGCTCTGTCATAATTCGGTCCGCGCAGGACAGGCGCTATTCTAACACCTGCGACCGCAAGCCCATGCTGACCGCCAGCAGCGCGGCGGGATGCACGCTGGGGATTTGCGTGTGATGGCGGATCCACCAGCGGCAGGTCTCCGAATCGGTGACGACGAAGTCCACGGCATGCTCCTGCGCCTGTTCGAACAATTTTTGACCGACATCACGGGCTATACCGTACTTCTCTTTCTTCACTCCATACGTGCCAGCCACACCACAGCACTCGGACCGGGACAGCAGGATCTCCAACGCCGGCATTCGCTTCATAATTTCAAATGCGGGCGTGCCGATCCAGTGGCTCTTCAACTGACAGGGGGCATGGTAAAGAACACGCAGCGGCAGCTCTTCGAATTCAACAGCAAGCAGGCGGTTCGAGGCCGGTCCGAGCAGGAATTCAAAGAGATCTGCGACCGCCTCACCCAGCGCTTGATAAGCAACGCCCCGCAAACCGAGCACCGCCTGGTACTCATGCTTGAGCTCGAGCGTGCACGAAGTCGAAGTGCCCACGATCGGGATCCCCGCATCGACGAACGGCTGCAGTGTCTCAAGATTCGATCCGGCGTGCGAACGCGCCGCCTCAAATAACCCGTTCGATTGAAGCGGGAGCCCACAGCATTTTTGTGGGGGCAGCACCACCTCGTAACCCAGCGCTCCCAGGATCTCCAGGGTCAGATCGCCGAGGTCGGGCTCGTAGTGATTAACGCTGCAGCCGTGGTAATAAGCGACGAGCCCGGCCTCCGTCTCTGGAGGCTCGCTGATACAGCGTTCAGGATGCCGGTCCCGAAAGGTATCCCTCGAAAAACCCGGCAGGGGCGCCTGCTTGCTGATCCCCAGGGTGCTTTCCAGAATCTGGCGGACGAGTGGAATTTTCAAGGCCTGGTTGGCGGCTCCAGCCCAGCGCCGGTTGAGCTTACCCAGCAGTTCAGGGCGTGAGAGAAGCTGATCGCGCAACGGCGCGCCGTTCTGGTCGACCAGGCGCGCTTTCGCCTGAGAGTTCATCTCGGCCACCGATACTCCGTGGGGGCAGACGCGCGAGCAGGTGCCGCATCCCGAACACAGGCTCACACTGTCTTCCGGGATCGGCAGGCGCGGGTGGCGAAAACGTTCGAACTGGGGTCCGACCGCTTTAGGGCCGAGGAAATCGTCAGTGACCGCCAGCACCGGGCAGGCGGTGTTGCAGATGTTGCACTTGATGCACTGGTCGGCTGTCAGGCCAGGCTTCATCCATATGTCGTTGAGCGTGGTGAGTTTCATGGGGCTACTATACCGCAAGGGATCAGGGAGTTGGGATCAGGCATATCAAAGTGATCACTGACAATCATTCCCAGTTAAAAGTGCGTTTGACGGCTTTTTTCCAGCCTGAGTACAGGTCCTCCCGACGGGATGATTCCATCGTTGGAGACCAGCGCTGATCTTCCTGCCAATAATCACGCAATTCAGCCAGGTCCTGCCAGAAACCGGCCGCCAGGCCGGCGGCATACGCCGCGCCGAGCGAGGTCGTTTCTGACACCTGGGGGCGGACGACGGGCGCGTCCAGAATATCGGCCTGGAACTGCATCAGCAGCTCGTTGTGCACCATCCCGCCGTCGACCTTCAGGATCTCAAGATCGACACCTGAGTCGCTGACCATCGCTTCAAGCACGTCCCGCGTCTGGTACGCGGTCGCCTCCAGGGAAGCGCGCGCGATGTGCCCCTTGTTGATGTAGCGTGTCAGCCCGACCATCACGCCGCGGGCATCCGAGCGCCAATAGGGCGCGAACAACCCTGAGAAGGCGGGTACGATGTACATCCCACCGCTATCCTGCACGCTGCGCGCCAGCTGCTCGCTCTGCGGCGCGCTCTCGATGATCCCCAGGTTATCGCGCAGCCATTGGATCAGGGCGCCGGCGATGGCGATCGAGCCCTCCAGAGCGTAGACAGGGAGCTCGTCACCAAACTGGTACGCCACGGTGGTTATCAGGCCGTGGCGCGATTCGACGAGCTCCTTCCCTGTGTTCAAGAGCATGAAGCATCCCGTGCCGTAGGTGTTCTTCGCCTCACCGACCCGGGTGCAGGCCTGCCCGACCAGCGCGGCCTGCTGGTCACCGAGCGCGCCGCAAACCGGAATTTCCGCCCCGAAGGGGCCGTCCCTGCGAGTCGTGCCCCAGGTGGAGGGATCACCGGAGGGCACGATCCGTGGAAGCATCCCCTCCGGGATCTCAAGCACGTCCAGCATCTCGCCATCCCACGTCCGCAGAGAGATATCCATGAGCATTGTGCGGCTGGCGTTGGTGACGTCGGTGACGAGTGCACCGCCGTCGGGGCCGCCCGTCAGCCACCAGATGAGCCACGTATCGACCGTGCCAAAGACCGCCTCGCCCGACTCGGCGGCGGAACGCAGGCCGTCGAGGTTCTCTAGCATCCAGTTCAGCTTGGGACCCGAGAAGTAGGTCGCGATCGGCAAACCGGTCTTCTGTCTGAAACGGTCTACACCCCCCTCGCCCGCCAGTCGATCACATATTTGTTTGGTGCGCGTGTCCTGCCAGACGATCGCGTTGCCGTACGGTCTTCCGGTTGTACGGTTCCATGCAAGCGTGGTCTCGCGCTGGTTGGTGATCCCTACCGCCGCGATCTCGCCACCGGAAACTCCCGCCCCGTCGAGCGCCTGGCGGATGACACGCTGGGTGTTCTCCCAGATCTCGAGCGGGTCGTGCTCGACCCATCCGGGCTGTGGGTAGATCTGTTCATGCTCGAGCTGCGCGACCGACACCGGGTTCCCACGCCGATCAAAAAGCATGCCGCGCGTGCTGGTCGTTCCCTGATCGATGGCTGTGATGAATTGGGGCATAAGAAAACCCTTTCCTGCCTGGCCTGTAGCACAAACCCATTTTACTCAAGCGCAACATCCAGGCATAATGGTTAGAATAATGATTAGAACTGTGCTTCTGACTCAGGATGCAGACTGGATCTCGGCCAACCATGAAATTTGAAAATCGAGCCATACAGGACACGAACGGCGCGATCATGGCGCACAACATTTCCGATGAAGACGGAAATCGCGTCCTGCGCAAAGGGATCCAGATATCCCCACAGGAGATTAATACACTGCGCAGGCTGGGACGCCGGTTCATCTACGTCGCTGAATTGGAAGAAGGCGACGTGGGCGAGGCCGATGCGGCGCGCAGAACTGCAGAGCTCGCCCACGGTGATGGCGTACGGCTGGTGGGCGCTGCAACCGGGCGCACAAATCTGCTCGCGGAGACAGCCGGCGTCCTGCATGTCGATGTCGAAGGGCTGCAAGCATTGAACACGCTCCCCGGCGTCACGCTGTCCACATTGCGCGATCGCAGCGTCGTTTCACCGAGACGGATGGTCGCCAGCATCAAGATCATCCCCTACGGCATCTCGGCCGAAACAATGCATGCGATTGAAGCGATCGCCACCGGCCGGCCGATCGTCTCTATTCAAAGACTGGACGCCAAGCGAGTCCACCTCATGTTTCTCGGCGCGGCTGCGATTCTGGGAAAACTTGAACACGATTTCAAAGCTCCGCTCGAAAAACGCGTCAAGGATCTGGGATCCGCGATCAGCGCGACCCATCAGGTCGTGACCGACGTAGATGATCCGGCCGCAGCGATAACCGTCGCTCTGAATAGATTGAGCGAGATGCCGGTGGATTTGCTCATCATGGCCGGCGAGACGGCGATCATGGACCCACGCGATGTCATCCCCACTGCGATCGAAGCAGCCGGCGGGCAGGTCGAGACAATCGGGGCACCAGTGGATCCCGGCAATCTATTAATGATCGCCTATCTCGATAACCTGCCCATTCTGGGCGCTCCCGGGTGTGCGCGCAGCCCCAAGGAAAATGTTATCGACTGGGTCCTGCCGAGGCTGCTGTCCGGCGAACACCTGCGACGGTCGGACATCACGAGCCTTGGGCACGGTGGGCTGCTGGAAGATATCAAGGAGAGGCCTTTCCCGCGTTCAAAGGCCGGGAGAGAACAAGATGCGTGACATCCTGGATACGCTCGAGCGTTGGAACTCAGCAGGAGATGCTATTGCGCTGGCGACGGTGGTGAGCACCTGGGGGTCTTCACCGCGCAAAGCCGGTTCGAAGATGGCCGTACGACCCGACGGGACGATGGTCGGTTCGGTGAGCGGTGGCTGCGTCGAGGGCGCGGTCACCGAGACTGCGCTGCAGGTCATCCAGGGCGACCCGCCGCGGCTGCTCAAGTTCGGCGTCAGCGACGAAACTGCCTGGGAGGTCGGTCTGGCCTGCGGTGGTTCGATCGAGGTCTTTGTTCACAAACTGGATCGGGAAATATTCGAACAGGCCGCCAGGTTGATCCACCAGGAATCAACCGTCGCCTTGTTGACCTGCATTGAGGGTGCTGGAGATCGATCCGGCAGCCAGCTGCTTCTGAACAGCGAAGGAGATCCGGTTGCAGGCGATCGTGATTTGCTTGTGGGGCGTGTGATGGATGCCGTGCGAGAGGCACTCGCGAACGGCAGCTCCGTCCGGCTCAATCAGGAGCCGGGCAGTGATTGTCAGCTCTTCCTCGATGTGATCCCGGCGCCATCTAAACTCGTCATGATCGGAGGGGTGCACATCTCAATCGCGCTGGCGGAGATGGCCAGGGTGCTGGGCTACAAAACGATCATCGTCGATCCGCGCCGGTCATTCGCCAGCGATGAACGATTTCCCGGCGTCGATCTGCTCATCCAATCCTGGCCGCAAGATGCCTACGCGCAAATCGCACTGGATAATGAAACTGCGGTCGCGGTTCTCACCCACGATCCAAAAATCGACGATCCGGCCATCCTCGGGGCGCTCGATGAGCCGGTTTTCTATCTCGGTGTGCTGGGGAGCCGCAGAACGCACGCCAAACGTGTAGAGCGGTTGAAGCAAGCCGGCTGCAGCCAAGAACAGCTTGTGCTTCTGCACGCACCGATTGGCCTGGATATTGGCGCCCGATCGCCGGAAGAAATTGCGCTCTCCATCATGGCCGAGATCACCTCCGCCCGTCACGGCAGGATCGATCCTTAATCCGGAGGGGATCCTTCGCCAGGACCAGACAGGCGATCGAAATCTGCGCGCCCATCCTGCCCGGCATCAAATATCCTTCCTTAGACCCTATTTTGTCGTGCCACAACGATGACAATCGACGCTGGTAGTTTTGCGATTCATGTCATATACTCACTCAGTGAGTATATGAAAGAACGACAGCCGTTCACGAGCCACGTCTCACCCGAATTCCTGCTCCTGGGCCTGCTCTCGATCGCGCCTTCGCACGGGTACGACCTGCACCGGCAGATCGAGCGCGACCTGCGCTTCGTCTGGAGGCTCAGCCTCAGCCAGGTCTATAACGTGCTCGCTCGCCTGGAAAAACAGGGCATGATCGAAGGCGAGATTCTGGAGCAGCAAGAACGCCCGGACCGAAAGCGATTTCGGGTGACGGCGCATGGCGAGCATCACTTACAGAATTAGCTCGAAACGCCGGTCGGTCCCAGCGTGCGCGCCGTGCGGATCGCGTTCCTCAGCAAGCTCTACCTCGCACTGCGAATCCCGGAGGTCGATGTCCCCACCCTGTTCAAAGACCAACGGGAGGCAATCCTGAATGGGCTTTCCACGATCGAGAATAGCCATTCAGGTCTGGACCCGTCTCAACGGATACTCCGGCAATCACTGCGCCTGCGGATAATGCAGTTGAGATCGCTGCTCACCTGGCTGACGGAATGCCAGGATGCGAATATCTTCGAATGACCGGGAGGCCTTCATGAACTACACACGCTACCTGATCCACACGATTATTGTAGCCATGCTGGTTGTCGGCTGCGCCGGCCCGGCGGCACCGGAACCCGCCGTGACCGACACCGCCATCGAGGTGCCGGCGGAGGCGTCCGTGCAGCCACCGCCAACCGCGACCGCCGCTCCGGAACAGTTCACCGTGGTGGACGCCCTCGGACGGGAGAGCACATTTGACCGACTCCCGCAGCGCATCGCGATCGCCGGCAGAGCCACAGCGCTAATCGCCCATACCGTCTACATGTTCCCGGAGGCGATCGAGCGCGTCGCGGCACTCGAGGACCGCACCCAGCGTGATCTATCTTTCTACCAGATTGTCGACCCGCGTCTGGACGAGAAGATGCTGCTCGAACGCAACGCAGGAGCCGAGCAGATCCTCCCCGCAGATCCGGATGTCGTGCTCATGAAGAGCTACCTGGCAGAATCGCTCGGTGAACCGCTCGAACAATTGGGCATCCCTGTGATTTATCTCGACCTGGAGACCCCCGCCCAGTTCCAGCGTGATGTGCGCGTGATCGGTGACTTATTCGGCAATCCGGAGCGAGCGGAAGAAATCTTGCGATTCTACGCGGAGCGCGCCGGGCAGATCGATGAATTGATCGACCCGCTCCCCGTAGAGCAGCGCCCGACCGTGCTGCTTCTGCAGTACAGTGACCGTGGCGGCGAGGTGGCCTTCAACGTGCCCTCCGCGGGCTGGCTGCAGACCGGCCTCGTGGAGCAGGCCGGCGGCGTGCCGGTCTGGTTAGAAGCGGCCGAGAGCGGCGGCTGGACGATCGTCGGGTTCGAGCAGATCGCCGCATGGGATCCGCAGATCGTGATCGTGGTCTACTATCCTGATGACCCGGCGCCGGTTGTGGAATCGTTAGAGGCAGATGCCAACTGGCAAGCCCTCCAGGCCGCGCAAAACGGCGAGATCCACCCCTTCCCTGGTGATTTCTTGAGTTGGGATCAACCGGATCCACGCTGGATCCTCGGACTTCATTGGCTGGCGAAGACGCTCCATCCAGAACAGACCGCTGGTCTCAATCTGGAAGAGGAGGTCCGTAGCTTCTACATGCAGATCTACCATCTCGATCCCGCCACGATCGAGGCGGAGGTGTTCCAGCGGCTGCCATCCATCGTGAATTGAGAGGCAATTTGCAGTTGATGCGCACACACCCCCGCCGGGTTTTCGCTGTCATCATCATCGCGTTGGTCTTGCTCACCGCGCTCTCGCTCTTTATCGGCCGCTACCCTGCGCCGTACTGGATGCCGGTCTCCCGGCTGGTCGAAGATCCATTGGCGCAACGCCTGGTCCTGGTACTGCGTTTGCCGCGCATCCTGCTGGCGATCTTGCTCGGCGCTTCGCTGGCCTCCGCCGGCGCGGTGATGCAGATGCTCTTTCGAAACCCGCTCGTCGAACCGGGATTCCTGGGCGTCTCGCAGGGCGCGGCGTTCGGCGCGGCGCTCAGCATCTTGCTGATTGGTCAAAGCGCTATCCCGATGCATCTCATGGCGATCGGGTTTGCTCTGGCCGGATTGGTCGGTTCCTACTTGCTGGCCAGGCGCCTGCGCTTCGGCGGCTGGGTGCTTCGATTGGTGCTTGCCGGGATTGCAGTCTCGGCGCTTTTTTCGGCGGGAACCGGCATCCTGAAATATCTGGCGGATCCATTTACCGAGCTTCCCGAAATCACGTTCTGGCTTCTGGGTGGTCTATGGTCAGCCACCTGGCAGGATGTGCTGAATGTGCTCCCATTTGTCATCCCGGGGCTGCTGCTTATGTACCTGCTGCGCTGGCGGCTGAATCTGCTCTCGCTCGACGACGAGACAGCATGGTCGTTAGGCGCCGTGCCAGAACAGGAGCGCTGGTGGATGCTGCTAGGGGCGGTCGTCGCCACCGCGGCGCTGACCGCCATCGCCGGCATCGTCGGTTGGGTCGGGCTGATCGTCCCACACCTGGCCCGGCGACTTTTCGGCGCCGATGCACAGCTCCATCTCCCCGGCGCGATGCTGATCGGAGCGGCTTTCACGCTTCTGTGCGACGATATCGCCCGGACGCTCACGGCTGGGGAGATCCCGCTCGGCATCCTGACCTCGCTGCTGGGGGCCGGGATCTTCATGCTGATCATGACAACCTTCCGGGTGCAATTGAAATGATGAATAGTGAATCTGCAATCACGCTTTCCGAGGTTTCATTTCGCTACGGTCCCGAACACCGCTGGGTGCTCGATTCTCTTACGGCCTCCATCGAACACGGCAGCGTCACCGCGATTCTGGGTCCAAACGGGGTCGGGAAAACCACGCTGCTCTACCTGATGCTGGGCGTCCTCAAGCCGCAGACCGGCGAGATCCGGCTCGACGGCAGGCGCATCGACGACTTCCCCCGCCGGGAGATCAGCCGGATGATCGGACTTGTGCCGCAGCTGGAAACGATCCCGTTCCCCTACCGCGTCCTCGAATACACCGCCATGGGACGCGCCCCGCATCTCGGGCTGCTCGTCGCGCCGCAAGCGCGTGATTATGAGCTGGTGATGGAAATCCTCGAGATGCTGAGGATTGAGGGCCTTGCCGATCGCGATGTTCAGGCGCTCAGCGGTGGCGAAGCGCAGCTCATCCGCATCGCACGCGCCCTCGCCCAGGAGCCACAAATTCTGCTGCTGGACGAACCAACCGCCCATCTCGATCTGGCCAATAAGGAGCATATGCTTGAAGTGTTGTCCGGGTTAGGGAAAGAGGAAATGACCGTGCTCTTCACCACGCACGATCCGGATGTCGCCTTTTCGATCGCCAGCCACGCCGTCCTGATGCGCGGTGGTCAGGCGATTGCCAGCGGAGACGTCGTTTCAGTGCTTACCGGCGAGAATTTGACCGAAGCCTACCGCCTGCCGATCACGGTCCGGGAAATCGACGGGCATAAAGTCATTCTGCGTAATGCAAAGGGCTGTTTATGACATCCAACCAGACGCTTATCATCACCGGCGAGTCCGGATCGGGCAAAACACAATTCTGTGCCGGAGTGGTCAACGCCCTGCGCAAGGGGGATCTGCAGCGGATCGATATCCGCGGCGTTCTCTCACCTGGTCTCAACCGCAACGGGAAGAAAGTGGGCATCCAGGCGGTAAACGTCGTGACCTATGAGCATAAAAATCTTGCGGAACCCAACCGGGGCGATGCGGGTCCGGCGAGCACGAAGAAATGGAGCTTCGACCCAAAGGTGATCGATTGGTGCAACACGGTCCTGGAGCGTGCGACCCCGTGCGACGTGCTTGTGCTGGACGAAATCGGACCGCTTGAGTTTGAGCGGGGCGAGGGATTCACCGCCGGCCTGGCAGCTGTCGACCGCGGCAGCTTCAGGCTGGCGCTGGTCGTCGTTCGCCCCCATCTCATCGCACATGCCCTCGAGCGCTGGCCCGGAGCGGAAGTGTTGAATGTGCAGGGCCTTGAAGACCATCGGTCAGCAATCGAGGAAATTGCCGGCCGGCTCAGCCCAGACTCGCCTTCGTCAAATTGACGTCGACCTGCAGGCTGGCCATATACCCCACGCCACTGCTCCCGGATTTCCCGATCCTCAATCCCCTCCCAACCATGCCGTTTCACAGAATCAAAGAAGGGGCACAATCAATCGTGCCCTCTATCCAATCGTCGTTTTTCTTAGGCAGTGTTCATTTCTTTTTTCCAAGGGGGTCAAGGGCAGCTTTCCCTTCGCCCGTCTCTCTCTTGCGGCCCATGCGCAAGAATTTCCGCAGTCTCGATTCGGCCTTTTCCTCGGGAATGCCCTCCACCCGGGACCATTCAGCGATAAGACTCTGTCGAAACTCTCGATACGCCCGGCGTTCGGTCGAGTTCAACGACTTTCTCCGACGGCGTCCTGCCAGGTCACGCAGCAGCTCCGCGACACGCGTCAGGCGTCCCGACTCGCGCACTTCCCTGATGCGGCTCCTGCGTGTGCGGTAGTGGTCCGCCATCGTTTCAGGCGCTTCAGCAAGGATCTTCAGGCTCTCCTCAAGCGATTCCTCCGAGACGACCGGACGCGCTGCGCTTTCATCGGCTTCCTCGATCGGGATCCAGAATGTGCTGTCGTCTGTGTCGACCCGGTAGAAGGTCTGCGCCTCCCCGCCCAGCGTCTTTTCTTCCAGGCCGGTGATCTGGCCCACACCGTGATAGGGATGCTTGATCCAATCGCCCTCTTTGAATACTTGCTGCTCTCTTGTTGCCATCAAACGCTTCTCCTCTACAACCACCTTCAAGCCTATCCTGTCTGTGGCGCTCCACCGTGGCAATCGCATCCTGACCAACCTAGCCTGCTTCCACGGTCAGTGACCAGAACTGACCGCTGGCCAATCGTCAGATCGATTTGACTGCCCCTACCCGGTGTACACGATCGGAAAGTCGCCTCAGCACGCCTGGATTCTGCCAGATACACCTAGCGAATTTCTCTCTGGACCGCGGTGAGTAATCCAGAAAAATAATGCTCCCCGTTTGCGCCGCTGGGCGCGTTCCGGGGAGCGAATGGAAAACTTATGCTCTGTTGTGTGGGTTTAGCGATCGAGGGCGCGGTTCATCGCCGCCAGGTGTGCCGGTGTGCTCCCGCAGCACCCGCCGATCAGCTTTGCACCCAGCTCAAACACCTTCTGGGCGTAGCCAGCCATAATCTCAGGAGTCGCATCATAAATCACGAGGTCGCCTTCGACGTGGGGGATGCCTGCGTTCGCCTTGGCCACCAGAGGTCTATCCGGCTTCAGGTCAGCCATTTTCCCGATCACCGTCTCGATCTCCTGGGTGCCGTTGCCGCAATTTGCGCCGAGCGCCGCCAGGTCGAGGGCCGACATCTCTTGCAGAGCCTGCTCCGGCGTGACCCCCATCATCGTGCGGCCGTGTGTATCAAACGTCATCGTCGCCACAATCGGTACTTCATTGGTGACAGCCCGGGCTCCTTCCACCGCCGCGCGGACCTCGCCGAGGTCCGACATCGTCTCGATCCACAGCACGTCCACACCGCCCTCAACCAGGCCATCCACCTGGCGGCGGAACGAGGCGACCGCCTCATCGTAGGCCATCTCGCCATAAGGTTCGAGGATGCCTCCGCTCGGACCGAGCGACCCGGCGACGACAATCGCATGATCTGCTTGCTCGGCTGCATGGCCGGCTAGCTCCGCGCCGGCGCGGTTCAATTCCTCTGTACGCCCGTCGAGTTTATGCATCTCGAGCCGCAGCGGCGTTCCGCCGAACGTGTTTGTCAGGATCAACTGTGATCCAACGTCGATATAAGCCTGGTGCACGGCGCGCACCTTCTCCGGCGCTTCGACATTCCACAGCTCGGGTGCGCCGCCGTGTTCTAGCCCGCTCTGGAACAGCATCGTGCCCATGGCGCCATCGAGCAGGATCGGACCTTCCTGAGTCAGTAGATCTAGAAACGGAATGCGCATTTCAGTACCATCCTCTCGTGCATCAACAGCTTGCACCTCAGCGTGAATCCTACGCCATTCCCGCTCCCCGTCAACCCCATCTCTCGTGCCTGGTCGGGGCTGCTATATAATCAACAGAGAGAAGGCCTCGCCAACAGAATGCCAGGAGGAGACACGATGTGGTTTGGACAAATGGGTAACGTCGGGTGGGGCGGGATGCTGCTGGGTGGGCTGGTTATGCTCGTCTTCTGGGGCGGCTTGATCGCCATCACCGTGCTCGCCGTCCGCGCCGTGTGGAATGCCGGTTCGGACAAAGATAGATCGCCTTCAATCGCCGGCGATCGACCTCTGGAGATCGCCAGGCAAAGATACGCGCGCGGTGAAATCTCACGCGAGGAATTTCTCGAGATCAAGAAAGATCTTGAAGCGTGATCCGAATGACCACACACGGGAAGGCTTTCAAAGCCTTTGGATTTTTAGAGTGATGCCATGAACCAGACGACGAAGATTGTGCTGATCCTCGCCATCCTGATCGCCGCCGGGGCGATGCTCGTCCTGGGCAGCCTCCTCATCGCGGGTTGGTTCCTGGTCCCGACCCGATCAACAGGGATATCTTTTCAAGAAGGGTTCGCGATCCAAACCAACGACTATGCCTCCAACGGCGAGCGCATTTACTTCACAGGCGCGAGCGAGAGTGGGCCTCCTATTCGTGCTCAGATGGAAGGTATGCGGCGCATGCCCGGCGGGAGATCCGGCTGCGCATCATGCCACGGCGCAGATGCCCGCGGAGCGAGAGTGAGCATGATGATGTCGACCGTCACGGCACCCGACATCCGCTGGGAACACCTGACCGAAGAAGAACACGATGGAGAGCATGGAGAGGATCATCCTGCGTACACTGCTGAGACGTTCAAACGCGCCGTGACGGAAGGGCTCAACCCGTCGGGCGAGGAATTACACTGGATCATGCCGCGCTGGGAGATGAGCGACAGCCAGATCGATGACCTCATCAGCTACCTGCAGTCGATCGAATAGCCAGGATTTATGCAGATCCAACGGACGTACGATCAAAATCCGGGCAACTGTTCGCAGGGCTCCTTGGGAGTCTGTCCTACGCGCATAGGCTCATTGAAGCGTGGCGATTTTTATGCTAAACTGCTCCCGATGCTGATAATGATTCTCGACGCTAATCCTAATCTGAATAACAACCACTGGCTCATGAAAGCCTTTGGGACGGGTTAGCGCGGCAGAAGGTAATTTTTCGTTCACGAACCCCGGTCAAAGGCCGGGGTTTTTTTATTTCCTGATACGGGACCGGACAGGAGGAGCACGCCATGAAGATCGACACCAACTCACCCACCACAGCTGTGCCCGAGAAGGCGCTCATCCCCGTGGACGATTTCCTTCGGAGGCGTGCTGCGATCCCGCCCTCGCGTATGTTCCTCATCAAACACGGGCTCTCCGCCTTCAAAGAAAAAGAGCCCACAAGGCTCACCTTCGATGCCTCGCAGGGTGATGGCGGCGCCAGCCTCCCGGGCGTGCCGGAGGCGATTCTTGAAAAAGCGTTCGCACTTCAGCTGGCGCGCGGCACGTCCTACGACATGCCGTTTGGCACCGATCAGTTCCGCAGGGTCGTCATCGAAAATTACTGGCAGATGGATAGCTCATCCGGCATCGATCCAGAAAACGTCGCCGCGGCTGTTGGCGGGCGTGACGCGCTCGCCAAAGCCTACGACGCCATCCTGGCATCCGGGCATGGGCGCATCGGGGACCTGATCCTCGTCAGCCGGGTGCCGTGGATCTCCTACAACTGGGGTCCTTACAGCGTCGGCGCAAACGTCCTGCTCGCACCCGGCGAACCCGCCGATGGTTGGGCTTTTACACCCGAAGGGATCGAATCCAGCGTGGAGTACGCACAGAAGATCGGCCGGCGCATCGCCGCGTTGATCATCACCACGCCCGATAACCCGACCGGGAACACGATTCCTGAAGAGCGGATGGTTGCGCTGGCGAAGAAAGCATTTTCGTTGAGCATCCCCTACGTACTTTTCGATTGGATGTATCATTTCATCACCGATGAGTCGCCGATGGACCTCAACCGCTTCCTCGCACACTTCGAACCCGAAGAGCGTGCCCGGCTGATCTTCCTCGACGGGCTGACCAAATCGCTCGGGGCCTCAAACATCCGTAATGCCCACCTGATCGCCTCGAAGAGCATCATCCAGTACATCGTCTCGCAGGCATCCCACACCGTCATCCCGACCTATTTCAGCACCGCCGTCGCGGTGGCCGCCTACCAAATGGGGTTCGCTGAGGCGAGCAAGAGCATCGTCGAACCCACGAACGCAAGCCGGCGGGTGCTTGCTAGATTTCTTGAAGAGAACGGTTTTAGATTCATCCTCGGGAAGGGCTACTATGCCTTTATCGAGGTCGCCGGTTGGCTCACGGCAGCCGGATGGTCGGACAGCGAACCTCTGGGGGCCTACCTAGCGGAGGAGCATGGCGTGGCGATCGTGCCCGGGGCATTTTTCTCCCGGTTCGGCGGCGACTGGATCCGCTTCTCCTACGCCACGCCGCCGGATCGAACGCTGGGCGCCGCAGAACGCCTGCTGGAGGGGTTAAATGCGCTCAATGTTGGATGATCTTGACCGTTTCAGCGAGCGTTACCTGCTCGCACGGGAAGAGGCCCGTGGCAGCCTGCCAGAGCGTGGAACAAGCGGGATCGAGATCGAGTGGAATCTGCTCGACAGCCGTTTCCGCCCGCTGCAGATCGTGGGTGCCGGCCATGAGGCGCGTTCATTCGCCGACCTGCTTCGTGAACGCTACCTGCCGGCCTGGCTAGCCGATCGCCACCAGCTTGAGGTGTTTCACTGGATGATCGAGTTTGCCACACGCCCGCATTACTCACCGGCCGGCTCGGTCTACGAAGCGCGTCTGCTGGAGGCCAACTTATTGAACGCAATGGCGACCGCAGGCGCAGATTATTTCCAGCGTCTGTTCACCTGGCACGGCAATTTGCTCTTCCCGATCGAGGTCGGCGGGGAGTCGATCCCGCACGGCTGGAACCTGGCCAAACGGCGCTATCTGGAACGATGCGTGGCGCTTTACAGCTCCGGGCTCGCGACCGCGGGCTCACACTCCAACGTCTCCCTGCCAGAGCCGCTGCTGAGCTGGGATTTCATGCACCTGCCAGCCGGGGAGCGTCGTACCCACCTCGATGGGTATAAGAACCGGGTGTACATCCATGGCACGCGCGTCCTGCGAGCCTTCGCTGCCGCGTTCATCGCCGCCGGGGCGAGCACCCCCTTCCGCGCCGAATCGCAAGGCGGCGAACCGGTCGTCCGCATCACGGAGGTCGATTCGATCCGCAACCTCACCTTCCCCAATCCGAAAAACATCGATGTGCCCCTGCTTTACCGTTCGCATGCAGATTACATCGAGCGCTCCTACGGTCTCGTGCACAAAGGCATCCGCTTCGGCAACAACAACTGGACCCCGGTGCGGGCGCGTTCGTTCGCCGAGCCAGTCGAACGCGTGATCGGCTCGACCAGCAGCCAACTGCGCGCCGTCTACGAGCACGGGCTCTATGCAGAGGATGCCAAATCATCACTGGAAGATCTTGCACAGCAGATCGAGGTCCAGAACCTGCTGGCGCGCATTGACATCCCGATGGCAAGAGTCGAGATTCGCACGGATGACGGCGGTTTGCCCATGGAGATGGAGATCGCCAATCTCGCCCTCAAGGAGATGCTGCTGATCCAATCCTATGCAGATCCGGCTTTTGGGCGGGAGTTTCGCTACGAACGAAAGGATTTGGAGCGTGTGCGGCAGAACGAACGCCGTGCCACCCGTGATGGTCTGGAGGCTCAAGTCGAACACCCATTTACCGGTGAACACCTCATGATGCGAGACTTCCTTTCCTGGACCCTCGACCAAATCTGGCCTCTGGCCGAGAGGCTCTGTTACGCAGGCTCGCTCGAGCCGTTGCGAAAACTCGCAACCGGTGGAAAAAACTATGCATCCACGCTGAGAGAACAGGTTCGTGCTCGAATCGGCGACAACGACATCGTTCCGCTTGAGGTGCTCGAGCAGCTTGCCGAGTCGCACGAACAACAAGTCGCCGAGGATGTGGCCCGCATCGCGGAGCAAGTCCGCAGCCACGGGCTGCCGACGAATGGCGCCCTGGACGAACTGCTCTGGAAATCCCGCAGCGAGGCGCGCAAGAGCGATCGAGCGCCCGTGCGCTTTCGGCCACGTGCCGGCTCCCGAATACAGATTCCATCGACGGATAAAGTCTCCGAAATCCTCCAGTTGGCACAATCCCTGATCCGCATCCCGTCCGTGACAAACGCGCCTCTTGAACGACAGCGGCATGACGACCTCGACCGGGCGGCGACGCTCATCCATGACTATCTCGTGGACGCCGGCTGCACGATCGCGTTTTACGACAGAGGGCGTTACCCGGCTATGCTGGCTTCGTTCCCGGGCGCGGAAAATGCTCCGGTCATGCTCAGCGGTCACTTCGATGTGGTCGAACCTGAGCCAGATGACCGCCAGTTCAATCCTTACATAGAAGGCGATTATCTGGTCGGGCGCGGCGCGGCGGACATGAAGACCGTCGTGGCGACGATGATGGTGTGGATGAAGGACCAAATCGCCGCCGGGAACAATCCGCCCGTCAACCTGCTCCTGGTCGGAAACGAAGAAATCGGGGAAGGTGAGCCGTTCGGCACGCCGCACGTCCTTGCCGATCTCAAGAAACGCCGTGGTTATTCACCGGACCTGCTGATCGCCGGCGAACGCACCGGTGAAAACGGTGACGAGAAGGTCGGGCAGATCTGCCTCCAGAACCGGGGCTTGCTGCGGATCGAGTTCCGGCTGCGAGGCAAGCGCGGCCATACCGGCCTGCGCCAGCCGAATGCGGACATTGGAGAGGAGCTGCTTCAGATCCAGGCTGATCTCCTCAGGATTGCAGAGGCACGGCTCACCCTGCAGGGCGAAGACGGCTGGCGTTCACAGATCCGTTTCCCCTACGTACACTCGGGGGAACCGGGCATCTTCAACGTCAGCGCTGATTCCGCGCGCCTCGGATTGGAGATCCGACCGATCCCGGAAGATAATCTGGACGAACTCGTCGCTGCGCTGACGGATTATTGCGCCGCCAATCGGATCGAGCGCGCCCTCATCGCTTCAGAACCGGGGGTGTCTTGCGATCCCGAAAATCCCCATCTGGATGATCTAATTGCCTCGATAAAATCCGCGACGGGAGAAGACCCGGTGATCGGGCGCAAACTGGCCGGGACAAGCGCGCGCTTCGCGCCGCAGGGACAGGGGATCGTCTGGGGACAATCCGGGCTGTGCCCTCATGCGGCCGACGAACGCCACTACATCCCGAGCATTATGCCTTATTATGATGCGCTGAACATGTTTGCAGATCGTTTGGTGAAAAGAGGGTCCTCAATTATGTAACCGGGACGACCCGGTCGCCGGCTCCAGAGATAGTTCGTTTCCTGGTGGGGTGCATGGCGATGCACCTCAGCATATTACTCGCTCCTTAAGCCGTTCCGACGGAGTTAATCTTCTTACAGAGAAGTCATAGACGGAGGTTCACAGATCTGCCCCAGCACCTCTCAAAAAATATTCCAGGGTAACAGTGTACCTGGGTGGCTGAGTGCCCTGATTCACTCTTCCCCAAGCCCCCACATCACAAATCTGGCATCGGTTCTGTGCTCAACGAGAAAGCGCGCATATAATCAGGCATCTAACAAAACGCCCTGACGCTCCACACAACGAGAGGCAGCCTACCTTGATTTCTATCCTGGGCGACCTGATCGCCGACTTCAGCTTACGCATCCCCGAATTTCCGGTGCAAGCGGGCGATATGACGCATGTGAAGTACATGGAACTCGGCCCCGGCGGCGCGACCAACGTGGCGATCATGCTGCGCCATTTCGGCGAGCAGGTGGCTTGCCTGGGTGAAACCGGCGATGACGAGTTCGGCGAGATCGTGCGCGAAGGACTCCAAACAGAGGGGGTGGACATTTCCGGGGTCGTGGTGAGCGAAGGGAGCGAGACGCCCGTCGCCGGCGTAGTCGTCGACAAGGCCGGCGAGCCAGCCTACCTCGGCTACCGCGGCGACCTGGCGGTCAAAGCATTAACCCCCGAATGGCGCACAAATATTCAGAGTTCGGTGGCGCTGTTTGCCGACGGCTGGGCCGATCACGATGCGGTACCGGAGATCAACCTGGAGGGCCTCAAAGCCGCCCGCGAGGCCGGGGTCAGGACCTTCTTCGACCCGGGTCCCGGCAACCGCGAGTACGACCTAGAATGGCATCTCGAAGCGCTCAAACACGTAGACGTGCTGCTTGCCACAGAAGCGGAGGCCAACCGATTAACTGGTCTTGCGGACCCATTGAACGCCGCACTGGCCTTGCTCGATCACGGACCCGAATTAATTGTGGTCAAACGCGGCGTGGCCGGTTGCGTGCTGTTTACCCGCGGGCAAGTCCAGATCGCGCCCGGTTTCCCGGTTGAGGCGCGCGATGCCACCGGCGCCGGCGACAGCCTGGACGCGGCCGTGATTCACGGCTGCCTGCGGGAAATGGACCTGGAATCGCTCGGCACACTCGCCAACGCCACCGGCGCCGCCAAGGTGCAGAAGCTCGGCACCGGCCATAATATGCCGGCGCTTGAAGAGGTCCGCGCCGTCCTCGAGCGTTATGGGCGCGATGGTGAGGGCTTGCTGGATTGAATGCTGATATGTCTCAAATTAAACGAGGTTACTTGCGGTCGCCCATTAATATAATCTTTCTCGCAGCATACCCTACATTAAGTTTGTTAGCATTTAACATCGATCAGATATTTCCACGCGACGTCATCCGTTCGCTGGTTTTCTCAATCATCGCGGCGACTACAATCCTGATTCTGCTTAGATTATTAACCCGAAGTTGGCAATCCGCAGCCGTTTTCACCAGCCTGTTCTTGATATGGTTCTTCGCTTATGGGCGGCTCTACGCGCCCATCAAATCGACCAGCATTGACGGGATTGTAATTGGAAGACACCGCTTCCTTCTACCACTCTGGACAATAATCATTAGCGCTCTTGCGGTCTGGCTGCAGAAGTATCCAAAAACAATTCCGGTGTTAAATTCGGGCTTAGTCACCTTTTCCTCTGTTCTGATCTGCCTACCGCTAATTCAGCTACTGGCATTCCATTACATGAGCTCAAAGACTCCGGTTTCCGTACAACCGACTTCTACTTCAATTGAATGGTCAGAAGATGCTATACCGCCCGATATTTACTATATCGTCCTGGATGGCTATACGCGTAGCGATGTGCTTGCAGAACAGTATGGATTCGATAATTCCGGATTTCTCGATTCTCTGGAGGAGTCAGGGTTCGAGATCGCCGATTGTGCCATTAGCAACTACACAAGGACCCGTCACTCACTCACATCGACATTTAACATTGAATACATTCAATCACTTGTATCCAGCGAGGATATATCTCGCACTGAAACCTCGTTGATTTCTCTTCTCAAGGACAACTTCGTTAGAGCACGACTCGAAAGTCTTGGATATAAGACGATAGCATTTAAACACCCATGGGAGCGATTTGTCTGGGATGACGCCGATATTCTCTACCAATCAAGTGGCTCTGGCTTGATGAATCCATTTGAGGACTTGCTTCTAAGAACGACCGTGGTAAGAGTATATCTGGATCTTCAGCAATCCGAGACATTGCAGCTTTCCGATCAAATAAACTACGTGGATACCCTTTACGCTCTCGAACAGCTTCCAAAAATACCCAGCGTTAATGGTCCAAAATTTGTATTTGCACATTTGATCATCCCACACCCCCCATTCGTATTCGGGCCAGAAGGTGAGAGGATTCATATCCCTTATGACGCCGATGCAGGGAACATCTACACAGAAGAAAATTACCGGCGAGGTTATGTCGCTGCGGTGAAGTACATAAATACACGCATGCTCGAGATCCTTCCCGAGATCATTCAATCGTCGAATACAGAACCAATCATCATCGTTGCTGGCGATCACGGTTCACCGTGGGGTGGCAATGTGAATGCAGTGAAAATCATCGCTGCGTTTTTCACTCCCGGCCAAAGCTCGTTGTTCTATGAGAACATAACACCGGTTAACGTCTTCAGGATCATCTTCAACAGCTACTTTAATGGTGAGTTCAGTCTCCTCCCGGACCAGAGCTATATCTCAGGTAAAAGAGAGTTCACCGAGGTCGAGCATGACGAGGGGAATTGTCGGGTTGAACAATGATCCAAATCGATACTTTTACAACCTCCGGCGCAACTGGAACGCGAGTCTCCGGATAATGCCACCTGCCGCTGGGTCGCCGAAAAAGCCAGATCAGATTTTGAGGGCTTCCTCCGGGGCCGGATGCGCATCGACGCTGAGAACGTCGATGCCGACATTCACTCGCTGCTCTCTGAAGATAATAAACGGATAGCAGCCTTCAGCTCGATCAGTCGACATTACTGATGATCGGGATAGGGGAGGGCCTCACGGCCCTACCCCTCCCACACCACCGGACATGCGGGTCCGCATCCGGCGGTTCGGC